>NZ_JBPQCY010000002.1:570000-672500 GCF_051376105.1 Aeromonas molluscorum | reverse complement strand
GGGCTAAATGACATAAATATGACACTTCGAGTTCGTTCGCTGTTAAAAGCAGCAAAACCCTCAATTATTGAGCATGACCGCGGCAAACAGCCTCTTGTCCGGGTTAAATGGACTCTGTTGCTATCCATCAGCCCCCCGGCAAGGCCAGCTACTATAACCATGGTGATAGTGCTTACGCCTTCGGGTAATATAGCGCCCCTTTGTTGTGACACACTCTTGGGCTTTGGAGAGTTTAATGCCTTTTGCACTTGGCCAGCGTTGGATTAGTGATACCGAGACGGATCTGGGATTGGGTACTGTAGTGGCTGTCGAAGGCCGTATGGTGACCATGTTGTTCCCGGCTACCGGTGAAAACCGCATGTATGCCAAAGAAGAGGCCCCCGTGACCCGGGTCAGCTTCAATGTAGGCGATCAGATTGCCAGCCACGAGGACTGGACCCTGACCGTCGACGAAGTGCAGGAAAAGGATGGCCTCCTTATATATGTAGGCACACGCACCGATACCGGTGAGCCTGTGGCACTCAAGGAAGTGTTTCTCAGTAACTTTATCAAGTTCAACAAGCCGCAGGAGCGGCTGTTCGCCGGTCAGATAGACCGCATGTCCCGCTTTACCCTGCGCTATGAAGCGCTCAACAATCAGCACAAGCGCCGTCGCAATCCGACCCGTGGCCTGGCCGGGGGGCGAGTCAGCCTGATCCCGCACCAGCTTTATATTGCTCATGAAGTGGGCCACCGCTATGCCCCGCGCGTTCTGCTCGCCGATGAAGTCGGCCTGGGCAAGACCATAGAAGCCGGGATGATCATCCATCAGCAGCTGCTCTCCGGCCGTGCCCAACGGGTGCTCATCTTGTTGCCTGAAACACTGCAGCATCAGTGGCTGGTCGAGATGCTGCGCCGCTTCAATTTGCACTTCTCTCTGTTTGACGAGGAGCGCTGCATTGAGGCCTTCGCCGATGCGGAAAACCCATTCGAGACCGAACAGCTGGTGATCTGCAGCCTGGACTTCCTGCGCAAGAAGCGCCGCCGCTTTGAACAGGTGCTGGAGGCTGAGTGGGATCTGCTGGTCGTCGATGAGGCGCACCATCTGGAGTGGAGCAGCGATGCCCCGAGCCGAGCCTATGAAATGGTTGAAGCCCTGGCCGAACAGGTACCGGGCGTGCTGCTGCTGACCGCCACCCCGGATCAGCTGGGCCATCAAAGCCACTTCGCCCGGCTACGCTTGCTCGATCCTGAGCGCTTCTACGACTACGAGGCTTTCTTGGCAGAGGAGCAGGCTTATGGCCAGGTCGCAGCCGCCGCCCAAGCGCTGCTCACTGGCGAGCCCTTGAGCGATGACGCACAACAGCTCCTTGCCAATCAGCTCGAAGGGCTGGATTTGAGCGACAGCAAAGCGCGTCAGCAGGCGGTCAGCACGCTGCTCGACCAGCATGGCACTGGCCGGGTGCTGTTTCGCAACAGCCGAGCCAATATCCAGGGCTTCCCCGAGCGCCATCTCAACGTCTACCCCATGCCGCTGCCGGATCAGTACAAGACAGCCATCAAGGTAATGAGCATGATGGGTGGTAACGGCGGCGATCTGCAGGCTCGCGCCTTGCGTTATCTTTACCCCGAGAAGATCTACCAGCAGTTCGAGGGCGATAGCGCCAGCTGGACCCAGTTTGACCCCCGCATCACCTGGTTGCTGGAGCTGCTGCTCGGTGCCCGCCAGCAGAAAGTCTTGGTGATCTGCTCCGAAGCTTCCACAGCCCTCGCTCTGGAAGAGGCGCTGCGCACCCGCGAAGGGATACGTGCCACTGTGTTCCACGAGGGCATGTCCATTCTGGAGCGCGATCAGGCATCAGCTTATTTCGCCCAACAAGATGGCGGCGCCCAAGTGCTGATCTGCTCCGAGATAGGCTCGGAGGGGCGCAACTTCCAGTTTGCAGGTCACTTGGTACTATTTGATCTGCCGCTGAACCCGGACTTGCTGGAGCAACGTATTGGTCGCCTCGACCGTATCGGTCAGCAAAACACGGTCGAAATCCATGTTCCCTATCTGGAAGGCAGCGCCCAGCTAGCCCTGTTGCGCTGGTATCACGATGGCATGGATGCGTTCGAGCAGACCTGCCCCACCGCACGCCCCGTGTTCGAGGAGGTCCGCGATCAGTTGTTCGAGCTATTGGCCGCCAACAGCGGTGAACAAGCCGAGCTCGACGAGCTGCTGACCCGGACCCGGGCACTCCACGAGCCACTCAAGGCTCGTCTGGAACAAGGACGCGATCGTCTGCTGGAGATCCACTCCAGCGGGGGTGACGCAGCCCAACAACTGGCCGACAAGCTGGCCGCAGAGGATGGCGACACCGCCATGATCTCCTTTGCCCTCAAGATGTTCGATGAGATAGGCGTCAATCAGGACGATCGCGGTGAGAACGCCCTGGTGCTGACGCCGGGTGATCATATGCTGGTCTCCAGCTTCCCTGGCCTGCCCAATGACGGCATGACAGTCACCTTTGACAGGGATACCGCCCTGTCTAGAGACGATATGTTCTTCCTCTCCTGGGATCACCCCATCCTGCGGGGCGGTATCGATCTGATTCTGGGGTCGGAGATAGGTGCAACCTCGGTCGCGCTGCTCAAGAACAAGGCACTCCCCGTAGGCTCCATCTTGCTGGAGCTCATCTTTGTGGCCGAATCTGCCGCACATTCCCAGCTCTACCGCTTCATGCCACCGACGCCGATCCGGCTATTGATGGACAAGAACGGACAGAATCTGGGAGAAAAAGTGGCGTTTGATGCCTTCAATCGCCAACTGACCCCAGTCAACCGCCACCTGGGGAGCAAGCTGGTGACCGCCTCGCAACCGGTGATCCACGGTCTGATCGGCAAGGGACAAGCCATTGCCGAACAACTGAAAATGAGTATCGTCGACGAGGCTCGTGGCCAAATGGCGCAGACGCTGCAACAGGATCTGGACAGGCTCGAAGCACTCAAGGCCATCAACCCGAACGTGCGCGACAGTGAGCTCGACTATCTGCGTGACCTGCAAGCCGAGCTGCATCACTTGATAGACCAGACCCAGCTCAAACTGGATGCCATCCGCTTTATCGTGGTGACCCATAACTAACAAGATACTGAAGTCGACGCGGCCAGCCCCAGCTCAAGCTGGATGCCATGCACTTTAGTATCGTGGTGACCCATAACTGTTGGGGACTAGTCCCCACCTTAACCTTTGATGCGAGACGCTATGTTCGAATATTGCCCTCCCCTGGAGCCCTGGCTCGATATCCTGTTCAAGGATAAAGACATCATGGTGGTCAACAAGCCGACCGGCCTGCTCAGCGTGCCAGGGCGTGGCCCAGAAAACGAAGACAGTGTCTTGCACCGGGTGAAGCAGCAACACCCCAAGGCAGCCGCGGCTCATCGCCTCGACATGTCTACCACGGGTGTATTGGTGATCCCTCTCAATCCCAATGCCCATCGCGAGTTAAGCAGGCAGTTTCGCGAGCGGGAGACCGAGAAGCACTATCTTGCCTGGGTGTGGGGTGAACCCTTGACCAGCTCGGGTCAGGTAGATCTGCCGCTGTGCGTGGACTGGCCCAACCGTCCCAAGCAAAAGGTAGATTTTGAGGAGGGACGCCATGCGTTGACCCTGTGGGAGAAGCTGAAAGTGGAAAACGGCAACAGCTTGATCAAGCTGATGCCCATCACTGGCCGATCCCATCAATTGCGGGTACACATGCTGGAGCTGGGGCACCCCATATTGGGAGACAACCTCTATGCCCACCCCGAGGCTCTCGCTGCGGCGCCCCACCTTTACCTGCATGCGGCCATGCTGACCATCAGCCATCCGCGCAGCGGGGAGCGGATGACGTTTGAAGCACCAGCGCCATTCGCCGGTTAATCTGCATCAGGCAAGCGCCAGAACGAAAAAGCCTCGGTCCACAGACCGAGGCTTTTTTATTGCTTGGCATCATACGTGAATATTGATGTTGCTACCCAGGGTACTGCCAGCTGTGCTCTTGGGTGCCTGTGCCGATTCGGCGGCTCCCTGCAACAAGGCCAGGGCGGTTTGCCCCTCTTGGGTTTGTTGCTTCTTCGCGAGGCTGGCGACCATGAGGGCACTGCCATAAGATGTTGAACCAGATATTTCCATTTGCATTCCTCCTGCCCTATGGCTATCGGCCATGCTGGCAGAACCATGAGTCTTAATGGTTTAGCTGTTACAGGCTCTACTTGGCACCTTGCCATCCAACCAGCGTTCCTCCATCTCAAGCAGTGTCTGGTACACCGCCTCCGCCTGCGCCGGACGGCTGAACAGATAACCCTGACCATAAAGATGGATGTCGGTCAGTCCGCGCAACACATCGAGCTGAGCCTGAGTTTCAATTCCCTCACATACGAGTGTCTTGCCAAGCATGGACCCCAGTCGGCAAATGTTGGCAACCAGCTCCGAGGCCTCAGTGGAGGTGTCGATCCCCTGGATAAAGGATCTGTCGATCTTCACCTTGTTCACTGGCAGCTTCTGCAGATAACTGAGCGAGGAGTAACCTGTCCCAAAATCATCCAGCGCCAGCTGTACCCCTTGCTGACTGAGATCCTGCATCAATTGCAGTGAATTTTTCACCTCGCGCATTGTGGTGTCTTCCGTCACTTCCAGCACCAGATGAGGGGCAGAAATGTGATGTTCCATCAGAGCCTTGGCGACCAGCTTGAGCAGGCTGCGCTGATACATACCGGGGGAGATATTGACACACATCTGCAGGTCAAGAAGACCCAGTTGCTGCCACTGGTAAAGCTGAGCACAGGCGGTATTGAGTACCCACCCCCCCAGTTTCTCAGACAACTGGAACTCCTCGGCCACCTGGATCAACTCGTTGGGCGGAATGAAGCCCAGTTCAGGATGACGCCAGCGCAGCAGAGCCTCGACGGCTTCACAGCGTCCGGTTTCCAAATTGATGATGGGCTGATAGTAAAGTTCGAGGGCATTGCGTTCGAGCGCCACCACCATGTCGGAGGCAAGGTGTTTGCGCCGCGCCGTCTCGTTTTGCAGTGACTTGTCATAGATGACATAAGGCACATGGGTTTTGCGGCTGTGGAACAGCGCCTGCTCGGCTCGGCTAAGCAGGTCCTGAGTCTCCTCGCTGTCCATGGGGTAGAAGGCGATGCCAATCCCCACTTCCAGCCGAAACGGATAGTGATCCAGGGGGATATCCTGTTTCACTGCATGCAAGACGCGAGCGACCAGCTCACGTACCTGTTTGAGATCGCTGCTGTCCTTCTGGATGATGGCGAATTGATCCCCCACCAGTCGTGCAACCCATTCACTGTCATTACAAAGCGTATCGAGCCGTCGAGCCAGCTCTTGCAACAGCAGATCGCCGATGTTATAGCCAAACTTGCTGTTGATATCGCGAAACTCGTTGATATCGATCAGCACCAGGCCAAAGGGCTGCTCCCGGGTGACGCACTCCTCCATCTGTTCCAGTAGCGCGAGGCGATTGGAGAGTGCGGTGAGTGGGTCAAGGCGAGCCTCCCGATAGTGCCGCCTCCCCTCGCGGATCAGCAACACACTGAGCATGATCACCGATACCAGCAAGCCACTGACCATGAGCAGCAGAGAGTTGCGCAAAGTACCGAAACGCTGGTCGTTACTGGTGTATACCTTGATGTTTTGTTGCATCACGGAGGCAAGGGAGTAGGAGAGCGGTTCTTGCAGAGGCGAGAGCCGCATCATGATTTGCTGATAGTCGCCACTGCCGCTCTTGAGGGCCAGGATGCGAGGTTCCAGCTCGCGAATAGTGCTCTCGATGAGTTGCACCAGACGCAAGGCTTTCTGCTTGTCGTACAGACTCTCGCGCAGTTGCCCACTCAGCAATACCGGGGTGCGGCTCCACAAAATGTCATAGCGCAGCATCAGGGTGTCGTGGTCTATGCCGCCATAGTGATAGAGCTCGACCGAGTTGAGGAAACGCCCTAGCTCCAGCTGTAACTGCATCAAGGCCCAGGAGACGTCGTAGGTGTACTTCTCCATGACCCGAGTCGCATTCTGGATCTGCACCAGGCAATAGAGGGTGCTCCCCGTGAATGAGAGGATGGAAATATAGAGAATGAGCAACAGTGGCCAACTCTTTCTTTTCACCCGCACACCCACCTTGTCAGTTCTGAATATCGAGAGCACTCAACTGCCAGATCATCATATCGGTAAAGGCAGACTGCTTGAGTTCCGGATATTGATCCAAGGGTAGGATAAACCAAAGGGGCCCCTTGTCACGTACCCGCATGGTGATGCCATCGTCCTGCCACGCCAAAATGGGGTCATATCGCTTTACGGTCTCCCAATCCACCTTGATCTGGAAACTGTTGAGGGCTGTAAGGGTGATGCTCTTGCCCTTGGCATCAAGGGCAGCAAGCAGATCTGCCACCTTGGGGCCTTTGTAGTGATGAGGCTTGTCCACCCAGGGATTGCTGGTGACTATTTCGTGCTGTGGCAGGGACTGAATGAGCGAGAGGTCCAGCTCGACCTTGCCAGCGGGTGTCCCTTCGGTATTCACATTGCCGGAAACGGTCAATATCACGGGGCCTTGCGGCGCCTCCAGGGCCATGGCCGGGCCAGCAAGGCAAAATAGCAGAGGGATGAGCCCAATCTTTATCATAAATACACCAATGATTTTATTATCAATACTTTCAGTCTAGCCGCCCTAAAAAAAAACGGCCCGCCAATGCGAGCCGTTTAATGACGAGAGCGAGATTACATCATGCCGCCCATGCCACCCATGCCGCCCATATCAGGCATCGCAGGGCCATCTTTCTTCGGCAGGTCGGTGATCATGCACTCAGTGGTGATCATCAGGCCGGCGATGGAAGAGGCAAACTGCAGGGCAGAACGAGTCACCTTGGTCGGATCCAGGATACCCATGGCCAGCATGTCACCGTACTGCTCGGTGTAAGCGTTGTAGCCGAAGTTACCTTCACCGTTCTTCACGGCGTTGGCAATGACGGAGGCTTCTTCACCGGCGTTGATTACGATCTGACGCAGCGGGGCTTCCATGGCGCGAAGGGCAACCTTGATACCCACGTTCTGGTCTTCGTTGTCGCCACGCAGGCCAGCCAGTTTGGCGGCTACGCGTACCAGCGCAACACCACCACCGGCAACCACGCCTTCTTCTACGGCAGCGCGGGTGGCGTGCAGGGCATCGTCAACGCGAGCTTTCTTCTCTTTCATTTCAACTTCGGTGGCAGCACCGACCTTGATCACGGCAACGCCACCAGCCAGTTTGGCTACGCGCTCTTGCAGCTTCTCGCGGTCATAATCGGAAGAGGTCTCTTCGATCTGCTGACGGATCTGGGCAACACGGCTCTCGATCAGGGTCGCATCACCCACACCATCGATGATGGTAGTGTTCTCTTTGGTGATGACGATGCGCTTGGCACGGCCCAGATCTTCCAGGGTCGCTTTTTCCAGCTCCATGCCCACCTCTTCGGAGATGACAGTACCGCCGGTCAGGATGGCGATATCTTGCAGCATGGCCTTGCGACGGTCACCGAAACCAGGTGCCTTGACGGCAGCCACTTTCACGATACCGCGCATGGTGTTGACCACCAGGGTCGCCAGGGCTTCGCCTTCCACGTCTTCGGCGACGATCAGCAGGGGTTTGCCCGCCTTGGCCACGCCTTCCAGCACCGGCAGCATTTCGCGGATGTTGGAGACTTTCTTGTCGACCAGCAGGATGAAAGGATCATCCAGCTCGACGGCGCCGGTTTCCGGTTTGTTGACGAAGTAGGGGGAGAGGTAGCCGCGATCGAACTGCATCCCTTCCACTACGGCCAGTTCATCGTCCAGGCCCTGACCATCTTCAACGGTGATGACGCCATCACGGCCTACTTTGTCCATGGCTTCGGCAATCAGTGCACCCACTTTCTCGTCGGAGTTAGCGGAGATGGTGCCCACCTGAGCGATGGCATTGCTGTCGGCGCAAGGCTGGGAAAGGGACTGCAGCTCGGCAACGGCCGCCACGACGGCTTTGTCGATACCGCGCTTCAGGTCCATCGGGTTCATGCCGGCGGCGACGGCTTTCAGGCCTTCGTTGACGATGGCTTGAGCCAGTACGGTAGCAGTGGTAGTACCGTCACCGGCGGCGTCGTTGGCCTTGGAAGCGACTTCCTTGACCATCTGGGCACCCATGTTCTGGAACTTGTCTTCCAGCTCGATTTCGCGGGCAACAGAGACGCCATCTTTAGTGATGGTCGGGGCGCCGAAGGACTTGTCCAGCACGACGTTGCGGCCTTTCGGGCCCAGGGTCACTTTAACGGCATCGGCCAGGATGTTGACGCCTTCCAGCATTTTGATGCGAGCTTCGTTGCCAAATTTAACTTCTTTAGCTGCCATGATTCTTGAATCCTTTAGTCAATTCGGGGGAAGGGAAAATTACGCTTCGACGATCGCCAGGATGTCGGTTTCGGACAGGATCAACACTTCCTGACCGTCCAGCTTCTCGCTCTTGACGCCGTAACCTTCGTTGAAGATCACCTTATCGCCGACTTTGACAGCGAGGGCTTTCACTTCGCCATTATCCAGAATTCGACCAGTCCCCACGGCCAGAACCTCACCACGGGTGGACTTCTGAGCCGCAGTACCAGTCAGGACGATACCGCCAGCGGATTTAGCTTCAGCTTCGATGCGCTTAATGATGACGCGGTCGTGCAGTGGACGAATTTTCATCGATAACTCTCCCAAAATGAGTCACTTTGTTACTTGAGGAATGGCCATTCCTGGCCAAATTGCATATGACCCAGATGTGGGGCACTTATGCCTCCCCTTCAAGGGCGGATACAAAAAAAAGTTTTTCACGTACCATGAATATCTTCGATGGATCGCCGTGCCCTGCCATGGACCCGAGTTTGTCTTTCGGCAAACCAGACCTCAGTTTCCAGCCGTGAAGAGACGAGCCTTTGACCCGACCCAATACCATGCTGACTGCCCCCATGCCTGCCGTATTGCTGCGCATGACGGGGCCCATGATCCTTGGCATCATCGCCATACTGGCTTTCAACCTGGTCGATACCTTCTTCATCGGCATGCTGGGCACCCAGGCACTGGCCGCCATCAGTTTTACCTTTCCGGTGACCTTCGTGGTCACGTCTCTGGCCATGGGACTCGGGGCCGGGCTCTCGGCCCTGATTGGCCACACCCTGGGTCAGGGCAGACATGAAGAGGCCGCCCATCTGGTCACCGACAGTCTGTTTCTCGCCGTACTGCTGGTGCTTGCCCTCTCCCTGCTGGGCGCCCTCACCATAAATCCCCTGTTTCGCCTGCTAGGGGCGAGCGAGGCACTGATCGCCCTCATTCATGACTACATGCTGATCTGGTACCTGACGGTACCCATGCTGGTACTGCCCATGGTCGGCAATGCCGCCATCCGCGCCACCGGAGACACCAAGACACCGAGCCTGGTGATGGCGGTAGCGGGCCTGGTCAATGGCGTGCTGGACCCTCTGCTTATCTTTGGCATAGGTCCCTTCCCTGAGTGGGGCATCAGTGGCGCAGCCATCGCGACCTCTCTCTCTTGGCTGATGGCCATGCTGGTCAGCCTCTATATATTGCGGCACAGGGAGGGTCTGCTGCGCTGGCGACTCTCGCCACGCCAGCGTCTGCTGGTCCACTGGCGGGCCCTGCTACATGTCGCCGTGCCTGCCTCCTTCACCAATATGCTCAACCCCCTGGCCAATGCCGTGCTGATGGTCATCTTCGCCGGCCTTGGCACCGAAGTGGTCGCAGCCTACGGGGCGGCCTCCCGGGTCGAAGCCCTGCTGCTCATCGTCATGATGGCCCTCTCCTCGGTGCTGGCCCCCTTTGTCTCCCAAAACTGCGGGGCAGGCAACCCGGCCAGAGCCAAGGCGGCCCTGCTGCTCTGCATGCGTTTTGCCTTGCTGTTGCAACTCGCCATCTATGGGCTGACCTGGTTACTGGCTCCCCTGATAGCCAATATGTTCAGTGACCATCCGCAGGTGATACGCCTGATAGTGCTCTATCTGCATCTGGTACCGATTGGTTATGGTTTTCAGGGCATGGTGATGCTGCTGGCCTCCGCCTTGAACGGGGTGCGCGCCTCCAGCATCTCATTTCTGTTCAATGGCTTGCGACTGTTTGGTTTCTTGCTGCCCGGGGCCTGGATCGGCGCTAGGCTGGGCGGGGAAGAGGGTATCTATCTGGGAATACTCATCGCCAACCTGGCGGCGGGTTGTCTGGCCTGGCTCTATGCCCGCCATCGTTTCGAGCAGCTTTGCCATCAGGGTCGCCGCTGAACCGCTGCGCCATGTTTTCGCTCTCTCCACCCGCAAGACATGTCGATGCCCGCACGCAGAGAACCAAGAGGCCGCTTGATGCGGCCCCTTCAGATTTCTTGTGCGGAAGCGATGCCCCTTGGCCGCAGGAGACTACTCCTTGTCCTTGCGCTCGAATTCACCCTCTATGATGGTGCTGGACTCCTCGCGCAACTGTGACGATGGGGAGTAAGGCCCTTGAGACTGAAAGCCCCCCATGGCCCCTTGTACCCTGACGCCCTTGACCAGCTTGTCGGCCAGACGGCTACGCAGCGGCGGCAACAGCAGCAATAGACCCAGCAGATCCGTGACAAAACCCGGAACAATCAATAGCAGGCCAGCCAGGGCCAGCATCATGCCGCCCATCAGCTCGCGGGCTGGCATCTCGCCGACCTGCATCCGCTGCTGGGCTTCCATCAGGGTCTTGAGCCCCTGACTGCGCACCAGCGAACTGCCTATCATGGCGGTCAGCACTATGAGTATCACAGTCGGCAAGGCACCGATCACGGTCCCCACCTGGATCATGACGGTCAGCTCGAGCAGAGACAGGCCGACAAATAACAAAAACAACTTACCCATATTGACCTCAGTACGGCTTGATGTGGTGGCCAGTCTGGCTGGCGCTCGCCTCTCCCTGCGATCAGGGCGGAAGGCGGCGTTCTTTCCTAATAGATGGGGGAACTATCGACTTTTTCAAGGTAAAGCGCGATCCAGCCGTCATTTTAGGGAATATTCCCCTGAGATGACTGGGCGTGAGTCCCTTGTTCTGTCACAGTAATTGGGTCATTTGCAACATATGTTTAATCGTCGCAAAAAATTTGGGAATCCCTCAAATTTAGTGATCTAGCTCTAACATGGGATACCCCCATTGAGGTAAGATCACTGACAGTTATCGGGGAGTTATTCCCCTACCGCCCCACTCGATGTGTGGTGCTTCAGGATGAGCTGTGCGCAAGGAACTCGCGACCACTCGGTGAGGATCATTTCCATTTATTTGATTTCTGAGGCATTACAATGAGCGACATCATAAACGTCCGCATTGAAGAAGACCTGCTGGGCACCAAAGAAGTTTCTAACGATCTCTACTACGGCGTCCACACCCTGCGGGCTGTCGAAAACTTCAAGCTGAGCACTCAGAAAATTTCTGATGTCCCCGAGTTTGTCCGTGGCATGGTGCTGACCAAGAAGGCAGCGGCCCTGGCCAACGGCGAACTGGGCACCATGCCCCCCGAAATTGCCGACAAAATTGTCGAAGCCTGCGATCTCATGCTCGACACCGGCAAATGCTTCGACCAGTTCCCGGTCGATGTCTATCAAGGCGGCGCCGGCACCTCGGTCAACATGAACACCAACGAAGTACTGGCCAACATCGCCCTCGAGATCATGGGTCTGGAGAAGGGCCGCTACGACGTCATCAACCCCAACGACCATGTCAACAAGTGCCAATCCACCAATGATGCCTACCCCACCGGGTTCCGCGTCGCCGTGGTCAACAGCACCGACACCACCCTGGATGCCCTGGAAGATCTGATCACCGCCTTCGACGCCAAGGCCAAGGAGTTCAGCTCTGTGCTCAAGATGGGCCGCACCCAACTGCAAGATGCGGTACCCATGACCCTGGGTCAGGAGTTCCACGCCTTCGCCGTCACCCTGCGTGAAGAGATCAAATCCATCAAGCGTTGCCAGGAGCTGCTGCTGGAAGTGAACCTTGGCGCTACCGCCATCGGTACCGGCCTCAACACCCCGCCCGAGTATTCTGCCCTGGCGATCCAGCGTCTGGCCGAGATCACTGGCCGTGCCTATGTGCCGGCAGAAGATCTTATCGAAGCCACCTCGGATTGCGGCGCCTATGTGATGCTGCACAGTGCCATCAAGCGCCTGGCCATGAAGCTCTCCAAGATCTGTAACGATCTGCGTTTGCTCTCTTCCGGTCCACGTACCGCCCTCAAGGAGATCAACTTGCCGGAGATGCAGGCCGGTTCCTCCATCATGCCAGCCAAGGTCAACCCGGTGATCCCGGAAGTGGTCAACCAGGCCTGCTTCAAGGTGTTTGGCAACGACATAACTATCACCTTCGCCTCAGAAGCCGGTCAGTTGCAGCTGAACGTGATGGAGCCAGTGATTGGTCAGGCCATGTTCGAATCCTTGAGCCTGATGAAAAATGCCTGCGTCTCCCTGCGCGAGAAGTGCGTGGAAGGCATCACCGCCAACCCGGAGATCTGCATGAACCATGTGCTTAACTCCATCGGCATCGTGACCTACCTCAACCCCTTCATCGGTCACCACGAGGGCGACATTGTCGGCAAGATCTGTGCCCAAACCGGCAAGAACGTCCGTGAAGTCGTACTGGAGCGCGGTCTGCTGACCGCCGAGCAGCTCGACGAGATCCTCTCCATCGACAACCTGATGAACCCGCAGTACAAGGCCAAGCGCTTCGCGCGCAGCGCCGTCGTATAAGCGGATCAGGGCCGGGATCACTCCCGGCCCTTAAAGCCATTTCCCGACCTGCTTGCATCCCGCCAGCCCATCGGGAAATGGCTTTGTGCCAAATGATTCTCAAAAACTAAAAATAAATGGAGTGTTCACTATGATTGGAATCGAGTTAGCTGTCGTGCTCGGCGCTATCTATCTGGGAGCCCGGATAGGCAGCATAGGCATCGGCTTTGCCGGTGGCTTGGGGGTTCTGGTATTGACCTGGGGCCTGGGCATGGAGATCCCAAGCGATCAACTGGTCAGCTATATCCCTTGGGACGTGATCATGATCATCGCGTCCGTCATCTGCGCCATCGCCTGCATGCAACTGGCCGGCGGCATGGATTATCTGGTCTCCCTGGCCGAGAAGGCGCTGCGCAAGAATCCCAAGCACATCACCTTCGCCGCCCCCGTCGTCACCTACTTGATGACCATGCTGGCAGGGACAGGCCACACTGCTTTCTCCACCCTGCCGGTCATCGCCGAGGTGGCCAAGGAGCAAGGCATTCGCCCCTCCCGTCCGCTCTCCATCGCGGTTATCGCCTCCCAGATCGCCATCACCGCCTCGCCCATTTCGGCCGCCGTGGTGGCCTTCTCCGGGATGCTGGAGCCTTTTGGTGTCGATTACTTGACGCTGCTGGCCATCTGCATCCCCTCCAGCTTCCTCGCCTGCATGGTCGGCGCCTTTGTCGCCAACATGATGGGCAAGCCGCTGGATCAAGATGAAGTCTATCTGGAGCGCAAGGCCAAGGGTCTGATCAAGCTGCGCGGCACCAGCCAGGTCGAGCTCAAACCCTATGCCAAACTCTCGGTCGGTATCTTCATCGCCGCCATCGTCGCCGTCATGGCCTATGCCACCGCCATTTCCAGCAATGTGGGATTGATTGCCCATCCGCCCATCCCCCGTGATGGCGCCATCATGGGCATCATGCTCGCCGCCGCCACCATCATGACCCTGGTGTGCAAACTGGACGCGACTCAGGTCACCAACATGCCGACCTTCAAGTCCGGCATGTCCGCCTGTATCTGCGTACTGGGTGTCGCCTGGTTGGGTAACGTCTTCGTGAAGGGCAACATGGATACTATCCAGCTTGTCGCAGGCGATCTGCTCAACAGCTATAGTTGGCTGCTGGCCGTGGTGCTGTTCTTCTCCTCCATGCTGCTCTACTCCCAGGGCGCCACCACCAAGGCGCTGATGCCAGCAGCCCTGGCACTGGGCGTCAGCCCGCTGACCGCCATCGCCTCCTTCGCGGCCGTGAGCGCTCTGTTCGTGCTGCCCACCTACCCGACCCTGCTCGCCGCGGTGGAGATGGACGATACCGGCTCGACTCGCATTGGCAAGGCGGTGTTCAACCACCCCTTCTTCGTACCGGGTGTGGCGACTATCGCCATGGCCGTGACCCTGGGCTTCTTCTTCGGTGGCCTGATGCTCTGATAGCCTCATTCCCTTTAATCAAAAGCGACCTCCGGGTCGCTTTTTTGTCGTTGTGCGTCACAGAAACGCTGATTTAGTGCGCAAAGACATTGCGGCTTCAGCTCCAGTCAAGCTTACCGCTCTTAAAATGGCTACATCGGAAAAATACCGATCATTCAGGACCCTAGAGGGCCCTGGAGAGTACTTACCCCAGAGGAATTGACAATGAAAAAGACTGCATTGACCATGGCTGTTTCCAGCCTGATGCTGGCCGGTACCGCCCAGGCTGCCCCCCTGTATGATCAAGACGGCACCAAGCTGGAGATCGGTGGCCGCGTTCAAGGCATGTACTACGGTACCAGCAGTGACGCCCTCGAAGGCGATCAGAGCTACCTGCGTCTGCACGTCGCCGGTGAGACTCGCATCGATGACGAAACCAAGGCGTTCGCCTTCGCCGAATACAACCTGCCGACTTCCGGTTCCGACAACGACGAGCTGCGTTACGGCTACGTTGGCATCCAGAACGATCGCTTCGGCGCCTTCAGCTACGGTCGTCAGGACGGTCTGTTCGCCAAAGCGGTCAACAACTATACCGACGTGCTGCCGGAATGGGGTGGTGACGGCCTGGGCAAGGACACTGACGTGTTCGGTACCGGTCGTAACAACGGTCTGGCCCAGTACATCTATACCTATCAGGGAATGACCCTGGGTGCCCAGTTCACTGGCAAGAATGATCCTTGGAATGACAAGGACAGCAAGTGGATGAAGGGCTCCGACGAGGGCTATGCCCTGTCCGCCAACTATGACTTTGACATGGGTATCTCCCTGGGTGCTGTCTACAACATGGCAACCAAGACTGGCGACCAGAAAGAGCTGGCCTCCTTCGGTGGTGATGACGATGCCCAGCTGTACGGTGCCGGTATCAAGTACACGGCCGGTAACCTCTACCTGGCTGCCACCTATGCCCATGGTCAGGATCATGTCTTCGTCAGCAAGAATGGCCAGAGCGGCTATGCCGAGAAGAGTGACGGTTATGAAGCCGTGGCCCAGTACAGCGTCACCCCCAAGTTCAAGCCGTCCCTCGCTTACCTGCGTACCGACGTGAAGGATGACCGCAGCGGTGCCAACATCGACGATACCCTGACCGAGTACGTCAGTGTGGGTGCCTGGTACAACTTCACCGACAACTTCAACGCCTATGTTGACTACAAGATCAACCTGCTCGACGAAGATGGCTCCGATGGCTACAGCAGCCTGGGCCAAGTGTCTGACGACGTGGTCGGTGTCGCACTGCAGTACAACTTCTAAGTCCGGATTTGGCGCCAAGCCACCTCCCGATACAAAACCGGCCGCTGATGCGGCCGGTTTTTTCATATCTGGCATTCAGGCCCGCAGCTGCGCCAGTTCGGGACGACGGGCAAAACAGTGACTGAGCAACAGCAGGGTCACCACGCCGACGGTGCCAAGCACCAGCCAGGGCAACCAGGGCTGCCCCTGGACACTGGCATAGTCATGCAGAGCGCCTCCCCCCACATAACCACTCATGCCACCCAGCGCCAAACCGAGCCTGCTGAACCCCATGTAACTGCCTCGCGCACTCGGGTGGGCCAGCCGGGTCATCAAGGTCTCCCGGGCCGGTTCCACTATGATGATGCCGAGATAGAAGCAGGCCAGCAGCACAAAAATGGCTTCGAGGGTGGTGGCGAAGGCAACCAGCCCTATGCCGGCGGTCATCAGCAGCATGCCCGCCAGCAGCCGGGTTTCCAGCCGGAAGTGACGCTCGCCGTAGCGCGCCAGCGGATAGAGCAAGGAGAGCGACAGCGCCGCCTCCAGGCTATACATCCAACCCACCGCCGTACTGCTGCCGGCCATCTGCTTGACCAGAATGGGGAAGATCAGCATCACCTGCACCCAGAGCGCGTAGTATCCGCTCAGGATCAGCACCACCCGGCAAAACGCCTTGTCCGCCAGCACACGATTGAGCCCGGCCTTGATGGGCGCGGGGCGCAAGGAGATCTTGTAGGCAGGCAAGATAAGCCCGTTGCACAGGGCCGCACTGACGAACAGGCAAGCCCCCAGCAGGCAGACATATTCGAAATCGAAGTTGAGCAACCAGCTGCCGAGCAGGGCGCCGAGCACGGCACCGGCGCTCTCCAGCATCATCAGCAACGAAATGTAGCGTCCACGTTGATGGGGCCGGGTGAACTTGATGACCAGGGCCGCCCGTGGGGGATCAAACAGGCACCCGCCCAAGCCGGAGATGATGCAGGAGACGATAAGCGCCAGGCCGCTCTCGGCATAGGCCAGACTGGCAAACCCCACCGCCCGCAGCAGCATGCCGCCGACGATCAGTGGCCGGGCACCGAATCTGTCTGCCAGGGAGCCACCAAAGATACCCAGCCCCTGCTGAGTCAGCTGACGCAGGCCCAGCGCCAGACCCACCACCCCCGCCGCCCAGCCAAGTTGATCGACGAACCTCAGGCTTATCATGGGCATCACCACGAAGAACCCCAGGATCACCAGCAAGGAATCCAATGCCAAAAACCAGCGTCCCCGCCGCCGCGCCCGCTCTACCATAACCACCTCAGACCCCAATTGATGCTGCTATTCTGCGAGGGCTCCAGATATAGTGGTAGCCGACAACTGGCTATATTTCATATCGGGATTTTTTATGGCTATGACGCTCGATGATCTGCAACTGCTGCTCGATGTGGTCAACCGGGGCAGCTTCAGCAAGGCGGCTGCGGTACGGGGCTGGTCACAACCCATGGTGAGTCAGCGCATCGCCGTACTGGAACACGCCCTCGGCCAACCGCTGTTTCGCCGCCACCGCCGCGGCGCCACTCCTACCGCGGCTTGCGAGCAGTTTCTGCCAGCGGTCAGCAGCGCCCTCGCCGCACTGGAGGCCGGCCAACTCGCCTTGCAGGGCACCCCGCTGCTGCCACGCATTCGACTCTCCTGCCTGCCCTCCCTCACCACAGTGGTGTTCGGCCCCCTGCTGCTGGAGTTGGTGGATGAAAGCTTCGAGATCCGTTGCAGCACGGATCACTCCGGCATCATCATGCAGGAGCTGTTGACCGGAGAGACCGATGTCGGCTTCATCCTCAAGTGCCCCGCCATCGCCGGCATTCAGCTCGAGCTGCTCTACCGCTCTCCCATCATCGCCGTTGCCTGTGCCACCCATCCCCTGGCGGGGCGCCAGGGACTGACCCTGCAAGACATTGCCAACGAGCGCCTCGCCCCCCAACAGTGGGGCACGGGGTGCGACGAGCTGTTGATCCAGCTGCGGCTGCTGCGCCAGGTAACCCGTCCACTGCACGCGATTCAACCGGCCAGCGCAGCCCGTGAGCTGGCCCTCGAGCACGGCTTCATCACCCTGATGCCAGCGCTGGCCATCGCAAGAGATCTGGAGTTTGGCCGCCTGGTACAACTCGATGTGACGGATCTGCCGCCGGATCACTGGGATGTCATGATGGCCTGGCGCAGCGGCAAGCGGCCTAATCGGGAAAAGGAGAGAGTGATCGAGGCCGCCCGCATGCTGGCCAGCCACTGGGCGGGCAAATAGTCCGGCGATCGGCCGCTCATCCTTGCCGCCTCGACAGCTGATATAAAAAAACCACCTCATGAAGAGGTGGTCTTGCTGAATGCCAGAAATAAAACATCATTATATCAATAGCTTGCCTTGAGGCTCACACCAGAGAAGGCACTAAAGCCACTCAGTTGCACATGCCAGGTGCCCGCCTTGGGCGCATTGAGGGTGCAGGTCTCGGTGTTGCCACTCTTGTAGGGGCGGCAATCGTAGCTGGTGCTGGTTGGCACAGCACCAAATTTCACATAGAGATCCGCATCACCGCTGCCGCCACTGCTGGCAACCACAAGCGTGCTCTTGCCGGCCGGAACCTCAATGGTGTAATTGAGTTTGCCCCCCTGGGCTCCCGCCAGTCCGGTCAGGGCCACGCCGTTTTGCAACACACTGCCCCCTGAGGGCGGCGTACCACCACAACTGGCATTGACGCCGACCGTCTGGAAGGCACGGTTGATGTCGGCCAGGCTGTAGCCCAGATCGGTCGCCGCCTTGGTCACGCCACAGGCGCCCTGATCGTAGTCGGTGTTGGGGCCCCAATAGAGGCGGTTCGCCAGCACGAACACTTCAAACGCCTTGCGGGTATTCCAGCCATTGCTGGTCGCCAACAAATAGAACGCGCGGTTATAGACCCCCGAACTATGGTGCACATCCATGCCGCTGCGATAATCGCTGGCATGGCCAATGGAGCTGCCATCCCGGGTCGGATCCTCGAAGTAGCGCAAGGAGCCGCTGCCCTTGAAGATCTGGGCGCCCACCAGCCAGTCGTTGCTGCCTTTCATGAAGTTCTCGGCAGCTTCCCCCGCCATGTCGGAGAAGGCCTCGTTGATGCCGCCGGATTGATTGGCATAGACCAGCCCCGCGTTCTGCTCGGTAAAGCCGTGGCTCACCTCATGAGCGGCCACATCCAGGCTTACCAAGGGATAGAAGGTGGTAGCGCCGTCACCAAAGGTCATCTGGCTGCCATCCCAGAAGGCGTTCTCATAGTTGCGGCCATAGTGGACCCGCATCTTCAACTTGAAGCTGAGCGGCGCCGTGTTGTACCAGCTGCGGTACATGTCGAACACCACATTGCCGAAGTAGTGGGCATCATTGAGGGGCGAGAAGGCGCCGTTGATCTCCTTGACCGTATTTTCCGGGCAGCTGAACTGGTGAACGCTGCCCCCCGAGGTGGCATGATTCATGTTGATGGTATCGACGCTGGCACTGCTCATCCGGCAGTTGGCATCGACCAGCAGGGGGCCGAAATCGGCGCCATAGAAATACTTGCCGGTTTTGGTGTTGCCGCCCGGACCGCTGGCATTCTGATGATTGATCCCCTCCCAGCGCTTGAGCTCGGCACCACTGTGGGCATCGACCATCACGAAGGGGCGGCTCGGCGCCTCGCTCGCCGCCAGCCAGGAGACCAGATAGACCAGACGCGCCTGTCCGGCCTCATCTTGCACCACGAACAACTTGACCCGCTCGTTGCTACCCTTGGCGCCATTGCGCGCCTTGACCGCCGCCTCTGCCGGTCTAAGGGTCGCCACAGGGCTAGCCACATCCCCCTCTATCTGGCGCAATATCTGCCCGGACAACTTGCTGACCTGGCCACCAAGGGATTGCTCAGCCACCAGCACCTGACCCCACACCGGGATACCATGCCAGGTCTGCTCATAGCGGACCCGCTGCTGGCCATTGGGCAGGGTGACGGCACGAACCTGACGGTACTCGCCATCCCCTGCCAGGGCGCTCACCCCCGCCGCGCCACTCGGCGCCCCCTGAATACCGGCAACCTGTTCAATTGCGACTTGTTCGGCGGCCAGAACGGCGCCACCCCAGCATGCCAGCGCGACGGCCAAATAGACTCTGTTCATCTCTTCTTTCCTTAGGTCGATGATATCCCGGGCCACTCCCGGCGCCTCTAAGCTAGCGGGACCGCCACAGATTGCGCCCTGTCAGAACTGACAGCTCAGCACAAAGGGATAGCAGGATCTGCTGAAGAGTCTGCAAGGGCCCCCCAGAGAGAGGACAGACGATATTTCCTGCCGGAACGTGACCGACAAGTCTCCCTTGCCCCCCCCATATTTGCCAGCAAGAGCGCTCCCCCATGACCAAGGAACAAGGGCAAGGTCGCCATGGCGCTCTGTAAGCCAATTGGCTACATTGGCACATCAAAGCACGACATAGACACACCGAGGCAAGACCCTATGTTCACCTGGCAACTGGATGACGAACTGGCACTGACTTTCTTGCAACCCGACATGGCAACCGAGCTCTATGCTCTCTGCCAGCAGAACCGGGAGTACCTCTCCCAATGGTTGCCCTGGGTGCCGTTCGTCCAGCGCCGTGACGACACAGCCACCTTCATTCGTCACGCCATCGAAGGCTTCGCCCGTGGCGACTCTCTCACCACGGCCATCGAGTATCAGGGGGAGCTGGTCGGAGTCATAGGTTACAACCGGATAGATCAGAATCTGGGCAAGGTCACCCTGGGTTACTGGCTGGCGGAGCGCTGGCAGGGCAACGGCATCATAGGTCGCGCCTGCCAGGCCCTCATTCATCACGCTTTCGAGGAAATGGGCATGGAGAAGGCGGAGATCAGTGCCGCCCTCGACAATGAGCCCAGTCGGGCGGTGTGCGAGCGACTCGGCATGCGCCAGGAAGGGGTGCTGCGCCGGGCCGAGCGGCTGGGAGACAGGGTCGTGGATCACGCCCTCTACGGCCTGCTGCGGGAAGAGTGGCTCCAGCAGAGGGATGCCTGATGGCGCTACCTCATATCAAGACGGCGCGCACCCAGCTCACCATATTACCGCCGGAACGGGCAGATCTGATGCTCGATTACCATCAACGAAATCGCCTGCATCTGGCGCCCTGGGAACCCAGACGCGATCCTGACTTCTATACCCTGGGTTGCTGGTTTACCCGGCTGCGAGAGAGCTACGGCCAGTTTTTCGCAGGCCAGGCGGTCAACCTGGTGGCCCTCGATGCCAGCGGTGCGCGGGTAATCGCCACCTGCAACTTCACCAACATAGTGCAAGGCATGTTTCAGGCCTGCCACCTTGGCTACTCGATAGATGAGGCCTATCAGGGGCAGGGACTGATGCAGGAAGTGGTACAAGGGGGGATAGATTATCTGTTCGCCGAGCTGGGGCTGCATCGCATCATGGCCAGTCACATGCCCGCCAATCTGCGTAGCGCAGCCCTGCTGGCACGGCTCGGCTTCGAGCGAGAAGGATATGCCCGCGACTACCTGATGATCAACGACCAATGGGAGGATCACGTGCTGACCTCCCTGCTCAATCCAACCTGGGCGCCGCGCTGACCCAAGCCATTGGGCGCCACCAATAAAAACGGGCCCGGGGATATGCCCCGGGCCCGTTTTTGTCAATCAAAGCCAACTTAGTTGGCTTTGGCATCGCTCACAGCGGCTTCAACCTTGTCGGCAGCAGCGGTAGCGGCCTTCTCTACGGCTGCGCCTGCATCGGCAGCAGCTTGCTTGGTGGCTTCGCCGGCGGCGGCGGCTTTGTCGGCAGCCTTGTCAGCAGCCTGTTCAACAGTGGCGCTAGCTTCGCTGGCGGCTTGTTCTACTTTGGCAGCAGCGTCAGCGGCAGGAGTCGCAGCCGGTGCCGCTTCTTCTTTCTGACCACAGGCGGTCAACATCAGACCCAGGATACCGGCTACCAGTACTTTGTTCATGTGCATACCCTCAAAAATTTGGAGAGATGGCATCGTTGCCATCACAGGCCAGCTGTACCCCTTTGTTCAAAGATGAATAAGGGAGCCAAGAGGCGCGCAAAATATAACCCTAACCCCAGTTAATGAAAACGAGTATCACAATGATATTTTCTCACCCACTGGATGAAAAAACCTAAATAACCCTATTTTTTTGATACAAAATTTCAACAAAAAACGATTTTATGAACAGTTAATCCACTTCCAAGGCAACAGGCTCCCCTATATCACCACTGTCGACCCCATAGTCCAGCATCTGGCAATCAGACAACTTTTGACAGGGAGGCAGCGTCTTGAGAGCGAGAAATAAAAACGGGGGCCTGAGCCCCCGTCTTGCACATCGCTGTCATCACCCTCAAGCGCTGGCGCAGAGGCGGCGGCCACGCCGGGTCAGCAGCATCACCAGAGGCGGCAACAATAACCACATGTGCAACGCCAGCTGGTTGAGTGGATCCGCAACCAGCGCCCCAGTGATGCCAACCAAGGCACCGGCCCCACTCATCTGGAAGAGCCCGAGCAGCGCGGCAGCCGTACCGGCACAGTGACCAAAGGGTGCCAATGCCATACCTGCGGCGGCCCCCAACACCATGGCAAAGCCGATGCTGGAGAGGAAGACAGGCCCCATCATGGCCAGCGGATGCGGGATATCTTGCACCAGGGTCAGCATCAGTGCCGACAGACAGATCACCAGCAGCCCCAACCGCAGCGTGCGTCTGGCCCCGACCTTGACGATGAAGCGGGGCGCCAGGAAACAAGTGGCGATATTGAGCACCGCATTGGCAGCAAACCAGTGGCTGAAGCCATCCATATCCAGTCCCAGCTTGACCATCAACTGCACAGGCGCCGCCGTGACGTAGGCCAGGATCACTGCCATCGCCAACATGCAGAGGCTGGCATTGAACAAGAAGCTGGGAGAGCGCAGTACCGGACTGTAGCGAGCCCAGCTGATCAGGGTGCCCTCACTGCGGGTCTCATCGGGGCGGGTTTCGGGCATGCGCCACATCAACCAGCTACCCACCAGGGCCGCATAACCGGCCATGAACCAGAAGTTGGCGGACCAACCAGCCTTGGCCGTCAGCCAGCCGCCGAGCAGGGGGGCCAGTGCCGGAATGAAGCAGATGGCACCATTGAGGTAGGAGATCATCTGACCGCTCTTCTTGGGGCCATAACTGTCACGAACCACGGAGAAGGCGGCCACCGACGTGGCGCAGGCACCAAAGCCTTGCAGCACCCGGGCCAGCATCAGCTCTCCCAGGCTGGCGGCAAAACCGGCGGCCAGGGCACTCAGGCCATAGAGCAAGACACCGCTCAGAGCGATTGGCTTGCGCCCATAACGATCGGCCAGCGGGCCCACCAGCAGTTGGCCCAACCCCATGCTGAACAGGAACCAGGTGATGGTGCCTTGCATCAGGGTCACCTCGGCCCCCAACTGCTCGGCCATCTGCGGGATAGCAGGCAGATAGATGTCGATGGCCAGGGGGCTGAACAACACCAGGAGCACGAGTAACAGGATCAGGGGCATGACTTACCTCAATACAGGCCGAACCGGCCAAAGCTGACGAGAGTGGGGCGGCAGTCTACTGGCTCAGTGAAATGAACAGAAATGGTATTTACTCACTTTGGTTATTCCAAACAGGAAAAACCATTCCCCCCTTGCCCGCCCTTCCCGACTGACCGATAGTAGCCCAAGCCCCCTTAACCTGCTGCAGGCCTATGCCCCCCCACATCACTATTCCGGGTCGCACCTTGATCGTCGGCGATCTCCATGGCTGCCTGCAGCCCTTGCAGGAGGCGCTCGCCCGACTCGCCTTCGACCCCAGTGCAGGAGACAGGCTCTGCTCGGTGGGAGATCTCATCGACCGGGGGCCAGATAGTCCAGGCTGCCTGGCCCTGCTCGACCGCCCCTGGTTTCATGCCGTACTCGGCAACCACGAAGCCATGATGCTCGACGCGCTCGCCCCTGAAGGTCTGCCCTATGACGATAGGGCCTACCAGGACTCGCCAGCACGGACTCGCTGGCGCCGCAATGGTGGCGACTGGTTTGATGACTTGAGCCCCGCGGCCCAAGCCGAGATAAGAGGGCGTCTGCCGCAGCTGGCCCACCTGCCCCTGGCGCTGACCCTCACCACGGCCTTGGGGCGGCGTATTGGTCTGGTCCACGCCGATCCCGTCACTCAGGATTGGGCGGCGCTGACGCCGGCCTTTCTTGCCCGGCACAGGCAGGACCTGCTGTGGGATCGCGATCGGCTGCAAGGATTGCAACAAGCGCCCGCCCAACCGGCCCACTCCATCGCCAATATCGATCTGGTGGTGATGGGGCATACCCCCTTGCGCGGCAGCTGGCTGCGCCACGGCAACCTCTGTTGGATAGATACCGGTGCCGTCTATGAGGGGGAACTCACCCTGCTCGAGCCAGATACCCTCCCCCTCTAGACCAGCCTCATCGACCGGGAGCCACAATCTCGTCCAGTTTGCTGGGCGCAGCGCTGGCTACATGATGGGGCCATCTGGCCTTGAGGCGGTGCGCACTCTGCCCCCCCTCTTCCCATCTGGCTTCCTCTTTGCCTCTCAGCGCCACAAACTCGGCAATTGCTGCTTTGACTGACGGGGCCCTGCCCGTAGAATGCGCAGGTTATTTTTGCGGAGATGCACGATGAACAAGCTTGTCCTGGCAACAGGAAACCAGAAGAAGGTCAAGGAATTGGCCGCCATGTTGGCCGACATGAAGATCCAGGTGGTCCCCCAGAGCGAGTTTGCCGTGCCAGACGCCGATGAGACAGGCACCACCTTTGTCGAGAATGCCATCATCAAGGCCCGCCATGCAGCGCGCCTCACCGGCCTGCCGGCCGTGGCCGATGACTCCGGCCTGGAGGTTGACCTGCTGCATGGACGCCCCGGCGTCTACTCGGCCCGTTTCGCAGGAGAAGGGGCCAGCGACAGAGCCAATCTGGACAAACTGTTGGTCGAACTCAACGGTGCCCCCGACTACCTCAAGAGTGCTCGCTTCTGGTGCGTGCTGGTCTATATGCGCCATGCAGATGACCCTACCCCCATCATCTGCCAGGCAAGCTGGGAGGGCCTCATCATAGATGCTCCCCGTGGTGAGCACGGCTTTGGCTATGACCCGGTCTTCTTCGTGCCGGAGCAAGATTGCACCGCCGCCCAGATGCCAAGCGAGCTCAAGAACCAGCTCAGCCATCGCGGTCAGGCGCTCGCCAAGCTCAAGGCAGCCCTCGCGGCCCATTGATGTCAGGTTTGTCATGGTCAGTACGGGGGCCCAGGCCCCCGTTTCATTGCCCGGCGCTCTTCATTCGCACTGCCAATGCCCCCTCATCCCCGACACTGTCTTACACTGGGGCTCAGGCCTCTCACTGGATCCTTGGATAATCCCATGCTGCAACTGCCGCCCCTCTCTCTCTATATTCATGTGCCCTGGTGCGTCCAGAAGTGCCCCTACTGCGACTTCAACTCCCACGCCCAGAAGGGAGAGCTGCCCCATATGGAGTATGTGGCAGCCCTGCTTGAGGATCTGGACAGGGATCTGAAGTGGGCCCAGGGCCGGGCGCTGCACTCCATCTTCATCGGCGGGGGCACCCCCAGTCTGCTCTCGGTCGAGGCGATGCAAGCCTTGCTGGACGGGGTCAGAGCACGAATTGTGCTGATGGAAAACTGCGAGATCACCATGGAAGCCAACCCGGGCACCGTCGAGGCGGACAAGTTCGCGGGTTTCAAGCAGGCGGGCATCAACCGTATCTCCATCGGCGTGCAGAGCTTCCAGCAGGAAAAGCTGACCCGGCTCGGCCGCATCCATGGCCCACAGGAGGCCCGCAGTGCCGCCGCCCTGGCTCATGCCATCGCGCTGCCCACCTTCAATCTGGACTTGATGCACGGCCTGCCGGATCAGAGCCTGGACGACGCCCTCTATGACGTGCAGCAGGCCATCGACTGCGCGCCGCCGCACCTCTCCTGGTATCAGCTCACCATAGAGCCGAACACGGCCTTTGCTTCCAAGCCGCCCACCTTGCCCGATGACGATATTCTCTGGGACATCTATGAGCGGGGCCATGCCCTGCTGGTCGCCCAGGGCTATCGTCAGTACGAGATCTCGGCCTATGCCAAAGAAGGCTATCAGTGCCACCACAACCTCAACTACTGGCGCTTTGGCGACTATCTGGGCATCGGCTGCGGCGCCCACGGCAAGGTGACGGATCTTGCGGGACAAAGAGTGTTGCGCAGCGCCAAGGTCAAACATCCCAAGGGGTATCTGGACCCGGCGCGGGACTATCTCGACAGTCAATGGCAGGTCGAGGCGGCCGATCTGCCACTCGAGTACTTCATGAACCGCTTCCGCCTGTTCGAGCCCGTGCCCAAGTGGGAGTTCGAGGCCTACACCGGCCTGGCCCTCGAGCGGGTAGAGACCATGCTCGACATCGCCCACAGCAAGGAGCTGATCGACGATCTTGGGGATCACTGGCAGCTGACGGCGCTGGGCCACCGCTACCTCAATGTGTTGCTCGAACTCTTTATGGACGAGTAGCCACCGGGATGGGCTGATGCCATCTGATCAGCACCAAAGACAAGGGCGCCTCGGCGCCCTTTGCTTATCTCATTGTTCGGTAGAAACCCGCTCAGCAACAGACGCTCATCATCTGCTGTTGGCCGGGCTCCCACCGCTTGCCATTTTTGGCTTTGCGCTGATAACTGCCTTTGCCCTTCTTGCTCTGCTCGACCCGGGCCCGAAACAGCGGATCCCCGAGCAGCGCCTGCAGATGATTATCTTTAATCTCGCCACGCTGATGGGCATAGTGCCCGCCACCTGGTTGCTCCGCGTCTGCCTTGAGCACCTTCACTCTGTCATTGGCCATCGTTGGCTCCTTTCATTACCCCTTGGGGATCAGTGCCTTGCACCTGGGCCTCGTCCCCGGATTGCGGGGTGGGGACAAGGGGCGCTCGCTCAAAAACTCGGCAATTTTGTCATCAAATAGTGCATGGCACCAGCCCCTGGTCATTTGCCGTCAGTCGTGGGCATGATGCTCATGCTGACCCGGCGCGCCGGACTCGAGCACCTCCAGGATGGCGCAATGCTCGGCGGAACGGGGCTCGCCACAGCAGATCTCGGAGAGCTCGCGGAGGTTGCGGCGAAAACGCATCAGCTCGGCGATTTTCTCCTCCACTTGGGCGAGCTTGGCATCGGCCACCGCCTTGACCTCCTGGCAGGTCACCTCGGCCTTGTGGGTATCCAGGTCGAGCAGCTCACCTATCTCCGCCAGGGAGAAGCCGACCGACTTGGCTCGGATGATAAACTCCAGCCGTCGCCTATCCTGTTCGCCATAGAGCCGATAACCGGACTCATTGCGGATGCTGGGGGTGATCAGACCGCTCTTCTCGTAAAACCTCAGGGTATCCGCCTTGACCTTGCAGGCCTTGGCCAGCTCTCCAATCCGGTACATTTATCCTCCTTCAACCCAAGCATCCTCGGCCAGCGGCCTCGACTCGGGATCATCAAACCAAGGTCATTTGACACCAAATATCGCTACTATCCCGCCTTTGTCCCGTAATTGCCAGCCAAGGCCCGAAAAGCCACGCCAGAGCCATGCCAGACGTCCGCCCCTGGCCTAAACCACTCAAAAAGCAAACGTTTACCACCTCAGCACCGGAAAACGTTTAGCCCCTTACCACATAAGGGGTTGCTGAAATAAAAAATCCACCATGGCTCACATTTTTTGTGTAGAATACGCGCCCACAAGAGAGCATCGCACCAAGCGGGCATTTCCTAAAACACTCTTGGCCAAGATGGCCCCGAAGAGTGATTTGCGAAATACCCCCACATCCATTTATTTGGGGACTCTCTGTGTCATCTTGCGCTTATCGCCTGCCTGCCATGGAAGTCCCCGCACCCTGAGGACGATAGAGTGATGGAACAAGCCAGGCCCATTCGCCGCGCACTGCTGAGTGTTTCTGACAAGACCGGCATACTGGAATTTGCCAAGGCACTCAACGAGCGTGGCGTGGCTCTGCTCTCGACGGGCGGTACCGCCAAGCTGCTGGCCGAGGCAGGCCTGCCGGTGACTGAAGTGTCCGACTATACCGGCTTCCCCGAGATGATGGATGGTCGCGTCAAGACCCTGCATCCCAAGGTACATGGCGGCGTA
The DNA here is from genome assembly GCF_051376105.1 of Aeromonas molluscorum. Taxonomy (NCBI): domain Bacteria; kingdom Pseudomonadati; phylum Pseudomonadota; class Gammaproteobacteria; order Aeromonadales; family Aeromonadaceae; genus Aeromonas; species Aeromonas molluscorum. Next base: position 644,866 of record NZ_JBPQCY010000002.1, on the reverse strand, counting down.
CTCGGCCGTCGCGGCCAGGATGAAGCCATCATGGCCCAGCATGGCATCTCTCCCATCGATATGGTTGTCGTCAACCTCTATCCTTTCGCCGCCACCGTCGCCAAACCCGGTTGTACCCTCGCCGACGCCGTCGAGAACATCGACATCGGTGGCCCGACCATGGTGCGTTCCGCCGCCAAGAACCACAAAGATGTCACCATTGTCGTCAAAGCCGCCGACTATGGTCGCGTGATCGCCGAGATGGATGGCAACGGCAACAGCCTGACCCTGACGACCCGCTTCGATCTCGCCATTGCCGCCTTCGAGCACACCGCCGCCTACGATGGCATGATTGCCAACTACTTCGGTACCATGGTGCCAAGCTATGGCGACAACAAGGAAGGCGACACCGAGTCCCAGTTCCCGCGCACCTTCAACAGCCAGTTCATCAAGAAGCAGGACATGCGCTACGGCGAGAACAGTCATCAGGCTGCCGCCTTCTACGCCGAAGAGCAAGCCGCTCCCGGTTCGGTGGCCAGCGCCATTCAGCTGCAAGGCAAGGCACTCTCCTACAACAACATCGCCGATACCGATGCGGCCCTGGAGTGCGTGAAGGAGTTCCCTGAGCCTGCCTGCGTCATCGTCAAGCATGCCAACCCCTGCGGCGTCGCCATTGGTGACGACCTACTCAGCGCCTACGATCGCGCCTATCAGACCGACCCCACCTCCGCCTTTGGTGGCATCATTGCCTTCAACCGCGAACTGGATGGTGCCACCGCCGCCGCCATTGTTGCGCGCCAGTTTGTGGAGGTGATCATCGCGCCGAGCGTCAGCAGTGCCGCCCGCGAGATTGTGGCTGCCAAGCAGAATGTGCGCCTGCTCGAATGCGGACAGTGGGCCGCCCAGGCGCAAGGGTTCGATCTCAAGCGCGTCAACGGCGGCTTGCTGGTGCAAGAGCGCGACCATGGCATGGTGACCCTGGGTGACCTGACCGTCGTCAGCAAGCGTCAGCCGACCGAGGCTGAGCTCAAAGACCTGCTGTTCTGCTGGAAGGTGGCCAAGTTCGTCAAATCCAACGCCATCGTCTATGCCAAGGCCGGTCAGACCATTGGCGTCGGCGCCGGCCAGATGAGCCGGGTCTACTCCGCCAAGATTGCCGGTATCAAGGCCGAGGATGAAGGACTGGTCGTAGCGGGTTCCGTCATGGCTTCCGATGCCTTCTTCCCGTTCCGCGATGGCATCGATGCCGCCGCTGCCGCCGGTATCGCCTGCGTCATTCAACCGGGCGGATCCATGCGCGACAACGAGGTGATAGCCGCCGCCGACGAACACGGCATGTGCATGGTGTTCACCGGCATGCGCCACTTCCGCCACTGATCATTCATTGAGGGCTGCCCAGGCAGCCCTCTTGAGATCCGTAATCGTTATTCCTATGCGAGAGCCCAGACGATGAAAGTATTGGTAATTGGTAACGGCGGTCGTGAACACGCCCTGGCCTGGAAGGCCAAACAGTCCCCGCGGGTCACTCAGGTGTTCGTGGCGCCGGGCAATGCCGGCACCCAGCTTGAGTCCGGTATCGAGAACGTCGCCATCGAGGCCACCGATATCCCCGCCTTGCTGGCCTTTGCCAAAGAGCAGCAGATAGGGCTGACCATAGTGGGTCCGGAGGCTCCGCTGGTGAAGGGCGTGGTTGATGCATTCCGTGCCGAGGGTCAGGCTATCTTCGGCCCGACGGCCGCCGCCGCCCAGCTTGAAGGCTCCAAGGCCTTCACCAAGGACTTCCTGGCTCGTCACCAGATCCCGACCGCCGCCTACCAGAACTTCACCGAGGTGGAACCCGCCTTGGCTTATCTGCGCGCGCAGGGTGCCCCTATCGTCATCAAGGCTGATGGCCTGGCTGCCGGTAAAGGGGTGATAGTGGCCATGACGCTGCAGGAAGCCGAAGACGCGGTGCGAGACATGCTCTCTGGCAATGCCTTCGGTGACGCGGGTGCCCGGGTGGTGATCGAGGAGTTCCTCACCGGCGAGGAGGCCAGCTTCATCGTCATGGTCGACGGCGAGCAGGTGCTGCCCATGGCCACCAGTCAGGATCACAAACGGGTCGGCGACAAGGATACCGGCCCCAACACCGGCGGCATGGGGGCCTACTCCCCCGCCCCCGTGGTGACCGATCTGGTCCATCAGCGCGCCATGGATCTGGTGATCATGCCGACCGTGCGCGGCATGGCCGCCGAAGGCAACCGCTACTCCGGTTTCCTCTATGCCGGCCTGATGATAGACGAACAGGGCAACCCCAAGGTTATCGAGTTCAACTGCCGCTTCGGCGACCCCGAGACCCAACCCATCATGCTGCGCATGCAGTCAGATTTGGTTGAACTCTGCCTGGCCGCCTGCAAAGGGGAGCTGGAGGGCAAAGAGGCCCGCTATGATAGCCGCGCCGCCATCGGTGTGGTGCTGGCCGCCGGTGGTTATCCCGGCCACTATGCCCAGAATCTGCCCATCAGCGGTCTGCCGAGCGAGGAGGTCGCCGGCGAGAAACTGTTCCATGGCGGTACCCGTTTTGCGGGTGATACCGTAGTCACCAGCGGGGGCCGGGTTCTCTGCGCCACCGCGCTGGGTGAGACGGTGGCCGAGGCTCAGGCTCGCGCCTACCAGCTGGCCGATCAGGTCAAGTGGCAAGGGGTCTTCTGCCGCCGGGATATCGGCTGGCGCGCCATTGAGCGCGAGCAAGGGAAGTAGTTCCTGAGCGTGACGAACTAAAAAAGGGCCCATTGGGGCCCTTTTTGTTGCATGTCGCTCAAGGTGCTTGAATGCCAGCTCGCCCTCGGCTCAGGCAGGCCAACACGGATCACGCCATCGGCAGGATAAGGGCTGTGAAGAAAGACAGCCGCCCGCCAGGGCGTGGGCCAGAGATTGGACTCGCCATAACGAAGAGCCTCGGCTGCCCATGGCAGCCGAGGCTCTTGCATCAGGCAAACCGCGCAGAAGATCAGTGCGGCGCTGAGTCCAGCATCTCGGTCAACTTGACCTTCTGCTCCGGGGTCAGCACTTTACTGATCTCGTAGATCTTCTTGGTGCGGTAGTAGCGCACCTCCTGCTGCACCTTGCCCACTTCGGCCAGCTCACCGCGAATGGCCATATCGTCCCACTTGCCATGCTTGATGGCATCCTGCAGCGCCTGATTGCTGAGCTTGCTCTTGTCTATACCCGCAATCTGCTGATCACTTTCGGCTCGAATGGTCTTGATCTTGCTGACCTGATCAGGCGTCAGCTCCAACGTCTTGACGATCATCTCTTCGATGGAGCCATGATTTACGGGGTCGGGAGCCTGGGCCATGACGGTGCCTGCAAAAACCAGAGACAGCGAAAGGGCAATGGCGCTGAGGGAATGGGTAATTTTCATGGATGACTCGCTCTTAGGGTAAAAGTACCCTCTATCTATAGCGCGGATCGCGCCGGGAAACGTAAACCCTGGCTGAATGGCTCTCGAATCTCTTCCCTCACATTTCCCTTTCCCGAGCGGGGGCCTGACGATGAACGTGAACTGCCACGGGTTGGGACAAGGTTAATGCCCTGCCACCTTTTGTCACAAAAAAACCAACTATTCACAAACAGTTCACGGTCCCTCATGGCATCATGCAAGGTAAGAACTCAAATAAGGGTTCATTTGCAACCAACTGCATGTCGTTTAATGAGGAAATCCCATGTTGAAAACTGTTCGCCTGCTGCCACTGATGTTCGGTCTGATCGCCCTGCCCGCCCTGGCCGGAGATCTGGAGCAGCCGATGAAGAAGATGGGCTTCAATTACAAACAGGCAACCAAGGCGAGCGATCCCGCTGCCATGGAAAAATACATCACCCAGATGCGCAGTGAAATCGATGACGCCAAGACGCGCACTATGCCGACTGCCAAGCAGGAGAAGTTCCTTGAGGGGCTCAACGAGGTTCAGGGCGAGCTGGATGCCAGTCTGGCAGCGCTCAAGGCAGGCGATGAGGCCAAGGCCCGTGAGCACCTGGCCAAGGTCAATGACCTGAAGAAGGAGTATCACAAATATGCCAAGCAGAAAGGCTGACCATTTTCGCTGGGACACCCTGGTTCGCCTGACTCATTGGAGTCTGGCAGCTGCCTGTATCAGCAACCTCTGGCTCAATGAAGCGGGAGAAGAGTGGCATGAGTGGCTGGGTTATCTCGCCATGACGGCCATCGGATTACGGCTGCTCTGGGGGCTGACTCTGGCCAAGGGTTATGCCCGCTTGTGCGCCCTGATCCCTCGCGGTGAAGATTTTCACCGGCAAGCCAGAGAGATAGGCGAGAGATTGCCTGCAACCCCGGGCCATCACGGTACCGGCAAGCTGGCCGTTTGGGCCCTATGGTTCACTGTACTCGCCACCGGTTTCACCGGCTGGTTTCAGAACACTGAGCTGGGGTTCGGCTGGGGAGCGGATGAGTGGCACATCTGGTGTACCTGGGCATTGCAGGGGCTGATTGGTCTGCATCTGACTGCCCTGCTGTTAACCTCATGGCGCCAACGCAGCAATCTGCTCGGTCGCATGCTGCCAGGAAGAGGGGTTAGCGTGGCCTCGCCTGTCCCGCAAGACCAGCAGTCGTTGCACTGATAGCGCCGCTCTAAACGCACCTCCCCTCGATGCAACAGCATCGAACATAGACCCGGCCCCCATGGCCGGGTCTATGCATTCATCATACCGGGCCTCTTCTCTACCCCCTGCCTTCTATCTCGACCCCATATGGCAAATTGCCACTCGACGGCTTCAGCTCGTCACAGGAGCCGGGCATACTGTTTTGCCTATTCATAACATTCGGCGAAGGAAAGCAGATGAGACAATTGATGGCACTCAAGGCGGAAGGCCGTATCGAGGAAGCTCGCCAGCATGGTTTGCTGCAGCTGGGACTGAAGCCGCAAGATGCCGAGTTGCATTACGAAGTGGCGGGCCTGCATGATCAACTTGGTCGTGAACAGGACGCCATCCCTCTTTATTGCAAGGCGATAGCGCTGGGATTGGGCGGTGATGCCCTGCGTGGCGCCTTGCTGGGACTGGGTAGCTCATATCGCAGCCTGGGCCAGCATGAGGCGGCTCTCACCGCCCTGGAGCAAGGCTTGGCACGGTTTCCGCAGGCGAGTGAGTTCAAAGCCTTTCGCGCCATGGTCTATTACAACCAAAGTCGTCATAAAGAGGCCTGTGAGGCGCTGCTCGGTTTGCTTGCACAAAGCACTTCGGACCCGGCACTCACCCCATACAAGGGCGCCATGGCACTCTATGCCGAGGATCTGGACAGACGTTGGTGACAGCTGAAAACGACAAAGCCGCTCATCCTGAGCGGCTTTGTCTGAATTTGGTGGCCCCTCCCAGACTTGAACTGGGGACCTGACGATTATGAGTCGTATGCTCTAACCAACTGAGCTAAGGGGCCATGGATGTTGCTTTGCGGCGTGGATTATAGGGGATGAAAAAGCCCTAGTCCATAGCCAGATCAATCACTTGGCGACATTTTATCCAACCTGGCCGCAAGTTCGTGATCCCTTTGGCATAAATAAAACAAAGCCCCGCATGGCGGGGCTTTGTGGGCAAGCTGGTGACTACTCGTCGAGGAAGCTGCGCAGCACTTCCGAGCGGCTCGGGTGACGCAGTTTGCGCAGGGCCTTGGCTTCGATCTGGCGAATACGCTCACGGGTGACGTCGAACTGTTTGCCGACCTCTTCCAGAGTGTGATCCGTGTTCATATCGATACCAAAACGCATCCGCAGTACCTTGGCTTCACGGGCGGTCAGACCGGCCAGCACTTCGCGGGTCGCGTTGCGCAGGCTCTCGCTGGTAGCCGCATCGGCCGGCAGTGCCAGGGTGGTATCCTCAATGAAATCCCCCAGGTGGGAATCTTCATCATCACCAATGGGCGTCTCCATGGAGATGGGCTCCTTGGCGATCTTGAGCACCTTGCGGATCTTGTCTTCCGGCATCCCCATGCGCATGGCCAGCTCTTCCGGATTGGGCTCGCGGCCCATCTCCTGCAGCATCTGACGGGAGATGCGGTTGAGCTTGTTGATGGTCTCGATCATGTGCACCGGAATACGGATGGTACGGGCCTGATCCGCGATGGAGCGGGTAATGGCCTGACGGATCCACCAGGTGGCATAGGTCGAGAACTTGTAGCCACGACGGTATTCAAACTTGTCTACCGCCTTCATCAGACCGATGTTGCCCTCCTGGATCAGATCCAGGAACTGCAAGCCACGGTTGGTGTACTTCTTGGCGATAGAGATAACCAGACGCAAGTTGGCCTCAACCATCTCTTTCTTGGCACGACGGGCTTTGGCCTCGCCGATGCTCATGCGACGGTTGATGTCTTTGATCTGGGCGATGGACAGCCCCGTCTCCACTTCAATCTGTTGCAGCTTGCCGATGGCACGCAGCACGTCTTCATCCATCTCGACCAAGCGAGGCGACCAGGCCTTACCAGCTTGCTTCTGGTATTCGAACCAGGCGGTGTCGCACTCATTGTTGGTAAAGGCAGCGACGAAGGTTTTCTTCGGCATCTTGGCCTGCTCAACGCAGAGCTTCAGAATGATCCGCTCCTGGATCCGAACCCGCTCCATCATCTCGCGCATGTTGTTGACCAGGCGATCGAACTGCTTGGGCATCAGGCGGAACTGACGGAATACGTCAGCCAGCTGCGCTATGGCAGCCTGGGTATCGTCATGGGCACGGCCATTGTTCTGGATAGAGAGACGGGTGACTTCGTACTGGGCACGCAGCTCACCAAACTTCTCGCGAGCGACTTCCGGATCAGGACCAGTGTCGGCCTCATCATCCGAGCTGTCGCCATCATCGTCATCTTCCTCATCTTCCTCTTCATCTTCGTCAGCAAGATCGTCTTCGCTGAGTTCGGAGCCAATATGGGTCGCGGTTGGCGCCACATCATCGGCTTCGTTAGGGTCGATGAAACCCGAGATGATGTCGGACAGACGCAGCTGCTCGGCTTCAAATTTGTCGTACTGTTCAAGCAGATAGGTGATGGCTTCCGGGTACTCGGCGACTGAGCTCTGTACCTGGTTGATACCGTCTTCGATCCGCTTGGCGATGTCGATTTCGCCTTCACGGGTCAGCAGTTCGACAGTACCCATTTCCCGCATGTACATGCGGACGGGGTCGGTTGTACGACCAATTTCAGATTCAACAGAGGCCAGTGCTTGGGCCGCTGCTTCGGCAGCGTCTTCGTCGGCGGTACCGCCTTCGGCCATGATAAGGTCATCGGCATCCGGTGCGTTTTCCACTACCTGGATACCCATATCGTTGATCATCTGAATGATGTCTTCGATCTGATCAGAGTCAACGATCTCTTGCGGGAGGTGATCGTTCACCTCGGCATAAGTCAGGTAGCCCTGTTCTTTACCTTTGGCAACGAGGAGTTTAAGCTGAGACTGCGGGGTTTGCTCCATAGAACTCATCCGGTTGGTGTTGCTAGGTTGCGCGAGCAATGCGCTGGTGCGCAAATAGCCAATTCTAATAGAAAACCGCCAGACATGCTATGTCTGGTTGCGGCGTCGGTCTGAGAAACCCCTGCCCGCTTTGTTTGTCGGGGCCAGGCGGTTATACGTTTTTGCATTTAATCCCGTCGATTCGGGCAACAATCTTTATATTGGGACTAACCACTCAAATATCAAGCCCCGATATCATTTCTTTTCTCACTTTGTACCTCTCTGATCAACATCATCAGCTCTTGAGTCTCCTCGGCAGTAAGTCCCTGCTGGGCCACCTTAGCCTGTAGCTCTTCGATCCGCTGCTTCAAGAACTGGTTGATGAAACCGACAAAGGTGTCTTGCAACTCTCCCAGGATATCAGGCTCACGTTCAAGCTGGATCTCGAACAGGTCATGCATGGCGAGCTGGGCAAGGATCTCCCCCTCTTTCGTACCACGCCAGTGCTCGAGCAATATGCCTGTCGTGATGCCAGGTTGCGCCAGGATCTGCTGATGCAGCTTGAGCAAAAAGCCTATACCTTGCAACCTGAGCCCCGCCAGCTCCGGCATGGCCGGTAGTTCGGCGGTGATGCCTGGGTATTGCACCATCAGCGCCAGTGCACGGCGCAGAGGGGTCAGCTTGCCTCGTTGCGGCTTAGCCTGCTCCACCTTGGATGGGGTATGGCGAGAGAATAGTTCGGTGATCCGCTGCTGGTTTTCCCCCCAGCGCATCATGCTGGAGAGTCGGGTTATGAGTCCCTCGCGGGTGAAGCCTTCCGGGACTCGACGGATCAACTCGGCGGCCTTGTTGGCCACCTCGAACTTGCCCGCTTCGCCGGAGAGTGCCGCATCCCGGGCAAGGCGCTCAAACATGAAGTCTGCAAAAGGCTGCGCCTGGTCAAGCAACAGCTCAAAGCCTGCTTTCCCTATCTGGCGTACCAGAGAATCGGGATCCTCGCCATCAGGCAGGAACACAAACTTTAGCTCACGGCCATCCTGAAGATGAGAGAGGGCGTTATCCAGCGCCCGCCAAGCGGCTTCACGTCCGGCCTTGTCACCGTCGTAGCAGCAAACCACTTCGGCCGTGGTGCGAAACAGGGTATGAATGTGGTCGCTAGTAGTGGCGGTCCCTAGCGCAGCCACCGCATAGTCGATGTCGAACTGGCCCAGGGCCACCACATCCATATAGCCTTCCACCACCAGGATGCGGCGCACTTCTTTATGGGCCTGCTTGACCTCATAGAGACCAAACAGCTCGCGGCCCTTATGGAAAATGGGGGTTTCCGGCGAATTGAGGTACTTGGGCGTACCATCTCCCAACACCCGGCCACCAAAACCGATGACCCGGCCTCGCTTATCCCTGATAGGAAACATGATGCGATCGCGGAAGCGATCGTAGCTACCGGGGCCACTGTCGCGGGGGATCAGCATACCACCAGTGATCAGCAGTTGTTCATGATCCCGGCTGGCGCCAAAACGCCGCCTGACCTGATCCCAATCTCCCGGGGCATAACCAATGTTGAAACGCTTGACCACCTCGCCATTGAGCCCTCGTCCTTTGAGGTACTCCACCGCGTGGGTGGCACTCTTGAGGTTGCTCTCATAGAAGCGGGCAATCTGGTTCATCAGTTCGAACAGATCCTTGCTGACTGCAGGTTGGGATCCGGCTGCACCACTGCCGCTCTGTTCGCGGGGTACCTGCATGCCTTGCATGCTGGCAAGCTCGTCGATGGCATCGGGGAATTCGAGGCCGTCATACTCCATGACAAAGCCGACGGCATTGCCATGGGCGCCACAGCCGAAACAGTGATAGAACTGCTTCTCCTGACTGACGGTGAAAGAGGGGCTCTTTTCGTTATGGAAGGGGCAGCAAGCCTGATAATTCTTGCCGGCCTTTTTCAGTCGTACCCGGGAGTCGATAAGCTCGACAATATCGGTACGAGCGAGCAGATCATCGATGAAAGATTGCGGGATCCGGCCTGCCATAACCATCCTGTTTCATGAGAGAAAAATAAAAAAAGCCGCGCATTCCCAAGGAAGCACGGCTTCTTTCGACCAACAAGGGCTCTGCCTATTACGCCAGGCGGGTTTTCACCAACGCGCTGACGGCACCGACATCGGCGCGTCCCTGAATTTTTGGCTTCAAGACAGCCATGACTTTACCCATATCGGCCATGACAGCAGCACCGCTCTGGGCGATGGCTTGCTCTATCAGGGCTTCAATTTCGGCAGCGGTCAGCTGTTGCGGCAGGAACTCCTGCAGCACCTGGATCTCGGCAGCTTCAACATCGGCGAGATCCTGGCGACCAGCGGCCTCATATTGGCTGATGGAATCACGGCGCTGCTTGACCATCTTGGTCACGACAGCGAGGATATCCTCATCATTTAGCTCAACACGGGAATCAATTTCACGCTGTTTTATCTCGGCCATCAGCAAACGAATCGTCCCCAAGCGAGCCTTATCTCTGGCAAGCATGGCGAGTTTTTGTTGATCCTTGAGCTGATCTTTCAGAGACATGGCAGAAACTCTAATTAGTACAGGCGGATACGACGAGCGTTTTCGCGAGACAGCTTCTTGGCGTGACGCTTAACGGCAGACGCTTTGGCGCGCTTACGGATAGTAGTCGGCTTCTCGTAGAACTCACGGCTACGAACTTCAGACAGGATACCGGCCTTTTCGCAAGAACGCTTGAAGCGACGCAGAGCAACGTCAAACGGCTCATTTTCACGGACTTTGATTACTGGCATGTGCCTTTCACCTCAGTGATAAATTGTTAGCTGATCATCAGTCGATCAGCATGTCTTAAAATGGTGCGAAATTATACTCTGGACAGGGAATAAAAGTAAACCCGCAGAGATCGCTCTGGTTTAAAAAACCCGCGAAGGTTACCATAGCCGTCTCATTTTAGCAGTGAAATTTTTTAGCAATGCGTGTATTGGGCATAGAGACATCCTGTGACGAAACCGGGATCGCGATCTTCGATGATCAAAAAGGGATCCTTTCCCATCAGTTATACAGCCAGGTCAAGCTGCATGCGGACTACGGTGGCGTCGTTCCAGAGCTTGCCAGCCGGGATCATGTCCGCAAGACGATCCCGTTGATCCAGGCCGCGTTGCTGGAAGCTGGCCTTGGCAAGGATGACATAGACGGCATCGCCTACACCGCAGGTCCTGGGCTGGTCGGTGCCATTCTGGTCGGTGCTACCATTGGCCGCTCCCTGGCCATGGCCTGGGGCAAACCCGCCATCGCCGTGCATCATATGGAAGGCCATCTGCTGGCCCCCATGCTGGAAGAGAGGGCGCCCGAGTTCCCCTTTGTGGCGCTGCTGGTCTCCGGTGGTCACTCCATGCTGGTGCGAGTCGATGGAATTGGCCGCTACCAGCTGCTCGGGGAGTCCATTGATGATGCCGCCGGCGAAGCCTTCGACAAGACGGCCAAGCTGATGGGCCTCGATTACCCAGGCGGCCCCCTGCTCTCCAGGCTTGCTGAGAAAGGCATCACCGGGCGCTTCAAATTCCCGCGCCCCATGACCGACAGACCTGGGCTCGACATGAGTTTCTCCGGCCTCAAAACCTTCGCAGCCAATACCATCGCCTCGCAAGGGGATGATGAGCAGACTCGCGCCGATATCGCCCGCGCCTTCGAAGATGCGGTGGTCGACACCCTGGCCATCAAGTGTCGTCGTGCCCTGAAAGAGACGGGACTTAATCGCTTGGTCGTGGCTGGCGGTGTCAGTGCCAACCGCCATCTGCGCGCCCAGTTGGCCGAGCTGATGGCAAGTCTCAATGGTGAGGTGTTCTACCCCCGTCCCGAATACTGCACCGATAATGGTGCCATGATTGCCTATGCTGGCATGCAGCGTCTCAAGGCAGGCGTGTTTGAGCCACTGGAAGTCAAGGCTGTGCCGCGCTGGCCACTGGATACGCTGCAACCGATTTGAACCGGCAGCTTTTGCTGCATATAAAGAAGGGGCCCCAAGGGCCCCTTTTGAATATATAACCCATCTGAAGATAGGTTGCTGGATCCTCATCGGCATCCAATGCAGGCATCAGTTACTGCGAAACAGAGCTTCAATAGACAGCCCCTGCCCCACCATGATCTCTCTCAGACGACGCAATCCCTCGACCTGGATCTGGCGAACACGTTCTCGGGTCAGACCTATCTCGGCCCCAACATCTTCAAGGGTGGCTGGCTCGTAACCGAGCAGGCCGAAACGACGTGCCAACACCTCGCGCTGCTTGGGATTCAGCTCCTCCAGCCAGTGGACTATGCTGCTGCGCATGTCGTCTTCCTGGGACTCCAGCTCGGGGCCCATGCCACGCTCATCGGACAGCACATCGAGCAGAGCCTTGTCACGATCGCCGCCTATCGGGGTGTCGACCGAGGTGATCTTCTCGTTGAGCTTGAGCATGCGATTGACGTCGGCGACCGAGCGGTCCAGCGCAAAGGCGATATCTTCGGCCGTGGGTTCATGGTCGAGACGATGGGACAATTCACGAGCGGTACGCAGGTAAACGTTGAGTTCCTTGACCACGTGAATGGGCAGGCGAATGGTACGGGTCTGATTCATGATGGCCCGTTCTATGGTCTGGCGGATCCACCAGGTGGCATAAGTCGAGAAGCGAAAACCCCGTTCTGGGTCAAACTTTTCCACGGCGCGGATGAGGCCGAGGTTCCCCTCTTCAATCAAATCCAGCAGTACCAGGCCACGATTGTTGTAGCGTCTGGCAATTTTGACCACGAGGCGCAGATTGGACTCAATCATGCGCTTGCGGGCCGCTTTGTCGCCGCGCAGGGCGCGACGGGCGTAATAAACCTCTTCTTCCGCGGTGAGCAAGGGAGAGAATCCTATCTCTCCCAGATAGAGCTGGGTTGCATCCATCACCTTGTGCAGATCAGGCGCCAGCAACTCCTCGGAGATAGACTCCTCGGTATCGGCCGTCGCCATCTCTGTCACTTCAGCTTCTTCAACCTCCAGCTCCTCATCGCACTCTGCATCCTGCATAACCAGTTGTTCTTGGCTCATGGTGTGTCTCCCTGACCTGAACCAGAGTAAGCACTACGCTCTGGGGTTAACGCTTTGGCAAGTATCCCATTGGATTGATCGACTTGCCTCGGTACCGGATTTCAAAGTGCAAGCGCACATCCGGCGCATCCGTGCTTCCCATATCGGCAATAACAGCTCCACCCTTGACCACATCCCCTTCCCGGACTCGCAGCGCATCGTTGTGTGCATAGGCCGAGAGGTAATCATCGTCATGTTTCAGGATGACAAGCTTGCCATAACCTCTCAATGCGCTTCCGGCATAGACCACTTTACCGCCACTGGCTGCGTAGACGGGTTGCCCCTTCTGACCAGCGATGTCTATACCCTTGTTTCCCTGCTCAGCGACAGAGAAGCCTTCGACTATCCGGCCTTTAGCGGGCCAATGCCAGGCGAGGCGCGATGATGAGGCATTGTTATTGTTTTGTGTGACACTGTTGTTATTTTGTACTGAAGTGCCAGCGTATGCTTTTGAGGCAGGCTGGGCAACGCTTTTATTGGTCACGAACGCACTGGTCGTACCTGAACTGACAGGGGTGGTCGCAGTGTTGGTGGGACGACTGCTTGCCACTGCCATTGTGGTGCCGGATGCTGCTGCCGACCCGCCCACATTGAGGGTCTGTCCTACGTTCAGGTTGTAGGGGGCGCTCAAGTTGTTACGCTGTGCCAGGGTCTGATTGGCAACACCAAACTGGCGGCCTATGCTGCTCAAGGTATCACCACGGCGCACCTGATAGGTACGCGCAGCGCTCCCGCTGCTGGCACTGCTGACCATCACCGGGCGATTATCGGTCCCATCCAACCGGATCACCTGGCCTGGATGTATGTTATAGGGAGCACCGATGCCGTTGAGACTGGCCAGAGAGGGCACGTCGCTCCCAGAATTGAATGCAATGGAGTAGAGGGTATCGCCACGTTTGACTGTGTAGCTGCGTCCCGAAATAGTCGGTTTGCTTATGTTTCCCTGCCGACTTGGCACAGCGCGCACCGAGCCATCGCTAGACAACCCCTGTACCGGCGCCGGGGTAGAGCTGGAAGAACAAGCGGCCAACAAACCGGATAAGAGGGTAACGGCGCACCCTCGCCATATATGCCCATTCATAGAAACATCCTTAACGACTAAACCAGAAATAGGCCGCTACGGCCAGGGCGATACAGATCCAGCCAAGCACATCGACATAGTGCATCAGCTTTTGCTCCATCCTCTCGCCTCCCCAGCGCATCAAGCCCGCCACCAGGAAGAAACGCATACTGCGCCCGATGAGGGAGGTGATGATGAAGGGGACAAGCGCCATATGGAGCAATCCTGCCGTAACGGTAAACACCTTGTAGGGGATGGGGGTGAAGCTGGCAATGAAAATTACCCAGATACCCCATTGTTCAAACCAGTGCTGGGCCAGGGCAATCTTGTCCTGATAACCGACGGAGACCACCAGAGGCTGCACCACGGGATCCCAAAGCGCATAACCCAGGCCATATCCGACCACAGCTCCCAACACCGAGAAGACGGTTGCCAGTGCCGCGTAGTGCCAGGCCTTATGGGGCTTGGCCAGCGCCATGGGTGCCAGCATCACGTCGACAGGAATGGGCCAGAACACTGACTCAATGAAGGCGGTGATAGAGAGGTAATAGGGGGCATATTTATGGCGGGCCCACTGCATCACCAACACATACAGGCGAGAAAACAGCTTCACTCAACATCTCCGTCAATAAGGGGCACAAAACGCACCGGTTCCAGGACTCGACTGGTCAACTGGGAGCCGTTGCGTTCGATAAGTTGCAGGGTCTGATGACTGTCCCCTACCGGTAAAACCATGCGACCGCCATCGGCCAGTTGGTCAGTGAGGGCCGTCGGTACTTCACTTGCGGCGGCCGTCACCAAAATGGCATCAAACGGTCCCTTGCTGGGCCAGCCTAGCCAGCCATTGCCATGTTTGGCCGAGACATTGTGCAAGTCCAGCTGCCTGAGCCTGCGCCTGGCCTGGAACTGCAACGACTTGATCCGCTCAACCGTATAAACCTGTTCAACCAGGTTGGCGAGCACGGCGGTTTGATAACCGGATCCAGTACCAATCTCCAGCACATGGGCCGGATCATTTTGCATCAGCAACTCTGTCATCCGCGCCACCATGTAAGGCTGGGAAATAGTCTGCCCCTGACCAATGGGCAGGGCGGTATTGTCCCAGGCCTTATGCGCCATGGCCTCGTCCACAAACAGCTGGCGTGGCACCTTGGCGAGCGCGGCGAGTACGCGAAAGTCGCTGACGCCTTGCGCAATAAGCTGATTTAAAAGGCGCTGTACTATCACACCTTCATCCCTGTTGTTCCAACCATGCCCCCAACCCGGCCAGACTGCCATGGGCGGTCATGTCGATGGTCAAGGGAGTAATAGAGACATAGCCCTGTTCGATCGCCGCAAAATCCGTGCCTTCCCCCGCATCCTGCTGCAAGCCGGGCGGGCCAATCCAGTAGATGGTCTGGCCACGAGGATCCTGGGCGCGGATCACGGATTCGGCCCTGTGGCGATTGCCAAGCCGGGTGATCTTGATGCCCCTTATTTCATCAAGGGGCAGATCAGGCACATTGACGTTGAGGATCTGGTTGGCCGGCAGCGGAAACTGCATCAAGCCTTTGACCAGCTGAACGGCATAGTGAGCGGCCGAGGCAAAATGCGTCCGACCGACCAGGGAGATTGCCAGGGAGGGGTAGCCTAAATGGCGTCCCTCGGTAGCGGCAGCGACCGTCCCCGAATAGATGACATCATCCCCCAGGTTGGCGCCGTGGTTGATCCCGGCCACCACCATGTCTGGCTCGGGGCGCACCAGTTCGTTGACTGCCAAATGCACGCAGTCGGTCGGTGTCCCCTTGACCGCATGATACCCGGTTTGCGGGATGCAGCTGACCCGCAGGGGTGTCTCCAGTGTCAGGGAGTGGCTGGCCCCGCTGCGATTGCGATCCGGTGCCACCACAATCACTTCGCCGCAGCTACGCAGCGCCTCGCTCAGGGCATGGATCCCTTCGGCATGAACACCGTCATCGTTACTCACCAGAATGCGCATCTGTGCTCTTCCTGAAACCATCAAACAAGGGGGACCGAGGCCACAGCTGCCACGTCGTTATGCCACAGAGGGCGCATCATGACCATCGCCCTGGTTCCTGAAACCATGGTCGGCCTCTTCAGCCTGCATCAATTCACGGACCACACTGGTTGCGAAGGCACCGGCTGGCAAGAAGAAAGAGAGGGTCAGCGCCTCCGCATCCAGGGTCCAACTCATCGCTTCCGGCTTGAGCAAGAGCGGGCGCCTGTCTTGATCCAGTCCCGCCTTCTCCAACCCCTCACACCACTCGCCATAAGGCGCCAATGCGGCCTGTTCAAATTCGGCGGCGGCACCCTGGCTAGCCAATCGGCCACGCCCCCACTGGGGGGCGGTCAGCTGCACATCACCGGAGACCAGACGCGCGGTCAGTTCGGGGGTCACGCTCTCTTCACTAAAGATGGAATGACTGCCCTTGAGCATCAGGCAATCGCCGGCCAGCAACTTGCTGGCCAGCCCCTGTTCAACGCGGGCGCTGACGATAGCATTGAACAGCATGCTGCGGGCAGCCGAAAGGTACAGAGAGCGTTTGTTGCGATCCTTGATCCGCTTGCCGGCAAACATCGCCTTGGCCGCGTCCAGATTGCTGCCACCCCGGCCGAAGCGCTGCTCACCATAATAGTTCGGCACGCCCTGGGCGGCGATGGCCTGCAGGCGAGAGACCAGATTGTCAGCCTGCTCCAGCCCGGTCAGACGCAGGGTGAAGTGATTGCCCTTGAGGTAACCGACCCGCAGCTTCTTGTTATGACGATTGGCTTGCAGGATCTGGATGCTGTCGCTCTCGATCACCGACAAGTCCGGCGAACCTTTGCCCGGCAGGTGAATGCCGAACCACTGCTCGGTCACGGCGTGGCGATCTTTCAGGCCAGCCCAGGTCACTGCATTGCGATTGACCCCGGCGGCATCCGCCAGCAAGCCCGCAACCCAAGCGGTGTTTTCACCAGTCTTGCGTACTCGTACGAAGATATGTTCACCTTCGCCGCAAGGTTCGAAGCCGAGATCCTCGACCACCACGAAATCATTGGCCTGAGCCTTGAGAATGCCACGGGCCTCTGGGGTACCGTGCAGATATGCAAGTTGTTGCGACATTATTGTTTTACCAGTAAGACGACGGCTTCGGTGGCTATGCCTTCCTTGCGCCCCGTAAAGCCTAGTTGTTCGGTAGTGGTCGCCTTGACGTTCACCCTGTTCAATTCACATTGCAGATCGGCGGCCAGCACGGCGCACATGGCCTCGATGTGGGGGGCCATCTTGGGAGCCTGGGCAATGATGGTCACATCCAGGTTACCGATGGCATAGCCCGTTTGTTGCACCCGCGCAAAGACATCTCGCAGCAAGATGCGGCTGTCTATCCCTTTAAATTCGGCGGCCGTATCGGGGAAATGGCGACCTATGTCACCGGCACCTATGGCGCCGAGCAGGGCATCGCTCACCGCATGCAGCACGACGTCCCCATCCGAATGAGCCAGCAGCCCCTGTGCGTAGGGCACGGCAACACCGCCCAGCATGCAGGGGCCATCCCCGCCAAACTTGTGTACATCAAAACCCTGGCCAATGCGGATCATGGCTGCTCCTTAGTCGCTTTGGTAATCGCCAGTTCGTCTTGCTGCTGGCGTAAAAACAGCCCGGCCAAGGCGAGATCCTCGGGCCGAGTCACCTTGATGTTGTCTGCACGCCCCTCGACCATGCGTGGCACATGACCGGCCAGCTCCATGGCGGACGCCTCGTCCGTGATGAGAGCCCCCAGAGCCAACCCCTCCTCCAGCGCCCCTTTGAGAGTTCGGGTCGCAAATAGCTGGGGCGTGAGCGCATGCCAGAGTGCTTCCCGCGGCACAGTGGCAATGATGTTGCCCGCCTCGTCGCTGCGCTTCATGGTGTCGCGTACCCGGGAGCCAAGAATGGCACCATCCGGAGTCAGGCCGACCGCAAGCAGCGCATCGATATCTGCCGAGGTGAGACAAGGGCGGGCGGCATCGTGGACCAGCACCCAGTCGCTCTGAACCTGATGCAGGGCGTTGAGGACGGAGCGGGCACGATCGCTACCGCCCAGAACGCGCAAAATACGCGGGTCCCGAGCCAACACCAGCGTCTCGAACCAGCAGTCATCGGGGGCCAGCGCCAGCACTATGGTCGTGATGGCGGGATGGGCCAGCAGCCGGAGCAGGGTGTGTTCCAAAATGGTCTTGCCCGCCAGGGACAGGTACTGCTTGGGGCACTCCGCCCCCATGCGGCTACCTATGCCGGCGGCGGGCACCACTGCCGTCAAGCCGAACTGATCCGGGAGGCCGTTATTCATCATCGTCGCCGCCAGCAGGCTCGTCCTTCTTGTTCGGGATGATCCGGTAGAAGGTCTCTCCCTGCTTGATATAACCGAGATCGTTACGCGCCAGCTCTTCGATGGCTTCAAGACCCGAAGTCAGATCGTCAATCTCACGATAAATCAGACTATTGCGCTCCTTGAGCGCCAGATTGTCCTGCTCTTGCTGATCGATGGCATTGGACATCTCATGGTAATCGGACAGGCCGTTTTTCCCCAGCCAGAGGTGATATTGCAAGCCCCCCAGCAGGAGGAACAGGATCAGGGTGAATAGCCGCATGCACTGGGTCTCCTTCCAAGCGGCCTAGTTTCCCATATTCGCGGGAAAGACAAAAGAAAGCAGATGCATCTTGGCCCGGCCACGGATGAAAAGCGTCAGCTTGGCCCTAAAAACAAAAAAGCCCCGCCAGATGGCGGGGCTTTTACATCAGGGAAGGCGAATTAAGCCTGACCTTTCACTTCTTTCAGACCGCGGAACGGAGCCTTGGCACCCAGGGCTTCTTCGATACGGATCAGCTGGTTGTACTTGGCAACACGGTCAGAACGGCTCATGGAACCGGTCTTGATCTGGCCAGCAGCGGTACCCACAGCCAGGTCGGCGATGGTCGCGTCTTCGGTCTCACCGGAGCGGTGGGAGATGACGGCAGTGTAGCCAGCGTCTTTGGCCATCTTGATGGCAGCCAGGGTCTCGGTCAGGGAACCGATCTGGTTGAACTTGATCAGGATGGAGTTGGCGATGCCGTTGTCGATGCCGCGCTTCAGGATCTTGGTGTTGGTTACAAACAGGTCGTCACCCACAATCTGGATCTTGCTGCCCAGCTCTTTGGTCTGGTAAGCAAAACCGTCCCAGTCGGATTCATCCAGGCCATCTTCGATGGAGACGATCGGGAACTTGGTGGTCAGGTCGGCCAGGTAGTCAGAGAACTCGTTGGAGGTGAAGATACGACCTTCGCCCTTCAGGTTGTACTCGTTCTTTTCAGCGTCGTAGAACTCGGAAGCGGCGCAGTCCATGGCCAGAGTGATGTCTTTACCCAGAACGTAACCAGCGGCAGCAACGGCTTCAGCGATCACTTCCAGCGCTTCGGCGTTGGATTTCAGGTTAGGAGCGAAACCACCTTCGTCACCGACAGCCGTGTTGTAGCCCTTGGACTTCAGCACTTTGGCCAGGTTGTGGAACACTTCGGCGCCCATGCGAACGGCTTCTTTCAGGGTCTTGGCGCCAACCGGCTGGATCATGAACTCCTGGATGTCGACGTTGTTGTCGGCATGCTCACCACCGTTGATGATGTTCATCATGGGCAGCGGCATGGAGTAAACACCGGCAGTGCCGTTCAGCTCTGCAATGTGAGCGTACAGCGGCAGGCCTTTGGCGGCAGCAGCGGCTTTGGCGTTAGCCAGGGAAACAGCCAGGATGGCGTTGGCGCCAAACTTGGATTTGTTCTCGGTACCGTCCAGATCGATCATGATCTGGTCAATAGCGGCCTGATCCTTGGCATCTTTACCCAGCAGTGCTTGGGCGATCGGGCCGTTGACGGCTTCGATGGCTTTCAACACGCCTTTACCCAGGAAACGGCTCTTGTCGCCGTCACGCAGTTCCAGCGCTTCGCGGGAACCAGTGGAGGCGCCAGACGGAGCGGCTGCCATACCAACAAAACCACCTTCCAGATGAACTTCGGCCTCAACGGTCGGGTTACCACGGGAGTCGATGATTTCACGACCGATCACTTTAACGATCTTGGACATGTGTATTTCCTCAGGTTTCGTAAAAAAACAACAAAAGGCATTTCAAAAAAAGCGGTTGTGGCACATTGCCTCAACCGCATTTGATTTTCAATTACTTCAAATTGCGCTTCTGATACTCACCAGCGGCCTTAACAAAGCCTGCGAACAGGGCGTGGCCATCACGGGGAGTCGAGGTGAACTCCGGGTGGAACTGAGCCGCAACAAACCAAGGGTGATCCGGAATTTCGATAATTTCCACCAATTTCTTGTCGGCGGAGAGACCGGTCACCTTCAAACCAGCCGCTTCAATCTGCGGCAACAGCTTGTTGTTCACCTCATAACGGTGACGGTGGCGCTCGTATATGGTCGGGCTGCCGTACATCTGACGCACCTTGGAGCCTTCGACCAGGTGGCAGAGCTGGGAACCTAGACGCATGGTTCCACCAAGGTCTGATTTCTCGGTGCGAGTCTCGACATTGCCCTCGTCATCAACCCATTCGGTGATGAGACCGACCACCGGATAAGCGCAATCTTTCTTGAATTCGGAGGAGTGAGCCCCTTCCAAGCCTGCGACATTACGCGCAAATTCGATCAGCGCAACCTGCATACCGAGGCAGATACCCAGATAAGGGATCTTGTTCTCGCGGGCATACTTGGCAGCCAGAATCTTGCCTTCCACACCACGCTCGCCGAAGCCACCCGGTACCAGGATCGCGTCCAAGCCTTCCAGTTGCTCCGAACCGCGGGTCTCGATGTCCTGGGAGTCGATGTAACGAATATTGACCGACAGTCGGGTCTTGAGGCCACCGTGCTTGAGTGCTTCGTTGACGGACTTGTAGGCATCGGGCAGGGAGACATACTTGCCAACCATACCGATGGTTACTTCGGCAGTCGGGTTGGCCTCTTCGTAGATAACCTGTTCCCACTCACACAGATCCGCCTCTTTGCACTCCAGGCCGAAACGCTCGATGAAGTAGTTATCGACGTTCTGGGAGCGCAGCAGGGCCGGGATCTTGTAGATGGAGTCGACGTCCTTCATGGAGATGACGGCGCGCTCGGGCACGTTGCAGAACAGCGCTATCTTGGCGCGCTCAACAGCCGGTATGGCGCGGTCGGAGCGGCAGATTAGCACATCCGGCTGAATGCCGATGGAGAGCATCTCCTTGACGGAGTGCTGGGTCGGCTTGGTCTTGACCTCGCCGGCGGCGGCCAGATAAGGAACCAGGGTCAGGTGCATGAACATGGCGCTGTCGCGGCCCACTTCTGCAGCCAGCTGACGCAGGGCCTCGAGGAACGGCAGTGACTCGATGTCGCCCACGGTGCCGCCCACTTCGACTATGGCTACCTGGTGGCCTTCGGCACCGGCAATCACCCGCTCCTTGATGGCATTGGTGATGTGTGGAATCACCTGGATGGTGGCACCCAGGTAGTCACCACGGCGCTCTTTACGCAGCACATCGGCGTAGATACGGCCAGTAGTGAAGTTGTTGCGGCGGGTCATCTTGGTGCGGATGAAACGCTCGTAATGACCCAGATCCAGATCGGTCTCGGCCCCGTCCTCGGTTACGAACACTTCACCATGCTGGGTCGGGCTCATGGTGCCCGGATCCACGTTGATATAGGGGTCCAGTTTCATGATGGTCACATCCAGACCACGGGCTTCCAGAATGGCTGCCAGAGAAGCTGCGGCAATGCCTTTGCCGAGGGATGAAACAACGCCACCAGTTACAAAAATATATTTTGTCGTCATGCTGAACCTGAAAGAAGTTTAGGGAGTTTTAAGGGGTGCTTCGGGGATGAAGCAGGACGGGGAAACAGTATACCAAAACCCCCTCTCCCAAACAATGAACAAAAATCTATCAGGCCCGGGCGCCGGGCGCTTTGCGCCAAATCAACTTTGCTCGGTTTGCTTGGCCCTGTCCCAGGCTGCATCGAGTTTTTCCAGGGAACAATCGGTCATCTTGAGCCCTTCTGCGGCGATAAAGTGCTCAACTTGGCGAAAACGGCGCTCGAACTTGGCATTGGCGCCACGCAGCACTTGTTCGGGATCCTTACCCAGATGGCGAACCAGATTGACGGTGGCAAACAGCAGATCGCCAAGCTCGTCGCTGACCCGATCCTCGTCCACATCCGCCATCAACGCCTCTTCCATCACCTCATCGATCTCCTCGTGGATCTTGTCCACCACGGGGCCGAGGGTCTTCCAGTCAAACCCCACTGTGGCGCAGCGCTTCTGGATCTTGGCAGCCCGGGTCAGGGCTGGCAGTGCGAGCGGTATATCATCGAGCACACTCTCTTTATCCAGCGCAGCCCGCTCCTTGGCCTTTTCTGCCTCCCAGTTCACCTTCACCGCCTGCTCGTCGCCAAGGTCGGCATCGGAGAAGACGTGGGGGTGGCGGCGGATCAGCTTCTCGCTCACGGCATCGACAATATCGGCGAAATCAAACAGCCCCTGCTCCTTGCCAAGCTGGGCGTAGAAGACCACCTGGAACAGCAGATCGCCGAGCTCCCCTTTCAGCCCCTGCCAATCTTCGGTCTCGATGGCATCGGCCACCTCATAGGCCTCTTCCAGGGTGTGGGGCACTATGGTCTGGAAGCTCTGCTTGAGATCCCAGGGACAACCGCCCTGCGGGGAGCGCAGTTGAGCCATTATTTCGAGCAGTCGGGGCAGGTCGTAGCCTTGGGTATTGGACATGGGGTCTTCGCTTTCGATTCGTCAAAAGAGTGACCGGCCACACGGGCCGGTCAGCGGAGTTTAGAGGCGCTTGGCGCTGATCACGTCATTAAGCTGACTGAGCTTGGCCAGGGCGCGGTTGAAGGCATTGATGTTGTAGATCTCCAGCTCCATGTCGATCTCGGCGGTCTGATCCTTGACGTTGGAGCGCGAGCGCACCCCCATGACGTTGATCTTCTCGTTGGCGAGCACTGTGGTGATGTCGCGTAACAGCCCGGATCTGTCATTGGAGAGGATGCGGATGGTCAGGCCATAGCCACCGGAGTAGTTCTCCCCCCAGACCGCATCGATCAACCGTTCGGGGTTGCGGCGAGACAGCTCTTTGAGCTGCTCGCAATCCTCCCGGTGGATGGAGACGCCACGACCCATGGTGATAAAGCCCTGGATGGAGTCTCCGGGGATCGGCTGGCAGCAGCGGGCGATATGGGTCATCAGGTTGCCCACCCCCTCCACCACTATGTGATCCTTGGGTTTGGTGCGGAAAGGCGTATTGGCCTTCTGCTCCAACTTCGCCAGCAGGCGACGA
The DNA here is from genome assembly GCF_051376105.1 of Aeromonas molluscorum. Classification (NCBI taxonomy): domain Bacteria; kingdom Pseudomonadati; phylum Pseudomonadota; class Gammaproteobacteria; order Aeromonadales; family Aeromonadaceae; genus Aeromonas; species Aeromonas molluscorum. The sequence goes on along the minus strand of NZ_JBPQCY010000002.1, from coordinate 621,974 downwards.
TCTTCCTCTTCCGCCGATGGCTTGTTGTAGCGGGTATCCAGATAGTTGAGCAGCTGATTGATGCGGATATCACCGCTGCCTATACCCGCCAGCAGATCGTCAAGCTCTTCGGCGTTGAAACGCTCCAGAGCCTGCTTGTCGACCTTGGAGAGAGTCAGATTATGTCTATCCAGCTCTTTATCGAGCAACTCCTTGCCGGCGGCGACATTCTTGTCCCGATCCAGTTTGCGGAACCAGGTGGCGACCTTGGCGCGGGCCCGGCTCGAGCGCAGGAAACCGGCATTGGGGTTCATCCAGTCTCGACTCGGGTTCGGCTCCTTCTGGGTGATCACCTCCACCTGATCACCGGTCTGCAAGGTGTAAGTAAAGGGCACTATGCGGCCATCTATCTTGGTACCGATGCAGCGGTGGCCGATCATGCTGTGCACGTGATAGGCAAAATCGAGGGGCGTGGCGCCAGCCGGCAAGTCGATGACATCCCCTTTCGGGGTGAATACATAGACTCTGTCTTCGAACACCTGACTGCGCAGGTCTTCGAGCAGGGATCCGCTCTCTGAGAGATCCTCCTGCCAGGCAAGCAGTTTGCGCAGCCACTCGATCTTGTCTTCAAAGGTAGTGGTCTTGCTGGCCTGGGCTCCTTCCTTGTAGCGCCAGTGGGCCGCGACGCCAAGCTCGGCATCCTGGTGCATCTGATCGGTCCGGATCTGGATCTCTACCGCCTTGCCCTCGTTACCCACCACCACTGTGTGGATAGACTGGTAGCCATTGGGCTTGGGGTTGGCGACGTAGTCGTCAAATTCGCGGGGAATATGGTGGAAGTGGGTATGCACTATGCCAAGTGCCGCATAGCAGTCCTGCAGTCGTTTGGTGACGACCCGCACCGCTCGCACGTCAAACAGTTCGTTGAATTCGAGGTGCTTCTTCTGCATCTTGCGCCAGATGCTGTAGATGTGTTTCGGGCGACCATAGACCTCTGCCTCGACCCCAGCCTCTTTCAAGGCATCGCGCAAGGATTGCACGAACTCGCGGATGTAGCGTTCGCGGTCCAGGCGCTTCTCGTCAAGCTGCTTGGCGATCTGCTTGTAGGTTTCCGGGTGCAGGTAACGAAAAGCGAGATCTTCCAGCTCCCACTTGAGCTGACCTATCCCCAGCCGGTTAGCCAGCGGCGCATAGATGTTGGTGATCTCCTGGGCCATCAGCACCCGGGTCTCTTCATCCGCCAGCTTGGCCTCGCGCAGGCAGGCTATCCGCTCCGCCAGCTTGATCACCACGGCGCGTACGTCCTCGACCATGGCGAGCAGCATGCGACGCACATTGTCGACCTGCTCCGGTGACGTCTCGCTGCGATGCAGGGTCTGCAGGGAGCGGATGGCCTCCATCTCCAGCACACCTTCCACCAGCTTGGCGATCTTGGTGCCGAAATCTTCTTCCATCCGGGCAGCCGGGATAAGGCCCGTCTCGACGAAGGGGTAAAGGATGGCGGCCTTGAGGGTGGCGACATCCATGTTGAGCATCATCAAGATGCCCACCATCTCGACCCCGCGCACCAAGAGTCTGGAGGTCAGTACCTCCTCACCCTGGCTCACGCAATACTTGTACACGGTTCGCAACTGGTCTTGTTCAGCTTCACCAAGAGAGAGAGAGCTTATCCACTCGTCCAGGGTAAAGTTGTCTTTCAAATGAATATCGCGAACCGCAACCATGGTATCAATCCTTAATTATTGGGGCCCAGGCTGACGCCTGACCCCGCACTTTGACGAGACTCGCCTCAAATGGGGATGCAACAACCGAATTTCAAGCCGGAGGTAGCGTCCGGCTGTGGTTGTTCTCCCTGGCGAGGCATCAGATTACTGCAATCACCCCAGCTCGAACAACGCCATGGATTCGAGATGGCCAGTGTGCGGGAACATATCCAGCATGCCGAGTCGACTCAGGCGATAACCCCCTTCGATCAACACCTTGCTGTCCCGAGCCAGGGTGACCGGATTGCAGGAGACGTAGACCACTCGCTTGGGGGAAAGTTTCACGACATGTTCCATCACGGCCAAGGCGCCCGGACGAGCGGGATCCAGCAGGACCAGATCAAAACCCTCCCTCGCCCAGGACATGCCGGCGATATCACCACTCAAGTCCGCCTTGTAGAAGCGGGCATTGCCAATCTCATTGCGCTCGGCGTTCTGGGTGGCCCGCGCCACCATGGCAAGATCCCCCTCCACCCCGACCACTTCCCGGGCCTTGCGAGCCAAGGGCAAGGTGAAGTTGCCAATGCCACAGAACAGATCCAGCACCTTGTCCCCGGCTCCCACGTCGAGCCAGTCGATGGCTTGGGCCACCATTGCCTGATTGATGCCGCCATTGACCTGAATGAAATCGCCGGGAGCAAATGCAAGAGCCAGGCCATCTAGTTGATAAGAGGGTGCAAACTGTTGGCTGAGCGCTTCAATCTGGTCATCTGCCGCCTGCAGATAGAGATCGATGCCAAACTCCTCGGTAAACGCCAGCAGCAGGGCACGATCCATTTCGTTTGGCCGACCAGTGTGGCGCAGCAGCATGAGCACGCCCTGCTCGGCCTGGATCAACTCTACGTGGCCCAGCTCCCGCTGACTCTTGAGCCCATTCAGACAGGCACGCAGCGGGGCGATCAGCATTGAGAGGGGATCGGTCAGCACGGGGCAACTGCCTATTTCGACCAAATCATTAGACTGGCGACGGCGAAAGCCGAGTCGGGTACAGCGGCCATTCTTGTCAAATTTGATTGCCAGGCGACAGACCCGGCGATAGGGACGGGACTCCCCTGCAAGGGCCGGTGCCAGCTCGGGAGCCTGAATGTTGCCAAGGCGGGAAAAGAGGCTAACCAGCCCGGCCTGCTTGGCGGCAAGCTGATCGGCACCGCTCAGGTGCTGGGCATTGCAGCCACCGCACTCGCGATAATGACCACAGAAGGGCTCGATGCGGTTCTCGGCCGGACTCACCACCTGCTGCAAGACACCGTGAGCATACTGCTTCTTGTCCTCGGTGAGGCGAACCTTGACCCGTTCACCGGGCAGGGCCCCTTCGACGAAGACAGCTTTGCCCTGATGGCGACCGATGCCGACGCAGTGATGGTCCAGACTGTCTACCGTAATTTCAATACGTTGGAGCTGGGTGGATTTCTTTTGGGGCTTGAAAAACTGGGCCATAAAACTTGGTGCCTATAGGTGGCTATGTCATGATTGTGGAATCTGCAGCAGGCTATTGTCCCACAAGAATAATAGTATGACCAAATCCGGCCTGCGGGCTCGAGCCCTGTCGTTAACCCTAATTACCAACCCTGATGATCGGGGGACCATTCGCATGACCCTATCCTGCCTGCGCACTCATGCCTTGTCATTCACCTTATTGCCACCCCTGATGAGCGGGGGACTGACCCCATGACCAAATATGGCCTGAGAGCCCGCGTGCTCGCCTTTACCATATTGCCAACCCTGATCATCGGCGGCTTGATGGCCGGTTATTTCACCTTCCACCGCTACCAGCAGCTGGAAAACAACCTGATCGACCAGGGCATCAACATCATAGAGCCCCTGGCGATCGCCAGTGAATACGGCATGACCCAACACAGCCGTGAATCGCTCAAACGGCTGATTGGTCTGACTCACCGAAAAAACTCACCGCTCATCAAGTCCATCGCCGTCTTTACCCAAGACAATCAGCTGTTCGTGACGTCCAATTATCACAGGGACTTCACCCGGCTGCGACTGCCGGACGGCAGCCAGATCCCCGAGCTTACCAGCGTCACCCTGTACGGGGACGACATCATTCTACGCACCCCCATTCAGGCCGAAACCAGCCTGGATGGCTTCCCGCTGCCCAGCGATGTCGAGCCCCCCGTTATTGGCTACATCTCGATGCAGATGACCACAGACAGAGCCATGATCCTGCAATACCGCGATACCTTCTTCGCGGTGATCATGGTGCTGATTGGCATCGCCGTCAGCACCCTGTTCGGCTTCAGACTGGTCAAGAGCGTGACTCAGCCCATCACGGATATGGTGCAGGCGGTGCACAAAATAAGGGAGGGGCGACTCGATACCCGAGTCAGCGGCCAGCTCACCGGCGAGCTGGATATGCTGAAAAACGGCATCAACGCCATGGCCAAGGCGCTCTCCGAATATCACGAGGAGATGCAGCAGAATATCGATCAGGCCACGTCGGATCTGCGGGAAACACTTGAACAGATAGAGATCCAGAACGTCGAGCTCGACATGGCCAAGAAGCGAGCCCAGGAGGCGGCCCGGGTCAAATCCGAGTTCCTCGCCAACATGTCCCACGAGCTGCGAACCCCCCTCAATGGTGTCATCGGCTTCACCCGTCAACTGCTCAAGACGGCGCTGACGCCGAGCCAGACCGACTATATGCAGACCATTGAGAAATCGGCCCGCAACCTGCTCGGCATCATCAACGACATCCTCGACTTCTCCAAGCTGGAGGCAGGCAAGCTGCAACTCGAGCATATCCCGTTCAGCCTGCGCGATACCCTCAACGAAACCATGCACCTGCTCGGGCCAAGCGCCCACGACAAGCAGCTCGAACTCTCATTGCGCGTCGATAGCGAGGTCCCGGATCATCTCACCGGCGATCCCATGCGGCTGCAACAGGTGATCACCAACCTGGCGGGCAACGCCATCAAGTTCACCGAGCAGGGCAACGTGGATGTCCACATCAGTCAGAGCGGCCCCCTGCACCAGGGAAGATTCCGCCTCAATGTGCAGATCCGCGATACCGGTATCGGCATCTCGCCAGATCAGCAGCGCCAGCTGTTCCAGGCCTTCAACCAGGCAGACTCCTCCATCTCCCGGCGTTATGGGGGAACTGGCCTGGGTCTGGTCATCACCCAGAAGCTGGTACAGCAGATGGGCGGACTCATCCGGTTCGAGTCAGAGCTCGGACAGGGATCCGTGTTCACCTTCAGCCTGGATCTGGAAGTCTCTCCCCTGCCCCAGGCCGATCAGCTGCCGCTGGACCGTATCCGCGGCAGGCGAGTCTGGCTGCTGGAGCCGGATCCCTTCGCTCAGGCTTCTCTTTGCGCCCTGTTGAAGGAGTGGTTACTGGATGTCGTTCTGGTGGAGCCCAACGCCCCCTGGCCCACCATCACGGACCAGGACATGGTGGTGATCGGCAGCAGCCAGCGTCACAGCACAGAGTCGGTATTGGCCCGTCTTGATGATCTCAAGGGCCAGCAGAATCGCATCGTGTTGCTGAGCAGCCACGAACCCGCCTTGTACGAGACGATGCACCAACATGGGGCCCAACATTGTCTCTCCAAGCCCATTAATCACCGCAAGTTGCTCCATGCCCTGCTCTCGCCGGAGGCGATCAAAAACGAGCCTTTGGCGCTGCCCCTGATCCCCCCCCGGCAGATTGAGGACATCAGGGTGCTGGCAGTCGATGACAACGCCGCCAACCTCAAGCTCATCGCCGCCATGCTCAAGGAGATGGTCAGCCAGGTCGTGCTGTGCAAGAACGGCAAGGAGGCGGTCAAGCAGGCCCAGAGCCAGGGCTTTGACATCATCTTCATGGATATACAGATGCCGATCATGGATGGCATCAGCGCCACCCAGGCGATCCGCAGCCAGTCCCTCAATACCGAGACGCCCATAGTGGCGGTGACGGCCCACGCCATTCCCGGTGAGCGCGAGCGCCTGATCCGTCAGGGCATGGACGACTACCTGGCCAAGCCCATCGACGAGGCCATGCTGGCTCAGCTCATCAAGGACTTTGCCCACCGGCGCCACCAGAACAGTGCCATACAGCAGATCGACTGGACCCTGGCCGTGCGCCAGGCAGCCAACAAGCCCGAGCTTGCCAAAGAGATGCTGACCATGTTGCTGATAAGCTTCGACGAACTGGATCCCCTGCTGGATGCAGCCATCCGGGGGGAGGCCGAACAGCAACAGGTGCTGGATCAGATCCATAGGCTCAATGGCGGCTGTGCCTATTCCGGCGTACCCGGCCTGCAACGGCTGCTCTCCCAGCTCGAGCAGCAGCTGCGTGATGGCGCGGCCCTGGCCGAACTGGAGCCCGAGCTGCTGGAGTTGCAAGACGCCATAGAACAGGTGCGTGCCGAGGCGCCCCGCTACCTTTGAAGGGTACCAGCGCAGCCTTGGCCGCTTTTTCTGACGCAAAGTCCGGTAAATGGTAAAGTTGCGCCGTTTCTACAGGAGTCAACATGACGAATAACGATATTCTGCGCCGTCTGCGCTACGCCCTCACCATCAGCAACGACCAGATGGTCGAGATGTTTGCCAAAGGCAACTTGACCGTCGATCACGCCCAGCTCCACAGCTGGTTGCTGAAAGAAGCCGCCGAAGGGGAAGAGCAAGAAGCAGGTTTTGTCGCCTGCCCTGACGCCGCCCTCAGCCAGTTCCTCGACGGCATGATAGTCGTGCGTCGTGGTGTACGCGAAGACGCGCCGCCCCAGCAGATCCCCAACAGGATCAACAACAATCTCATCTTGAGAAAATTGCGCATCGCCTTGAATTTCAAGGAAGATGACATGCTCGCCACCCTCAAGGCTGCCGACTTCAAGCTCTCCAAATCCGAGCTGAGTGCCCTGTTCCGCTCCAAGGATCACAAGCACTATCAGGATTGTGGCGATCAGATACTGCGCAATTTCCTGCTTGGCCTGACTGCGCAGCTGCGCGGCTGAGTCATGGCTGCGCCGTCGCTCCCCCGCCTGAGCCGATCTACTGGCCTGGGGCGGAGCGCGGCGCCGCTCTCCCCTCTGCGACTCTGCACAACTCTCTTGCTGGCGTTCCTCGCCCTGCAAGGCTGCAAACCCGCCAGCTATCGACTCGAACACCAATATCAGAGCGCCAGCCAGGATGAGCGCATCGCCTTCCTGATCCTGCACTATACGGACGAGGACGATGATCACTCTCTGCACCTGCTCACCCAATCCCCCTACAAGGTCAGTGCCCACTATCTGGTGCCCCGTACGCCGGACCGTACACCGCTGCCCGTCTACCAGCTAGTACCGGACGGCCAGCGCGCCTGGCATGCCGGTCGCAGCCGCTGGCACCATCAGGCAGGGCTCAATGCCAGCTCCCTTGGCATCGAGATAGTAAACCTTGGCTATGACGCCACCGATGCCGAGTTGCCGGTCGATGCTCGTCACTGGCAAGCCTTCACCGAGGCGCAAATCGCCGCCGTTGGCGAGCTCAGTCAAGCTCTCGTTGCGCGCTACCATATCCCCCAGACCCAGATACTGGCTCATAGCGACATAGCGCCGACCCGCAAGCTGGATCCCGGCCCCCGCTTCCCCTGGCGGCGCCTCCATCTGGAATACGGGGTGGGTGCCTGGCCCGACGAGGAGCGGGTGGCGAAATTGCATGCCGAGCTGGCACATGACCCCCAGGCTCGCTGGGATGCGGCCCGCTGGCAGCAGGCGCTTGCTCGTTATGGTTATGACCTGCCCCAGAGCGGAGATTGGGATGCCCCAAGCCGGGACGCCCTGCGTGCCTTCCAGCTGCATTTTCGCGCGGCCAGAGTCGACAGCGAACCCGATGGCGAGAGTCAGGCTATCCTGATGGCCCTGCTTGAGAAGTACCATCCACCGCATCCCTGATGCCGAGCGCCAGACTAGCTCCAGCCCTGCCCGCCCCCAAAAAAGAAACCGCCAGCGGATAGCCCGCTGGCGGTTCGTACCACGTTTTGCCAGCGGAGGATGTCAGACGCTGGCGCGCGCTTCCTGCATCAGGACACGCATGTCGGCAACCGCCTTGGCCAGGCCGTCGAAGGCGGCACGGCCGATGATGGCGTGGCCTATGTTGAGCTCATAAATCTCGGGAATGGCGGCGATAGCCTGAACATTGTGGTAATGCAGGCCGTGGCCAGCATTGACCTTGAGGCCTTTCCCGGCGGCATAGGAGACACCGGCGGCGATACGCTTGAACTCCGCGCAGCGCTCACTGTCGGTGGGGGCATCGGCATAACGACCGGTGTGGATCTCGATGAAGGGAGCGCCACTCGCCACGGCCGCGTCTATCTGCTGGTAATCCGCATCGATAAACAGTGACACCTTGGCACCCACCTCACTCAGACGACGCACCGCCTCGCTGATTTTATCCAACTGACCAGCCACATCCAGACCGCCCTCCGTGGTCACCTCGGTGCGCTTCTCCGGTACCAGGCAGACGAAGTGGGGCTTGATGCGACAAGCGATAGCGATCATCTCCTCGGTCACCGCCATCTCCAGGTTCATTCTGGTCTGTATCGTCTGGCGCAGGATCTCGACGTCACGGTCGGTAATGTGGCGTCTGTCTTCGCGCAGGTGAACCGTGATGCCATCGGCCCCGGCCTGCTCGGCGACGAAAGCGGCTTGTACCGGATCCGGGTATTGGGTGCCCCGGGCGTTGCGCAGGGTGGCAATGTGGTCGATGTTCACACCCAGATAGATATCGCTCATTAACTACTCCTTGAAAGTCTGTATAAAAATCCACGGCTGGCCTGGTCATTCTCTGGCCAGTACAGGCAAAGATGAGAGAGTCCATGGCCCCAAGTTCACGCCGAGCAGCTGACCTTTCACTTGATAAACCACACACGACGCTTTAGCTCACGCGTTCTGACACCCAAGAGGCTGCGGCGCCAACTGCCGTCAGCCTCAGGGATTGCTTCTTCGCTTCAAAAACAGCTCTCTGCTTTTTAACTGACGCTTTCCCAGATAGGGCTGCAACGCCAGCCGGCTGAACCGTTTGGCCGCCTGCAACAACGCCGGGCTATCGAAGCGCCCCTCGGCGAAGGCCAGCAGATGGGCGCCGAGGAACAGGGTACGGGGATCTGCCGTTCGCTCGCAAGCCACGAAACCGAGTTCGCGCTCGAAGCCATACAACAACTCGGGCCTGATGATGCTCTCATCGTCGGCGGCATATTCAAAATCCACCGCATACCCAAGGGATTGCAGCAACAGGAACTCGAAACGGCGCAGAGGAAGTTCAGGGGTTTCGCCATCGGTGAGCGCCATCAGCGCGCGGGCATAGCCGTCAAACACCTCGGGAAAGGGGGTGTGGGCTTCCAGCAGGTAATAAACCAGCTCGTTGAGATAGAGACCGTAGAACAGCAGATCGCCTCCGAGGCGCAGGGAGTAATCCGGGCACTCGACTTCGGTCAGATTCTTGAGATCGCCCTTGCCACGCCAGGCGATGGTGAGCAGAGAGAAGGGTTGCAACAGTCCCTTGAGAGGGGAGCGTGGCCCGCGAGAACCGCGAGCCACCAGGGTAAATCGGCCACTATCCTGGGTAAAAACCTCGACCAGCTGACTGGTCTCCCGATAGGGCCGACTGTGGATGACAAAGGCCGGCGTCAGCAATCAGTCATCGCCATAGCCGAGGCTGCGCAGGGCGCGCTCATCATCGGCCCAACCCGACTTGACCTTGACCCAGAGCTCCAGGTGCACCTTGTTCTGGAACAGACGTTCCATGTCGATGCGCGCCTCCGTGCCTATGGTCTTGATCTTCTCCCCCTTGTTGCCGATAACCATCTTCTTCTGGCCATCGCGCTCCACCAGGATCACGCCATTGATGTAGTAGATACCGTTCTCTTCTACCTTGAAGCGCTCTATCTCCACGGTCACCGAGTAGGGCAGCTCTTCACCGGTGAACCGCATCAGCTTCTCGCGGATGATCTCGGAGGCCATGAAGCGGGACGAACGATCGGTCACGTAATCTTCCGGGAAGAAGTGGACGTTTTCCGGCAGCTGCGCCTTGGACCATTCGCGGATTTTCTCCACGTTGGTACCCTTTTCGGCACTGATCGGCAGGATATGGGCGAATTTCATCTGCTGACCCAGCCACTCCAGGTGGGGCAACAGGTCTTCCTTGTCCTTGACGTTGTCGATCTTGTTGACCGCCAGCACCACGGGACAGGGCAGATGGCGCAACTTGCCCAGCACCATGTCGTCATCCTTGGTCCAGTGGGTACCATCGACCATGAATACCACCATGGCCACATCCCCCAGCGAACTGGTGGCGGCACGGTTCATCAGGCGGTTGATGGCCCGCTTCTCTTCGATGTGCAGACCCGGGGTATCCACATAGATGGTCTGGTAGTTCTCCTCGGTGTCTATCCCCAGGATCCGGTGACGGGTGGTCTGGGGTTTCTTCGAGGTGATGCTGACCTTCTGGCCGAGCAGTTTATTGAGCAGGGTGGACTTGCCCACGTTGGGACGGCCCACGATAGCGACGAAGCCGCAATAGGTGGTATCTGTCATGACCATTTTTCCAATGCTTGTTGTGTTAAAAGACCGCGCCTTGCCGGATCAGTCAGACCTGTCATGACAGTTTTTCCAATGCTTGCTGCGCCGCAGCCTGTTCGGCCTTGCGGCGGCTGGTACCGACCCCGATAAGGGGCTCATCCAGACCATCCACGGCACAGTGCACAGTGAACTCCTGGTTGTGCGCCTCACCCTTGACCTTGGTCACGGTATAGGTCGGCAGGGATTTACGGCTTCCCTGTAATATTTCTTGCAGACGGGTCTTGGGATCCTTCTGATCTATGCCCGGGCGTATCTCGTCCAGGCGGCTGGCGTACCAATTGAGCAGCAGGCGGCGCACCGCCTCAAGATCGGTATCCAGATAGACGGCGCCTATCACCGCCTCGACCGTATCGGCCAATATGGATTCACGGCGATAGCCACCGCTCTTGAGCTCGCCCGGGCCCAGGATCAGGTGATCCCCCAGCTCGAATTCGCGGCCGAGTTCGGCGAGTGTCTTCTCGCGCACCAGGGTGGCACGCATCCGGCTGAGGTCCCCTTCCGCCGCTTGCGGGAAGCGATGGAAGAGCGCATCAGCAATCACCAGGCTGAGGATGGAGTCCCCGAGGAACTCCAGACGCTCATTGTGGCGGGATCCTGCGCTTCTGTGGGTCAGGGCGCGGGTCAACATATCCTTGTCTGAAAAGACATGCCCGAGACGGGACTGCAGTCTGTTCATCTTGATATTCATCATTACTTTATTCCGCCGATGCGGTTGAAGCGCACGTCAGTCGGCACCCAGCTTGGCAGCCAGGAACTCTCGTCGCGCTCAAATTCGAAACTGATCCAGATGGCAACGGCCTTGCCGACCAGATTTTCCTCGGGCACGAAGCCCCAGAAGCGGCTGTCGGTACTGTTGTCACGGTTATCGCCCATCACGAAGTAGTGACCCTCTGGCACTACCCACTCATCCGGATAGGTACCGGGTTGGCGATAGTAGCGATCCACCAGATCCGGCATCAAGGGGTTGCGCAGGGTATCGTGGCTCACGCTACCCAACTGCTCGGTAAAGCGATCCAGCGGTATCCCCATCTGGCTGAATTCACCTCGCTTGTCGAAGGTGACATCGAGCTTCTTGAAGCCCGGGCACGTTTTCCCTTCCTGTTCTTCACACTTGGGACGGATCATGATCTGCTTGTTGCGATAGATGACCCTGTCTCCCGGCATGCCAACCACACGCTTGATGTAGTCAACCCGGGTATCCAGCGGATACTTGAACACCACCACATCCCCGCGCTCAGGCTCACCGGTTTCCAGGAACTTGGTGTTGCTGACCGGATCCTTGAGGCCGTAGGCAAACTTCTCCACCAGGATGAAGTCGCCCACCAGCAGGGTAGGCATCATGGAACCCGACGGGATCTGGAACGGCTCGAACAAGAAGGATCGCAGTATCAGCACTAAGGTGATGACGGGGAAGATCCCCGCCGTCTGCTCGATCCATACCGGCACCGGGGCCACCTTGGCGAGGGTCTTCTCATCCAGGCCTGCACCACCATGGGCACGGGCCACGGCAATCTTGGCGGCCCGCTGCTTGGACCACACCAGCTTGTCGATACACCAGATAATGCCGGTCACCAGACAGACGATGACCAGGATCAGGGAGAACGTGCTTGCCATCTATTAGTCCTTTCCAACGTGGAGAATGGCGAGGAAGGCCTCCTGCGGCACGTCGACACGGCCCAGGGACTTCATTCGCTTCTTACCTTCTTTCTGCTTGTTCAGCAGCTTCTTCTTCCGGCTCACATCGCCGCCATAACACTTGGCTGTCACGTCTTTGCGCAGCGCCTTGACGGTGCTGCGGGCGATGATCTGGTTGCCGATAGAGGCCTGAATGGCGATATCGAACATCTGACGCGGGATCAGCTCACGCATCTTCTCCACCACCTGGCGACCGCGATACTGGGCGTTCTCCTTGTGGGTGATGATGGCCAGGGCATCGACCCGCTCACCGTTGATCATGATGTCCAGACGCACCATGTCGGAAGTTTCGAAACGCTTGAAGCCGTAATCCAGGGAGGCATAGCCACGGCTGGTCGATTTCAGGCGGTCGAAGAAATCGAGCACCACTTCCGCCATGGGGATTTCATAGGTCAGTGCCACCTGCTTGCCGTGATAGACCATGTTGGTCTGCACGCCACGCTTCTCGATACACAGAGTGATGACGTTGCCCATGTACTCCTGCGGCAACAAGATGTTGCACTCGGCGATGGGCTCGCGCATCTCTTTGATGTTGTTCACAGGCGGCATGGCTGACGGGCTGTCGATGCGAATGGTAGAGCCATCGTTGAGTTCGATTTCATACACTACGGTCGGCGCCGTGGTGATGAGATCCAAGTCGTACTCCCGCTCCAGACGCTCCTGGATGATCTCCATGTGCAACATGCCGAGGAAGCCACAACGGAAACCGAAGCCCAGCGCGGTGGAGCTCTCTGGCTCGAAGAACAGGGAGGCGTCATTCAGGGAGAGTTTGTCCAGTGCATCACGGAACGACTCATAGTCATCGCTGGAGATGGGGAACAGACCCGCATACACCTGTGGCTTGACCTTCTTGAAGCCCGCCAGCGCCTTATCGGCGCCATTCTTGGCCTGGGTCAGGGTATCGCCGACGGGGGCACCGTGGATATCCTTGATGCCGCACACCACCCAACCTACCTCGCCGCAACCCAGACCCTGGGTATCGACCTGCTTGGGCGTGAAGATGCCGATGCGATCCACGCCCCACACCTGACCGGTGCTCATCACCTTGATCTTGTCGTTCTTCTTGAGGGAACCGTGCTTGATGCGCACCAGGGAGACGACCCCCAGATAGGAGTCAAACCAGGAGTCGATGATCAGCGCCTGCAGCGGTCCATCGGGATTGCCTTCTGGAGGCGGAATGCGGGCAACGATCTCTTCCAGCACAAGATCGACTCCCAGACCTGTCTTGGCGGAGCAGCGCACCGCTTCCATGGCGTCGATGCCGACGATGTCTTCAATTTCTTCGGCGACTCGCTCGGGCTCTGCGGCCGGCAAGTCTATCTTGTTGAGCACTGGCACCACTTCCAGCTCCATTTCCATGGCGGTGTAGCAGTTGGCCAGAGTCTGTGCCTCAACCCCCTGACCGGCATCGACCACCAGCAGCGCCCCTTCACAGGCAGCCAGCGAGCGGGATACCTCATAGGAGAAGTCCACGTGACCCGGGGTGTCGATAAAGTTCAGCTGGTAAGTGTTACCGTCGTTGGCCTGGTAGTTCAGGGTCACACTCTGCGCTTTGATGGTAATGCCGCGCTCGCGCTCCAGGTCCATGGAGTCAAGCACCTGAGCCTGCATCTCGCGGGTGGACAGGCCACCGCAAGTCTGGATCAGACGGTCCGACAGGGTCGATTTACCGTGGTCAATGTGCGCAATAATCGAAAAGTTACGAATGTATTTCATCGAGCAGGGATCACTCAAATTAGGTTAGGGCCGGATATGGAGGCAGGATTTTACTGGATAACCCGCTAAACGGCCAATCTTTAGTCTGCGGGTAGGCCAGGCGCTGGCCAACATGGTTATGACAGGGTGCGAGTAGTGAGTACCGCGCCCAAAATGCGGGGACCATAAGCCCCCTGATCGAGACGGTTTGAATAGAAGCGGACCAGCAGGAAACCCAGGGCGCCGCCGCCCAGACAACTGAGGATGGTAATGCCCTCTCCCCCCTCAAGCAAGGGCGCCAACCAGAGCTGGCCGAGCAAGGCGCCAACGAGCAGGTAAAACAGGGGCAACACATAAACCAGGGCCGCGCCCCGTAACAGACTCTGCTGGGGAATGCCGAGCCGCACCTGCTGACCCACCGCCAGCGTCATGGTCCTGGGTACCCGGATCCGTTGCTGACGCTGGGGAAAAGCCTTGGCAACCGTACCAGTGCCGCAGTTGGACTGCTGCTGACAGCCACTGCAGGCTGAGCGCCGCTCGCACTCGACCCAGACGTGCTGCTCGTCAATGGCGACCACTGTCGCCACCTCTTCGCTCATCTCATCCAAGGTTCGGTTCCTCCGTTCGCTGATCGCGCCCACCATACGTCATCCGCACGCCTACTGCACCGTCTCGTTGCGGGTCAGTGGACGCACCGACTCGGCAATGCGCTTGGCGGTATCGGCCGGAACCTCCCCCACCACAGTGATCTCGACCCCGACATCGTTGACGAAACTCACCAGAGAGGTTGCCCCCTGGCGGATGAGTTGCTGACGCACCGCCTGCTTGGGATCGACCCGGACCACGTAGACGGAGAGATCCACCAGGCCATCGGAAAGCATCATATAGTCCACCGGAGTACTGGTGGTCACCAGCTGGTGCTTGTCCTGAGAGAGCACTTTAAATCCCTCTGGCAACCAGGTGATCTGCCAGCTCAGCGTCTGCTGGGGGGCCGGATAGGCATCTTCCAACGCCAGAGCCTGGGGCAGCTTGCTGCTGGCCAGGGTCACCAGCCAGGGGGATGGCGCCGTCATCAGATCGAGATCGACCCCCAGCACCTGCTCGACCAGGTTGCCCTCTTTGTCGATCATGTCGGCGCGCAGCAGCAAATGGCTCTCTTCATCGAGCCAGAGCACGAAACCGTACTTGTCCGCCTCCTTGGGCACCATGCGGATCACTTGGGATACCCGGCCAGCCACCCGGCTGCGACCGGCGACGACCAGATCGTAGCTGCCCAGCACTCGTGCCAGCGGCATGCTGACCAGGGTGGACCAGATACCGGGGAAACGACCACCTTTGAGGGTATAGGGTTCGTGGGTGTTCTCGAAGAAGGTGAACTCATTTTGGCGCTGCAGGTACTCCACCGCCTTGCCATCCAGATAACTCAGATGAGCCACCTCTTTGCCATCTATGATGGCGTGGCTGATCCTGAGCGGTTCGATCCGCCCTTGTCTCGCCTTGACCATGGAGAGTTCGAAATTCTGTTGGGTGGAGGCACTCTGCATCTGCTGCAACAAGGCCTCGGCCGACATTTCGTCGGCCGAGGCCTTGGCACAAATCAGTAGGGCAGATGCCAGCAGGATACGGCTGGACTGGCGCACGTTAGCATTCCTGAAACGAAGGTGATGGCGGATAGGCCCTTATTCCTGAACCTGCTTGTCTTGCAACAGGCGCTGCTGCAACTGGTGATCGCGCAAGAACGCATTGATGCGCGCCCGCTGCTCATTCATCTGTTGCTCGTTCAATGTTTGCTGACGACTTGTGCGCTCACCATCCTGAGCGTAGTGAACGCTTACCGGCGAGGCACTGCCGCCAACGGGGATAGTGTTAAGCACAGGGTTGGTCTGCATGGCAGGATCCTGGCCCTGATACTGCTGCACCCCGAAGATGACCGCAGCGGCGACCGAAGCGGCAATGGCATATTGGCCAAATTGCTGACCGGCACGGCGCAGGAAGGGGATGACACGACCAGGTTGCCGCGCAGGCTGAGCAGGCGCCGCAATCGGGGCCAATATGGTCGGCTCGTCATCAAGTGCCAAGGCTATCTTGTCGCTGAGATCCAGCTGCAGATTGAGCGGCAGATCTCCCCGCATGGCATCACCGATCAGATGGTAACGGCTCCAGGTATCGCATGACTCGGCATCCATCGCCAAGAAGTCGAGTTCCTGTACATCACTCAGGTCACCATCCATCAGGGCCGAGATTTGCTGTTTATTTGCCATAAGTTAACCTGTCTTCCCCAGTTTAATTCTCAGTCAGAGGTTTCAGCTTTTTATCGATTGCGTCCCTCGCCCTGAAGATGCGGGATCTCACCGTACCCACAGGACAATCCATGATTTCTGCAATCTCTTCATAACTCAGCCCTTCCAATTCACGAAGGGTGATAGCTGTCCTCAAGTCCTCGGGCAGCGCCTCTATGGCGGCAAACACTGTCCGTTTTATCTCGTCGGTCAGTGCCAAATTCTCCGGGGTGGCGACCTCTTGCAGGGCTTCTCCACCAGCGTAGTATTCTGCCTCGTCAGCCTCCACGTCACTGCTGGGCGGCCTGCGCCCTTGGGAGGTGATGTAATTCTTGGCCGTGTTGACGGCAATTCGGTACAACCAGGTATAAAAGGCACTCTCGCCACGGAATGTCGGCAGCGCCCGATAGGCTTTGATAAAGGCCTCTTGCGCTACATCCGGCACATCGCCCGGATTATTGACATACCTGGCTACCAGGTTGACCACCTTGTGTTGGTATTTCTTTACCAACAGGTTGAACGCGTTTTTATCGCCACGTTGGACTCGCTCAACCAGTTGTTCGTCCAGTAAATTCTGGTCGCTCATCAGGCCGTAAGACCCCCATTAAGGTTATCGTTTTTCTTTTCCGGCCCTTCCTAAGCGCACAAGTTCAGACAGGGAGAATCAGAGAAAGTTCGCTTTAGTTGAAAAAAAAGTGATGCGTGCTGCACCGTTACCCTTGCTTGGGCTACCATGGTGCCAGTTCTTTATCCAGGCCAATGATACTTATGAAAGCAAGTGTTGAATACCTTTGCGACGTTCTCATCATTGGCAGCGGTGCCGCCGGTTTGTCTCTCGCTTTGCGACTGGCCGATCAGGCAAGAGTCCTGGTTCTGAGCAAGGGGCCCATCAGTGAGGGGGCCACTTTCTATGCGCAAGGAGGCATCGCTGCCGTTTTCGACGAAACCGACAGCATCGAATCCCACGTCAGTGACACCCTCAACGCAGGCGCAGGCCTGTGTGACCCCGGTGTCGTCGAGTTCACCGCACGCCATGCCCGCGACTCCATCCAGTGGTTGATCCAGCAAGGGGTTCCCTTCGATCAGGAGACGGATGACCACGGCGAGCCCCACTATCACCTGACCCGGGAAGGGGGTCATAGCCATCGCCGCATCTTCCATGCCGCCGACGCCACTGGCAAGGCGGTGCAGACCACGCTAGTCGATCAGGTGCGCGCTCACCCCAATATCCAGCTGATGGAGCGCTTCAACGCGGTGGATCTCATCACCACCCGCAAGCTGGGTCTGCCGGGCAACAAGGTACTCGGCGCCTACGTCTGGAACCGCAACGCCGAACAGGTCGAGGTGATCCGTGCTCGTTTCGTGGCCCTGGCCACCGGCGGCGCCTCCAAGGTCTACCAATATACCTCCAACCCGGATGTGAGCTCGGGAGATGGCATCGCCATGGCCTGGCGCGCCGGCTGCCGGGTGGCGAACCTGGAGTTCAACCAGTTCCACCCCACCAGCCTGTTCCACCCGGACGATCCCAATTTCCTGCTGACCGAGGCATTGCGTGGCGAAGGCGCCTATCTGCGCCGTCCGGATGGCAGCCGCTTCATGCAGGATTTCGACGAGCGGGCCGAGCTGGCGCCACGGGACATAGTCGCCCGCGCCATCGACCATGAGATGAAGCGCCTGGGCGCAGACTGCATGTATCTGGACATCAGCCACAAGCCGGCTGATTTCATCATCAAGCACTTCCCGACCATCTTTGAGCGCTGCCTCGCCGTCGGTATCGACATCACCAAAGAGCCGATGCCGATCGTCCCTGCCGCCCACTACACCTGCGGTGGCGTCATGATAGACAACAATGGTCAAACCGATATTCCCGGCCTCTATGCCATCGGCGAGGTGACCTATACCGGCCTGCATGGCGCCAACCGCATGGCCTCCAACTCCTTGCTCGAATGTGTGGTCTATGCCCATCAGGCGGGCGCCGACATCCTGGCCAAGCTGCCGATGAGCATGGAACCGCCGAGCCTGCCTGCCTGGGATGAGAGCCTGGTGGACAACTCCGACGAGCAGGTGGTGATCCAGCACAACTGGCACGAGCTGCGGCTGATGATGTGGGACTATGTGGGCATAGTGCGCACCACCAAGCGCCTCGAGCGGGCCAAACGCCGCATCGACATGCTCAAGCAGGAAGTGCAGGAGTACTACGCCAACTTCCGGGTCTCCAACAACCTGCTGGAGCTGCGCAACTTGCTGCAGGTTGCCGAACTTATCGTCAACTGCGCCATGCAGCGCAAAGAGTCCCGCGGTCTGCACTACAACCTCGACTTCCCGGACTTGAAACCCAACCCCAAACCGACAGTGTTAACCCCGGACCGGGATTGACCTCTCCCCCATAACAACAGACCCCGCCGAGTGCGGGGTCTGTTGTTATGGGGCGCGGCCACAAACTGTTTCTTGCGAGCCAAGTTAAAATCCGATGGCTTGGCTACTCCGGCTTGCTGGCCGGATTGAGATGCACGGCCCGGGCCAGGGCCCGGTAATGTTCCGGGGCCAGGGCATCGGCAAATAACCAGAGGCGAGCCTGCCCACCCCGCTCTCCCAGCAGTTGCAGCCAAAGCGCACCGGGCAAGATGCAGCTGCGAGGCCCTATCCGGTAACGCTGCCCTTGCCAGTGAAGCCACTCCTGATCCCACCGCAGGGAGGCCTGAGCCCGGCTAGCCTGACGCTGTGCCAGCACCAGCCCCAGCAGCCAAAGCGGCAGAAACAGCCCCCACAACCACCCCTGGATCAGGGATGATACCGGCCAGATCAGCAACAAAAACAGCGCCAGCAGACAGCACTGCTGGCGTCGGGAGAGGGAGACGGGGATCTGCACTCAACTCTCAGCGATTGGCATCATGACGGGCCTGGTTACGGGTGAGGATCAGCGGGATCATGGCGGCAAAATCCGGATCCGCCGGTGCCCCATGGCCCATGCACCACTTGAACAGATCCGGGTCGTCGCTCTCCAGCAGACGGATGAAGGTCAGCTGCTCGGCATCGCTCAGGCTGTCGAACTCGTGTTCAAAAAACGGCATAAAGATCACATCCAGCTCGAGCATGCCGCGGCGGCAGGCCCACTTCAGGCGGGATTTCTCGATGGGGCTCAACATGGCACTCTCCTTACAAAGACCCGTGGATGGTAACAGCAGGATTTTCAGGCTGACAAACATTCCTTACGTCTTTACCATGCAGGTCACATACTTTTGTCTCAGGAATGCGATCGTGAGCCTGCAACCCCCTGTTTTCCCGGCCGAGCCTACCCAATTTCTCCTGACCGACCTCTCTCTGGTCCGCCTGACCGGCGAGGATAGAGTCAAGTACCTGCAAGGCCAGGTTACCTGCGATGTCAGTGCCCTGACCCCGGGTCAAAGCACCCTCGGCGGCCACTGCGATGCCAAGGGCAAGCTGTGGGGG
The DNA here is from genome assembly GCF_051376105.1 of Aeromonas molluscorum. NCBI lineage: Bacteria > Pseudomonadati > Pseudomonadota > Gammaproteobacteria > Aeromonadales > Aeromonadaceae > Aeromonas > Aeromonas molluscorum. The sequence goes on along the minus strand of NZ_JBPQCY010000002.1, from coordinate 602,564 downwards.
AATTTTCGCCTCTACTGCCTGCCCGAATGCCTGCTGCTACAGACCAAGGCGTCCCTATTGGCACGCCAGCTGCCGGAGTTGAAGAAGTTTGCCGTGTTCGCCAAGGTCGACATCCAGCAGAGCGAGTGGACAAGTCTGGCCATCGCAGGCACGGGCACCGATGCCTGGATCGCCGCCCAGCTCGGCCTTGGCGACAGTGGCCTCACTCCTCAGGGCATGGCGGTGCGTGTCGCCACCGATCGCTGGCTGCTGCTGTGCGAGCAGGATCCTGCCCTGACCTTGCCCAAGGCCGAACAGGCCCTCTGGTGGGCGCTGGATATCCAGGCGGGCATACCGCACCTGGAGGCCGTCCATCAAGGTGAGTACATTCCCCAGATGATCAACCTGCAGGCTCTTGGCGGCATCAGCTTCACCAAGGGTTGCTACATGGGTCAGGAGACGGTGGCCCGCGCCAAGTATCGCGGTGCCAGCAATCGCGCTTTGTTCGTGCTGGCCGGTGAGGCGACAGCCCCTGTGGCGAGCGGCGACACCCTGGAGCTGCAACTCGGCGAGAACTGGCGCCGTGGCGGCCTGGTGCTCAATGCCTGGCAGCAGAATGGTCAAGTCTGGCTCACCGCCGTGCTGCCCAAAGATACCGAGGCCGATGCCATCTATCGCCTCAAACAGGAAGAGGGCTCACGCCTGCACCTTCAACTCCTCCCCTACTCCCTGGCGGAGTAGCATCAGCGTCTCGCTTGCCAAGGCCCCTCGCGGGCCTTTTTACTGGCTGAGATCCTCTCGGTCAGTCCCGGGATCCCGCCACCGCCTCCTGATGGGCAATGACCACCAGCACCGGGGCTTTAGCGTTGCATTCAGTCCCGAAACACCTGACGAGCGTGGGCGACCAGAGCCTCCTTGAGCCAGCGGCCAGCGGGCCCCAGGGATCGGTCCCGGCGCCACAACAGCTCCAACCCCAGGCTCTGCTGCTGCGCAAGAAAGTCCACCGGCAAGAGCACCACCTCCCCTCGGGCCAACGGACCCTGCAACAGATATTGGGGGACGGATCCCCAGCCCAGGCCGCGCTTGGTGAGCTCGAGCAGACCCCAGTCCCCCTCCACCCACCAGACGTTTGGCGAGAAGCGAAATCGCTCGCGCTCCCCACCGCCGCGCTGACCCGTCACCATCAACTGGCGCTCCAGCCTGAGATGATCGAGTCCCACCTTGGCCAAGGTCGCCAAGGGGTGAGTCGGCGCCGCCACTATGGGCATGGCGAGCCGCCCAAGGGCATGAAACTCCAACTCAGGGCTCGGCTGCAGGCGCTCGTAACTGATGCCAAGCTGGGCCCTTCCCTCACGCAGCAGATGAGTGAGGTCCTCGAGCATGGGAAACAGCAGCTCCAGCTCGATGGCGGGGAAAGCCTCGGCAAAGCGGCTCAGCACCTCGGCCACCCAGGAGAGCTGGGAGTCATCATCGATGGCCAGGGTCAGGCGTGACTCCACGCCCCCATGCAACTCAAGGGCCACGGCTTGCAGCTGTTCGCTGCTGGCGAGCACCGCCCTGGCCTGCGCCACGATGCGCTCCCCCGCCGAGGTCAGTTGCGGATAGCGGCCACTGCGATCGAACAACCCGAGGTCAAGATCGGCCTCCAGATTGGCGATGGCGCTGCTCACCACCGACTGAGCCTTGCCAAGCTGGCGGGCTGCGGCCGAAAAGGAGCCACTGTCGGCGGCGGCCAGCAGGGTCCTGAGCTGCTCCAGGGAGAGATTCATTAGCACGGGCCTTGTCATGGGGGGATTGATAAGTGGCAGTATAAGACCTATCTACTAAAGAGATAGATACCAACGTGAATCCCTAGCAATTTGACGATAGATTGATGTCAGTACTTTCCGTGAAACCTGCTTGAAGAGAGAGATAGCAATGCGTACCTCCCGTGATCGTCTGCGCCACGCCATCGGCTTTGAATTGATTGGCCTGCTGATTGTCGCCCCCCTCGCCAGCTGGCTGACCGGGGTCGCCTTGAGCCACATGGGACCACTGGCCCTGTTTTTCTCGGTGCTCGCGACCGTCTGGAACTATGTCTACAACCTGGGATTTGACCGTCTGCTGCAACGGAGACAGGGTCATACCCGCAAGACGCTCTGGCAGCGGGTGGGGCATGCCATCGGCTTCGAGGGCGGTCTGCTGATCGTAGCCCTGCCCGCCATGGCCTGGTGGCTGAAAATAAGCCTGCTGGAAGCCCTGGTACTGGATCTTGGCTTTGTGATCTTCTACCTGGTCTACGCCTTCGTCTATAACCTGCTCTATGACAAGGTCTTCCCCATCCCGGCTCAGGTCACGCAACACGCCTGAGCCCGTCGCCACCATGCAAAAGGTCCACCCTGAGGTGGACCTTTTTACTGACATGCATGGACGAGTGAGTCGATCCTTTAGGGTCAGGCAACCGCTTGCTCGGGCTGAACCTCCTCAACACCTATGCCATTCTCCGATTTGGCTACCACCACGCAGACGGCAGTGTCACCCACCACATTGGAGGAGGTGCAGAACATATCATTGATACGATCCACCGCCATGATGATGGCGAGAGCCTCCATCGGTAGGCCGAGTTGCATCAGCATGACCCCTATCATGACCACGCCACCACCAGGCACACCGCCTGCCCCGATGGAGAGGATCAACACGGTAAAGCCAATGGAGAGCAGATCCGCGCTATTGATGCTGGCGCCAGTGGCGTTGGCCACAAACAGGGTCGCCAGCGTGATGTAGATGGAGACGCCGGACATATTCATGGTAGCTCCAAGCGGAACACCAAAACCAGCAATGGACTTACTGACCCCGAACTTTTCGGTCAGGGTACGCATGGTCACCGGAATAGTGGCATTGGAACTGGCGGTCGACAGGGAGAAGAGCACCTGTTCGCGGGTCTTGCGGCGAAATTCGGCGGGTTTGATCCCGGCCAACAGCCAGACCAGCAGCGGATAGACCAGGAAGATCCAGCCCACCAGCATGGCAACCACCAGCAACACATAACTGGCTACCGACATCAAGGTATCGGCCGCCATGGTGGCACCCAATTGCACCATGAGGGCAAATACGCCGTAAGGAGCCAGTTTCATCACCAGACCCACCAGCTTCATCATCACCTCGTTGGCAATGCGAAACGCATTAACGGCCGGACCGCCACGCTTATCCAGCGCCTGTATTGCCAGGCCGGTCAGGATCGCCATGAAGATGATCTGCAACATGTCACCGGAGGCAAACGCCTGGATCGGGTTGCTCGGCACTATGTTCATGATCATCTTGCCGATATCAGGGGTACTGGTATTGCCTATGTCCACCGCCTCGGCGGCCAGCGGCAAGTGAGCGCCCAACCCGGGTTGCAGCAGCAGACCCACGGTCAGGGCGGCCGTGATGGCCAACACTGTATTGCCGATGTAGAGCAGCAATGTCTTGGTTCCCAGGCGGCCGAAACTCGCCACATCCTTGAGTTCGCAGACCCCACAGACGATGGAGATGTAGACCAGGGGGATGACCATCAGCTTGATCAGGGAAACAAACATACCGCCTATTCCGCTGGCGGTGCCAACCACCCAACTGTCCAGCACTGGTTGGCCGGGGAAGAGATACTGGATGGCACTGCCTAGCACCAGGCCGACAAAGAGGCCGGCGAAGATGCGGGACGAAAGGGACTTATCCATGGGACTGCTCCTGTGTGATTGTCTGTCTTGTATTGTTTTTATAGTCAGTATCACTACCGTGACCCGACGAGGGCAGACTTTACACCCATGAAACAATTTTGCTACAAACAGCGTTTATCACTGTCAATGCCTGTGACATGGATCATATGTTCAGCATTTATCGCCACTTCCGATACATAAACAGAGCATTAACTCCAAGCAATGCCACACCAAACATTCATTTAGTTTTGTTTAACCAATAAATATTAGTTAAACATCGATATTAATCACTTACATTCAGAATTATTAACCTGAAAATAGCCAATACCACGGAGTTTATTACCAATATCATTTAGCCAATTAACCTGAGCGCCCCATGGCAGAGTGATCTGCTGACATAGTCCGCATCAGCCAGCAACAACGGCGCTCATGCCCCCCATCTTGCACCACAAGCAAGGCGCTACTGGGCAGAGCCAGCGATGAAGGTATGAGCCCGAGAAGTGGCCCACAACCAGGAGCAAGGCCTGAGCGGCGGCTAACCAGGCATTTGGGAGAGGATTGCGAGCGGATGAGATAAGCAGAGCAGAGAAAGAGTGGGGTTGCAACAACAGCGGAGGAGCGCCGGTTGCAACCCAGACAGGCTCCCGATTCAGGCCGGGGCGTTGACCAGGGGCGCTTCCTGTTCCTCAAGTGCCTGTTCTTTGCTCAGCATGGCTTCGATATCCTGCTGATATTGACTCAGCATACGCTGGGCCGCCGCCATATCCCCCTTGTGCAGCCGCTCGAACAGATGATGCTGGACCACGCCGCTCAGGTATTCGACCGTGATGGGCTGCTCCAGGGTCTCCAGCAGCTCCTCCTTGTCCAGTTCGGCATTGATCTCGTCCGCACAACTGCGCAACAGACCCGACAACTGGGTCAACATCCGACGCTCACCGTCGCGCAGCAGGCTCAACATGCGAGTTCTCTGCTGCTCATTCTGTTGGGTCATACATTTCCTTACGTCTAGGGGAACAGGCTCGCTCATTTTGCCCTGTCCGCTCAGGAGCGTCTATCCCGTCCAACACTCTTATTTTCCCCTCTCGGGGGCTGGGCGCCGTGCTGTGCTATTTCAACCGCTTCTGGGTATAGTAACCCCCATAAGCAGGGGTATTTGACCCCTTGGCGACCCAGATTCGGAGACCCCTATTCCATGACAGATGCCATGCTGCTGCTCTGTACCTGCCCGAGCCAGGCGAGCGCCGACCTCATCAGCGAGCAACTGCTCGAGCGCCGCCTCGCGGCCTGCATCAACCAGTTGGCACCGGTGCGCTCAGTCTACCGCTGGCGGGGCAAAATAGAGCGGGCAAGCGAGATCCAGCTCATCATCAAGTCCCGCATCTCCCTCTTTGCTGACATAGAGCAGAGGATTTTGGCCCTGCATCCCTATGAGACCCCCGAGCTGCTGATGCTGCCCATCACAGGTGGCCACACGCCTTATCTCGCCTGGCTGATGGAGGAAACTTCATGATGGGCGCGCACTTGTTTCGCTCCTTGTTGCTGCTCTGCAGCCTGCTGGTTCCCCTCTCTCAGGCTCAGGCCAGCGGCGATCTGCTTGGCTCCCTGGGACTGGGTCAACAGAGCCCCAGCTTCCTCAAGGTCGATCAGGCCTTCGTGCTCGACTCGGTGCAAGATGGTGACAGACTGACGGTGCGCCTGCAGATCGCCGATGGCTACTACCTCTACCGTCACCGCTTCACTTTCAAGGGAGAGAACGCCAGCCTCGATGCCCCCACGCTTCCCCCAGGCAGTGACCATGAAGATGACTTCTTCGGTAAAACAGAGGTTTACTACCAGCAAGTCGAGATACCGCTGCAGCTTACCCAGGTTGACGAACGGGGACGCCTGCACATCAGCTATCAGGGTTGTACCGAGGGACTCTGCTACCCGCCGACCGACAAAGTGATAGCACTGACTCCCCTTGCGGCCCAAACCACTGCGGAGCCAGGCGAAAACCAGCCAGTGGCTGAGAGTACGCCGACCAGCCAGCAGGACAAGCTGGCCGCAGCACTCGGCAACCAGGGCTTCTGGCTCAGCATTGCCGCCTTCTTCGTGCTGGGGCTCGGGCTCGCCTTCACCCCCTGCGTTTTCCCCATGTACCCCATACTGACCGGCATCATTGCAGGGGCTGGTGCGCGACTGTCGACCCGACGAGCCTTCCTGCTCTCTCTGGTTTATGTGCAAGGCATGGCCGTCACCTACACCCTGCTCGGCTTGGTGGTGGCGTCTGCTGGGCTGAAATTCCAGGCAGCCTTGCAGCACCCCTATGTGCTGATCGGCCTCTCGGCCATGTTCGTGCTGCTGGCGCTCTCCATGTTCGGCTGCTACAGCCTGCAACTGCCAAGCGGCCTGCAAACCCGGCTAGCCGGCCTCTCCAACCGCCAGCAGGGCGGCTCAATACCCGGGGTCGCCATCATGGGCATGATCTCGGGGCTGGTCTGCTCCCCCTGCACCACGGCACCGCTGTCGGGTGCACTCATCTATGTGGCCCAGAGCGGCGACCTCTGGCTCGGCGGTGCGGCGCTCTATGCCCTCTCCCTGGGGATGGGGCTGCCGCTGCTGCTGCTCGGCACCTCAGGGGGCAAGCTGCTGCCCAGGGCAGGGGCCTGGATGGATGTGATCAAACAGCTCTTCGGGTTTGCGCTGCTGGCCGTGCCCATACTGCTGCTGTCACGGCTGTGGAGCGATCAGCTCGCCACCCTGGCATGGCTCGCGTGGGGGCTGGCCCTGTGCGGCTATCTCTATCACCACAATCAAGGATCCCCCCACAGCCTGGGCAAGAGCCTGCGCGGCTTTCTCATCCTGCTGGCCATGATAACCGGCGCACTCCTGGTCAAGGAGACCCTGTTCCCGGCCCCCATCGCACAAGTCGAGGCCAAGGCGCCCCAGTTTGTACGGGTCAAGACGGTACAGGATCTGCAACGACAGCTGGCCGCAGCCCGCGGCAAGCCGGTGATGCTGGATCTCTACGCCGACTGGTGCGTGGCCTGCAAGGAGTTCGAACACAAGACGTTCAGCGATCCTGCCGTGCGGGCGCGTTTCGATGAGATGGTATTGCTGCAGGCCGATGTCACCGCCAATGATGATGACGACGTCACCCTGCTCAATGAGCTGAAGGTGCTGGGGTTGCCTACCCTTATTTTCTTCGACCGCAAGGGCAAGGAGCTGACCGGGCAACGCATCACTGGTTTCATGGGACCTGATGAGTTTCTCGGCCAGCTGGACACCCTGCCGTGAGGCTGACGTCGCAGGGATTCTCCCATCTGCGACTGATGAGGTTGCTGCCAGCGCGCGCACCGCATCTGGATCTGCTCTGGGATCTGCTGATGGCAACCCCGGATTACAGCCTGCTGATCACCCGACGCTTGCCGACGCGCCAGGATGTCTGGGAGCTGCTCAACGACTGCCCCGCGGGGATCACGGCCCAAGACAAGCTGGTGCTGGCCATCATGGACGAGCAGCACATCGTGGGCTGCATCGATCTGGTTCGCGGTTACCCCACCCCAGAGACCGCCTTTCTCGGCCTGCTGCAGCTCAGACCAGCAGCCCAGGGTCAAGGCCTTGGCAGCGCCATGCTCTGCGAGATCATGGCGCAGGCCGTAGCCTGGCACTGTATCCGGCTACGCCTGGCGGTGATCGAGACCAATGGCCCCGGCCTCACCTTCTGGCTGCGCCACGGTTTTTGCCAGGTGGGACGCCGGTCACTGCCCCAGTACGTCGGTGATGCCCTGCTGATGGAGCGGGCCGTCTGCCACCCCTACCCGCAGACGGAATGACCCGGTCGCCGTGCCGCCACATCACGCCTGCCGTTTTTTCTGCGCCCTGGCCGCCAATCCCCTTGTATATGACGAGCGCCATGGCAGAATCTGCCCTTTCCCCCGTAATGCCCTCTGGAGTCGTGATGAAAAAGTGGTTCATCCCCCTGCTAGCTCTCTGGCTGTCTGCCTGCAGCTCGGGACCCGGGGTCGACGAGATAGAGAGCCAGGTCAGGGCCCGCCTGCTGGCCGATAGCGATGCCAAGCTGTTTGATATGAGCGACTTTCAGGTACTGGACAAGAGTGAATCCCAGGAAGGCGTGTATCTGATCAAGGTCAGCTATCAACTGCACTTCAAACAAGGGCTGGATCAGCTGCAAGTGTTGCAGGACGAGGATCTGGTCTACGACAAGGTGGGCCCCTATCAGCAGGAGATGGCGCTGATGGAACTGGAGCGAAAATACGGCGACTTTGAGGCGGGACATGTCGTGGCGCAGCAGACCCAGGTATGGATGGTCAAGACAGAGCAGGGCTGGCGCCTGGCCGAACCCAGCCAAACATAGGGATGATGCCCTTCATCCCTATCAATCTGCAGGCCGCCTCACCCCTCTTAGAGCAGATCTTTCATCCTGTGCCACAGCATGCCCAGTGCCAGTAGGGGAGACCGCAAGGCGGGCCCCCCCGGGAAACTCATGTGGGGAACGCTGCTGAACAGATCGAACCCCCGGCTCTGCCCCACGATTGCCTCGGCCACCAGCTTGGCGGCCATGTGGGTAGCATTGAGGCCATGCCCCGAATAAGCCTGGGCATAGAAGACGTTGTCATGATCAGGCAAGCGCCCAATCTGCGGCAGGCGGTTGGCACCTATGCCTATCATTCCTCCCCACTGAAACTCGATGGCGGTACCCGCGAGCTCCGGGAAAACCCGCAACAATTTTGGCAGCATGAAGGCCTTGATGTCTTTGGGATCCTTCCCCGAGTAGTTGCAGGCTCCGCCAAACAGCAGACGCCCATCTGCCGATAGCCGGTAGTAATCAAGGGCCACATTCTGATCGCACACCGCCATGTTTTGCGGCAGCAAGCGCTGGCGCAACCGCTTCTCAAGCACCTGGGTCGCCAAAATATACGAACCGGCAGGCAGCACCCGTCCCCCTATCTCGGGATCAAGATCATTGAGGTAGGCGTTGCAGCCAAGCACCAGGTATTTGGCGCGGCATCGGCCATGGGCCGTGGTGACTTGCACCGTGCTGCCATAGTCGATATGGGTCACCCGGGAGTGCTCGAACAGAGCGACCCCGAGGCTGACGGCGGCGCGCGCCTCGCCGAGAGCCAGGTTGAGTGGGTGCAGGTGACCCGACCCCATATCGACCAGACCGCCGATATAGCGCGGTGAGCCCACCACGCTGGCCATGTCGCCTCTATCCACCAGGCGCAGTTCATGCTGGTAACCCAGGGCCTGAAGGTGCTTGAGCTCTTGCTCGAAGCCACGCACGTGCCGCGTCTTGGTGGCGAGATCGCAATAGCCCCAGCGCAAGTCGCAGTCGATGTTGAAACGCTCGATGCGCTCGCGCACCAGTTGCACCGCCTCCAGCCCCATCAGATCCAGCTCGCGCACCCCTTGCTCACCGATATGGCGGATGAACTGGCTGGTGTCATGGCCGATGCCGCGGATCAGCTGGCCACCGTTGCGACCGGACGCCCCCCAACCGATGCGATTCGCCTCAAGCAAAATCACCTTGTAGCCCGCCTCCGCCAGATTGATGGCGGTATTGAGTCCGGTGAAACCGCCCCCTATGACGCAGACATCCGCATCCAGCTCACCAGATAGCTCGGGCCAACTCGAAAGGTCATTGCGCGTCGCCGCATAATATGAGGCTGTGTGTTCCTGATTCCCTGTACCCATAAGTCAGCATCCTGCCCATGTCTGTTTACTAAAATAAACAACCGTTAACAGAGAATACCCATAGGGGGGACGGCAATCCAGCCTCTCCACCACGAAAACCCCTGGCGAGTCACAGAAACGCAAAAGGCGCCCCTGAGGGCGCCTTGGTCAGCAATCGAGTACCGAGAATTACAGTACGTCGATGGCGTTCAGGTCGGAGAAGGCTTTCTCCAGACGAGCGATCATGGAAGTCTGACCGGCACGTACCCAGACGCGCGGATCGTAGAACTTCTTGTTCGGCTTGTCGGCACCTTCAGGGTTGCCCAACTGAGCTTGCAGGTAAGCTTCGTTCGCCTTGTAGAAGTCCAGCACACCTTCCCATGTTGCCCACTGGGTGTCGGTATCGATGTTCATCTTGACCACACCGTAGGAGATGGACTCGCGGATCTCTTCCAGGGTAGAACCTGAACCACCGTGGAATACGAAGTCCAGAGACTTGGCTGGCAGACCGAACTTCTCGGAAACGAATTTCTGGGAAGCATCCAGGATGGACGGGGTCAGCTTGACGTTACCCGGCTTGTAAACACCGTGCACGTTGCCGAAGGAGGCAGCGATGGTGAAACGCGGGCTGATCTTGGACAGACGCTCGTAAGCGTAAGCCACGTCTTCCGGCTGGGTGTACAGGGAGGATTGGTCCAGGTGGCTGTTGTCCACGCCATCTTCTTCACCGCCGGTGCAACCCAGTTCCAGCTCCAGAGTCATGTTCATCTTGGCCATGCGGGTCAGGTATTCGCAGCAGATGTCGATGTTCTCTTCCAGCGGCTCTTCGGACAGGTCCAGCATGTGGGAGGAGAACAGCGGCTTGCCGGTCTCGGCAAAGTGCTTCTCACCGGCGTCCAGCAGGCCGTCGATCCAGGGCAGCAGCTTCTTGGCAGCGTGGTCGGTGTGCAGGATGACCGGCACGCCGTAAGCTTGTGCAACAGCGTGCACATGCTTGGCACCGGAGATGGCACCCAGCACGGCAGCTTGCTGGCCTTCCAGCTTCAGGCCCTTGCCGGCGGTGAACACGGCACCGCCGTTGGAGAACTGAACGATGACCGGAGCCTTCACCTTGGCGGCAGCTTCCAGCACGGCGTTGACGGAGTCGGTACCGACACAGTTAACAGCCGGCAGAGCGAAGCCGTTCTCTTTAGCGATAGCGAACACTTTCTGAACGTCATCACCAGTGATCACGCCGGGTTTTACGAAGTCGAAAATTTTCTTAGACATGTTAATCGTCCTGTTCTCGTATGCCGTTAATAAAAAGTGGAGGTTTATCACGAACCGCCGCAGCGGCCACATGATAAACGAAACGGGAGGCTTTTGCCCCCCGTCCCGGGTCAATTAGGCTTTGGCGCGCTGTTCCAGCATGGCCACGGCCGGCAGTACCTTGCCTTCTACAAACTCCAGGAAGGCGCCGCCGCCGGTGGAGATGTAGGAGACTTTGTCGGCGATGCCGAACTTGTCGATGGCCGCCAGGGTGTCACCACCACCAGCGATGGAGAAGGCCGGGGAAGCCGCGATCGCTTCGGCGATAACTTTGGTGCCAGCCGAGAACTGGTCGAACTCGAATACACCAACCGGGCCGTTCCACAGAATGGTCTTGGCGTTCATGATGATGTCAGCCAGGGCCTTGGCAGAATCCGGGCCGATGTCGAAGATCATGTCGCCATCGGTCACGTCGGAGACGGACTTGATGGTGGCCGGAGTGTTTTCTGAGAACTCGCTGCCCACGACCACGTCGGTGGTGACCGGAATGTTGGTCTCGGCGGCCAGTTTCTTGGCTGTGTCGAGCAGGTCATGTTCGCACAGGGACTTGCCGACGTTGTGACCGGCAGCGGCGATGAAGGTGTTGGCGATGCCACCACCGACCACCAGCTGGTCAGCGATCTTGGAGAGGGATTCCAGCACGGTCAGCTTGGTGGAAACCTTGGAGCCGCCCACGATGGCAACCATGGGGCGCTCGGGCTTGAGCATGGCTTTGCCCAGGGCCTCCAGTTCACCGGCCAGCAGGGGACCTGCACAGGCGACGGGGGCAAACTGAGCCACACCGTAGGTAGAACCTTCGGCGCGGTGAGCAGTACCGAATGCATCCATTACAAAGACGTCACACAGGGCGGCGTATTTTTTGGCCAGCTCTTCGGTGTTCTTCTTCTCGCCTTTGTTGAAGCGGCAGTTTTCCAGCACAACCAGCTCACCGGCGGCAACGTCTACGCCATCCAGGTAATCTTTGGCCAAGGTGACGTTGCAGGAGAGTGCGTCTTTCAGATAGTTGACAACCGGCGCCAGGGAGAACTCTTCGTTGTATTCACCCTCGGTCGGACGACCCAGGTGGGAGGTGATCATCAGCTTGGCGCCCTTTTCCAGAGCCAGCTTGATGGTCGGCAGCGTCGCTTTGATCCGTGCATCGGAAGTGACCTTGCCATCTTTTACCGGCACGTTCAGGTCAGCACGGATCAGTACGCGTTTACCCGCCAGATCCAGGTCGGTCATCTTGATAACAGACATATTCAGTCCTCTATATTTTCAGGTAATGTTAAAAACAGTAACCTTGCGCCCGGTGCAGGCTCTCAGCCTGCGGCCATCATGGCCCGGGTGGTATCCAGCATGCGGTTGGCGAAGCCCCATTCGTTATCGCACCACATCAACATCTTGACGAGGTTGGCATCGCTGACCCTTGTCTGGGTACCATCGATGATGCAGGAGTGTGCATCATGATTGAAATCGACGGAGACCAAGGGTTCCTCCGTGTAATCCAGAATACCCTGTAATGTACCTCTGGATGCCCGCTGCAGGGCTTGATTTACGTCAGTAACCGTCACTTTTTTACGAACAGTAATACTGAGATCCATTGCCGTTACATTGATGGTCGGCACCCGTACAGCGATCGCCTCAAACTTGCCGGCGAAGTGGGGAAGGATACGCTCCAACCCCTTTGCCAGCTTGGTATCCACCGGAATGATGGACTGGCTGGCTGCCCGAGTTCTGCGCAAGTCACTGTGATAGGCATCGATGACTTGCTGGTCGTGCATGGCCGAATGAATTGTCGTAATAGTACCACAATTTATCTCAAATTCTCGATGCAATGTTTCGATGACGGGCACCACGCAGTTGGTGGTACAGGAGGCATTGGAGACGATCCGCTCCCGCCCGGTCAAGGTCTGATGGTTTACCCCGAAAACGATTGTCGCATCCACATCCGCATCCGCGGGATGGGAGAAGAGCACCTTGCCCGCCCCTGCCCCCAGATGGCGCTGCGCATCCGCCCGGGAGCCAAACACGCCGGTACAGTCTAGCACCACATCCACCCCCAGCGCCCGCCATGGCAAATTGGCGGGATCCCGCTCGGCGAACAGGGCTATGAGATCCTGCCCTACCTGCATGCTGCTACCGGCCAGTTGCACCGGGTGTGCGAAACGACCATGGCTGGTATCGAAGCGGGTCAGGTGCACCATGGCCTCGGGCGCCGCCAGCTCGTTGATGGCGACTATCTTGATGCTCTTGTCCCGACCGCTCTCGTAAAGAGCACGCAGCACATTGCGGCCGATCCGCCCGTAACCATTGATGGCAATCTTGATCATGGAAATTACGTGTCCTTACCTGCGACTAAAGAGAGGATGAAGAGGGAAGCGTCATGAGAGTTGCGCCTCCCGGAAGGTGCCACGAGCCAGGAGTGCCGCGCCGAAGACCCCGGCACTGTCACCCAGGGCTGGAGCAATAATGGGGGCCCTGAAGCGGGGATTAAAGAGGAAGGGCAAAATTGTCTGGGCCGGGACGCTATAGAGACTCTGCACATTGCCCACCCCGCCGCCGATGACGATGACATCCGGATCGAGAATATTGACCACGTTGGCCAGGGCCTGGCCAAACAGCAGGTGCAGACGGTCGATGGTGAGTTTGGCCACATGGTCATGGGCCGTGGCCGCCGCAATCTGGGCCAGCGGGAGATGACGCTTGGTCTTGGCCTGGTACCAGGCCTCCAGGGCCGGGCCGCTGATGAGGGTTTCGACACAACCGCGTTTGCCGCAGTAGCACTCGGGTCCGTCGGGGGAGAGCACATTATGACCCCACTCCCCGGCGATGCCGTGGTGGCCATTGAGGATCTGGCCGTTGATGACGATGCCGGAGCCCACTCCGGTGCCCATGATGATGCCAAATACGACCTTGGCATCGGGATGGTGCTGGCGCACCGCCCCCAGGTGGGTTTCCGCCAGGGCGAAGCAGTTGGCGTCGTTGGCGATCAGCACCGGAATGCCGAGCCTGCGCTCGAGATCTTCCTTGAACGGCTTGCCGTTGAGTTCGGTGGTGTTGCAGTTCTTCATCAGCCCGGTCTGGGGGTCCCGGGCGCCTGGGGTGCCCATGCCGATGACGGCCGGGCGCTGACCGAGCTTGGCGGCACACTCGTCCACCAGCTTGGCTATCTGGCCAATCATGTGCTCGTAACCGCCACGGCGCTCGGTGGGAATGCGATGGCGCAGCAGCACCTCGCCGCCATCGAGCACCACGCACTCGCACTTGGTACCGCCCAGATCGATACCCCAATCCCACGACTTCTTGCTCATTCTGCCTCCTGCATGGCGAGCGAGACGGCCGATACGCGGCCTCGCACGCTGTCGCTCATCTTGTGTGTGGCCACCGCCACAGATGGCGCAGTGTAACCCGAGCCGGGGCCGGCGCGCAGTATCCAAAACAGTACAAGGGCCAAAACGGCTCCGACCCGGATAATACAACGGGGCCCTGGGGCCCCGTTGTCATGATGCTGATGCTGCGGTTCGACCTCAGCGGCCGTGGTACTGGCCGGACAGCTCATGCACCGCATTGACAAATACCCCGGCGTGCTCCGGATCCACATCCTGATGGATGCCGTGACCCAGGTTGAAGACGTGGCCGTTGCCGCTGCCAAAGCCCGCCAGTATGGTGGCGACCTCTTCGCGAATGCGCTCAGGGGCGGCGTAGAGCATGGAGGGATCCATGTTGCCCTGCAACGCCACCTTGTCACCGACCCGGCGCTTGGCATCCGCGATGTCTATGGTCCAGTCCAGTCCAAGGGCATCGCAGCCGGTGGCGGCGATCTGCTCCAGCCATTGACCGCCGTTCTTGGTGAACAGGGTGACCGGCACCCGGCGGCCCTCGTGTTCGCGGATCAGGCCATCGACGATCTTGTGCATGTACTGCAGGGAGAAGTCGCGGTAATCCCGCGGGGTCAGCACGCCGCCCCAGGTATCGAACACCATGACGGACTGGGCACCCGCCTTGATCTGGGCGTTGAGGTACGAGATCACGCTGTCCGCCAGCTTGTCGAGCAGCAGGTGCAGAGTCTGGGGCTCGGCATACATCATCTGCTTGATCTTGGTGAAGGCCTTGGAGCTGCCCCCCTCCACCATGTAGGTGGCCAGGGTCCAGGGGCTGCCGGAGAAGCCAATCAACGGCACTTCGCCTTTCAGCTCGCGGCGAATGGTACGCACCGCATTCATCACGTAGCCGAGTTCATCTTCCGGATCCGGATGTGGCAGCGCCTGCACCTGCGCCAGCGAGGTGATGGGGCGCTCGAAGCGCGGGCCTTCGCCATGCTCGAAATAGAGACCCAGTCCCATGGCGTCAGGAATGGTGAGGATGTCGGAGAAGAGGATGGCGGCATCGAGCGGGTAGCGGCGCAGGGGCTGCAGAGTGACTTCACAAGCCAGCTCGGCGTTGCGGCACAGGGACATGAAGTCCCCTGCGACGGCGCGGGTCGCCTTGTATTCCGGCAGATAACGGCCAGCCTGGCGCATCATCCATACCGGGGTCATGTCCACATCCTGGCGCAACAGGGCACGCAGATATCGATCGTTCTTCAGCTCTTTCATCCCAATTCCTGAGTCATATCACGCATAAAATGACGGATATGATACCACTTTGTGCGCCGCTGCGGGGGATGCAAACCACAGCGCCGACCGCCCGGAGTGCAAAGATGTGAGAGGGCGCAACCTCGGCTTGCGATGCCAGTGGTTTTCCGGGGCCGGGCAGACGTCGATTCAGGCATCGCTCATCCCCCACCTGTGGCCAGGTTGCAACCGCCCTCAGAGGGGCTCGCGGCAGAGCTCAATCAATCGGCGCGCTATGGTGCCATGCGGTGGAATGCGCGGCAGGGCATCGAGTTCGAAGAAATCGGCGGCCACCAGCTCCTCCTCCTGCAGGCGGATCTCGCCGCCCTGGTACTCGGCGATGAAGCCCATCATCAAGCTGTGGGGGAAGGGCCAGGGCTGGCTGCCTACATAGCGGATATTGCCGACCCGGATGCCGCTCTCCTCAAACACCTCCCGCGCCACACACTGCTCCAGGTTTTCGCCAGCCTCGACGAAGCCCGCCAGCACGGTGAACATGGGGTCGTCCGCCTGATAGTGACGGCGATGGGCCCCCAGCAGCAGTTGGGAGCCCCGACGCACCGCCACTATGATGCAGGGGGAGATACGCGGATATGCCATGTGTCCCTGATGGCACCCTTGTGCCCACTCCCCCATCTTGGGTGTCATGGGGGCGCCGCACTCGCCACAGAATTTGTGGCTGCGGCGAAAGGTCGCCAACTGCCAGGCACGGCCACCGAGGCGAAACCCCTCCTCGTCTCCCGCAACCATCAGCTGGCGCAGCGGGCTCCATTGCCCAAGCGCAGGCGACGCACCGAAGAGTGACACTCCTTCTCCCAGGTCATGGAGATAGCAAGGCGCGTCATCCCACAGGTCGAATGCCTCGAAGGCCAGAGCCTGCCAGGACGAGGGCAACGCCTGCCGGGTACAGTGCGGGATCCGGCCCGCGTCATCCAGCCAGATCAGGTGATCACCTGCCAGCACAAACCAGTGGGCCTGTTCGGTTAGTTCCATGATAGCCAAGCTCTTTTTCACGTTCGATTGAGATAGCTGGCGGGTGAAAACCTGCCAAGAATAATTCGCATATTACGGAGGATGCATCTCGCAGGCGAGCCTCAGGAGACCCTTTTCAACCAAGAAGGAGGAGAAAACCTGCACTGACCAGCACCGACAGTGGCGACGAGACGCAGCAAAAAGGGTCGCCCATGGGCGACCCTTTTTCATGACCAAACGGCCTGCTGCCTGTGATGGGCGACAGGGCCTCAGTTCATCCAGCGCTCACTCTGCTTGCGGCGACGAGGCAGCAGGGGCAAGAGGATGCCAAGTAGTATGCCGCCACCGACCATGGCTCCCCCCCGGATGAACCAATCCATCTGCATATCATGCTCGCGGTTGTCGATGCTGCTGCTCAAGGCATCATTCTGCGCCTTGACGCTGGCAAGCTCCTCACTCTGGTTGTCGAGCTGCCCCTTGAGATTGGTGAGCATGGTATCTTGCTCGGCAATCTTGCCATCCTTCTCGGCGAAGCGCTGCTCGTTGTCACCATTGAGGTTTTGCAGGCGATCCTTGAGGGTTTGCAGCTCCTGTTCCAGTTGGGGCACACGTACCTTCAGGCTGGGTTCGCTCTGCAACTCGTCACTCTTGATCCAGCCTTCACGACCGCGCTCATCCACCACCTGAGTGAAACCGGCCTGGCCGCCTTTCACTTCCAGGGCTTCACCGGCCTTGACGCTGCCGAGGATCCGGTACTGGGTACCAGGTCCGCCGTGCATGAAGATATAGATGTTGTCTGAAACATAACGGGTCTCGGCCAGGGCGGATTGAGCACACAGGCAGATCAGTATCCCGAGGAGGGCGCGCATGGTCAGTCGATTCTCTCGATTGGTTAGGAATTGGCTGGAATGTTAAGCCGCGTCATGGTCAAAGGACAAGCAAAGAAACCGCCTTCCCCCAAGGCGGCGAGGCTATTCAAAACCACTGTGTTGGCGCCCGACCCTGTGCTGACGCGGTACGGCGCGCCATCACGCTCGCGTCAGGGTGCGCGTTTGAGCTGACGGATTTCGTCACGCAAGCTCTGTAGCTCGGCCAGCATCTGTGTCTGCTGAGTCTGCAGTTGTTTGAAGCGCAGCTCTTCTTCTCGCTTCTCGCCATGCCCTGGTTGCAGAAAGAGACTGGCCATGAAACCACTGACGGCGGCATAGAGACCGACCCCGAACAGGATGAGCAGACTGGCGACGAAGCGCCCTTGCTCCGTCTTGGGTACCAGATCCCCGTAGCCCACGGTCGAGAGCGTCACCAGCGTCCACCAGAAGGCGTCATAGGGCGTCTCTATCTGGCTGCCGGGGTGCCCTGCCTCAATCCAGAACATGACCCCGGACCCCACCCCCAGCAGCAGGAAGAACAGCAACAAGATCCCGGAGAGGGTGGTCTCGTTACGCTCGCGGCGAAACATGGCCAGCAGATCCGGTTGGTTGCGCAGCAGCTGATAGACGCGCCACAGCTGGATAAGCCGTGCCCAGCGCAGGGACTCCACCATGGGCAGGCTACCGGGCAGATAGAACCAGTTCGCCTTCAAAAAACCCCAGCGATCCGTCGCCCGCAGCCAGCCATAGGCGAAGTGAGCGAGAAAGATGTAACAAATGAGGCTGTCGATATCGTAGAAGAGTTGCATGGTCTGCGGTGTCGCCACTCCAAACCAGCGAGCACTGACCAAGCCAACCGACACCAGAGAGAGGATTGCCATCAGCAGATCCATGGCACGCAGGGGGGATAAGTGATGTCGCATGCAAATTCCAACTTTAAACGGGAAACGAATTAATAAAACAGAAGATAATGCCGATAGCCCTGATGAGAAAGGAAAATCCCCCCATTTAAAGGAGAGATGCTATGCAGTTTAACCCGCTTGAGCAGCGGCTAAGTGATATACGCCTGGTGCCCAAGGTGATCTTGCTGATGGTATTTAGCACCCTGCTGCTGCTGGCCAAGCTCTGGTTCGATGCCAGTAATCTGGAGCACACTCTGCTCAGCGAAGGCATAGACGCCGCCAAGGCCAATGACATCGCCTCTCGCCTGATCTGGACCGGGCTGCTGGAAACCGCCCTGATGGGGATGGTGTTTGTGGTACTGCTGATGGCGGGTTCCCGCCTCATGGTCAAACAGGTACGCTATCTGGTCAGCTTGCTGGAGCGTTTCTCCCAAAAAGATCTCAGTCACCGGGTCGAACTGGCATCCAAAGATGAATTCGGCGACATCGCCAAGGCGGTGGCCCACTCCCAGAACGAACTCAAGAAGGTGTTCGGCAGCCAGCGTCTGGCCTGCAAGGAGCTTAACGACATCGCCTCCCAGGTCACCCTTTGCATGGAAGAGGCCAACGAGGCGATCAACGAGGAGTTCGTCCAGATAGAGCAGCTCGCCAGCGCCATGACCCAGATGGTCGGCGCCATCGGCGAGGTGGCCCATCATGCCGAGCAGGCGTCCCACTCCACCAGCGAGACCAGCCGCCTGGCCCAGGAGGGCAGCCGCTGCGTTGCCGATACCGTCAGCACCATACACACCTTGTCTGGCAATATTCAGCAATCCTCCAATGTCGTCCATGACGTGGAGCAGGGGGTAGAACGCATCGGCTCCGTGGTCGATACCATTCGCAGCATTTCGGAGCAGACCAATCTGCTGGCCCTCAATGCGGCCATCGAGGCGGCCCGTGCCGGTGAGGCCGGACGCGGCTTTGCCGTGGTCGCCGATGAGGTGCGCGGCCTCGCCAACAGGGCCCAGTCCGCCACCGTGGAGATCCAGAAGATGATTGAGCAGTTGCAGGGCAGTGCCCGCACCGCCGCAGGTCTGATGGAGCAGAGCGTGGCTCAGGCAGATCGCGGGGTAGCGCAAGTTACCCAAGCCGGTGAGCAGCTGACGACCATAGTGGCGCGAGTGCAGGGGGTGGCCGACATGAACCGCCAGATAGCCACCGCCTCCGAGGAGCAGAGCGCGGTCGCCCAGGAGATGAGCGGCAACCTGGAACAGGTCAAGCAGATAGTCGAGGGATCCGTGGTAGTGCTGCGGGAGCTGCAAGATGCCTCAATGCTGGTCGAATCCCACAGCCAGACCCTGAATCGTCACATCCAGGCCTTCAAGCTGGACTAGCCGTGATAAGCGCGCGAGCGCAGGGAGCAAGGTGCTCATCGAGGCTTGACGTCCCCTGGCGTTATCGTCACCTTATGAAAAGAGGAGCCTGCGGGTTCCTCTTTTCATTTCAGCCCCCCCCCCAGACCGAGGCAAGGAGCCTATATGCATGACCATATCAACGGTGATACCGGCTTGGAAATCAGCGATGACAAGGGGCGACTCGACGTGCCGCTCATCCATCAGTTTCTGTCACAAGAGGCCTACTGGTGCCTCGGCATACCGCTGTCAACCGTGCAGCGCTCCATCAACCACTCACTCTGCGTCGGTGGCTACCTGGCCGGTCAACAGGTCGCCTTCGCGCGCGTCATCACGGATCACGCCACCTTCGGTTACCTCTCCGACGTCTTCGTACTGCCCGCCCACCGTGGCCAGGGACACGGCAAGGCGCTGATCCAGGCCATTCTGGCCCACCCGGCCCTTCAGGGGTTGCGCCGCATCAGCCTGGCCACCTCGGATGCCCATGCTCTCTACAGCGGTTTCGGCTTCCAGGCCCCTGCCCGCCCGGCGACGCTGATGGAGCGCTATCAACCGGATATCTACCAGAGAGACCACGACATAGCCTGAGCAACGCCGCACAGACTGGCTCCCGCTGACGCTCGGCGAGGTGCCTTGCCACTATGATGTCCCCCTCGCCAGCGAGTACATCTGACCCGGCTCACGCTTCTACCCGTCCCGGCCCCTTGCCTCTATGAGCCTGGGGCCGGGCAATGTTAGATTGATGGCCATGCGGTGCCAAATACCGGTACCGGATGCGGTCAGTCATCCACTGCCGCCGCATCTGCCTTTAACCAAGACGTAAGGAAGAGAACCTTGGTGCTCCCCGCTGCCCTCATGATCCAGGCCGATCGCCACTGGCAACGCCTGCTCGTTCAAGCCCCCCAGTACGCCGAGCTGGCCGATGCCAGTCGCGCTGAGCTGCTGACCCTGTTTGGCCTCTCAGATTTTGCCGCCGAAGCCCTGATCCAGGAGCCGACCCTGCTGGCCGAGCTGCTCGTCTCAACGGATCTTCACAATGATGAACGCTGGCATGCCTACGAGCCGGATCTCGCGGCCCTGCTCGCCAACCAGGTGGACGAGGAGGCGCTAAAGCGTACCCTGCGCCGTTTTCGCCGCAGCCGCATGCTGGTCATCGCCTGGCGTGAACTACTCGGCCGCGCCCAGGTGGAAGAGAGCTTCGTTCACCTGACCAAGTTGGCGGATGCCCTCATCTGCGGCGCCCGCGACTGGCTGTACAGCAAACAGTGCGACGAACTGGGCACCCCCATGGATGGTGACGGCAATCCCCAGCCGCTGTTGATCCTCGGCATGGGCAAGCTGGGGGGCGGCGAGCTCAACTTCTCCTCCGACATCGACCTCATTTTCACTTTTCCTGAAAATGGTTATACGGTCGGCGGGCGACGCGAGCTGGCCAACCAACAGTTCTTCATCAAGCTGGGCCAGCGTCTGATCAATGCCCTGCATCAGACCACCGTCGATGGCCAGGTATTTAGAGTCGACATGCGGCTGCGTCCCTTCGGCGAGGCGGGGCCGCTCGCCATCTCCTTTGCCGCCATGGAGGATTACTACCAGCACCATGGCCGCAACTGGGAGCGTTACGCCATGGTCAAGGCCAGGGTGCTGGGTCAGGAGTGCCCGCAGAGCCAGGAGCTCAGCGAATTGCTGCGCCCCTTCGTGTTCCGCCGTTATATCGATTTTGGTGTCATTGATGGCCTGCGCCAGATGAAGGCCATGATAGCCGCAGAGGTACGTCGCAAGGGGCTCAAGGAGAACATCAAACTGGGTGCCGGTGGCATCCGCGAGGTGGAGTTCATTGCCCAGGCACTGCAGCTCATTCGTGGCGGACGAGAGCCCCTGCTGCGAGTGCGCCACCTGCCCGAGGCCCTGAGTGCCATCGCCCGAAGCGGCGCCCTCACCCCGGAGCGTTGCGATTGCCTGCTCCAGGCCTACCGTTTCCTGCGCCGGGTCGAAAACCTGTTGCAGGAGATTGGCGATCAGCAGACCCAGACCCTGCCCACCGAGGAGCGTGACAGATTGCGACTCATCACGGCGCTCGGCTTCACGGATTGGGAGGCCTTCATGGCCCATCTCGATCAGGAGATGGCCGCCGTCCATGGGGAGTTCGTCGCCGTCGTCGGCGAGGAGAAAGAGGCCCCGGATCACCTGGAACAAGCCTGGCTCGATCTGTGGCGCACGGATCTGGATGCCACCGAAGTCGGCACCCTGCTTACCGAACAAGGGGTCAGCGATCCCGCGCCGCTGGCCGGGGCAGTGCTGCGCTTCAAGGAGGAGTACAAGCGCCGCCAGATTGGCCCCCAGGGCCGCATCGCGCTGGATTGGCTGATGCCAGAATTGCTGCGCCTGGTCGTGGCGAACGACACCCCCGCTCGCCTGTTCGAGCGGGTTTGCACCCTGCTTACCCGCATCTTCACCCGCAGCGCCTACCTGCAACTGCTGGCGGAGAATCCGGCGGCCCTGCGCCAACTGGTGCGACTGTGCGATGCCAGCCACTTGGTGAGCGAACAGCTGGCCCGCTACCCCATCTTGCTCGATGAACTGCTCGATCCCCAGCACCTCTATCACCCGACACCGCTGGATCAATACAAACCCCAGCTGCGCCAGTTCCTGCTGCGCATCCCGGAAGAGGACGTAGAGCAGCAGATGGAGGCCCTGCGTCAGTTCAAGCAGGTGCAGCTGCTGCGGATCGTCGCCGCTGACATCGCCGGCGCCCTGCCGCTGATGAAGGTGAGCGATCACCTTACCTGGCTGGCCGAAGCCCTGGTGGAAGAAGTGGTCAATCAGGCCTGGAGCCAGATCAGCGAACGTTACGGTGTCCCACCCGAGGTGGCCGAGAGCGGTCGGCGCAGCTTTGCCGTGGTCGCCTATGGCAAGCTAGGGGGCATAGAGCTAGGTTACGGCTCGGATCTGGATCTGGTGTTCCTGCACGGGGGGGATCCCAACCACTACACCAATGGACCCAAGTCCATCGACAGCCGCCAGTTCTACCTACGCCTGGCCCAGCGGGTACTGCACCTGTTCAGTACCCGTACCCCCTCCGGCATTCTCTACGAGATAGATATGCGACTGCGTCCCTCGGGAGACTCCGGGCTGCTGGTCTCCTCCCTCACCGCCTATCAACAGTATCAAGAGAACGAGGCCTGGACCTGGGAACATCAGGCCCTGGTACGGGCCAGACCCATTTATGGTGATGACGATATCGTCGCCGATTTTTCGCGTATCAGACGTGAACTGTTGGCAAAAAAACGTGATCTTGGGGTACTGGCCAAAGAGGTACGCGAGATGCGCACCAAGATGCGCGGTCATCTGCTCAAGGCGGCAGAAGGGGAGTTCGACCTCAAGCAATCCCCGGGCGGCATGGTGGATATCGAGTTTCTTGCCCAGTATCTGGTGCTGGCCCACGCCCATAGCGAGCCCCGCTCCCTGACCCGCTGGTCGGATAACGTGCGCATCTTCGATGAGTGCGTGATGGCCGGTGTCCTCAGCCTGGAGCAGGCCGAAGGGTTGAAACATGCTTATCTGGAGATCCGCAACCTGGGACACCGCCTCAATCTCTCCGAGATCAGCCGCAAGGTAAAAGACGATCAACTGCTGGCCGAGCGCCAGCTGGTTAGTCAAGTGTGGCAACAGCAGCTCGGCGACTAAGCCAAGACTCCGACCTATGAATAAGGAGAGCAAGGACGTGCTTTTGCTCTCCTTATCAACACTCTGGCTTCAGGTCAGGACTTGATATATGCAAAGCCCTGCTGCTGCAATTCGATCAGGGTCAAGACGCCGGTAGAAACGACCTCAACCCCATCCAGCAGCCGTTCGGGCGCGATCTGCTGACCTCGCAGGGAGTTGGCGCAGACGAGCAGCCTGACGTCCTGTTGCCGCAAAGCGGCCCACTCAGGCTCGCTCTCGCCCCCTTCCAGCAAACTGGTGACTGCAATGCCATTGACCAGCAACACCAACTCTCCTGGCTCGCCAGCCATAGCAGTCACTAAGTTACTGATATTATTGAATGCAGCCCGACTGCGATCCCGCTCGGACAGGTGAAAGACCACTCGAATCATCTGATATCTCCTTGTCAGTAGCCCCATGATGACAGTCGCCGCCCGACAAGGCGAGCCTCACAACTCCCTGTCAGGAAAAGGGACCTTATCCAACTGATCGGATCTGCCCGCCAGCCCAGCCACTACAAGGCTTGCACACTTTTCAGGCAGAAAAATGGATTTTATATGAACGTAAACGCCCTTCTCCTCGGTCTTCTAAAACGAGGTCGATGCAACAGTGCCATTATGATCCGACTCATTTGTCAGCGTCGTAATGGTCTCTGAGCATTTTGCTCCCCAGGCAGGTGGTGGGGGAGTCGGTCCTCACCAAGATGAAGTCACATGGACGCTCGGCCAACGCTGGTAGAGTGACAATCCGCCAAGGAGAAAGAACATGCACGCAACCCGTAAAACCATGAACCGTCTGGCCGGTGCCGCCCTCGCGATGGCTGCCGTCTCCCTCTCTGGTGCCGCCCTGGCAGCCAACACCGGACAACATGGTGAGAATCAGGTCCAATGTTGGGGGGTAAACAGCTGCAAGGGTCATAATGACTGCAAGACAGCCCGCAACGCTTGCAAGGGGCAGGGCGCCTGCAAGGGCCAAGGCTTCCTCAGCATGACCCGCGAAGAGTGTACGGCCCAGGGTGGTAAAGTCCGCTAGTCGGGCATCAGCCTAGTAGCAGGGCCGGTCACCCCATGGGGCAACCGGCCTGTTTTTATGGCAAGTATGGATAGATCAGGAGCTCAGATGCCCCCTTTTCCCTGGCTCGGCTTTGGCTTAGGACTCAGGCCTCCCCACTTTCAGGATGTGCTGGATGGGACGCCCGGCGCCGACTGGTTCGAGATCCTCTCGGAGAACTTCATGGTGGCAGGGGGCAAACCCCGTTATTACCTGGAGCAGGTCCGGGCAGATTACCCCATCGTCATGCACGGGGTATCGATGAACATAGGCTCGGCGGATCCCCTCGACATGGATTACCTCAGCCGCTTGAGGGAGTTGATGCGCAGCATTGAGCCCGCCTGGCTGTCGGATCACCTCTGCTGGACCGGTGTCTCTGGCCACAACAGCCATGACCTGCTGCCGCTGCCCTTGACCGATGCGGTGCTCACCCATCTGTGCGAGCGTATCGATCGGGTGCAGAATTATCTCGGCCGCCCCCTGGTACTGGAGAATGCCTCCACTTATCTCGAATTTGCCGGTGCCGACTATCGCGAGCATGATTTTCTCAACCGGCTCAGCCGCCGGAGTGGCTGCCGCCTGCTGCTCGATATCAACAACATCTATGTAAGCAGCCGCAATCACGGTTTCGATGCCAACGCCTACCTCGACGCCATCGACAGGGATGCCGTGGTGCAGTTCCATCTCGCGGGCCATAGCGACTATGGGGACTATGTCATTGATACCCATGACCACCCCATCGTCGATCCTGTCTGGGACCTGTTTGAGCGGGCAGTGCGCCGCTTCGGGCCGATCAGTACCATGATAGAGCGCGACGACCATATCCCCCCCTTCCCTGAACTAGTCAACGAACTGGATCAGGCAAGGCGCATTGCCGCACCGCACTGGACTCTGGAGACGCAAAATGTCAGCGCCGGTTGAGCTTCAAGCCCTGCAACAAGCCTTTATGACGGGTTTACAGCAGCAGACTGCAACGCCCCCCATGCCCCTCGTTGTTGGACCGCTGCCCGCCGAGCTGCGCTGGTACATCTATGTCAACGCCTACCAGAGCCGGCTGCTGGAGTGCCTGCAACAGGACTTCGAGCAGACCTGGGCCTATGTGGGTGATGAGATGTTTGCCTCCCTCTGCCTCGCGTATCTGCAGCAGCACCCACCCCACAGCTGGACCCTGCGCGACCTGGGGGCACAGTTTCCCCTCCATCTGGAACAGGCCCTGGCCGAACATCCTCAGGTGAGCGAGTTGGCCGAGTTCGAATGGCGACTGCGCGGCGCCTTCGATGCCGCCGATGCCGAGCCACTGACCCTCGGCGAGATCCAGTGCCTGGACCCTGAGTCCTGGCCGGATCTGCGCTTCCTGGTGACGCCCTCGACTGACTTGCATCACCAACACTTCAACTCCCTGGAAGTGTGGAAGGCACTCAAGGCCGAGCAGGCTCCGCCCCCGCCCCAACGCAGCGAATTTGCCATCCCCTGCCTCATCTGGCGCGATGCCGAACGGCGCACCCGTTATCGCAGCCTGGAAGCAGATGAAGCTGTCCTGATCGATGCCTTGCTCCATCAGGAGGCGTTCGCAACGCTCTGCGTGTTGCTCAATGCCCGCCTGCCCGGTGACAACGCCGCCTTCCAGGCTGGCCAGTATCTGCAACAGTGGCTCACGGATGGGCTGCTCGGCGGTTACCGGCTGGAGCAAGACGCACCACGGCTCGATTGACACTGCCCGGTTCAGCCACACAAACAAAACAGCCCCACCGATCTCTCGGCAGGGCTGTTTGCTTGACGGGGTCCCCGGCTATTTGAACAATCCCTTGAGCAGCTGGTCGGCCACCCCCTTGATTTGCTCATCCTCAGCCTTGTCCCCAAGCAGTTTCTTGAGGCCGCGCTCGGCCTCCTTGCGCGCCTTCTCCTCCAGCAGCTTGTTATCTGCGAGCAGCGCCTTGATGTCCAGCTTGTAGCTGGGTTCACGCCAATGCCCCCCTACTTGGACCGGGATGGTAATCCCCTTGAGCTCGGCCAGATCCTTGCCGCCCTGCCCCTTGCTGGTCTCCACCACTGTCGTTGCCATCAGGAAGTCCAGGGTCTCGGGCAGCAGCTCCGTTTTTCCCTTGCCCTCGACCCGCAGCGCCGGAGCCAACAGCAGAATATCGTCACTGCTCGCCACGCCTTTGGCTATCTTGAAGCTCGCCGTCAGGGCACTGAAATCTGTCTTGCGTGCCTCCTTGACCTCCCTGGCTTTCTCTCCCTTGAGCGTCGCCTTGGCCTCGCGCAGCATCTGCGGCAGGTTGATACCATTCAGGGCTCCGTCTTCCACCTCAAGCCCTACGGTGCCACTCAGTTGGCTACGCAGCGCCTGAGAGGAGAGACCCAGGCCACTGAGTTCAATATCGGCATTGCCTCTGCCCGCTAGCAGTTCGGTCTTGGCCAGGCTATGCAACAAAGGTTGCAAATCAACACCTCTGATCTGCTTGTGGACCTTGAAGCTGACCGGTTGCTGACGCGCATCGATCACCCCCTTCCCCTGAGCCGAGCCGCCAAACAGCTTGGCACTAAAATGTTCAAGATTGACCAGTCCCTTGTTGGCAGCCAGATCGAGCTCAACCTGCTGAGCGGTAACACCATTGGCGATCAAGGTCTCCAGTTGAAGGCGACCGGCCAGATCCAACCCTTTCAGCCAGCTCAGATCCGGCTCAGTCGTAATAGTTGATGGCTCAACAGGAGCGTTCGTCGATTTGGAGAGAGGGGCGTTCTGGTTGCCCGGCTCGGGGTTAGCGGTAATCCCCTTGCCCATTTTTTGACGCCAAGCATCCAGATCCAGCCGCTCGGCCGCAAGATTGAAACGAATGGCAGGCACGGCCGTCATCGCCATGCTGGCATCGCCATTTAGCTGCAGATCGTCTGCGCCAAACTGTAACTTGGGCAGAGTCAGCTTTTTGTTCGCCATGGCCCATTGCCCCTCACCCGCCAAGGCCACCTTGACCCCAGACTCAGGCAGTTGCGGACCACTCAGGGAGCCATCAAGGATCAAGTCACTAAAATCGACCTGGGTCCGAGCACCATTGAGCCGCCCTTTGAGCTTGCTCTTCAGGTCGAACTTCAGCTCTCCCTGCTCTCCTTGCGCACTCAAGTCAAGCTGGCTCCATTGATCCAGCATCAGACGATCCACACCCAGCTGGAAATGCTCAACCCGAATATCAGCCTGCTGCAATGAGCCTTCGACAGCGAGCCCCTGCAACTCGCTCGTCGCGAGATCCCTGCCGAGTTTCAGCTCGCTTGCTCCCTTGGCCGCGACGTTGAGCCCCGCTTGCTCGCCCTCCAGGGCGAAGCTGATGGGTACCCAGCTATCGCGTTTGAGCTCGCCCAGGACGAGGTCGAGACGTGCCAACTGGAAACGAGAGCCGTTGCGATCATCCAGCACCAGGGCACTGGCCTGGTTAAGGGAGATGCTTTCTATGTCCAACTGCCACTTCACCTTGTTGGGATCGGCCTGATCCCCCCGTGTCACAGGCTTGGCACTGGGCTCAGTGGCAACGCTCTCATCAGCCTTCTTCAGGCCACTTAAGTTGGAGCTGCCATCGGCCTTGGTCTGGATAAAAAGGTGAGCCCCGTCCAGCGCCACCTCGCCAATCTGTAACTGATGGGAGAGCAGAGGCAGCACGGCGACCGAAGCCTGGCCACGTTCAAAGCGTACCAGGTCCGGCTCGGCAAACCCGCTCGGATTGCGCAGCGCCACCTGCTCGAGGGAGAGTCCAAGACGCGGCCAGAAGGTCCATGCGATGGGGCCTGATACCACCAGGTCCAGCCCCGTGCTCTTCTTCACCTGCTCTATCAGCAAGGGCTTGAAATCATTGGGATCGCTCAGGGTTACCAGAGCCGCGCCCCCGACAAGCAAGGCCGCGCCCAGCCCCAGCACCCCATAGATGATTTTCTTCATGAGTGACTCTCTCTCAAAAAACTAATGCCTCGACTATACCATGGTCCATCAGTCAGAGGCTGTGCTAGCCCCCAGTCACGGCCAGGAGGCGACAGCTTCTGAACCCCGATAAGGCAAAGACCGGCACATTGGCCGGTCTTTGCGGTTAACACAGTTCGTGCAATGCCTTCACCCCTTGAGGTGTTCGGCAAACAGCTGCCTGAATTTCTCCAGTTTGGGACGGATCACTATCTGGCAATAAGGCTGCTCACCATGCTGGGCATAGTAGTCCTTGTGGTCCGCCTCTGCAGGATAGAAACCATCATAGCCGGTCAACTCTGTCACCAGCGGGCTGGTGAAAACCCTGGCTTCATCCAACGCCGTGATCATGGCCCCGGCTACCTGTACTTGCTCATCATCATGCGCGAAGATCACCGAACGATATTGAGGGCCTACATCATGACCCTGACGATTGAGGGTGGTGGGGTCATGGCTGGCAAAGAAGGCTTCCAACAGGGTCGAAAAGTCAATGATGGCGGGATCGAATTCAATCTGGACCACCTCAGCATGGCCGGTTTGACCCGAGCAGACCCGGTTGTAATCGGCATCTTTGGCCTCTCCACCTGCATAACCCGAACTGACCTTGGCGATGCCTTTCAGGCTGCTGAACACTGCCTCGACACACCAGAAGCAGCCGCCACCCAGGGTTGCCAATGCCATCTTGGGCGCCTGAGGATCCTCCTCGTCCCGAGCCTCAAAATCGAGCGAGACGGAGTTGACGCAGTGGCGCAGATTCTTGTCCGTCAAATACTCCCCCTCAAACACATGACCAAGGTGCCCCTCACATTGGGCGCACACTATTTCAACCCTATGACCGTCAGCATCGGGAATTCTCTTCACCGCACCAGGGATCTCATCGTCGAAGGCTGGCCAGCCGCAGTGGGCATTGAATTTGTGTTCTGAGGTATAGAGAGGTGCACCACACTTCTTGCACAGATAGCGCCCAGGGGCATCGTGACGGTAATACTCTCCACTGAAAGGGCGTTCAGTCCCTTTCTGCTCGATCACATATTTTTCGAACTCTGTCAGAGCAGCCATGATGGACCTCCTTTATTTCATGTGAGTAGTAGACCGGACGGTTGCTTATTCTATTTCAAGTCCAGGCGACGCGGGATATAAGCTTGGACATCCACATGAGCAACTTCTGAGAAAATTTTTACTATCAAGTGGATAGCCACCATAACTAACCATTCTCTCCCCGTAGCGCTTGCCTTAACCATACTGGAATGACTTTATCATTAACCGAAATACTCAGCCAAAAGGGCTTGCCGGAGTGCAACCCATGATGAAGTCGAACGCATTTTCGTCAAGTGATGGATGACCAAGCCCAGTGCATCGACTCGCGAGGTTGAAATGGTGATGAAACGAGCTGGTGATAGGGTTGTTTGACTCACAGAAAGGAAAGAGAAAGGGACTGACTGGCTTATCGCAGAGTATGTAGAACTGCCCTGATACTGCCCATCGTGGCTTATGAGCGCAAAAAGCAAAAAGGCCTTCCCGAATGGGAAGGCCTTCTCTATTTAGTGGCGGAGCGGACGGGACTCGAACCCGCGACCCCCGGCGTGACAGGCCGGTATTCTAACCAACTGAACTACCGCTCCGCAATTTGGCTAGCGCTATGCTAAATCTTCTGCCGTTTCATCGAGGTGTCATCCTCTCGGCCAATGATGTGAACGACACATCATTGTCTAATTAGGAGCCTGGCAGTGTCCTACTCTCGCATGGCGAATGCCACACTACCATCGGCGCTACCGCGTTTCACTTCTGAGTTCGGCATGGGATCAGGTGGGTCCACGGCGCTATGGCCGCCAGGCAAAAACTTCAATCTCGGAAAGCTGACGTGAATAACGACTTCGCTAGTTGCTTGTCACTATCACTGAATTTGTAAGTAGTTCATGCACTTGCTACAAGCACCAGAAACACTTCTTGGGTGTTGTATGGTTAAGCCTCACGGGTAATTAGTATGGGTTAGCTCAACACGTCGCCGCGCTTACACACCCCACCTATCAACGTTGTGGTCTCCAACGGCCCTTTAGGACCCTCAAGGGGTCAGGGATGACTCATCTCAGGGCTCGCTTCCCGCTTAGATGCTTTCAGCGGTTATCGATTCCGAACTTAGCTACCGGGCAGTGCCACTGGCGTGACAACCCGAACACCAGAGGTTCGTTCACTCCGGTCCTCTCGTACTAGGAGCAACTCCCTTCAATCATCCAACGCCCACGGCAGATAGGGACCGAACTGTCTCACGACGTTCTGAACCCAGCTCGCGTACCACTTTAAATGGCGAACAGCCATACCCTTGGGACCGACTTCAGCCCCAGGATGTGATGAGCCGACATCGAGGTGCCAAACACCGCCGTCGATATGAACTCTTGGGCGGTATCAGCCTGTTATCCCCGGAGTACCTTTTATCCGTTGAGCGATGGCCCTTCCATTCAGAACCACCGGATCACTATGACCTACTTTCGTACCTGCTCGACCTGTCCGTCTCGCAGTTAAGCTGGCTTATGCCATTGCACTAACCTCCTGATGTCCGACCAGGATTAGCCAACCTTCGTGCTCCTCCGTTACTCTTTGGGAGGAGACCGCCCCAGTCAAACTACCCACCAGGCACTGTCCGCGAGCCCGATTCAGGGCCCTGCGTTAGAACATCAAACATACAAGGGTGGTATTTCAAGGACGGCTCCACGACAACTGGCGTCATCGCTTCAAAGCCTCCCACCTATCCTACACATGTAGGTTCAATGTTCAGTGCCAAGCTGTAGTAAAGGTTCACGGGGTCTTTCCGTCTAGCCGCGGGTACACCGCATCTTCACGGCGAATTCGATTTCACTGAGTCTCGGGTGGAGACAGCATGGCCATGGTTACACCATTCGTGCAGGTCGGAACTTACCCGACAAGGAATTTCGCTACCTTAGGACCGTTATAGTTACGGCCGCCGTTTACCGGGGCTTCGATCAAGAGCTTCGCTTGCGCTAACCCCATCAATTAACCTTCCGGCACCGGGCAGGTGTCACACCCTATACGTCCACTTTCGTGTTTGCAGAGTGCTGTGTTTTTGATAAACAGTCCCAGCCATCTGGTCACTGCGACTCCCAACTGCTCCATCCGCAAGGGATTTCACTGTCAAGAGCGAACCTTCTCCCGAAGTTACGGTTCTATTTTGCCTAGTTCCTTCACCCGAGTTCTCTCAAGCGCCTTGGTATTCTCTACCCGACCACCTGTGTCGGTTTGGGGTACGATGACTTGTAATCTGAAGCTTAGAGGCTTTTCCTGGAAGCATGGCATCAATGGCTTCACCACCGTAGTGGCTTCGTCTCGTGTCTCAGTGTTGTGTCTCCGGATTTGCCTAGAAACACCACCTACGCACTTTCACCAGGACAACCGTCGCCTGGCCCACCTAGCCTTCTCCGTCCCCCCATCGCAATTACAAGTCGTGCAGGAATATTAACCTGCTTCCCATCGATTACGCCTTTCGGCCTCACCTTAGGGGTCGACTCACCCTGCCCCGATTAACGTTGGACAGGAACCCTTGGTCTTCCGGCGAGGAGGCTTTTCACCCCCTTTATCGTTACTTACGTCAGCATTCGCACTTCTGATATCTCCAGCATACCTCTCGATACACCTTCGCAGACTTACAGAACGCTCCCCTACCACTCACACATAAGTGTGAATCCGCGGCTTCGGTGCCTGGTTTGAGCCCCGTTACATCTTCCGCGCAGGCCGACTCGACTAGTGAGCTATTACGCTTTCTTTAAATGATGGCTGCTTCTAAGCCAACATCCTAGCTGTCTGAGCCTTCCCACATCGTTTCCCACTTAACCAGAACTTTGGGACCTTAGCCGGCGGTCTGGGTTGTTTCCCTCTTCACGACGGACGTTAGCACCCGCCGTGTGTCTCCCGGATATTACTTACTGGTATTCGGAGTTTGCATGGAGTTGGTAAGTCGGGATGACCCCCTAGTCCAAACAGTGCTCTACCCCCAGTAGTATTCGTCCGAGGCGCTACCTAAATAGCTTTCGGGGAGAACCAGCTATCTCCGAGTTTGATTGGCCTTTCACCCCCAGCCACAGGTCATCCCCTAACTTTGCAACGTTAGTGGGTTCGGTCCTCCAGTTGATGTTACTCAACCTTCAACCTGCCCATGGCTAGATCACCCGGTTTCGGGTCTACACCTTGCAACTAGACGCCCAGTTAAGACTCGGTTTCCCTACGGCTCCCCTATACGGTTAACCTCGCTACAAAATGTAAGTCGCTGACCCATTATACAAAAGGTACGCAGTCACCCCGAAGGGCTCCCACTGCTTGTACGTACACGGTTTCAGGTTCTATTTCACTCCCCTCACAGGGGTTCTTTTCGCCTTTCCCTCACGGTACTGGTTCACTATCGGTCAGTCAGGAGTATTTAGCCTTGGAGGATGGTCCCCCCATATTCAGACAGGATGTCACGTGTCCCGCCCTACTCGATTTCACAACAAG
>NZ_JBPQCY010000002.1:225000-565000 GCF_051376105.1 Aeromonas molluscorum | reverse complement strand
GCGAGCAGACCAATGAGGGCGATCAGGCCCAGTATCCGTGTCATGGCATCTTCCTTATTGCCTTAAAGCGATCTGCCGCCGTCCGATCATGGCGATGAGGCGAACTGGGCATAGGTAGCTCGATAGTCCCACAAACTGCCCCAATTGACAGCCATTTGAAGCCCGACATCCCTGCAGGGTCAGACCAGTGAGGGGTTTCACACTAGCGGTCGCGGGGGTAAGCTCGGGGACACGTTCGCGCCGTGCTGGCGACGCGCCCTTCACTTTCCCACAGCCAAAACAGGATACGACATGATCCGCAAAAATCCCTCCGGCCACCTGCCGGTCATCGACGAATCGGCCTATATCGACAAAACAGCCATCATCTGCGGCAAGGTGATCATCAAGGAGAATGTCTTCGTCGGCCCCTACGCGGTGATCCGTGCCGACGAGGTGGATGAGCATGGCGAGATGGAGCCCATCGTCATTGGCGCCAACTCCAATATTCAAGATGGTGTGGTGATCCACTCCAAGTCCGGCGCCGCCGTCACCATAGGCGAGTTCAGCTCCATCGCTCACAGATCCATCGTCCATGGCCCCTGCGAGGTGGGTAACAAAGTCTTCATCGGCTTCAATACTGTACTGTTCAACTGCCGCATCGGCGAGGGCTGCGTGGTGCGTCACAACTCGGTGGTCGATGGCTGCGATCTGCCACCCGGCTTCTATGTCCCCTCCACCACCCGCATCAACCAGCAGAGCGATCTGGCCGAGATCCCCAGGGTCACGGTAGACGCCACCGAATTCTCCGAAGACGTGGCCCACACCAATATCGATCTGGTCAAAGGCTACAAGGCGCTCTCCAACGAATTCTGACTTCGCCTTATGCCATCGAAAAAGCCGCCCGAGGGCGGCTTTCTCTTTTCTGGCATTATCTCGGCTTATATAAGCACGCCGACTCAGGCTCCTATGATGCCGCCGTCATCGCGGGTAATGCGCAGCACGGCTGAGCGGGGAATATGCTGGCCACCATCCGGGAAGTGGGAGGGAGCCAGCTCTTCACCTGGATGCTGCACCCCGACAAACAGGGTGCGCCAGTCCGGGCTGAAGGTAAGGCCGGTTATCTCGCAGGCGATGGGGCCGGTCAGGAAACGGCGCACCTCACCGCTCACCGGATCCGCACACAGCATCTGGTTGTTGCCCATGCCGGCAAACTTCTTCTCGTTGGAGTAGTCGCCATCGGTCTGGATCCAGAATCGACCCGCCTCATCGAAACCAATACCGTCCGGGCTGTTGAACATGTTGTCCGGATTGATATTGGCGCTGCCCGCCATCAGCCCCTCTTTATTCACCTGGGGATTGCCCGCCAGCAGGAAGAGATCCCATTCGAAGCTGTCGCTGCGGTGATCACCACCCGCCGGACGCCAGCGGATGATCTGGCCGTAAGGGTTCTCGGCGCGCGGGTTGGCGCCATCCAGGGGCTGGTTATCCTTGATGCCCCTGTTTTTGTTATTGGTCAGGGTGCAGTAGACCTCTGCCCTATGGGGGTGTACCGCCACCCACTCGGGTCTATCCATGGTAGTGGCGCCAAGCCGGGTCGCAGCCTCCCGGGCAAAGATGAGCACCTCGCCCTGATCGGCGAAGCCGTTCTCCTTGGTCAACCCATGCAGGCCATGCACCAGCGGCAACCACTGCCCCGTCCCCTTGAGTTCCCCTTGCTTGGCATCGAAGCGCGCCACATAGAGGGTGCCTTCATCCAGCAGATCGCGATTGGCGGCATCATCACCCGGCGCCACCTTGTGCTTGGAGACGAAGCGATAGATATGCTCGCCACGCTCGTCATCGCCCAGATAGACCACTGCATGGCCATCCGTGTTGATGGTGAAGGCGGCATTCTCATGCTTGAAGCGACCCAGCGCAGTGCGCTTCTTCGGGATCGAGGCAGGATCCTTGGGGTCTATCTCCACCACCCAGCCGAAGCGATTGGGCTCCTGGGGGTGCTTGGCAAGGTCGAAGCGTTCGTCGAACCTGTGCCAGCCAAAACCGGCGTCCTCGGCGGCCAGGCCGTAGCGCGCGGCGCGCGAGTCCAGGGCCGGCTTGCCCTCGCTGCCAAAGTAGCCGTTGAAGTTCTCCTCGCAGGTGAGGTAGGTACCCCAGGGAGTCTGGCCGTTGGAGCAGTTGTTGAAGGTGCCAAGTACGCTGCGCCCTTGCGGATCCGCCTCGGTTTTGAGCAGGGCATGACCCGCCGCCGGGCCACTCAGCAGCATGGGAGTGTTGGCGGTGATGCGGCGATTGAGAACGCCCTTGGGATTGGCTTGCCACTTGCCGTCAGCCTGCATCAACTCGACTAACGAGACACCGTGGGCCGCCTGGGCCTTGGCCACGTCGGCGGCGGTCAGCTGCTTGCCGCCATGGGCGAACAGGTACTCATAGTTGGTGTATTCATTGTTGACCGCGAGCAGGGCGCGATCCCTCCCCAGGGGGAAGAAGCTCATGCCGTCATTGTTGTCACCAAACTGACGGGCCTGGGCCTTGCCATCATTGTCCTGGCCAAAGGCGGGGGCATCGGCGAACAGGGCATCTCCCCAGGCGATCAGCACCTCGGCCTTGTAGCCGGGCGGCACCACCACAGTATCCGCAACCGAGGCGGGCACCCCCTGGAAGCCGAGCAAAGGTTGGGTCGCGGCCGCCACGGCGCGGGCAACCGGGTTGGCGGCGAAGAAGGCCACCATGCTGGCGGCGCCAACGCCCTTGATAAAGCCCCTGCGGCTAAGCCCGGCCTCTATCAATTGACTGAATTCGGGCTCTTGTTCACGGGGATGGTTGGCGCTATCAATCTCGTCAAAACGGCTCATCTACTCTTTCCTTGTTATCAGCTCTTACGTCATTGTCCACTCGCGGCGTCCGGCAAAAGGATGGCGACCTTTTATTAAACAATGATGACAAAGAGCGCCGATGTGGTCCGGCCTGCGCGACCCCGTCCTAGGCAGCCTTCATAACTTGTGCCTCAATAGGGGGTTATGAGCCCAATCATCAGGGAGAGTGCAATATGGATCAGTCACAGGCCGGACAAAAGGATACGGGTGAGGAGAGTCTCTGCCTGCTGACCATAGGCGAGCAGGAAAGCTGGCTGGTGCAAGGGCAGCAGACCCCCCTGCGCCTTGTCATGGGTTACCGGGCCCTGGTACCCGGCCAGACGCTGGGCCAATTTCGACGCGAGCCGCCCAGCCCCCTCGAGTTGGAGCAAGCCATCGCCTGGGTTGAAGATATCGTCATGCCGCTGGCCGCCGACCTGGCGCCCTGCTCGGCCTTGCAGCTCGCACCGGGTCCCCTCAGCCCCGTGTTCGGCCAAGTCAGGCTGCCCCTTGCCCGTATCGAGCAGAGTTTTGCCCAGCTTGCCGCCATGGCGGAGGGCGATCCCCTGGCAGCCAGGGATCTGCCTGCCGGAAGGGACGTGGCCGCCACGCTGCTTATCTTGCGCGAGTTCATGCACCATCTCGGCTTTATCGAGGTAAACCTGCGTGCGGATCAGCCGTGATGAAAGGCCCGGGCCTGGATGCGCCAGGCGAGCCAGAGACTGGCAAGGGCTCCCCCCAGACAGAGCAGGTCCATCGCGCGTCCCACACCTGCGTGGTCGCTCACCCAGCCAAGCAGCACAGGTACCCAGTTGGCGAGATAGGCAATCACATAAAAGAGCGAAACAAGCCGGGCGTGGCTGGCTCTGGGGGCGATGCGGTTGACCAGGGTCGCGCTGCCCACAAAAATGGCGCCCTGAGCGTAACCTGCCACCAGAAAGCCGAACAGTGCCAGACCCAGCCTCTGCCAATGGACCGCCATCAGAAACAGCAACAGGCAGAGTGCCAGGGCCAGGCAACCGCTTA
This sequence comes from Aeromonas molluscorum, assembly GCF_051376105.1. Taxonomy (NCBI): domain Bacteria; kingdom Pseudomonadati; phylum Pseudomonadota; class Gammaproteobacteria; order Aeromonadales; family Aeromonadaceae; genus Aeromonas; species Aeromonas molluscorum. The sequence continues at coordinate 561,143 of NZ_JBPQCY010000002.1, read as the reverse complement.
GCAGGGTGTGCCGTGCATCCAGACGGCGGCACCAGAGCTGGCAGAGGCCCGAAACCAGCAGATAGGCCGCCACCAAATAGCCAAACAGACCCAGGTCCGTCATGCCCAACAGCTCACGAGCCACATTCGGACCAATGGCGAGCAAGCTGGCCGCCGCCACCCAGGCGGTGAACAGGGCGCCGGCGCACAGGAAGAAGGCCCCTCCGGTCGCGGCCAATCCCTGGCGCAGGGTACCCAGAGGCTGGCCGCTCAGTGTCGGGGCCCCCTCCCGCGCCCTGTCTGGCCAGTAGAGTGTCACCCCCACCATGGCGCACAGCGCCATCAGCATGATCAACATGAATGGCAGCAAGGTTGGGTAGATCCCTAGTTGCAGCGCCAGGGCACTGAAGATGGGGCCCAGTGCCAACCCCAGGGTAAAGGAGAGGGTGGCGCTGAGCGCGGCGCGCTTGCCGCCATCATCCGGCCCAAAGCGCAGCAAGGCCACGTTGGCGGCGCCGGTCAGGGCACCGGTACCTATCCCGGCCAGCACCCGCGCTATCAGCAGCGACCAAAATGAGTTTGCCAGCGCAAACAGCAGGGCGCCGCCCGCCACCGCCATCAAGGCTGGCACTATCATGACGCGCAAATCCCTCACCCGGCCAGCCAGGTTGCCGACCCCCAGCAGAGAGAGGAGTACGCCCCCCGCATAGCCACCATAGATGAGGGTCAGACTGACGCTGCTCAGGGCCAGCGTTTGCTGATAATGGGGATAGAGCGGCGTCGGCGCACTGCTGTTGAGCAAGGCCGACACCAGGGCCAGCGCCAAAAACCAGCGCAGACTGGCCCGGGCAGGATTGGCCTCGCGGGCCGGGCAAGGGGATGACATAAGGACTCCAATCACAAACGGACGACCCCGCAATCGGGAGCGCCATGATAGCGAGCCGCCCTCCCCCTGACTGCGGCAGTTCTGCATCAGACTGATTCAGACTTGCATCAACCCGGCGCCCCCCCCTTCACCGCGACGTGCGATACAAGGCCATCTGTTCGCACGCGGCGGGGCTCCCGCCCCGCCCAACCAGATAGTGCGCCGTGCTGCCCTTGAACTGCGGCGCCCCCTGACATCTAATATCCCGGCGCCAATCGGGCGTCCAGCTCGCGCGAGGAGCAAGAGTGATCAACTGGGATGATGCCCGTTTCTTCCTGGCCCTGGCACGGCGCGGCAGCCTGCGGGGGGCCGGGCTCGATCTGCGGGTCGATCAGGCCACTGTCGGGCGGCGTGTTGCCGCCTTCGAACAGAGCCTCAATGCCAAGCTGTTTATCCGCACCCCCAGACACTATCGGCTCAGCCCCCTGGGCGAAGAGCTGCTTCCCCAGGCAGAGGCCATGGAGCGAGCGATGCAAACGATGGATCGCACCGCCAGCCTGGGCGAGCTGGAGGGGGAGGTGCGCATCGCCACCACAGACACCCTGGCCCAGGGTTTCGTGCTGCCGGCCTTCAGCCTGCTGCGCGAGCGCCATCCCGGCATCCGCCTCACGTTGCAGACCGCGGTCAATGTCAGCGACATTGCCAACCAGGAGGCAGATCTCGCCATTCGCAGCCTGCGTCCCGAGCGCGATGAACTCGTGGTCAAACGCCTCGCCACCATCAAGATGGGGCTCTATGCCTCTCGCGATTATCTGATGCGCCGGGGCACACCCCGGTGCGGCGCGGATCTGCAGCGCCATGACCTGCTGTTGTTTCCCAGAGAACTGGTGGCCCGCCACTGGCTGAGCCTGTGCGGTGAGCCCCTTGATGAACCCAATGTGGTACTACAGAGCAATGCCCAGCTGGTGCTGATGGCCGCGGCGCGCCAGGGGCTTGGCATAGCGCTGCTCTCCACCTTTCTCGCCGAGGACGAGCCCGGCCTGGTGCGGATCCTGCCGGGCCAGCATGACCCCATCGACATCTGGCTGGTGCTGCACCCTGACGTGCAAAAGACCGGCCGGATGCGTGCCGTGGTGGATGCCCTTGAGGAGGTGTTTCAAGGCCATTGAGCAGGCCCCGCCATGTCTGGGAGCCACTCAGTTATCCAATAAGTGCCAGACCGACTCATTTTCATGGGCCGCAGTGCATGAGATAGCGTCATCCCAGCGGCCCTGATCTCTTCATGGAGGCCATGGCCGTCACGGCTTTCCCCCTTGCCCGCCTTCTGCCTATTCCCCTCCTTCTGTTACCATCCCGGCTACGATCATTGTTTCTGTCACGGCCGCTAGTCGTGATAGCCCCAGACTGGTGCTCCTATGTCCTTTGCCTCCTTTGCCGAACTGACCCTCTCTCCTCGCCTGCAACAGACCCTGCGCGAACTGGGTTATGCCCAGCCGACCCCCATTCAGGCGCGCGCCATCCCGACCATTTTGGCCGGGCGGGATCTGATGGCGGGGGCCCAGACCGGCACCGGCAAGACCGCCGCCTTCGTGCTGCCGCTGCTGGAGCTGCTGATGCAGCAGCCGCGAGATGAGTCGCTCCGCCCCATTCGCGCCCTGGTGCTGGTGCCGACCCGCGAGCTGACGGTGCAGGTCTTTGATAGCGTGGCACGCTACGGACAAGGAACCGGTCTCACCAGCGCCCTGGTCTACGGCGGGGTCAGCATTGCAGCCCAGGTCGATGCTCTGAAAGCCGGAGTGGATCTGCTGATCGCCACCCCGGGCCGATTGCTCGATCACCTGCGCCAGGGGGCCCTGAGCCTTGGTAGCCTCCGCCATCTGGTGTTTGACGAAGCCGACAGGATGCTCGACATGGGCTTTATGGACGAGATCACCGCCCTGCTCAGACAGATACCGGCCGATCGCCAGACCCTGCTGTTTTCGGCCACCTGCGATGACAACCTGTTTGCCTTGAGCCGCGTGTTGCTGCGCGACCCCGAGCTGATTGAAGTCGCGCCGCGCAACACCACTGCGGCCGAGATAGAACAACGGGTCTATGCGGTAGATGGCGATCGCAAGCTGGCGCTGATCACCCACCTGCTCAAGGTGAAGGGCTATGTACCGGCGCTTGTCTTCAGCCGCACCCGTCAGGGAGCCGACCAGCTGGCCCAGCAGCTCGGCAAGGCGGGCATCAACGCGCTGGCCTTTCATGGAGATCTCTCCCAAGGGGCGCGGGAGAAGGTATTGCTGGCATTTCGGGCGGGCACTTTGCAGGCCCTGGTCGCCACCGACGTGGCGGCCCGCGGGCTGGATATCAGCGATCTCAACCATGTGATCAATATGGAGTTCCCCTTTGTGGCTGAGGATTACGTCCACCGCATAGGGCGCACCGGCCGCGCCGGCAACAAGGGGCTCGCCATCACATTGTTCAGCCCTGAAGACGCGCCCCTGCTGGAGAAGGTGGAGGCGGTGCTCGACACCCGATTGCCCCAGCAGTGGTTCCCGGGTTTCGAGCCCGACCTCAGCCGCTTTGAACCCCAGCCCCGCCGCAGCAGCAAGGCCGCCCAGAAACAGCGGGCCAGAAAGCAGGCCCTGGGCGGCAACAGTGCCAAGGCCGGTAAAGCAAAGCGTTGAGCCCCTGGCCCGATATCGGGCCACTCCCCCCTTGCTCTGCCTTCCCCGCCCCGCCATGAAAGCGGGGCGGCGGCCCATCTCCCCGAGCAGACAAACAGTGCGTTGGCGGCGCCCTGCAACCGGCAGACTGAATAAGCGGCGCAAGCAAGCATCAGCGCCAATATGGCCCATGGACGACCCTGGCACAGGCCAACATGCCGTTCGCCCCCCCCCCAAATAGTGCCCCTGCCACACACTGCCACACAAAGATTCCCCCTGGGACACACTTTCATCACAGATTGGGCATTCAATAAGAGGTATATAACAAGGAGATCATCATGAAACCCCTATCCCTCACCTGGACCCTGCCACTTGCGCTCACGCTGATCTGGTTGTTCGGCATGGATGCCTGGCCTGCCAATCTCTGGCCCTGGCGCCATGAACTGTTGATCCTGACCGGCCTGCTCGGTCTTGGCGCCATGACCCTCTCTCTGCTGCTGGCCCTGCGCCTGCCCAGGGTGGAAGTCTGGTGCGGCGGGCTGGATCGTATGCTGCGCCTGCACCGCAGCAGCGCCCTCTGGGCCACCGGTACTCTGGCTGCCCACTGGCTGTTGGTAGAGGCCCCCAAGTGGGCGGTCGGCGCCGGTTGGCTGACCCGCCCCGCCCGACGCGGTGCTGGTGCTGGTGCTGGTGCTGGTGCTGGTGCTGGTGCTGGTGCTGGCAATGATGCCTTGTGGCATAACCTTGGCAATACCCTGGGGGAGTGGGGCTTCTATCTGCTGCTCGCCCTGATCGCGGTGAGCCTGCTCGCCCTGGTGCGCTACGAGCGCTTCAAACTGGTTCACAAACTGGCGCCCGTCATCTATCTGATGGGGTGGGTGCACGCCCTTTGCCTGTTGCCGCGCATCGGCCTCTTCACGCCGGTCGGCCTGACCCTGCTGCTCGGAGGCGGACTCGGCGCCCTGGGCGCAGGTTACTCCCTCTGTGGTCAAGTAGGCCGCCGCGCTCGCCACACCGGGGTGGTTAGCACCCTGTCGTCCCTTGACGATCGCACTCTGGAGATCCGGGTCGAGCTCGCCACACCGCTTGCCCATTATCGTCCAGGCCAGTTCGCCTTCTTCGATTTTGCCGAGCGCGGCGAATCCCATCCCTACACCCTGGTCAGCGTCTCACCGGATCGTCGCCGACTGACGTTGGCCGTTCGCGCGCTGGGTGATCATACCCAGTGGTTGCATCAGCACCTCAAGGCCGGGGACTGCGTCACAGTGACCGGCCCTTACGGTGCCTTCGCCCTGCCCCAAACTGGCTCAGGCCTCTGGGTGGGCGCGGGCATCGGCGTCACCCCCTTTGTCGCCTGGCTGGAGGCGCTGGCACGCCGTGGTGAACAGCGCCCCGGCACCACCCTGCTCCAGTGCGCGCCCAGCATAGAGCAGGCGCCTTACCATGAGTCTCTGGCACAGCTGTGCCGCCAAACCGGCGTCGAGTACCGACTGCATCTGGAGTCTGAACGCGGTCGGCTGGACGTCGCGGCCCTCGGCGATCGGCAGCAGACTCCGGTCTGGTTCTGCGGGCCGGAACCCATGGCCCACGCCCTGGACGCGCGCCTCACGTCACCCCTGCATCGGGAGCTGTTCCGTTTCCGCTAATAGACAAAGGCCCATGCGGGCCTTTATTCACGGCTGGCACTCCGTCTCTCTGGCTCAGCGGCAAAGGTTGAACCGCCTTGTTCCCCCAACAAAAAACGCCCGCACGGGCGTTTCTTTGTTGTGCCATGACCATCCGAAACCTCTACGACTGGGCTGCCAGCTCAGGTGGCAGTGAGCGCAGGATCCGCCGCTCCGCCAGGGTGGAGAGAATAAACATCGCCATATAACCGAGACCGAGTGCCACGATAATGGCCACCACATTGGTGGTGAAGCGGGCTACCAGATAGTAGGCCGCCACCAGTGCCACTATGCCCGCCAGCCGGATCAGCAGGCTCTGGGTAAAGTGGCCGTGGGCCTTGATATAGGCGAGCTGATAGCCGTTGAGCATCATGAAGATAAAGAAGATGGAGAAATGGAACAGCACGGGCACGGCGCCCACATAGTCGACGGGGAACAGCAGCAACACCAGCGGCTTGCCCGCCAGCAGCATCAGCATAAAGAACAGCAGGCTGACGATGGCGGAGAGACGGAAGATCCAGCGGCGGATCATCCTGATCTGGCTGTGATCGCCGTTGCGCAGATTGACCGCCAGCTCCGGCAGCACGAAGCGGTAGATGGGGAAGACAAACAGCAGCGTCATATAGGTGAAGATGGGGCGCACCACCACCTGGAAATCCCCCAGCTCGTCGATGCTGAAGTGGCGTATGGTGAGCAGCACTGTAATGTAAATCATCAGGATACTGGCCCCTGCCTCCAAGGATGCGGTAAAGCTCTTCTTCACATAGCTGCGCATCTCGGGGCCGAGCGCTACCTTGGCGAGCGGTCGGGTAGCGATGTCCCGGCGGCGATAAAGATACATATAGAGGGCAATGCCCAGCGACGAGAGCGTCAGCCCGTAGAAGAGCGACGAGAGTGCATCCATCCCCAGCCCGAAATAGCAGGCCATAAACATCAAGGCGTTGGCCAGCGGCTCCAGCCAGGTGACCTTGTTTGAAATGTCATACATGCGGTACATGGCAACCAGATTGGTGAAGTAGACCTTGAGCCCCAGCCCGAAGATGATCCCCACCAGTTGCAGGTACTCCACCCGGATATGGAGCCCGTGCTTGATATAGGGGATCACCAGCCCCCAGGTGAGCAGCACCATACCGATGAGGAAGTAGCGGAAGATATTGATGATGTCTCTGTCGTTTTTGGTCTGGGAGTAGCTCACCACCATGGAGGAGCGAAAGCCGGTCATCAGGATGAGCGACAGGGAGATCAAATCCACCACGCTGTTGAACAGCGCCAGATCCCCCTTGGCCACCCACTGCGCCAGCCACACCTTGAAGGCAAAGCCGATGATGATGCTGGCCAGCGACGCCCACATGCCGGTGATGAAAGCCTGCTTGAGGCGGCCAAGTGAATCGGGTTGTTCGTCTTGAATTGCGTGCATCACGAAAGGCCCGCTAACTGCGTGAAGAGAGGCCCATCTTATGAAAGGGGGCCGCCCTTGAACAGCCCGAAACAGGGGGCAAGGGCGTCCCCCTGTCACAAACGCCCGACTAGGCGCCTTCTTTAGTGCGCCCAGCGCATCCTCCGGCTGCCGCCGCGCCGGCTTATGACTGGGGTACGGCCTTGAGCAGCGCCTGGTAGTGATCAATCAGCTCGGGGCCGTGCAGTGGCGAGTCATGACCGCCAACCACAATCTTGATCGGCAGCTTCATGGCCTTGAGTCGCTCCAGCGTCTGCGGATACGCCTTCACATCGGCAAAGCTCAGGTTGCCCAGCTTCTCCTTGAGGATGCAGTTGCCATAGAGCACCTGCTGGTCGGGGAAGTAGACAAAGATGCCGTCCGGGGTGTGGGCCGGGCCCGCGTAGAAGGCGCGTACCTTGCCCTCTTGCAGGCTGAAGTCGCCGTCGTGCACCACGTTGGGCAGCACCAGCGGCAGATCCGGGTACTCCGGCAACCCCTTGCGGGTAAAGGCAACAATCTCGGCCCAGTCGCTCTTCATCAGATCCCGGGTCTGACGCGTCGCCACCACCTTGGCCCCGATGGACTTCCAGTAGGCGTTACCACCCGCCCGGTCGGTGTGGTAGTTGGTGTTGATCACCTCCAGCACCGGCTTGCTGCTAATCCGTTTGATCAGCTTGTGCAGCTCGCGGGCGGTATCCGGCGTCCAGGTCGCCCCCACCACAGTCACCCCCTTGGCCCCGAAATAGACCATGGAGTTCTCTTTGACGTAGTAGTTGTCCTCCACCACATAGACAGGGCCGCTCACCTGCGTCAGCGACATCCCCGCCGCCCGCACGCTGCCACCCCAGAAACTCGCCATCAGCACCAGGGCACCGGCCAGCCCGCACTTTATCCAACCTTTCATCATCTTGCTCCCTCGAACCAACCGGCCCCTCGCCACCCCTGTGGCAAGCCGGGCCCATTTATCAGTGGGCAGAAAATACGGGGGATTTGTGAGGGGAAAATGGGCTTCTGTGAAGAGAAGGTGAAGTCTGGGAAAGTCCGGAAAAATCGGCTGTAACCTCCTATTCGCGAACGTCCGAATACGCTTCGCTATTCGAACCTACAGCACAGATTGCAGCCCCTCACCCTAACCCTCTCCCGAGGGAGAGGGGATGGCCCGTGCCAATTCCAAGCCACTCATATCCAACCGCACCACAGAGCCAACGCACAATCAGCGGAACGAATTTGCTCCCTTCTCCCCTTGCGGGAGAAGGGTTGGGGATGAGGGGGAGGTAACACAATAAACCCAATGATGTAGGGACGATTAGCGCAGCGTAATCGTCCGTTTCGAGTCATGGCAAGCCACACATCGAGTCATGGCAAAAAAATTGAAATTTTCAAAAAATAAAGCAAGAAGCCGACACAATGTACGTGGAATAATCCTCATTATCGAATTAAAAAGCCTGTTCATGGCTTTGTAGGTGGAGGAAAAGGGATAGTCTCAAATGCAGAGCAACATAAAAAGAAAAACTATGTATTAAATATAGATTTACAAGATTTTTTTCACTCTATTAATTTTGGCAGAGTACAAGGCATATTTAAAAACACTCCATTTAATATGGCGACACCAGCGGCATCAGTATTAGCTCAGTTATGTACATATAATGGTAAATTACCTCAAGGCGCCTGTACATCCCCTGTCATTTCTAATTTAGCATCGACATCATTAGATAAAAGATTAGTCAATATTGCCAAAAAATTCCATCTAACATATACAAGATATGCCGATGACTTAACATTTTCAAGCAATAAACCACTATCTAGTATTTTGGTTGAAAAAGTTCTTGAAGAAGATGGACAATATAAATATAAGGCAGGTCGTGTTATTGAACAGGCTATTATCGAATCTGGATTTAGTATAAATCATAATAAAACTCGCTTGCAGCACAAATCTCAGAGACAAGAGGTAACCGGTTTAGTTGTAAATGAAGGGGTTAATGTTGATCGAAGATTCATTAGAAAAACTAGAGCAATGATCAACGAGTGGAAGAAAAATTTACTTGAAGCAGAAATTCGCTTTATAAAGGCTCGATATAATGTAAGTGACCGCGAATTCAACTTCGAAGTGCAATTCCCGATTAAAAATCAGGCTGCTTTCAGAAGTTCGTCAAAAACCACCTGTGGCTGTTTAAATCCCAAGCATTTGCGCAAATCCCAAGCATTTGCGCGGCCTGAAGTTCAGCCGCTTTTCGACGGCTGACAGTGCCTCTGCTGTCACCACACTCAAATCACTGCCTTTGGGCACATATTGCCGCAGCAGACCATTGCTATTCTCATTCTGTCCCCGTTCCCATGCACTGTATGGATGCGCAAAGTACACCTGCGCTTCCAGCTCTGCTGCAACACGTTCATGTTCGACAAACTCGCTACCATTGTCAGCTGTGATGGTATGGACATGTGCCTGGTAGGGTTTCAGCATGCTGATAATGGTGTCCGCCACCGCGCTGGCTGTTTTGCTGGGAACGTATTGAACCAGGTAGAGCCGGCTCTTACGCTCCAACAGACTCACTATTGCACCGCTGCCTTGCTTACCCAACACGGTATCGACTTCCCAATCTCCCACACGGCTCCGCTCATTGACTATCGCAGGGCGTTCATCAATCGATACCGGATTGGGAATGACACTGCGTTTGCTGTTCTTACCCTTGCGATAGCGTTTGTGACCCTGACGCAGATGCCGGTATAGCGTGCCACCGTTGGCCTTGTCGCGTGCCACATAGCGGTATATCCACTCGTGGCTAACCGGGCAGTTAATCATGTCTCCAACGCCACTGATTTGCTCGGGACTCCAGTCCGCGACCAGCGCCATGCAAACAAAGTCGATGGTATCAGACGGGACAGTACGCTTCTGACTCGTCAGCCGTCGTGCCGTGGCAAGTTGGTGAGCCTGCTGCGGCTGATAGGCCTGCCCAGCACAATTACGACGAAGCTCACGACTGATAGTCGATGGATGAACCCCGAGCTGTTTGGCAATGCGGGCCTGTGACAGGCCATGGTCACGGAGGCAGGCAATCTGGTATCGTAGCCCCTCGGTCAACTGCTGGTATTTCATGGTGTATCGCTTTGTTTCTTTGGCGAGAAGAAGCGTACCCTAACTGGTAGTTGACCGCCTCTCTCCTATGCACCATGGGCATTGCACTTATTATCTGAATTCACGACTCTGAAATGAAAAATATAAAACTCGACGGAAGCACCTATAAAAGAGCGGTTTATGGGAATTTGAGTTTTATAAAAATGATTAAGGGTGAAGAACACTCTCCTTATCTAACACTCATGTACAGGACCTTAAGAAAAAACGTCAATTAAAACACCTTCCAAGGTCCTGTTTTGTATCGATTTTCGTTGCTTTGTCCGGCGAGCGTTTTTTGACAGAAAATCAACGGCCCATTCCAGTCGCTCCCTTATTTCGCTGATGGCTCGGTGCGCTATCGCTTCCAATATCGGCAGCCACCATGTCACACCACTCTTCGCTGCCTTGAGCGTCGATAGACCCTCTTTCATCAGTGTCTGTGCCACTCGTCGTTTCAGCACCAGCGACAGCAGGCTGGCCCACACCAGACCCTCGGCGATCGCTTGCTGTCCCGTCACAAAACCCTTGAGGTTGTTGTGCGATTTCCACTCCTTGAACAGCAACTCGACCTGCCAGCGGCAGCGATACAGACGCATTACGCGCTCTGCTGGCCATGCATCACGTGGCAAGTTGGTCATCCAGATGCAGAATCGCTTCTCCTCGGCGAACCAGCGCCGGAGCAATCGATATTCGTATTGACCCGCTCTCACATTCATATCCAGCACTTCTGCCCGGCAGTGCCGCCGTCCTGCCTCCTTGAGTGACATGCCGGTCAGCTTGGGGACTGTTCGCCCATCATCGCGCCACGCATTGAGGATCTCTGGGTTCAAGTTCTTGCTCCCCCGCACCAGGTAAAAGCCGCCAGCCTTGTTCACCTCGGCAAAATAGGCGTGACTGATGTAACCCGCATCCGCCAGCAGCAGGCTGCCGGTCAGCACTTTGGCATCAGGAAGAAACTGGCGCTCAGACGCGGTGTCGGCAGAGAGCTGCATACAGACCGGTTTTTGCTCCAGCAGTGACATGAGCATGTGGCATTCGATGGCGGCTGGGCTGATGGTCTTGAATCGTCCGGGAAAGACAGTGGCCAAGCGTTTATGAACCGCAAAAGAGGTGCCATCCTGAAGCAACACCTGCTTGAAAGCGCCCTGGGCAACCTCAGTCACCTGCTGACCAATGCGCAGGGCGATGGCTCGCTCAACCAGGGCCTTCATAAACTGGGCAAATGCGGGTTTGCGCAACTGGTTATGAAAGGGTTTGTAGGAGACTTGATGGGCGCCAATGAGCTGCAAGCCATTGAAATGCAGATGCAAACTGGCAATGGCCGCGACTGTGTCCCCACCGAAGGCGCGTAGCAGGGAGGTGACCAGCATCCAGGGGGTAATGGTGCGCAGACGCAGGCAAAACTTGCAGAGGCGTGCAATGCGCTCGAGCTCGGCGGGAGCGAGGAGTTGATTGAGATAGTGATTGGCGTGGATAATAGTCATGGCTTCGGGCGTGGCGGTTTTGTTTGGCGATAAAATCAGATCACAAACGAAGCCTTTTTCATATCTATTTCAATTGGTTGCCGCTAAAGATCCTGTATATGATCTAACACTATGTAAACAAGTTCTAGAGTTAGACAATAACCCTCCAGATTTTGTTAGAAAACTAAAGGGAGTATTTGATATGTATGACATCTTCATCTGTCACGCTAGTGAAGACAAAGATAAAGTCGCCATTCCACTGTATACAGAATTAAAAAAGCGCAATATAAATGTTTTTATTGACTGCTTTGCTATTAACTGGGGTGACTCCCTTGTTTCTAAAATAAATACTGCCTTAAAAAAATCTAAGTTTGTAATAGCAGTGATATCTGATATCTCTGTAAAAAAATCTTGGCCAATGAAGGAGTTAAATGCTGTTCTTTCCTCTGAAATTGGGGCCGAAGACACTAAACTACTACCACTTATGGTTGGTGATGGTGAGGCATTACTTAAAGAGTTACCATTGTTAGCAGACAAGTTATTTGTAGCTTTCGATGATAACATCGAAGAAATTGCAGACAAGGTCGACGTGAATTCAGATAATAAGTGCAATGCCCATGGTGCATAGGAGAGAGGCGGTCAACTACCAGTTAGGGTACGCTTCTTCTCGCCAAAGAAACAAAGCGATACACCATGAAATACCAGCAGTTGACCGAGGGGCTACGATACCAGATTGCCTGCCTCCGTGACCATGGCCTGTCACAGGCCCGCATTGCCAAACAGCTCGGGGTTCATCCATCGACTATCAGTCGTGAGCTTCGTCGTAATTGTGCTGGGCAGGCCTATCAGCCGCAGCAGGCTCACCAACTTGCCACGGCACGACGGCTGACGAGTCAGAAGCGTACTGTCCCGTCTGATACCATCGACTTTGTTTGCATGGCGCTGGTCGCGGACTGGAGTCCCGAGCAAATCAGTGGCGTTGGAGACATGATTAACTGCCCGGTTAGCCACGAGTGGATATACCGCTATGTGGCACGCGACAAGGCCAACGGTGGCACGCTATACCGGCATCTGCGTCAGGGTCACAAACGCTATCGCAAGGGTAAGAACAGCAAACGCAGTGTCATTCCCAATCCGGTATCGATTGATGAACGCCCTGCGATAGTCAATGAGCGGAGCCGTGTGGGAGATTGGGAAGTCGATACCGTGTTGGGTAAGCAAGGCAGCGGTGCAATAGTGAGTCTGTTGGAGCGTAAGAGCCGGCTCTACCTGGTTCAATACGTTCCCAGCAAAACAGCCAGCGCGGTGGCGGACACCATTATCAGCATGCTGAAACCCTACCAGGCACATGTCCATACCATCACAGCTGACAATGGTAGCGAGTTTGTCGAACATGAACGTGTTGCAGCAGAGCTGGAAGCGCAGGTGTACTTTGCGCATCCATACAGTGCATGGGAACGGGGACAGAATGAGAATAGCAATGGTCTGCTGCGGCAATATGTGCCCAAAGGCAGTGATTTGAGTGTGGTGACAGCAGAGGCACTGTCAGCCGTCGAAAAGCGGCTGAACTTCAGGCCACGCAAATGCTTGGGATTTAAACAGCCACAGGTGGTTTTTGACGAACTTCTGAAAGCAGCCTGATTTTTAATCGGGAATTGCACTTCGAAGTTGAATTCGCGGAAAAGCTACTAATCAAGATATAAACTAGATGTGATTTTCACAAGTAAAGAAAAATATACAAAATTATAATTCTTCTATGGTTATCAACCTATTTATAAACCATAAAGTCATATTCCTTCGGCACGAAAAAAACCACCTATTATACAGGTGGTTTTTTTCGCTATTTTAATCTCCAACCGCAATCACCCCAACGGCGGGGTACGCGGCGGCACCCTGCGTTTGCTGCCGGTGGACTCGAAGGCCGAGGCGATGCGCAGCAGGTTATTGTCGTCATAAGCGCGGCCGGCGAAGGTCAGGCCCACCGGCATACCGATATCGGCCATCACCCCCATGGGGACTGTGACGGTCGGCACGCCGAGATGGCGGATGGCGAGGTTGCCGTTGGCGACCCAGATGCCGTTGCTCCAGGCGATATCGGCGGAGGCCGGATTCACATCCGCGTCAGCCGGGCCGACGTCGGCAACTGTGGGGAACAGCACGGCGTCGAGCTTCAGCTCGTCCATCCAGTCTTCCAGATCCAGCTTGCGGGTCTGCTCCAGCCCACGCAGGCCGTCCGGCACAGAGGCAATCTCGTCAAAACGCTTGAGGCCGCGCTTGGCCATCTTGACGTACTCGTCCATGCCCGCCGCCAGATCCCCCTCGCGGTTCGGCAGGGTGCCCGGATCGTGGGGGAAGATCTTCGGCCCATCGACATCCTCAAGCTTGTTCAACTTGGGATCGCCGTTGGCGCGCAGGAAGTCGTCGAACGCCCAGCCGGAGAGCTCCCACAGCTCGTCGTTGAGAAACTCAGGTGACACTATGCCGCGATTGAACACAGTCGGCGCGCCGGGTCTGTCCCCTTCGCAGTTGGAGACCAGGGGGAAGTCCACTTCGATGACTTCGGCGCCAGCGGCTTCCAGCGCCTGACGGGCCTGTTCCCACAAGGCGATCACCGACGGGCGGGTATGGATACGCTGGCCGGTCGGGCCGCCGATGCCGGGGTGCTCGCTGGTGCCAGCCAGTTCATCCTTGTTGATAAACATGCGCGGCACACCGAGGCGCTTGCCCTTGAGGGCATCAGGCTTGGCTGCCAGCTCAAGATAAGAAGCCGGACGCACCTCGGAGGCCTTGGGCAGCTGCACCCAGGGCTGCATGCGCCACAGATCGCCACGGGTGTCGCTATCATCGGCAACCACTACATCGAGCACTTCCAGCAGATCGGCCATGGTGCGGGCGTAGGGCACGACCACGTCCATGGTCGGAGTCAGCGGCCAGTTGCCGCGCACCGAAATCACGCCACGGGATGGTGTGTAGGCACACAGGCCGTTGTTGGAGGCAGGGCCACGGCCGCTCGACCAGGTCTCTTCCGCCAGACCGAAGGCGGAGAAGCTGGCCGCTGTGCCGGTACCGGCACCGTTGGAGGAGCCGGAGGCAAAGGGCGCGGTCAGGTAATCGGCATTGTAGGGACTTTCGGCACGGCCATAGACGCCGCGCTGCATGCCACCATTGGCCATGGGCGGCATATTGGTTTTGCCCAGGCAGATGGCACCGGCGGCCCGCAGCCGCTCAACGGTAAAGGCATCACGCTGAGCCACCAGATCCTTGAAGGCCGGGCTGCCGGAGGCGGCAGTCAGCCCCTTGACCAGATAGCTGTCTTTGGCGGTGTAGGGGATGCCGTCGAGCGGACTCAGGGTTTCACCACGGGCGCGGCGGGCATCAGAATCTTGCGCCTCTTTCAGCGCGTCGGGGTTGTGCACCACCACGGCATTGAGTTTAGTGTCAGTCTCGGGGCCGTTGTAGGCCTCGATACGGGCCAGATAGGCCTTGACCAGTTCGACCGCTGTGGTGCGGCCTGATTCGAGCGCACCGCGCAGCTCGGCAATGGAAACCTCGGTCACTTCGATCATGGGGATCTCCTTTAAAAGGGTGACTGTTTGTCATGATGATCGCCGCATCAGCGCCTGCGACCATCACGTCATCAAGAGATAAAACCCCACGGCGTGGGGTTTTGAATGTCTACACTCTTCGGCCAGCTTATTTGCCGGACGGGATCTGTTGGGTAATGCAGTGAATATTGCCACCGCCCAGCAGGATCTCCCGGGCCGGAACGCCGACCACTGTGTGATCCGGGAAGATCCCCTCCAGAATGCGCTGGGCCTCGCCATCGGTGGCGGCATCCAGCTGCGGGTAGACGATGCGATCGTTGGTGATCAGGAAGTTCACATAGGAACCGGCCAGACGGCCTTGTGCTTCACGCGGCACGCCGCTGCCGCTCTCGACGCCGGCAGACTCTTCGAAGGTCGAGTAGAGCGGGCCCGGCTGGGGCAGCTTCCACACTTTCAGCTTGCGCCCCTTGGCATCCACCGCCGCTTCCAGCACCTTGAGGGCGGCCAGAGAGCGGGCGTACTGGGGATCATTCTGGTCGTCAGTCCAGTGCAGGGCCACTTCACCCGGGCGCACGAAGCAGCAGATGTTGTCGATGTGGCCGTCGGTCTCGTCCAGATAAACGCCCTCATTCAACCAGATGAAACTGGTGACGCCGAGGTAGTCGCGCAAGTGCGCTTCGATCTGCTCCTTGGTCAGGTGCGGATTGCGGTTCTCGTTGAGCAGGCACTCGGCTGTGGTCATGCAAGTACCTTCGCCGTCGACGTGGATGGAGCCCCCTTCCAGAATGAGCGGCGCGTCGTAGCGATCCATGCCATGCTGGGCCAGCATCTGGGCCGCCACCTCTTCATCTTGATTCCAAGGCGCATAGAGACCGCCCTTGAGGCCGCCCCAGGCGTTGAAGCCCCAATCCACACCACGGCACTCGCCAGCAGCATTGGTGACCACAGTCGGGCCGCTGTCGCGGGCCCAGCAGTCATCGCTGGCCATCTCGACCAGGGTGACGTGAGCGGGCATGAGGCCACGGGCCTGCTCCATAAACTGGGCGGGCACACCCATAAAGACAGGGGTGGCCTGCCCTATGGCATCGGCTACCTTGGCGAAGGTGGCTTGCGCGAAGCGACCGGCCTCACGCCAGTTGTCTGGGCGGTATGGCCAGATCATCCAGACGGCCTGCTGATGCGCCCACTCGGCGGGCATGGTGAAGCCATCAACGGCCGGGACTGAAGAGAGAGTCTTGATGCTCATCGTAATATCCTTGCGGGCCTGTGTGGCAATCTGTGCATCACAGGGCCGGTAATAGGGGAAACGGGCGGGCCTTGGCCCACCGGCTTGTCACCGGTTATGCAACCGTATGGCGAACCAGCTGCTCGGCGCGTGCGATCTTGGCTTCGATGTCCCAGGAGCAGGCCATCTGGGTGGCAGCCCTCTTAACCGTTGCCATCACCAGACTCCTTGGAGTGGATTGCGGCCCCCTCCCCGGCAGCGAACCGGACGGGGCATCCTGGAAAAAACAGTGTGGGTTGCAGTGTAAGAAGTTGCGCGCCCATCCATCAAATGAATAGGATTAATTGTCCCATAAACAGCACGAATAATCCTCCCCATGAAATTGCACCAGCTCGACCTCAATCTGCTGCTCGCCTTTGACGCCCTGATGACGCTAGGCAGCGTCACCCGCGCCGCTGACTCGCTCTTTATCAGCCAGCCCGCCATGAGCCACGCCCTCGCTCGGTTGCGCACCTTCTTTGGCGATCCGCTGTTGGTGCGTACCCCGCAAGGGATGTTGCCCACCCCCCGCGCCCAGCGCCTGCATCTGGGGGTGCAGCAGGTGCTGCAACTGCTGGAGCAACAGCTCAGCGAGGAGGAGGTGTTCGAACCGAGCCAGTCCAAACGGCGCTTCGTGCTCTGTACCACTGACTATGTGGAGTGCGTACTGATCCCGCCGCTTATGCAGCGCCTCAAGAAGCTGGCACCCGGAGTCACCATAGAGATCCGCATACTGCGCGATACGCTGCCGGAGGCGGAGCTTGCCAGCGGCGAGATAGACCTGGTGCTGGGGTTTGACGAGTACATGCAGGTGCCGGGATATCTGGGCAAGGAGACCTGGCTGACCGAGCCCCTGGCCGGACTGGTGCGCGCCACCATGGCGCTGCCCGAGGAGCGGATCACGCTACGGCAGCTTGTTGATATGCCTCATGTATTTCATTCGCCGCTCGGCACCTCTGAGGCAAGTCTGGACAGATTCCTGAAAACCCTGGGCTTTAGTCGCACCATCTCGGTCAATAGCCAGAGCTACATGTCCGCCGCCACCATCGTCAGCCAGAGCGATCACCTGCTGGTGCTGCCCAGCATGGTGGCCGAGCTGCTCGCCAACCACTGGCCGCTGAAAAGCCTGCCGCTGCCGGACGCCGTGCCGGATTACCACCTCAACTGCGTCTGGCACCCGGTGCACGCCCAGCAACCCGCTTTGATGTGGTTGAAAGATCTGATGAAGGAGCTGGTGAACTCGGAGCCTGGCTAGCTCCGCGAAGGGGGTCTGGCACGCCCCTGATCCCACGCCCAGCAACTTGTCTTGATGTGGCTGAAAAATCTGATGAAGGAGCTGATGAACTCGGAGCCTGGCTAGCTCCGCGAAGGGGGTCTGGCACGCCCCTGATCCCACGCCCAGCAACTTGCCTTGATGTGGCTGCAAGATCTGATGAAGGTGCTGGGGATCCCGAGGGAAGAGGCCCAGCCGAGGGATCAGGCGCGCAGGGAGGCCATGACCTGACTGACCACGTCGCCGAGCAGCTCGGGTTCGGGGCGACATTGGCCAACGGTGACCAGGCCCTGGATGCTGACCAGCAGAAAAGCGGTCAACGTGGGGGTGGCGACGTCAGCGGCAAGCTCCCCTTTTTCCCTGGCTTGTTCGAGCACGACAGCCAAGTCCTCTTCCAATTCGCCATAGCTCGCCTTGAGGCGCAGGCGCAGCTCCTCGTCCTGCTCGGCAAGCTCCACCAGGGTGCGGGTGATCAGGCAGCAGCCGTCCAGGGTATCGCTCACCACCTGCCGCAGAAAACCCTCTATGGCCGCCAGCGGCTCACCCTGTGCAAACCGGGCCCGTCGACAGGCCCGCTTGCTCTCGATGTAGTGATCCACCGCCGCCAGCAACAGGCCGCGCTTGTTGCCAAACGCCGCGTAGATACTGCCCGGGTGCAACCCGGTTGCAGCCACCAGATCCTGCATGGTGGTCTTGGCATATCCCTTGGATCGAAATGCTTCCATGGCACTTTGCAAGACGGTTTCGCGGTTGAACTCGGCGCTGCGCATCGGGGGTCCTGTGGCTAGGGGTTGATATGGCGGCAAGTCTACCCCAGGGGCAGGGTCGGGCCAACTTATCTTGAACGCACATTCAAAAAAGACTTGCGCACAAAGCAAAAAACATCTTGAATGCACGTTCAAGAATCATCTGCCCCAGGACACATCGCCATGGATACTCTGTTTCAGCCTTACCGTCTCAATGCCAGCCTGACCCTGGCCAACCGTTTCATGATGGCACCGCTGACCCGCTGCATGGCAGGTCCCGGCCTGGTGCCGACCGAGCAGATGGCTGCCTACTATGGCCGCCGCGCCGACATCGGCCTCATCATCTCCGAAGCGACCATCATTCGTCCGGACGGTCAGGGTTATCCGAACACCCCCGGCCTCTATAGCGCCGAGCAGATTGAAGGCTGGAAAAAAGTGACCAGCGCCGTGCATGCCAAGGGCGGCAAGATCTTCGCCCAGCTGTGGCACGTGGGGCGGGTCTCCCACTCCTTCTTCCACGGCCAGCAGCCGGTCGCTCCATCTGCCATCGGTCTGGAAGGCACGCTGCCGCGCATGCGTGATCTGAGCTATCCGGTGCCGCGCGCCCTCGAGGTTGCCGAGATTGCCGAGCTGGTCGAGCAATACGCCCAGGCCGCCGCCAACGCCATGGAAGCCGGTTTTGATGGGGTCGAGATCCACGGCGCCAACGGCTACCTCATCGATCAGTTCCTGCACTACGCCAGCAACCTGCGTGATGACCAATATGGTCAGACTCCGGAGAATATGAGCCGCTTCGCCCTGGACGTGGTGGATGCGGTCAATGCCCGCATCGGCGGCGATCGGGTTGGCCTGCGCCTCTCCCCCGGTGCCTATGCCCACATGGAGGGCGATGCCCGGGATCGCGGCGTCTTCGACCATCTGCTCGGCGAGCTGAACAAGCGCACCCTTGCCTATGTGCATCTGGGCATCTTCGATGACAGCCTCACCTTCGATTACCTGGGTGGCCGCGCCTCGGATTACCTGCGCGAGCAGTACGATGGCCATCTGGTCGGGGTCGGCAACTACAGCGCAGAAACCGCTGCCGAAGCGATCAAGGCTGACCGCTTCGATCTCATCGCCATCGGTCGTCCGCTCATCGCCAACCCGGACTATCTGGCGCGGGTGAAAAAATCCGAGCCCCTGGTGCCCTACTCCGACACTATGCTGGCCGAGCTGGTCTAAACCCAGCAATGCCCCGCTCTGGCCAGTGCCCGGCCATCACACCACTCTTTTTATGACCAAGGATGGGATCCGCGCCCCCCGGCGCGGGTTTCCAATGTTTAGGCCCTTTCAGGGCCTTTTTTTGTGCCCGCATTCCGCCCCTGGTTGTGGCTTCGCCAAGCAGCCCGACAAAAAAGTTGTTGATAGCAACCAAATGGTTATATTGGCTGTAGATGACAACCAAAAGGATAGACAGAGATGGATCCCCGCCCCCTGCGCGCCCTGTCGCGCGATCTGGTTCGTGAACTCGGCATGCTCTCCCAGCAGTGCGGCTCCCTGACGCTCAGCCCCCTGGAAGCCCATCTGCTGATCGAGCTCGAGACCGGGCCCGCCACCAATCAGCAGCTGGCCGACCGCCTGCGCATCGACAAGTCCAACGCCAGCCGACCCCTTGCCCGGCTCGTCGAGCGGGAGCTCATCAGTTGGCAACCCCACCCCTCGGATGGACGCAGCAAGCAGGCCAGACTGACCGCCCATGGCTTGGCGCAATTGCAGGAGTTGCACCAGCAAATGGATGAGGCCATGAGCGATACCCTGGCCCAGCTTGCGCCCGAGGAGAGCGAACAGATCTGGGAGGGACTGCGACGCTATCGCAGCGCCCTGTCCCGCGCCCGCCGCCAGCAGGGGTATCGCATTCGCGCCATCGCCCCCGACGACAACGCCGCCATCGCCGCCGTGGTGCGCCGTGTCTCTGCCGAATATGGCCTCACCGCCGAAAAGGGTTACGGCGTAGCCGATCCCGTACTGGACGAGCTGTTCGAGACCTACGACAAGGCCACGAGTCACTACTGGGTCATTGAAGGGCCGGACGGCGCCATTCTTGGCGGCGGTGGCATAGCGCCACTGCACGGGGAAGAGGGGGTTTGCGAATTGCAGAAGATGTACTTCCTGCCCGACTTGCGCGGCCTGGGATTGGGGCGGCGACTGGTGTTGCAGGCGCTGGCGGAGGCACGCACCCTCGGATACTTGCGCTGCTATCTGGAGACCACGGCCAGCCTGCGCGAGGCCACCGCACTCTATGAATCCCTCGGTTTCGAGCACTTGCCAGGGCCGCTCGGCAGCACAGGTCACGATGCCTGCGAGATCTGCATGGTAAAAAATCTTCGCTAGACCAGCAGGCCAGTGCGGCCACCTATTGCAAGAGCAGAAGTGATGACCCTGGCGCCCCGAGGGACGCCAGGGATGACGGCGCTCTTAGCTCTCTTTGACAACCGTCTGGTCAACGTCCCGAGTGACCGGGCTCAAGGGCCGCTTGGCCCAGAGGCCGGCAAGCAGGGAGCCGGACAGGTTATGCCAGACCGAGAACAGGGTGCCCGCCACGGCGGACGCCGGGGTGAAGAACTTCATCGCCAGCGCCGTCGCCAGGCCGGAGTTTTGCAGCCCCACTTCGAAGGCGACCGTGCGGCAGATCCGCTCATCGAAGCCCAGCAGGCGGCTGACCCAATAGCCTGCGGTGATGCCGATGCCGTTATGCAGGATCACCGCCAGCGCCACTATGGGGCCTATAGTGGCGAACTGGCCAGCATTGAGGGCGACCACTATGGCGATGATCAGCACGATGGCCGCCATGGAGATGAGGGGCAGCACGGGTTCAAGCTTCTCGGTCAGCGCGTGCAGCCAGCTATTGAGCACGACCCCGATGACGACCGGCACCAGCACTATCTTGACCAGACTCAGTAACATGTCCAGCACCGGCACATCGACGCTCTTGCCCGCCAGCAACTGCACCAGCAGCGGGGTGATGATGACCCCCAGCAAGGTGGAAAGCGCCGTCATGGTAATGGAGAGCGCCACATCCCCCTTGGCGAGATAGCACATCACATTGGAGGAGGTGCCGCCTGCGACGCTGCCCACCAGCACCATGCCCACCGTCAGTTCGGCATCGAAACCGAGCAAGAGGCTGATCAGCAGCGCCGCCAGCGGCATGACGCTGAACTGCAACACCAATCCCAGCCCGATGGCCCGCTTGTTGTTCACCACATCGATGAAGTTCCTGGGTCTGAGGGTCAGCCCCATGGCCAGCATGATGATGGTGAGCAACGGCACTATCTGCGTCTTGAGGTCGACGAACAGAGCGGGTTGCCAGTAAGCCAGCAGGGAAAACAGTAAGGCCCAGAGTGGGAAGAGGTTGGTAATGCGTCCAAGCATGGCGATCTCCTGATCCAAAATAGAACGCGGGCAAAAAAAGAAGGCCCGCGAGGGCCTTCTTTTATATCAGCTTTTACCGTCCGGGTGCGCGCGATATCAATGTTCGCGGGTCTGGCGGAACAAGACGTCCGGGTGACGCTCTTGAGACAGACGCAGGTTGACCATGGTCGGTGCGATATAGGTGAGGTTGTCACCGCCATCCAGGGCCAGATTGACCTCGTTCTTGCGCTTGAACTCCTCGAATTTCTTGACGTCCGTCCCCTCCACCCAGCGGGCGGTGGCGACGTTGACCGCCTCGTAGAGGGCCTCGACGTTGTATTCGCTCTTCAGACGCGACACCACCACGTCAAACTGCAGCACACCGACGGCGCCGACGATGAGGTCGTTGCTGATCAGCGGACGGAACACCTGCACCGCGCCCTCTTCGGAGAGCTGCACCAGCCCCTTGAGCAACTGCTTCTGCTTGAGGGGGTCGCGCAGACGGATGCGACGGAACAGCTCGGGGGCGAAGTTGGGGATGCCGGTGAACTTAAGCATCTCGCCCTGGGTGAAGGTGTCGCCTATCTGGATGGTGCCGTGGTTGTGCAGCCCGATGATGTCACCGGCGCAGGCTTCGATAGCCTGCTCGCGGTCACCGGCCATGAAGGTGACGGCGTCGGAGATGTTGACGTCCTTGCCCAGACGCACATGGCGCATCTTCATGCCCTTGGAGTAGGTGCCGGAGACGATGCGCATGAAGGCGATACGGTCACGGTGCTTGGGATCCATGTTCGCCTGGATCTTGAACACGAAACCGGAGAACTTCTCCTCGGTCGCCAGCACTTCACGCTCTTCGGTCTTGCGCGGCATGGGCGGCGGCGCCCAGTCGGTCAGGCCGTCCAGCATGTGATCGACGCCGAAGTTACCGAGCGCGGTACCGAAGAAGACCGGAGTCATCTCACCGGCGATGAAGGCCTCGTGATCGAATTCGGGGGAGGCGCCCTGCACCAGCTCCAGCTCGCCGCGCAGCTGGGCAGCCAGATCTTCGCCGATGGCGGCATCGAGCTCAGGGTTGTGCAACCCCTTCACCACCCGTTTCTCCTGGATGGTGTGACCCTGACCGGTTTGATACAGATAGGTCTCATCCTTGTAGAGGTGATAGACCCCCTTGAAGGACTTGCCGCAGCTGATGGGCCAGGTGATGGGAGCACACATGATGTTGAGCTCGCGCTCCACCTCGTCCATGACCTCCATGGGGTCGCGCACTTCGCGGTCCATCTTGTTCATGAAGGTGAGGATGGGGGTATCACGCAGCCGGGTGACTTCCATCAATTTGCGGGTCCGGTCTTCAACGCCCTTGGCGGCATCGATCACCATCAAACAGCAATCCACCGCCGTCAGGGTACGATAGGTATCTTCGGAGAAGTCCTCGTGACCCGGGGTATCGAGCAGGTTGACCAGGCAGTCACGATAGGGGAACTGCATCACCGAGGTGGTGATGGAGATGCCGCGCTGCTTTTCCATCTCCATCCAGTCGGATTTGGCATGCTGGCCTGAGCCACGGCCCTTGACGGTACCGGCACGCTGGATTGCCTGTCCGAACAACAGGACTTTCTCGGTGATAGTGGTTTTACCCGCATCCGGGTGCGAGATGATCGCAAAAGTGCGTCTCTTGGAGACTTCACTCAGAAATTCAGCTGACATAGTTCGACGTTCTTCTATTGAGCGGCGGCTGTAAACCACCGTGGGAAATAAGAGATTGCGACGCGCGCAACGCGAGCCAACCCGAACAGGGCGGGTCTGATGAAAAGCGAGAAGGCGTTGCGTTACATGGGTGCGAGTGTCCGGCGTCTTAGCAAAATTGCGCCACATTATACCCGCGCGAGTGAAAAATACCCAGCCCGGCATGCGCCGGATCTGCCTCCCTCCGCCATCCCGGTCACTCGGCGCTGCACACCCGATTGCGACCGGCCCGCTTGGCGCTGTACATGGCCTCGTCGGCGCGGTGAATAAGCTCGCTGAGGCTCTCCCCCTCGCGCAGCTGGGCACAGCCGATGCTGACCCGGACCGGATGTTCGGCGGGCAACTCGGTTACCTTGAGTTCCTCGACCTGCTGGCGCACTCGCTCCGCCACCTCGACAGCCTCGGCCAGCAGGGTGTCGGGCAGCAGCGCCAGAAACTCCTCGCCCCCGTTGCGCCCCACCCGGTCCAGGCTGCGTAGCGACCCCGAGATGCTGCTCGCCACCGCGATCAGTACCCTGTCCCCCGCCTGATGACCCCAACCATCGTTGATCTGCTTGAAGTGGTCTATGTCGATGATCAGCAAGGATAAGGGCTGCTCCAGGCTCTTCGCCTGCTGCAGCATGGTCTTCGCCTCGGCCTGGATCTGGCGTCGATTGTGAATGCCGGTCAGCTCGTCCGTCATGGCGAGCCTACGCATCTTGCGACTGCGACTGAGTTGATAGAGCACCACGGCGCCGAGCAGCAGCAGTACCAGTATCGTCACCAGCGTCTGCCAGTAGCGCCGCTCCTGTAGCTGATCCAGCAGTTGGGCCTGCAACGCCTGATGAGTCTTGAGGTTCTCGTTCTCAACCTCCTTACGCGCCAGATCGAACTCGAAACGCATCTGGATAGAGCGCTGGGCGCCGAGATCCCGCTCCAGCTCCTCCCAGATCGCCACATAGCGCTTGAGCGAGGCCAGGGCGGCATTGGCCTGACCCTGTTTTTCCAGGATCCGTGCCTGCACCCGGTAGATGGTGGCGAGAAAACGCTGGTTATGCTCCTGAATGAAGATGGGTTCGGCCACCGCCAGGAAGTAGAGCGCCCGATTCAGTCGGCCATAAGCCTCTTCGGCCAACCCCATGATCAGTCGCCACTGGCCCAGCGTCGCGGTGTCCGTCTCCTGTTTGCGGCTGAGCAGGGTCTCGGCCTGCTGCAAGTTGACCAGCGCCTCATCCACCCGACCCAGTTTGAGCTGGCTGTGGGCCACTTCGGTCAGGGCCCAGGCTTCATCCATGCCCCAGCCGTTGCGCTTGAAATAGTGCGCCGCCTCTTCAAACAACGCCAGCGCCTCGGTGTGGCGTCCCGTGTCCGAGTAAAGAATGCCGAGCTGGGAGCGGATATCGTTCAGGTTTTCCTCATCCCCCTGCTGCTGATAGGCCCTCTCCAGCTCCTTGAAGTATTCGAGCGCGCGATCAAATCCCCCCATGCGGCGATAGGTATTGGCTATCTCCCCCAGTTGGTGCAGCCGCCAGGCTTCGAGCCCGAGTCGTTCATAGATGTCATGGGCAATGAGCTGATCCTTGAGGCCGGCGGCCAACTGGCCCTGATAGGCCTGCATGTTGCCACGATAGCTCAAGGCGTCCGCCATCAGCCGCTGAGCCCCCGCCGCCTCCGCCAACGTGAATGAAGCATCATAGTCGCGACGGGCATGGGTCATCTCGCCCAGCAACTGACTGTGCCAGCCCCGGCAGTTGAGCAGGGCTATCTCAGCCAGCCCATCCTGGCGGGCACGGGCCTGTTGCAACTGCTGGCTTGCGAAGGTGATGGCGGCGCTGTAGTCGCTGGTGTTCTCGGCGGGCAAGGCCCAACACTGCAGGCTCACCAGACGGCCGTAGAGGGGGTTGGCGGCATCTATCTGGCGTGACAACGCCTGCACCCTGGCCTGAAATTCGCCATGGGGCTGGAAGCCGTTCTCTAGCTGAGCCAGCTCCGTCAGCAGGGACTCGCTTTGTGGGCGCGTCCCTGCTGGCGCATCAGGAGCTGCCCAGACCGACCCTGCCAGCAGCGTCAGGCAGAGTAACCAAAGGGATGAATGATTGACGCCGTTCACAGGCCTCCAGCGGCATTTAGTTGATAAATCGGATAATTAGACTTTCTATCATATCCTGCATCAGGCTGACTTATGATGAAATAATCATCCATTATCTCTATAGTCAACGATCTAGCCGGGGCCAGGTGACGACGTATCATTCCAAGCCCTCCCCCCACGTCCTGCGCCATATGCCAGGACATGCAGAGACAAATGGTCCCCACGTGACAGGAAAGGTCCCCCAGGATTACGAGGCGCTGCTGGCCGCCTATCGGAAACTGCAACAGGAAAACGAGCGACTCAAGCGCATCGCCGATGACGCACGGGAGAAGCTGGACGCGGCCATGGATGGCACTGGTCTCTGTATCTGGCAGAACCATGTTCCTACCGGCAAGCTCATCATCTTCAATCGGCGCTGGGGTGCCATGCTCGGCTATCAACCCAAGGCGCTGGAGGCCCACTTCGACGTCTGGCGCGAACACCTGCATCCGGAAGACAGAGAACGGGTGCTCACGGCTTTCCTGGATCATCTGAGCGGCAAGACCCCCTTCTACCAAGCCCTGCACCGCATGCTGGCCAAGGATGGCAAGGTAACCTGGGTGCTGGACCGGGGCCGCGTCGTGGAACGGGATCAGGCTGGCAACCCGCTGCGGGTCATGGGCTCCCACATGGATGTTACCCACGAGAAGGAGTTCGAGCAGCAGCTTGCCCTGCTCGCCCACAGGGATCCCCTCACCCATCTGCTCAACCGCGCCGCCCTGCAGCGCCAGTTCCCAGGTACCCATCAGACGCTCTGCTTCATCGATCTCGATGACTTCAAGCAGGTGAATGACAGTCTGGGCCACAGGGCCGGTGACGAGCTGCTGGTCGAGCTGGCCAGCAGACTCAGGAGCATCTCTCCCCAGGATGCGGTTCTCGGCCGCCTCGGGGGAGACGAATTCATACTGCTGCTCCCCTGGCCAAGCCGCGACTCCCGCACCCTGCAGTTGGCCCAGGCCTGCCAGCAGGCCATCTCGGCCCCCTTTCCCCTCGCCAACGGCGAAGCCTGCATAGGGCTGAGCATGGGGGTTGCCCAGATCAGGCCTCAGGATGACTTCAGCACGGCCCTGGCGCGGGCGGACAAGGCCATGTATCAGGTCAAACATGGGGGAAAACGCGGTTTTCATATCGCCCACCCCAGCGGCCAACCCCTGCTCGATCAGGAGCAGGTCAACGAACGGGCCCTCGACCACCGCTCCCCCTCCTGAGCCCGATCAAATGGCCGCGGCCTCAAATGGGCAGCGGTCCCATCACCTTGACCGCACGAATGGCGAAGTGGCTGTTGATGTCATTGACCATCGCCAGCGACTGCAAGCGCCGTACCCACTGCTCGTAAGCGGGCAAGTCGGGCACCACCACTTCCAGCAGATAGTCGTAAGTCCCGGAGACGGTATGGCAACTGATCAGCTCCCCCATGGCGGACACCGCCTGCTCGAACGCCTCCACCAGTGCCTCCTTGTGCTGACTGAGCCGCACATTGACGAAAACGGTGATCCCCAGCCCCAGTTTCTCCCGCGCCAGTATGGCGCGATAACCCTGGATATGGCCCTCCCCCTCCAGCCGCTTGAGGCGCCGGGCACAGGGGGAAGCGGACAAACCCACGTGTTGAGCCAGTTCGACGGTGCTGAGCCTGCCGTCTTGTTGCAGCAGTCGCAGCAACTGTAAATCTATCCTGTCGAGCATCTTGGTGGTTTCCATCAAAAATAGGCACCTGATTACCTGAAATTACCAATATATACGGGAAATCACCAAGAGTTTGCCCTGAAACGCCCCCCTGTTTCACCTGATAATCAGGTATCACCCTGGAGTCTGACCCACGCAAGGAGCGCCTGTGTCTCACCTTCCTCATTCCCGTCTCGGTGGCTGGGCCGCGGCCCTGGCGACAGTGCTGCTCTGGTCCGGTTTTTTCCTCTCGCTAAAAGCCGGAGCCCAGGCCAGCCTGCCCCTGCTCGGCCTTGCCCTGCTGCGTTACGGGGTGCCCGCCCTGCTGCTGACACCCCGTTACTGGCGGGCAAGAGTCAGGTTCAAGGCTGTGCCAGCCCGCTGGCGGCTCGCCATCATGGCCGGGGCCGGGCTGCCCTTCTTCTGGCTCGGAGCGAGTGGCATGCAGCTCGCCCCCGTCAATCAGGGCAGTGCCCTGATCCCGGGCCTGGTACCACTTTGGGTCGCGCTCTTGCTGTGGGGAATGGGAGAGTGCTGCGGCCCGCAGCGTCGGCTCGGACTGAGCCTGATCGCCTCGGCGCTGCTGGTCATGATATGGCACGCCGCGCCCGGGGTCTGGCTCGGCCAGCTCCATTTCATCGGCGCCGCCCTGCTCTGGGCCCTGTTCACTCTGGGTGTGAAACGCAGCGGGCTGGGCCCCCTGGATTCGGCCGCCCTGGTGGCCGTGCCCTCGACCCTGGTGCTGCTGCCCATAGTGCTCTGGCAAGGCTGGCCAACGGGCGGCACTGGGCAAACCTGGCTATGGCAGGGAGTAGTGCAGGGATTGGGCGCGGGTCTGGGGGCGGCGCTTTGCTACGGTCATGCCATCCGGGTATTGGGAGCCGAGATCACCTCGGCAATCGGCTCGCTCACCCCGTTGGTGGCGAGTGCCCTTGCCTGTCTGCTGCTTGACGAAGTGCTGACCCTGCCCCATTGGCTGACCCTGGCCTTGCTGGCGAGTGGCGTCATGCTGGCCAGCCGGGTGGCTGGCCCCTCAGCTCTGCTGCCAGCGCCGCAGCAACCGGCCACGCAGGCCGCAATCGAGTAGCCAGCTGTTGTCAAACACCCGCAGCAGTGCGGGTTTGGCGTGGCGGGACATGGCCACGGCATGGAAGCGCGTCTGCTGCCTGCGCCGCTCGTTCATCTGATCCAGCAGGGCATGGGGCAGGCTCTGGGCGATGAAGTCGGAGATGACCAGCACATCCGCCTTGGCAAAGGCGGGTTGCTTGAGCTGCTCCAGGGCCTGGGCGAGACAGGGCACCAGATCGGTACCCCCGTGGAAGCTCATGGAGAGGAAACGCTCCGCCTGATCCAGTCCAGTGTCGGCGCGGATCTCCAGGGTGGCCACCTCGGTGGAGAAGAGCATCAGGAAACAGCCCCGCTGCTCATCCATGGCCACCTTGAGCAGGGCAAGGAAAAGTGCCTTGGCACACTCCTCCGGATAGCCCCCCATGGAGCCCGAGGTGTCGATGCAGACGATGAAGGGGCCGCGAGACTGCGGCTCTGTGCCGCCCGCCTGGGGGGTACGCAGCAGCAGACGCTGGCGTGGCAAGGTGCCACGGCACTGATAGCTGAGCAGGCGTCGCTCAAGATAGCGGCGATAAAACTCCAGCTCCAGCTCGGGCAGGCCGAGCATCACGGCCTCGCTGGACAGCATTCGCATCAGATCGTTGCCCGGGTGTATGCCCACCAGATCATCCGGCACATCATCGCTCACCGCCTCGGCCAGCTCCTGCATCGGCACAGGCGGCACGGGGCGCTCGCGAGACTGACGATCCTGCTCGCTACGACCGAGCATGTCTGCGATCTCCCGCAGCAGGGGTTCGCGCTCGAGCATGCGCGCGTACTGCTTGATGAGTTCCAGGCTGCGTTTGTGCCAATGACCCTGGGCGAGATCCCACAGGCCCCCAGCCGAGATCTGGTGCGGATCCAGCGCATCGGCCAGGGTACGGTTTGCCAGCAGTTGATCCTCTATCTCCTGGCGCAGCTTTTCTCGCTCCGCCTCGGCTATCTGGTGCTGCAACTGCAACAAGGCGCCAACCAGGCTACTGCGCCACTTCTCGATAAACAGCTTTTGCAGCCCCTCGCCGGGATGTTCGCTGAGCTGGCGTACCAGACTGCGCGCCTCACCGGCGAAGGGACTGCTCGGCGCCAACTGATCGAGCAGGGCGGGCAACTGGCCAACCAGCTCGGAGAGGGGCAACCCCTTGTGACGTTGATAGAGCTGGTACTCCTGTTCCAGCATCACAGGCACCGGCTTGTGCTTGATCTCCTCATTGAGCCGCTCGCTCCAGCTCATGATGCGCCGCTTGAGCCTTTTCCCCTGACTGCTTGGCGCACGCCGGAGGAACTCGGAGATCTTGGGGGACGCGGCCAGCAAGAGCGCCATCTCCCCGGCTATCTCGCCCTCCTCCATCAGCAGGGCCAGGTCCATCATACCAATCTCGATCATGGGGCCCCCAGGGTGCAGCACGCCGCGCCAGTAACGCTCATGGCCCAGAACCGGGTGCGGTCAGCCGACAGGCCGGTGACGACAAGGTGCGCGGCGGCCACGACTCAGACCCGCTCGCCAAACAGGGCCAAACGCGTGTGCCAGCTGCGGGCATCTCCCTGCAACTGGCCCAGATCCCGGGCCAGGACGAAGAAACTCTCCTCCACCTTCTGCAACCACTCCTGACCGAGGAAGAGGTGGTTCTGCTGACGCTCATACAGGCTGCGTTGCCGACGCAGATCCTGGCTGAGGGTCTCGAGCTGGCCACTCAGCTCCTCGAGCGTCTGACGCCAGGGATCGAGCACCACGGCAGGCAGGGGCTGCTGCCCCACCAGCACCAGCGGCACGCTCTGGCGCTGCACATCCAGCACGCCCAGGCGCAGTTGATCATCGAGCACCAGCTCGTAATGCCCCTCCGCCGGGCTGCCCAGGTGCCAGCCCACCAGCTTCTCGCCGGTGGGGTGCCAATGGGCAAGCCGGTGGCGATCGAACGCCAGGGTCTCGGTGAGCCGGGTCGGATCCTCGGCACCCAGCGCCGCAGGATAGAGCAGATGCAGGTGTACCTGCTTGCCAAAGGGCTGCGCCCCCGTCAGTGGCAGCGCAATGCCGCGGGCGCGACGGCCGAACCACTGCTGACGCTGTCTGGCCTTGTGGGCCAGCCGCTGGGCCATCTCGCCTTGCAGCAGACGGAAACGCTCCTTGAGTTCGAGCAGCTGACGAGTGAGAGCAAGCTGACGGTAACAGTGCAGACGGGCAAACTCCCCCAGCATCTCCTGCAACGCCTCGCGGGAGGCCTCGTCATGCCAGAGGCAATCCTTGAACAGCAGCAGATCCAGGGGGACCACCTCCTCACGGCCATTGAAGAAGGCGCTGGCCTTGATGAGCCGCACCGCCTTCTTCCAGCGCCGATCCGACACATAGCAACTGTGGGCCAGCTGGCTGTCGAGCTGCTGGCGCAGTTGATAAATGAGCTCGAAGCAGCCATCGGGCAGGCGCACTTCGTCTATCTGTCCCTGCCAGGCGAGGTATTCGTCACTGCGGATCTGCACCGAGGCGGGCAGGTTCTGATGAGACTGGCCCTCGCTGGCCAGCATGGCCTGGAAGTTAGCCTTCTCCTGCACCCTGTCCAGCCAGATCCGCACCAGCATGCGATCGTAGAGCGCCTCCAGACCACTGTCCGGTGCCGGCAGTTCATTGGAGGCGGTGACCAGCAGGCGCATCGGGATGGGGTGCTGACTGTCACCGTTGCGAAACTGACGCTCGTTGATGGCGGTGAGCAGGGTGTTGAGGATGGCCGGGCCCGCCTTCCAGATCTCGTCGAGAAACACCACCTCGGCCTCGGGCAGGTAACCTGCGGTGAGACGCAGGTACTTGCCCTCATCCTTCAGCGCCTGAATGGAAAGGGGGCCGAACACCTCTTCCGGGGTGCTGAAACGGGTCATGAGGTATTCGAAGTGACGTGCCTCATGAAAGGCGAGCTTGAGGCGGCGGGCGATCAGACTCTTGGCGATACCGGGCGGTCCGAGCAAGAAGACACTCTCCCCGGAGAGGGCGGCCAGCAGCCCCAGACGCAAGGCATCCTGGCGCTCATACAATCCCTCCCCCAGAGCAGCCAACAGACGTGGCAAGCGCTCAGCGATGGCGTTAGCAGAGTGACTCTTCTGGGACAACAGCGGCATAGGCAAATTCCGGCTCGAGATAGGGATGGGTGTTCCGGTCGGCAGCGTCTGTTCATGGGAAGAGGCGCCGGGTTTGGGGCTGCATAACGGCAAAGGGTGCAGCAA
Source organism: Aeromonas molluscorum (assembly GCF_051376105.1). Taxonomy (NCBI): domain Bacteria; kingdom Pseudomonadati; phylum Pseudomonadota; class Gammaproteobacteria; order Aeromonadales; family Aeromonadaceae; genus Aeromonas; species Aeromonas molluscorum. The sequence continues at coordinate 529,930 of NZ_JBPQCY010000002.1, read as the reverse complement.
ACTCCGTTCGAGTGTACCCTTCCTTGAGTTTTTTTTGCCAATCCAGAGTCAATCAGATGCTAGATCCCTTACGCCAGGGCCTGCTCAGCCGCATGGGCATACAGGAGTGGCAAGTACGCCGCCCAGCCCTGCTGGGAGCCGATCCAGTGCACACCCCCATGCCAGGCACCGCAGAAGCAGCCGCCAGCTCGCAGCCCAGCCCGTATCTGGCCGATCCACTTCCCGCGACCCAACGCAGCCATGCCAAGCACGCCTTGCCTGCGGGTCGACTCTGGATAGTCGCCGATCGCCTGCCAGCCCTCCCCCTGCTGGCGGATGTCTGCCTGTTGCTGGGGTTCAGCCCCCAGGAGGTCAGTCTGGTTCCGAGCCTGGTCCCTGGCATGGTGACGCCCTTGCTCTGGCTCGAGGAGGTCGATCCCGCCTGGCCCCAGGCACTGATCTGCCCGCTGCAACCCAGTGCGGCCCAGAAACGGGCACTCTGGCAACAGCTGCGCCAACGCCTGACCTGAGCCGTTGCCACTTTACCCGGCACCTTTCCATCGCCCAAGTTGCCCAAGTTGCCCATCCCCAGTTTCGGAGTCCAGATGTCTCAACCCCAGCCCGAATTTCGCCCTCTGCTGGAGAGCGATTTTGCCCTCATCTACCCCATAGAGCAGGCCGCACACCAGGAGCCCTGGAGCCAGGCCAATCTGCTCTCCTGCTTCGGGCCCCGCTACCTCAACGGCTTGCTGCTGGTGGCGGGGCGGCCCGCCGGTTTCTACATCTCGGATCTGGTGGCCGGAGACAGCTCGCTGATGAACATCTGCGTCCATCCTGACTTTCAGGGCAAGGGATTGGGGCGGGCACTGCTGAGGGAATATCTGGCCAGCAGCAAGGCGAAAAAAGCCGAGGCCTGGTTCCTTGAGGTGCGGGCTGGCAACAAGGGCGCCATCGCCCTCTACGAGAGTGAAGGCTTCGCCGAGTATTGCCGCCGCGCCGACTACTACGGCACAGGCCCGGATCGGGAAGATGCCGTGCTGATGTCGCGGCTGTTCGACTTCGGCTAGTCGCTGACCCTGGCGCAAATCAGGGCGCGAGGGCGGTGAAAGCGGGATCCTCCAGTGCCAGGGTGGTATGCAGCACGGCCTCGAAGCCGGCGGCCGACAGCGGCATGAAAAAACCACGCCGGTAAGTCACTCCAGGCATCCAGATCTGCTGAATATCCACCACTATCTGCATCGGTTTGAGCGGGCCATCGGCCTGCTGCAAATAGATGCCGGGTGGCGTCGCGACCTTGGGGAAGCGACGCAGCACTTGCTCACTGCCATCTCCCGCATTCGGATTGAGGCGTACCTTGGCCAGCCCGGCCAGGGTGGAGGCCAACGCCGGATCCTGCCACAACCCCTTGTCGAGCAGTTTGCAACGCCGACACTTGTCCGATTCGATCACATAGAGCACCGCCATGCCGGACTCGCGGGCGAGCTGCTGGGCCCGTGCCACTCCCTGCGCTCCCTTGAGCCAGGGGTTGCCACGAACCAGTGCCTGCTGGTTCCACCAATACCAACCAGCGCTCCCGGCCACCAGCAACAAGGCCAATAGCAGCCCCAACCATTTCCCCAGATTTTTCATTGCTCTAGCCTCCGACGACCGCCTTTCCCAGTTATCGCCGATTTTGATTAATTTCGCAGCAAAATCCGATCTTCCTGATCCGGAACAAAACAGCGCACACTTGTAAGCCGTAATCTTAGAGTTTACACTCCAGCCCGATTTTCACGCCCCTGCCGGGCGTCTCTCTGTCATTGAGGATCTACGAATGTCACAGCTGCATTTGGTTCATCTGATTCGCGAACGCATCGCCCGTCTGGGTAATAAAGCCGCCCTGCGGGTGCAACAGGATGGCCAATGGCGTGCCATCGGCTGGCGCACCCTGGGTCAGGCCATGGACTATTGCGCCCAGGCGCTGATCCGGGCCGGTCACCAGGAGTGCGACATGGTCGGCATCTATGCCCGCAACATGCCGGAGTGGACTCAGGCCGACCTCGGCATCCTCGCCGCCCGCGGCGTCAGCGTGCCAATTTACCCCACCAGTACCTTGGATCAGCTGCGCTACATAGTGCGCGACGCCCGTATCCAGATACTGTTTGTCGGCGAGCAACCTCAGTTCGATCAGGCCCTGCAACTGCTCGAGCGCGGCGAGATCCGCCAGATTGTGGCCCTCGATGGCGGCGTCGATCTGCGCGGCTGCAAGCAGGCCAGCCACTTCCAGGCCTTCCTGGTCTCCAGCAACCATCAGGCCAGCGAACAAGCACTGCGGGAGCGCGAACGCCAATACCGCATGGATGACCTGCTGACCCTCATCTACACCTCGGGCACCACGGGTGAACCCAAGGGGGTCATGCTCGATTTTGCCAACATGGCCGCCTGCTTCGAGATGCACAACAGTCGCCTGGATCTCAGCGAGCAGGATGTGTCGCTGTGCATGCTGCCGCTCAGCCATGTATTCGAGCGTGCCTGGACCTACTACGTGCTCTACTGCGGCGCCGAGAACGTCTACATCCGCGATCCCCAGAAGGTGATGGAGGTGATTGGCGAGGTGCAGCCGACGGTGATGTGCGCCGTGCCCCGCCTTTACGAGAAGGCCTACGCCATGATCCAGGCCAAGGTCGCCCAGGCGCCAGCCCTTCGCCGCGCCCTGTTCGGCTGGGCCACCGGCGTCGGCAAGCAGATGGTGGCCACCCGCCAGGCGGGCAAGTCTGCCTCCCCCTGGCTGTATGTCCAGCTCGCCCTGGCCGAGCGCCTGGTGTTTCGCAAGCTGCGAGCCCGTTTCGGCGGTCGTACCCGCTTCCTGCCAGTGGCCGGCGCACGTCTGGCCGACGACGTGAATCTCTTCTTCCAGGCCATGGGGCTCAACCTCAAGTACGGCTACGGCATGACGGAGACCACGGCCACCGTCTGCTGCTACGAAGATCAAGCATTCAAGCTGGGATCCATCGGTACCGCCCTCAATGGCATCGAGGTGAAACTTGGTGAGAACAATGAGCTGCTGGTGCGCTCCCCGACCGTGATGCGCGGCTACTACAACAAGCCGCAAGCCACGGCCGAAGTGATGACCGAGGATGGTTTCCTGCGTACCGGCGATGCCGGGGAGCTCGACAGCCAGGGCAATATCTACTTTACCGAACGCCTCAAGGAGCTGATGAAGACCTCCAACGGCAAATACGTGGCCCCGCAACTGGTGGAAGGCACCCTCGGCAAGGATCGCTTCATCGAGCAGATCGCCATTGTCGCCGACGCCCGCCACTTCGTCTCGGCCCTGATCGTCCCCTGCTTCGAGTCGCTGGAAGAGTACGCCCGCTCCATCAACCTGCAATACCAGTGCAAGACGGAGCTGCTGCGCCACTCCCGGGTGATGGAGTTCTTCGAGGCGCGCATCCAGGGCCTGCAGCAGGAGCTGGCCAAGTTCGAGCAGGTGAAGAAGTTCACCCTGCTACCGATCGCCTTCTCCATGGAGCTCGGAGAGATCACCCCGACCATGAAGCTGCGCCGCAAGATCATCGAGGCCAAGTATCAAGACGAGATCGAGGCGATGTACAGTCACGTCTAAATTCGAAGGCCACGCCATGGACAACGCCGCAGGCCCTCAAGGCCCTGCGGCGTTTTCATATGCACTTCAAGGTATTGAATGACCCATTCAGCTCATGTCAGCTAAGGAGTCGTACCATGACGTCATAACAGACGGGTCATTCTTGTCATCTCGTCAAGCCAGGCTCGCACCACTCTCAGAGCACCTCTTTTATGAAGCTGACCTCACTCGAATTCGATGGCCAAACCCATCACTACCTGCTGTTTCATGATCAACTGCAGCTGCCTCGCTGGTCTCTGGACAAGACTCAGGATACCGCCCACTTCGAACAAGTCGGCAGCAGCCTGTTTCGCCGTCACAACGCAAGCCACTCCCTGTGCAAGCTGGTTGCCGACAAGCATCCCCGCTGGTCTCTGGCCTGGTTGTGCCGGGACCAACTCGGCAAGCGGCTCATTGGCCACATCGACGCCCTGCGTGAATGGCGCAGCAACCGTATCCTGCGCAACGTCGGCCTCAATGTGGTGCCTTGCCAGGCTGCCGGGATCGCCATCAATCCCCTCAATCCCCTCGCCTCTTTCCTGGCGGTGCAGTATCTGCAAGATGCCATTTCGGGGGAGGATTACTTTCTCGGCGCCGACGAGGCACAACGTCTCGCCCTGTTACGTCGGCTCGCCAAGGAGATTGCCATGCTGGCCAGCCACGGTTACTGTCATCGGGATCTCCACTTTGGCAATCTGATGATTGATCCCATGGGGGAGATCATCTGGATTGATACCCATGTCCGTCGCCTGCCCTTTGGCGTCAAGGCCCGCCAGCAGTGCCTGGCAGCCACGCTCAAACCCGGCAAGCTGCATGGGGAGACCTATCGCAACTATCTCTTGCAGCAGCTTGCGCGCCTCGCCCCCCTGGCCCCAGTGCGCCACTGACTCGGCCTTGGCCAGGCCATAAAAAGCCGCTCATGGAGCGGCTTTTTGCTGTCTCCCTGTGACTCAGGGCAGTTTGACCAGGGGCTGCTCACGCAATTCGGTGGGGCGCCCGGCCTGGATCTTCTCCACCTGGGCCAGGGCCTGCTTCACCTCATCCCCATTGCGCAGCAGGCGATAGGTCAGATCGAAGGTCTTGGTCTCCCCAGGCTGGATCTTGGGCACCAGCCCCAGCGGACGCTGGTACTTGGTGCTGTAGGCATAGCTGGTACCGGGCTCGATGCCGGTCACATAGCCCTGGGCCCGGGTGTCTGTGTTCTTCCAGAGCGTCAGCACAGGCAACTGATGCGTGTTGTAACCCACAGCAACACCGGCGCTGCCCGCCCGGTTGTTCAGCACCGCCAGGGTATTGCCCTCGGCGTCGCTGTAGGGCACCAGGTTGAACACCATCTCGTCGAAGCCCTTGGTCGGCCCCAGGTAGGTTTGCCAGCCCTTGAGCCCCGCCTTGGCGTAGTCGTTGAACGGCGAGATCTGTTTCACCGGGGTGCTGACACGCGCCCCCTCTTCCAGGATGGGGGCCCCGAAGTTGCTGTGGTAGATGATCTGGTACTCGTTCTCGTAGTCGGCGTGGTTGGTCAGCTTGTCCTGCAGGGCAAATTCCGCCTGACCCGGCACCACACTGAGCTGGGTCCAGGTGACCAGCTCGCTCATCTTGAAGGTGCGCTCGTCCACCCGGCCCCGCACCTGGATGGCGTAGGGCGGCTCCTCGTCCACCGTCACGCTGACCACGGACGCCGGTATGTTCTGCACCCGGCCGTGCAGGCTCTTGAGGCGGCCGTCGTCATCCACCCCGGGGTGGCCGGTCCACTCATAGCCGCAGCGTACCAGCATCTCGTTGAAGCCATCGAGCCAGCCGAGACCCCCGCGGCTCTCCAGATCGATGAAGGCCGGGTTGACCACCTCCTTGACCGGGGAATCCCAACCGAGGCGCACATCGGCCCCCTTGACCTCCTTGATCCCCATGCCGCGGGTCGGCACCAGGGTGATCTTCATCACCCCGTTGTCGACGATGAGCAGATCCACCCCCTCCTGGCGCCCGCCGTGCAGACGCCTCTTCTCGATGGAGAAGGGCACCGGGCTCTTGATGCCGAGCTTGTCGCTGCTGATCTTCCAGTCCCCCACATCCAGCCCCTGCTGGGAGTCGGTCAGCAAAAATTCGGCGGCCTGGCCCGAGCTGGCGCCCAGGGCGAGCAGCACGGCAATGGAGAGTCTCTTCAACATGGCTTTATCCTCGTGTCTCTTGTTCTTGTGAGTGGTTTTCGTGAAAGCTGAATCGTTTCAGTGATCGAAAACTAGGCGCCTGGCGCACCAGACTCAAGGGACAAAAGGAGGAAATGTGAGCCGTTTGACAATAAAAGCGTCTATCGGCTTGCTGAAGTGAAGGCTGACTCACACTTCTTTTTTTCGGATAACAGAGCGGCCAGGAAGACGACTCTCGGCCATAAAAAAGCCGCTCATTGAGCGGCTCTGTCATGGTAATGCTGACGGATCAGGTCGTGGTCTGGCGGGTGCCGAAGTAGTCCGCCAGGAAGTCGTCGAACGACAGGCTATCCCCCCGTTCACGCTCGCGCTGCTTGAGCAGGGACTCCCGCGCTTCACCGGCGAAGTAAGCCTCATCCCAGTACTGCAACTCACCGGCCAGCAACTGTTCGCGATACTGACTGGCCAGAGCGTCGCCGAAGCAGCCGTTATCCAGATCGCCCTCCTTGAGCATCTTGAGCAGGCGCGCCGAGTAGGTCAGCTCCGGGTCGAGCAGCTTCTCGCGGTGCATGGCCAAGGTCTCGCGATAGCGATTGCGCCCACAGCAGCGATCCAGCAAGGCGGCAACCTCGTCCAGCTCGTCAAACAGGCTGAGTCCGTACTCCTTGAGGGTCCGCTCGGTGCCTTGCTCATCTTCGAGCTGCAAACCGGGACGGCGTCCCTCCAGCACTACCTTGTTCATGTTGCTGCGGTTGCGGGCCATATCCTGCTCCGTCAGCTGAGCGGAAGGACGCAGCAGACACCAGACCAGGAAGACATCGAAGAAGCGCACCTGTTCCACGTCTATCCCGAGCGGCGTGAAGGGGTTCACGTCCACGGTGCGCAGCTCTATGTATTCGATGCCGCGCTGTTCGAGGGCGTCCGACGGCTTCTCGCCGCTGCGCGGGGTACGCTTGGGCCGGATCGGCGCATACAACTCGTTCTCCAGTTGCAACACGTTGTCATTGAGCTGGCGATACTCGCCGTTCACCTTGACCCCTATCTTGGCGAACTCGGGATCATGGGTGTTGATGGCACGGCGCAGGGAGGCCACGTAGGCGGGCAGGTTGTCGTGGCTGATCTCGAGTCGGCTCTGGGCGCTGCTGGTGTAGCCCAGATCGGACAGGCGCAACGACGTGGCATAGGGCAGATAGAGGGTCCCCTTGCCCAGCTTCTCGAACGGCAGCGCACTCTCGCGCCCCTTGAGGAAGGATTGGCAGATGGCGGGGGAAGCGCCAAACAGATAGGGCACCAGCCAGCCGAAGCGGTAGACGTTGCGGATAAGCCCCATGTACTTTTCCGAGATGAAGCGCTGGCTGCAACAGTGCTCCCCCACCAGATCCTGCCACTCGCACCAGAAGCTGTCCGGCATGGAGAAGTTGAAGTGGATGCCGGCGATCACCTGCATCAGGCTGCCGTAGCGGTTCTTGAGACCCTGGCGATAGAGGGTCTTCATCCGGCCTATGTTGGAAGTGCCGTACTGGGCGAGGCGTATGCTCTCCTCGTCACCGACGAAGCAGGGCATGGAGAGGGGCCAGAGCCGCTCTTCGCCGATATGCTGGCTGACATGGTGATGAATGTCGCCAAGCTGCTCCATCAGGCTCTCGATGGAGTCGGTGGCCGGGGTGATGAACTCCAGCAGGCTTTCGGAGTAGTCGGTGGTGATGTTGGCATGGGTCAAGGCCGATCCCAGACTGCGGGGATGATCCCCCTGGGCCAGGCTGCCGTCCGGGCGAATGCGCAGGGTTTCGCGCTCCAGGCCACGACGGATCCCCTTGAGGGCCGACAGTCGCTCCGGGGTACCCAAGGCGGCCAGCAACTCGCGCAGTGACAAGCTAGATATGGTCATATTCAAGGCTCATTTTTGGCCGCCCCAGCCGGGGCGGCACTCAGGCATGCCGCACTTGCCTCAGGGAAGTTGCAGCGGATAGATGGGAAGATGAAGCTCCGCCAGGGGTTTTTCAAGCTTTTGCTTGTCACCGACCACCACTATTACCATCTGGTCGGGATCGAGCCAGTGGGTCGCGCTGCGCTTTAGAGTCTCTTGTGAAACCGTTTTGATCAGCTGGCTCTGGGCCTGCACAAAGTCAGGTTTCAGATCATACATGATCATCTGCAGCAAGAAGCCGGCCTTCTGGTTCAGCGTCTCGTAGGAGAGGGCATCCTGCTGGGAGACGGCGCTGCGCATGTAGGCCAGCTCCACCGGCGTGGGGCCGCTCGCCCGATAACCGTCCAGCTCCTTGAGGAACTGGCGGATGGCATCCACGGTCGCGTCGGCCCGCACATTGGCGCCCGTGCTGAACACCCCCACCTCGCGATTGGCGGCGAAACCCGAGCTGGCACCATAGGTGTAGCCTTTGTCTTCCCGCAGGTTGAGGTTGATGCGGCTGTTGAAGTTGCCCCCGAGGTTGAAGTTCATCAGGCCGGCGGTGAAGTAGTCCCCCGTGGTATCAAACGCCATGGCACGGCGGCCGATGCGGATAACCGACTGAGGCGCCCCCGGTTTGTCCACCAGATAGATACCCGGTTTGGCCTGCGCTCCTGCGGGCTTGAGGCTGCCAAGTTCGGGGGCTGTGCCCTTCCACTCGGTCAGGAAGCCGAGCTGATCCTCCACCTGCTTCTGGGTCACGTCACCCACCACCACCACCTTGGCATTGCTCGGGTTGTAGTAGTTCTGATAGAAGCGCTTCACATCGCTCAGAGTCAGCTTGGCGACATCGGCGGGCACACCGTCAGCGGGTTCCCCCAGACGGCTCTCCTTGCCGTAAATCAGCTCACGGAACGCCTGTCCCGCCAGCCATTCCGGCTGCTGCTCGCTCTGCTTCATGCCTTGCAGCAGCTGGGCCTTGGTACGCTCGAAATCGGCTTCGCGCAGGCCGGGGCGCTGCCACAGCTCCTTCACCAATGTCAGGGTCTGGGGCAGCTTGTCGGTCAGGCTGCTGATGGTGATCAGGTTGTTGTACTGGGCACTGGAGAACTCAATGCTGGCCCCCAGCTTTTGCAACTCATCGCTCAGCTGAGCCTCGGAGAGGCGCACCGAGCCTTGCTCCATCATGGCCGCGGTCAGATTGGCCAGCCCCAGCTCCCCCTTGCTCTCGGCACGGATGCCGCCGGGCAGGGCGATCATGATGGAGACGGCCGGGATCTCGTCGCTCTGGCTGCCGATGATCTCGATGTCTTTGTCGAGCTTGCCATGCCAGATGGCCGGCACCTTGGCGCTGACCGCATCGCTCACCTTGGGCTGCACGCTGCGATCGAAGCGGTCGGTCACCGGGCGCAGCGGCAGGGCGGCATCATGCTTGCTGTAATCGGGCAGCTCGCGCTTGGCCGGGGTGAAGTTGGGTTTGGCTACCTGCCAATCCGTCTTGCCTTTGGGCACCACACTCATCACCACCGCATGCTTGCCTGCAATGAACTTGTCATAGGCGGCCCTGACCTGCTCCGGGGTTACCTTGCCGATGGCATCCAGGCTCTTGAACACATAGCCAGGATCCCCGGCCAGCACCTGCCCCATGGCCAACTGGCTCACCTTGCCCTCGACGCTGTCGAGCCCCCAGATGGTGGAGGCGCGATACTTGCTGATCGCTTTTTCCAGATCGTCGGGCGTGAGGCCCCGCTGGGCGAAGTCGCCGATCACCTTGTCCACCTCGCCCTTGAGGGTCTTGAGGCTGCCATCCACCGCCGGGTTGGGATAGGCGTAGACAGTCAGGGTGCAAGCCAGCTCCTCGCAGTAGTGGGAGGCACCCACTTCCAGTGCCTTGCCGCTCTTGACCAGGGACTGATAGAGCATGGAGCTGGCTGAACCGCCGAGTACATCGGCAAACAGGTCCAGCGCAGGCTCCTGGGGATCCCCCAGCGCGACGGTCGGATAGCTGATGTAGAGCAGCGGCAGATGGACCTTGTCTTCCAGGGTGATGTAGCGTGTTTCGGGCAAACTCACCGGCTCAGGGGTCGGTTCGGCGACATCGGGGCCGCGGGGTATGGTTCCAAAATACTGCTCAATCCAGGCCAGAGCCTGCTTGGTGTCAAAATCACCGCCCAGGGTCAGGGTCGCATTGTTCGGTCCGTACCAGCGCAGGAAGAACTGCTTGAGATCATCCACGCCGACGCGGTCCAGATCCTCCACATAGCCGATCGGCTGCCAGGAGTAGGGATGGGTGCGCGGATAGAGCGCCTCGCCCATCCGCTCGCTCACCAGGCCATAGGGCTGGTTGTCGACCCGCTGGCCACGCTCGTTCTTGACGGTGGCGCGCTGGATCTCGAACTTCTTCTGGCTGACCGCATCGAGCAGGAAGCCCATGCGATCCGCCTCCAGCCAGAGCACTTTCTCCAGCTGGTTGGCAGGCACCGTCTCGTAGTAATTGGTTCTGTCCTTGTTGGTGGTGCCATTCATGTCACCACCGGCCTCGTTGATGATGCGCATGTGCTCCTGATCACCCACATGCTTGGATCCCTGGAACATCATGTGCTCGAAGAAGTGCGCGAAGCCGGACTTGCCCACCGTCTCGCGGGAGGAACCGACGTGATAGGTCACATCCAGGTGAACCAGGGGATCCGAGTGATCCGGCGCCAGGATCACAGTCAGGCCATTATCCAGCTTGTACATCTGGTAGGGGATGGCGAGCTGTCCCGTCGTCTTGGTCTGCTGGGAGACCAGGGTTGGCGCAGCCAGGAGTGGCAGGCTGACGCCGAGCAGTATGCCGAGTGGGATGAGTTTGTTCACTGTTACCTCTTAGATGAAAGGCACCGGCTAGAAGAATTGAATCGCCAGCAACAGGACCAGGCCATAACGGATTAACTTACCGAGGCCGATGAGAATAAGCGAGCGCCAAAATGAGAGCCGCAGCCAGCCGGCCAACAGACAGAGTCCGTCGCCGAGAATGGGGGTCCAGGCGAGCAGCAGACACCAATGACCATGTTGTTTGAGCCACCCGAGTGCCTTTTGTTCCCCACGCCCCTTAAAATCTTCCGGTTTCTTCTTGAAGGTGGCGAGCCAGCCAAGCCACCAGCTGGTCATGGACCCCAAGGTATTGCCGAGGGTGGCCCAGAGCAGCAGGCTGACCGGACTCCACTCCCCCCGGCTCGCCATGGCCCCCAGCAGCAACTCTGAGCCACCGGGCAGGAGCGTCGCCGAGCCAAAGGCGCTCAGAAATAGCCAGCCGAGGCTCATCTCCATGAAAGCAACGCCACCCGGCCCATCAGCTGGACATGCTGGAGTGGATCAATCTGCGGCCAGGGATCACTCATCCATACCCGCCGCCGGCATGCGCAGCAGCAGCTTGCCACGGGTATGACCCGCTTCGATGGCGGCGTGGGCCAGGGCCCCGTCGGCCAGCTCGAACTCGCGATTGATGCAGATTTGCGCCTCATCGATGCGCAGCAGGGTCAGCATCTGGGCCAACTGCTTGGGATTGGGTTGCACCAGCATGCCACGCACCTCGATGCCGAGTTCGCTTCCCGCCTGCTTGATGGCCTCGGCCGTGATGGTCGGCACTGTGATCAGGCGGCCACCGCTGGCCACGCAGCCCAGCGCCGCTTTGCCACTCTCGCCACCGACCAGATCCAATACCAGTTCAACCTGGCCGACCTGATCGACCCAATCGGGATCGTGATAGTCGACCAGTCGCTCGGCCCCGATACCATGCAAGAAGCCATGATTAGCCGGGCTTGCCACCGCAGTGACCTTGGCGCCATAGGCTCGGGCCCACTGCACCGCCAGGTGGCCCACGCCACCCGCCCCAGCCAGGATCAGCACTCTCTGCCCCTGCTTGAGCTCACCATGGTCGAACAGGCCTTGCCAGGCGGTCAACCCGGCCAGGGGCAGGGCCGCGCCCTGCTTGAGGCTCACCTCTTCCAGCGGTACCAGCAACTCGGCCGGGGTCAGGGCAGACTCGGCGTAGGCACCACCTTGCAGCGGAAAACCGATCATGCCGCACACCTTGTCGCCGACCTTGAGACTCTCTACACCTGGGCCAAGCGCCTCCACCACACCGGCCATGTCATAACCAGGCGTCCAGGGCAGCTTGTCTCTGTTTTCTGCTGCAGCCCACCCTAAACCGGCCCGGGTCTTGGCATCGATGGGATTGACCGCGGCGTAACAGATACGCACCCGTACCTCACCCTCGGCGGGCATGCCATCCAGAGAGGGGTTTAGCTTGAGTACCGAGGGGGGGCCGAATGCGGTAATCTGTAGTTGCGTCATTGCAGATTCCATCCTTATGGTTGACGGTGAAGCAACAGGATAACAGTGAGGACACCATGGCTCGAATGTTTCTTATCCCGCTGCTGCTGGCTTTGGCCTGGTGGCTGTTTCTGCTCTACTTTCGCATTCCCATCAAGCAAGGTGCCAAGGGGTTTTACTGGATCATCGGCCTGGGTGGCGGGCTCGCCGCCTTCCTCAGCCTGATGATGATCCTCACTCACTAGCAGGAGCCCCATGTGCAACGGGCTTACCCCCCTCTCACCGGAGCATCGATGCCAGTTGGCACTGCCATTGACGCTACCGGCTTGCCCGTCCAAGAGCCTCTGAACGAGCCCCTCCGTCAGGGCCCTGCCTGGTATTGACCCGGCTCGGATTGCCCGGCCGCTTGCAGCGCGTAGTGGCGATTGCTGCCCTGGGTCAGTACCCCTTCGTTCATCAGTTGCACAAAAATCTTGTCCACCTCCTCAAGGGGCAGGGAGAGAGCCTGAGCGACCGCTCGCTTGCCACACTTGAGCCGCCCGCTTTGCAGCCCCTGACGGACCGTTTCCAGCGGCGTGAGCCGAGGTTCGAGCTCAGACGGCACCTCGTCATTGCGAACAGTGCCCTCTTCCCCTTCCATTGACGATTGGGAGATGGCCGTCACGCGGTGACGTTGCGACTGCCAATAGCGGCGAAAGCGGGTCTCATCACCAATCAGGGAGACGAAAAAGGCCCCGAACACATCAAGCAGCACTGAGAGGAAGCAGACCAGCAGGAACTGCACCTGGCCTATGCTCATCCCCATCCCCTCCGCCAGACTGCTCATCAGCCCCAGCATGGAAGATTGCTCATTGACCGGTTTGGCATCCCGCTCCTGGCGCAGCGCATCCTGCTTCAACCTGAGCTGGGTATTAGCCTGCTGCAAGCCGCTCACGCCACTGGAGATACGGGCCATTTCGATATACTTGCGTGCCGCCTCCTCATTGAGGCGGATCTGCCGCTCTATGCTGTCGATCTGCTCATCGAAACGCGCGATCTCCCGCTCATGTTTGGCCTGGATGCCAAGCACTGTGTTGGTGGCGCTGTTGATGCCCCCTATGCTGCCGCCGATGGAAATGGCCGCCAGCACGGCATAAAACAGCAGCGACCAGAAAGCGCCACCTAACTCCCGCCGCGCCCGGCGTTCGCCATATTCGTACCAGATGTAGAATTTGCCGAGTTCGAAGATGATGGCCAGACCGCCGAACAACCACTTCATCAAGGGGTTATCGTCGATGGAGAGAAACAGCAGCAGAGAGAAGACGATGGAGGCCAAGATGGCCAGTCCGGTAAAAAGATAGACAGTGGTGAGCGCGAACCAGCCCTTGGGATAACGTAACTGGGATGAGGGAGTGGGCAATGAGATGGCTGTCTGCATGATGATACGCTGGCGGTTGAAATATCAGGTCGCCGATTATAGAGCCGCTCAGCCGGGATTGAAGGTTATCAACCTGAAATAACAAGATATTACAGATGCTTGGACAGGTCATGACCAGTTTGGTCAGATTTTCGACCTGGAGCCACTTCCAGCAGGCCCATTAGGCTTGGATCCAGCTCGCTGGCACTATACTGGCACCCGTCATCACCACATCGAGGATTCATTATGCGACATAGTGCACTTCTGCTCATCCTGCTGGCCCTGAGCACCACCACCCAGGCCGCCCCACCCTCCCATAAAGATGGTGGGGCCAGCTTGTCGACCGATCGCATCAATGTCGATTTCGACACCAAAGAGTACGACTGGTGGCAACACAACTGCCTGGATATCCGTATCGGAGACAGCCGCCTCAAGACTGACTGCGGCAGCATGGATGGCAAATACCGAGATCACTACAATCGCAGCATCCACGGTGACAACAATCCGGGCCAGGGCCACAACAAATCCAAAGGCAACAATGGCAAGGGTAAGAACCACTGAGCCCCCTCGCTGCCTGCTTGGTTACCAGTAGTTTTCAGAACTGATCTGCCCCGGGGTACGGCGCAGGTTTTTGGCCAGGCCCTGCTCGATGAGGGAGAGCTGGGTCGCCTTCACCATGTCGGGATTGCCGCAGAGCAATACCTGGCTGTGCTCGGGGCTAAAGCTCAGCCCCACCCTCTCTTGCAGGGCGCCGCTGTCGATGGCGGCCGGGATCCTGCCCGCCATGGCATCCGGCCAGAGCTCGCGGCTGACGAAGGGCACATAGTGCAGCCGCTCCCCGAGCCGGGCTTTCAACTCGCCAATCAGCGGTTGATAACTGAGCTCCTCTCCCTTCCTCACACCATGTACCAGCACCAGATTGTCAAAACGCTGCTCGGCCTGCCCCGCAGCCAGGATGGAGAGGAAGGGGCCAATGGCGGTCCCTGTGGAGAGCAACCAGAGATCCCGGCCAGCCGGGATCTCATCCAGGGTGAGAAAACCGCTCGCCAGGGATTGCACCAGCAATGTATCGCCCACGGTCAGGGAGCCCAGGGAAGGCGTCAGCTCACCATCCGGGATCTCGACCAGATAGAACTCGTGATAGGGGGAGGATGGCGGGTTAACGAAGGAGTAGGCACGCTGGATCCGCTTTTCACCCCGTTCCAGCGCAAGCTTGGTGAATTGTCCCGCCTGATAGGGGAGCAGCTGCGCGTCTACCCTCAGGGAAAACAGGGTATCCGTCCACTGGATACGCTCGATGACACGCCCTTCTACCCAAGCCGCCATGGAAACCTCTCTCGTTGCAACAGTCCCTTACTCTAACTCGGAGGCCAAAAATAAAAAACCCGCGCCAAGGCGCGGGTTTTTTTCTGCAAAAGCGAATCGCTATTACAGAGCAACAACCTGGATCTGTACGGTTGCTTTGACGTCAGCGTGCAGCTGAACAACAACTTCGTACTCGCCGGTGTTACGCAGAACGTTGCCCATACGGACTTCGCTCTTGGCAACAGCAACGCCGGCAGCAGTGATGGCATCAGCCACGTCACGGGTACCGATGGAACCGAACAGCTTGCCTTCGTCGCCAGCTTTGGAGGCGATAACAACAGCAGCCAGTTCACCCAGCTTGGCAGCGCGCTCTTCAGCGGCAGCTTTACCGGCAGCCAGTTTGGCTTCCAGTTCAGCACGGCGAGCATCGAAGGTCTCGATGTTGGCCTTGGTAGCCATAACGGCTTTGCCTTGCGGGATCAGATAGTTACGGGCGTAGCCAGCTTTAACGTTGACTTGATCACCCAGACCGCCCAGTTTGGCGATTTTGTCGAGCAGGATAACTTGCATTACCTTTCCTCTATGAGAGTTGAGTTAGGCTTAAGTGCCGGACCGATTCTTACTTGTTGTGCAGATCGGTGTACGGCAGCAGAGCCAGGTAACGAGCACGCTTGATGGCGCGTGCCAGCTGACGCTGATACTTGGCGCGAGTACCGGTGATACGGCTCGGTACGATCTTGCCAGATTCAGTGACGTAGTTTTTCAGAGTAACGATATCTTTGTAGTCGATCTCGGTAACGTTCTCGGCAGTGAAGCGGCAGAACTTACGACGACGGAAATAACGTGCCATGGCCTTTATCCTCTATGTCAGTGATCTAAGAATTACTCTTCGGAAGAAGCTTCAGTCGCTTCTTCGCGGCGCTCGTCGTCACGACGTGGGAAGCGCTCTTCTTTGGCCTTGGCCATTGGAGAAACTTCAGTCACGGCGTGCTTGGTGCGCATGATCATGTTGCGGATAACGGCATCGTTGAAGCGGAAGTTGGTTTCCAGTTCATCGATAACGGCTTGCTCTGCTTCTACGTTCAGCAGAACGTAGTGGGCTTTGTGCAGCTTGTCGATCGGGTAAGCCAGTTGACGGCGGCCCCAATCTTCCAGGCGGTGAATAGTGCCGCCGGCAGTGGTGATGGCGCCAGTGTAACGCTCGATCATGCCGGGGACTTGCTCGCTCTGGTCCGGATGAACCATGAAGACGATTTCGTAATGACGCATTTTAGCTCCTTACGGATTAATTCAGCCTCCGCCCAGGTGCAGCCAGACCTCAGAGGCAAGGAACGTATGGTGTTTAGACGCTGCTTTCATAGGGCGGCGTATTGTACGAAATCGACACACCGACTGCAACTGGCGGTTGTGATTTTGACAACCGATTCTCTCTGTTCCCGTCTCCCGCTGCCCAAACCACAGGGATGACCCACGCTAGCCAAGCAGATAGCAGCTCTCTCCTATCAATCCCATCCAAAAACCCAATTGATAACAATTATCAATTGCAGCTATGCTAAGGCTATATCCTTATGGAGGGTGCCGTTATGCAACCCGCAGCCAGTGCCATCATGACCTCGCGCAAACTCAAGCTCAGTCTGTTGGGCCCCGCCTTTATCGCCGCCATCGGCTATATAGATCCGGGCAACTTCGCCACCAATATCCAGGCGGGCTCAACCTTTGGTTATCAACTGCTGTGGGTGGTGGTCTGGGCCAACCTGATGGCCATGCTGGTACAAACCCTCTCCGCCAAGCTCGGCATAGTCACCGGCAAGAACCTGGCGCAGCACATCCGCGACAGGCTGCCCAGGCCAGCGGTATGGGCTTATTGGGTGCAGGCCGAGATCATCGCCATGGCGACCGATCTGGCCGAGTTCATCGGGGCGGCAGTTGGCTTCAAGCTGCTGCTCGGCGTGACCCTGATGGAAGGGGCCGGTATGACGGCGGTGATCACCTGGGGCATTCTCATGTTGCAGAGTCGCGGCCAGAAACCCCTGGAATTCGTGATCGGCGGCCTGTTGCTGTTCGTTGCTGCCGCCTATCTGGTCGAACTGATGATCTCCCGCCCCCATCTGCCCAGCCTGCTGGAAGGCGCCCTCTTCCCCGGTCTGCCCAACAGCGAGGCTGTCTACCTGGCAGCCGGCATTCTGGGGGCGACCGTCATGCCCCATGTGATCTATCTGCACTCTGCACTGACCCAGCACGGCGAGGGGCAAGGCTCGATCGAGCAACGCCTGCACAGCACCCGGGTCGATGTGGCCATTGCCATGACGATCGCCGGTTTCGTTAACCTGGCCATGGTGGCCATGGCGGCGGCCGCTTTCCATGCCACGGGTAACCAGCACGTGGCCGAACTGGAGTCCGCCTACCAGACGCTGACCCCCTTGCTGGGTCAAGGAGCGGCAACCCTGTTTGGTCTCTCGCTGGTTGCCTCCGGCATCTCCTCTACTGTGGTGGGGACCCTGGCGGGCCAAGTCGTGATGCAAGGCTTCGTGCGTTTTACTATTCCGCTCTGGCTGCGTCGCCTCATCACCATGACCCCGGCCTTTATCGTGATTGCCATGGGCCTCAACACCACTGAAGTCCTGGTGCTGAGCCAGGTGATCCTGAGTTTTGGCATAGCACTGGCACTGATCCCGCTGTTGATGCTGACCGGGGAGCGGGCCCTGATGGGGGAATATCGCAATCATCCTGTCACCCAGGCGCTGGGGCGGCTCATCGTCACAGTGGTGATCGGCCTCAATGCCTACCTGCTGGTCTCCCTGCTCTGATCTCCCGCAGGCTCACTAACCCAAGTTAATGAGCCTGCGCTCCCTTTGCGTTATCCTGCCCTTCAGTCCCATTGCAGGAGTTCCCCATGCAACATACCCGCGCCAGCTTCATGCTGGATCATCACCACGAGCTTGCTCAGGTGGTCTATTGCCAAGTCGGTGAACCGACCCTGCTGGTGACCGACCTCACCCCCTTTCATCCGCAAAGCCACCTCTGGCCCGATCAACCCGGGGACGTGGGCACTGTGTATTGGGAGGGAGTCGAAGCAGCCGCAGGCCCCTGCCGCATGGGTGCCATCAGTCCTGCGGGCGAACTGTTCGTAGACACCGACATTCCGGTCAAGCGGGGCGCCGAAGGCTGGGCCTTCGTGGTGGTGCATCCTCTGGTGGGCATGCACTCTCTGGCAGTGGGCTCACGGGTTGAGCTGAAGGTGGATGCCGCTGCCCGCCACTCCTTAAGCCTGGGCCACAGCGGCTGCCATCTGGCGGCGCTGGCCCTCAACCGGGTGCTGGTCCCCTACTGGCGCAAAGAGGTAAACGAGCGCGATGCGCTGGATCAGCCCGACTTTGACCGCCTCGCCATCCAGACCTCGCGGGTCGAGCCCAATGGCTCGCGCGAGCAGTACCGGATCGGCAAGAGCCTGCGCAAGAAGGGGGTCAACAGCGAGGTGCTGCTGGCGGAGCTGGCGCAGATAGAAGAGAGGATCAACCGGCAGTTGGCCGACTGGCTGTCGGCTGGCGGCGAGATCCGCCGCAGCCGGGCCGGCGAGGCCATCATAGATTCGCGCTACTGGCACTGCATGCTTGAAGGTAAAGAGGTCACCATCCCCTGCGGTGGCACCCATGTGACCAAGCTGGCCGAACTGGGCCAGGTGCGGGTGCAGCTCGCCCCCTGCGAAGAGGGCTTTACCCTGATCACCCGGGTCACCCCTTAAGCCAAAGCAAAGGTCAGGCCGGTAGCATACCGGCCTGACCTCGTCACCAATCAGCCGAGGCGGATCAACAGGATACCGCAGAGGATCACCAAGGCGGCGCACAGTCGCACCCGCCCCAGTTTCTCCCCCAGCCAGCACCAGGAGAGCAGCACGGCAAACAGCACGCTGCTCTCGCGCAGGGCCGCCACCAGCCCGATAGGCGCCTGGGTCATAGCCCAGATGACGATGCCGTAGGCAAGCAGGGAGAGGGCGCCGCCGAGCGCGCCGGTGCGCCATGCCGCGAGATCGAGCGCGCGCCAGGCGGTGCGACTCTGCCAGCGCATCAGCAGCGGCATCATCAAGGCCGTCAGGGCAAACAGCCAGAGGGTGTAGCGCACTGGCTCTCCGGCCGAGCGGGCACCAGCCCCGTCGGAGAGGCTATAGGTGGCGGTAAACAGTGCCGTGATCAGCACGGCACGCAAGGCCCCGGATGCCAGTCTGACACCACCGCGCCATGCCATCAGCAGCACCCCGCTTACCAGCACCAGAGCCCCCATCACCGCCACCCCACCGGGCACCTCCCCCAGCAGCAGGGCGCCGAGCAAGAGGGTCACCAGAGGCGCACAGCCACGGGCCAGGGGATAGATTTGGCCGAACTCCCCCAGCCGGTAGGCACGACCGAGAAACAGGCAGTAGCCGCAATGCAGCAGGATGGAGAGCGCCAGCCAGGGATATTCGGCAGGCACAGGCAACCCCACCAGCGGCAAGAAGGGGGCGGCAAACAGCCCTGAGCAGAGGGAGACCAGCAAGACGCTGACGCGCCCCTCGGCCTGGCGCTTGGCCAGCGCATTCCAGAGGGCGTGCAGCAGCGCGGCCAGCAAGATGGCCGCAAAGAGGGTGGATGTCACGACGGGGTTCCTGTCACTATGAGCGAGGCAGGCTAGCCTATTTTTGGTGCCACAACCGGGATCGGCTTCATAAGCTGTTCATATGACAAACCGGCCAGCAGCCGGTTTGTCATTGGGAGGAAAACAGAATGCGCTAGCGCAGGCGACGCTGCCAATGGATGGCCAGCAGGATAAAGCCCACCCCGACCCAGAGATTCCAGGCCGGGATTTCGCCAAACAGCCAGACCCCCAGCAGCACCACGAACATCAGCCCGGAATACTCGGTCGTCGCGATGCGGTTGGCCTCTACCTGCCGGTAGGCATAGATGCAACTGGCATGGTAGAGCAGCTGCATCACGCCGCTGCCCCCGATCAGCGCCAGCAGCAGCCAATCCACCGGCTGCCACTGATTCACCGCCAGCCCCGCCGTCAGCGGTAGCGCCAGCAGGTTGGCCCAGAACAGGGTCGCCACCACAGAGATGCCCGCTGGCAGCTTGCGACCGGTGACATTGAACAAGGCCAGGGTAAAAGCCGTGACCAGCGCCCCCAGCCCGGCCAGATGGAAATCCCCCGGTTTGAGTACGAATACCACCCCAAGCAGACCCATGCCCCCCAGCAGCCAGACCCGGGAGTGGATCCTCTCCTTGAGCAGCCAGGCCGCCAGCGGCAGGGTCAACAGCGGAGACACATAGAAGATGGCGTTGGCCGTGGCCAACGGCAGCTGGGTCAGGGCCAGCATCATGCCTCCCCCGCCGATCAGACAGAGGTGGCCGCGCAGCAGGTGCCACTTCCAGGCACCCAGCCCCCAGGCCGCTCTTGGCACCCGCAGCATGAAGGGCAGCAGTACCAGCAGGGTCAGCAGCTGGCGCAGGAACATGTATTGGAAAGGGCTGAAACCGGGGCCAATCAGCTTGACCAGCACATCGGAGAAGGCCTGGGCCAAGTTGCCCAGCACCAGGGTGATAATGGCAAAGGTTTGCAGATCGAGGGCGAAGCGCTTGCGGATCAGCTCCATCGCACCGCCCCATTCAGAAAAGCGGCAGTCATGAATCGGTGAAGCGGCAAAGCTTTCGGATCTTGTTCAGCATTTATCGCAAAATTTGCCACTTCAGGATGCCTCTGCCGAATATTGTCGATTAATCATTCAAAGAATACGGACTAAGTCCGAGAGAGGCATCCGTTTTCTTTACTACCTCAAGACATAATAATTTCATTGTTATGCCTAAAAGGCATTAGGCGCCCGACGGCACCACATGGACACCCCTTCACTCAGGGTCGCACCATACCGATGTGCAGTATGTCATCTTCGAGATAAGTTTCCCCTTCGGGTCGATAGCCGTGACGGCCATAAAAACCCTGCAACCTCGCCTGGGCACCCAGGTAAATGGGCGCCTGGGGCCAGAGCCGCTCACACTCGGCGCTTGCCGTCTCCATCAACTGATGGCCCAGACCGCCACCACGGGCCTCTGGCGCCGTCACCACCCTACCTATCACTGCAAAGTCAGGCTTTACCACATTCGGGGCCAACAGGCGGGCATAGGCGACCAGCTCACCGTTCTGCCATCCCAGCAGGTGCAGTACGTCGCTGTGCTTGTCCAGCCCATCCAGATCGAGGAAGGGGCAGGTCTGCTCCACCACAAACACCCGGGAACGCAGTACCAGCAGATCGTAGAGTTCATGTAACGAGAGGGCGTCGAAGCCCTTGAGGGTCCAATCCATAGCTGACTCCTTGGGAAGAAGCCGCCAGCATAGCGTCCCGCCAGTAGCCCCGCATTAACCTTGGTTAACGGATGGCAGGGATTTTCATGCAGGGAAAGTGCGAGACGCCTTAGCGAGATCGCAGTCTTTTCCGGATCCGGCTCAGGCTGATGGGGGTAATACCGAGATAGGCCGCCACCTGATGATCCGGCAGACGGGCATCCAAGGCGGGGAAATGGGTCAGGAAGTGCTGATAACGCGCCTCCGGGGTACCGGTCAGCAACAGCAGCTCCTTCTCCTCCTTGATGCGCAGCTGGACGGCGATCAGATGCTGGTACCAGATGGGCCAAAGCCTGTGCTGGCGCAGGCTGGTGAGGGGAAACACCAACAGGCGACAGGGCTCCAATGCCTCAACGCTGTACCGAGCCGGCTGGCCACTGAGCTGATGATGAAAATCGAGAAACTCATCCCCCTCCCAGTAGAACTCCTTGATGTATTCGCGGCCATCGTCGAGAGCAACCCGGGCTCGCAGCAGGCCTTGCTCTACCCAAACCAGCAGGTCCGGGCTATCCCCTGCCAGCCACAGACACTCTCGCGGCGCCAGACGCTGCAAACGCGCAAAAGAGAGGAGGCCCTTGGCCTCCTGCTCATCTATATGGGGATCCCAGCTAAACAGGGGTCGTTCCATGGCGTTCACTCAGGCACGGCGCTGGCGCACCACTTCGAACAGGCAGACACCGGTGGCCACCGAGACGTTGAGGCTGGAAACGGCTCCGGCCATAGGGATGCTCACCAGCTCGTCGCAATGCTCACGAGTCAGACGACGCATCCCCTTCCCCTCGGCGCCCATCACCAGCGCCATCGGGCCGGTCAACTTGGCCTGATAGAGATCATGATCCGCCTCGCCGGCGGTGCCGACCAGCCAGACGCCGCGCTGCTGCAATTCACGCAGGCTGCGGGCCAGGTTGGTGACCTGGATGAGCGGCACCACGTCGGCGGCGCCACAGGCGACCTTGCGCACCACCGAGGTCAGGCCGGTGGCCTTGTCCCGTGGCACTATTACCGCATGCACACCAGCCGCATCGGCGCTGCGCAGGCAGGCACCGAGGTTGTGGGGATCCGTCACCCCGTCGAGCACCAGCAGGAAGGGTTGCGTCTTCTGCTGCTCAAGCTGGTCCAGCAGGCTGGCCAGGTCATGCTCGGCCAGCTTGGGCGCCTCGATCACCTTGGCCATGATGCCCTGGTGATTGTTGCCCTCGGCTTTATCATCGAGGGTCTTGCGATTGACGCTCTGCACCTTGAGGCCCAGTGATTCCAGCTCATCCAACAGGGGCTGCAGCCTGTCGTCGTCACGGCCCTTGAGTGCCCACACTTCAATGAAACGCTCTGGCTCACGCTCGAGAAGGGCGGCCACGGCATGAATGCCATAAATCAGTTCACTGCTCATTTCGTGCTCTTGGCCTTGTCACGCGCCTTTTTACTCGGACGGCGGTTGTTGGGTTTGGCGGCCGTGGTCTTCAGGGGTTTGCCCTCCTGACGACGCTCGTGGCGACGGTTGCTTTTGGCCTTCTCGCTCTTGATCTCGGCCTGTTTGCGCGCCATCTCCTTGGCATTCTTGCCGGTCGCCTTGAGCGGCTCCTCCACCATGGTGAAGTCGATCTTGCGATCGTCCAGATTGACGGCCATTACCTTGACCCGAACCCGGTCGCCCAGACGATAGCGACGACGGAAGTTCTCGCCAATCAGCTGCTGATGCATGGGGTCGAACTGGTAGTAGTCATTGTCGAGGGAGCTGATGTGCACCAGACCGTCAATGTGGATCTCCGCCAGACGGACGAAGAAGCCAAAGCCGGTGACGCTGGCGATAACACCGTCGAACTCGTCACCCACGTGATCCAGCATGTACTCGCACTTGAGCCAGTCGGCCACATCGCGGGTGGCATCATCGGCACGGCGCTCGGTCATGGAGCAGTGCTCGCCCATGGGATCCACTTCTGCCAACTGATAGTGGTAACCGCCACTCGGGGTCCACTTGTTACGCTGGGCCGCCTGCTCCTTCGCCGCCTGGAACTTGATGGCGCGGTGCAGGATCAAGTCAGGATAACGACGGATTGGCGAGGTGAAGTGGGCATAGGACTTCAAGGCCAGGCCGAAGTGACCTATGTTGTCGGCCTGATAGACCGCCTGGCGCATGGAGCGCAGCAACATGGTGGAGAGCAGCTCGGCATCCGGACGCCCCTCGAACTGGGCAGCCAGTTCGGCGAAGTCTTTTGGCTCTGGTTCCAGGCCGCCCTTGAGCTCCAGGCCCAGTTCGGCAAGGAAGCCACGGAAATTGGTCAGACGCTCTTCACCTGGACGATCATGTACCCGGAACAGGGCGGCAGCTTCATTCTTCTCGATATAGCGAGCCGCAGCCACGTTCGCCATGATCATGCACTCTTCGATGATCTTGTGAGCATCGTTGCGCACCAGCGGCACTATGCGATCTATCTTGCGCTGGGCGTTGAAGATGAAGCGGGTCTCTTCGCTCTCGAACTCCACGGCACCGCGCTGATGGCGGGCATGCTTGAGTGCCTTGTAGAGGTTGTTGAGCTCCTCGATATGGCCCACCAAGGGGTCATACTGATGACGCAGCTTGGCATCGCCATCCAGCATGGCCGCAACCTTGTTGTAGGTCAGGCGCGCATGGGAGTTCATCACGGCTTCATAGAACTTGTAGCCGGACATACGGCCGCCGGAGGAGATGGTCATCTCGCACACCATGCAGAGCCTGTCCACCTGCGGGTTCAGGGAGCAGAGACCGTTGGAGAGCACCTCAGGCAACATGGGCACCACGTACTCGGGGAAGTAAACGGAGTTGCCACGCTGATAGGCCTCGCCATCCAGCGCTGTTCCCGGGCGTACATAGGAGGATACGTCGGCAATGGCAACCCAGAGGCGCCAGCCGCCACTCTTCTTGGCTTGGCAGAAGACGGCGTCATCGAAGTCGCGGGCATCTTCCCCATCTATGGTCACCAACGGCAGGGCGCGCAGATCGATGCGACCCACTTTGGCCTCTTCCGGTACCTGCTCACCCAGACCTGCAATCTCCTTGGTCACTTCTTCAGGCCAAGTATGAGGGATGCCATGAGTGCGCAGGGCGATGTCGATTTCCATGCCGGGGGCCATGTTCTCACCCAGCACTTCCAGCACGGTGCCGACCGCATTGATGCGGGCAGTGGCGCGCTGGGTGACTCGCACCACGACGACCTGGCTCTGGCGAGCCCCCTTGTTTTCCCCTTCAGGGATAACAATGTCCTGACCGATACGACTGTCGTCCGGCACCACGAAGCCCATGCCGTTCTCGACGAAGTAACGCCCGACGATGTCGGCCTCGCGAGCCTTTAGCAGTCGCACGACGCGCGCCTCCTGGCGGCCCTTGCGATCGATCTCGGTCGGTTGCACCAGCACGTAATCGCCGTGCATCAGCTTTTGCATCTCGCGGTTGTTCAGGAACAGATCCGATCCACCACCTTCAGGGCGCAGAAAACCGAATCCATCTTTATGGCCGAGCACATAGCCTTTCACCAGATTCAGACGATCCGGCAAGGCATAACATTGGTTGCGGGTGAAGACCAGTTGTCCGTCACGCTCCATGGCGCGCAGACGACGGCGAAGGGCTTCCAACGGCTCTTCTTCAGTCAGCTTGAGGACTGTGGCCAGCTCTTCGCGGGACATGGGTTTTTCATGACCGCGAATAAGCTCCAGCAGCATTTCGCGGCTGGCGATGGGATTCTCGTATTTCTCGGCCTCTCGTTGGAGGAAAGGATCTTTTTGAGACATAAGCAGGCCTTAGAATAAGTAATGACTCGGCTAGTATATCGGAGGGGGGAGCTAATGGCATCCACCTGCTGCCTTTTACAACATCTCTCTGTCATACTGGACGCAATTTGCACGCCTGATAAGACATGGAACCCATGAGCAAGGATTCATTCGCCCAGTCCGCCGCCTACCTGAAGCAGGCGGTTCCTCTGATGATCAAGTATCAGATCCCCACCACCCCGGCTAACTATACCCTCTGGTACAGCTATGTGTCGGCTAGCATGCCCGAACTGAATCACGCAATCGATCAGGCCATCAAATTGCAGGGTACCTGCTCGCTGACGACCTGCGAGCGTCTGTTCCACCAGCATCTGGCGGCCCAGGACGAGCAACAGATCGAGACCATGAAGCTAAGCCTGGCGGCCATGGCCAGCGAACTTGGTCATACCATGCAAGACGCCTTGTCGGACACAGGCGCCTTTCAGACCATGCTGGATCGCAGCTTCGAACGACTGAGCCAGATCGATGATGAGGGGCTCAGCCTCGAGGATACCATGGGTATATTACGGGACCTGGTGCGCGAGTCTCGGGATGTCCGTATGTCGACCATGCACTTTCGCAGCCAGCTAAGCAATGCCGAGAAGGAGATCAAGGAGCTGAGGGAGATGCTCAACGAGACCCGAAAGCTCGCCAACGAGGATGCGCTGACTGGCCTGCTCAATCGCCGTGCCTTCGGTCTGGAGCTCGATAGCCTGATCCGCAGTCGCCACCCCTTCTCCTTGATCCTGGCCGACATAGACCGTTTCAAAAGCTTCAACGACGAATACGGCCACCTGCTTGGCGATCAAGTGTTGCGCGCCTTCAGCCAGCGCATGCGCGAATGCTGCCGGGATGGCGTCACCGCTTATCGCCTCGGTGGGGAGGAGTTCGCCCTGCTGCTACCCGGCCGCAATCTTTCCCTCAGCCGCCAGATGGCGGAGAGCCTGCGCCGCGCCATAGAGAAGATGTCGATTCTGGATCGCAAGTCTGGCAAGCGCATCGATCACATCACCTCCTCGTTCGGGGTGAGCGAGTTCAACGGCCAGGAGACGGGTGACACCCTGGTGGAGCGTACCGACAAGCTGCTCTATAAAGCAAAAGAACTGGGTCGCAATCGGGTGATGCCGCTGGCTCTCTGAGTGCATCGCCTGTTTGCCCGCGACAAAAAAGAGGGGCCGCTATTCGCGGCCCCTCTCGTATTCGTGCTCCCGATATTTACAGGGACTTGAGCTGCTCTTCCGGCAAGGCAAGCGCATCGTTGTGGTTCACACCGACGCCACGGGCCAACACGTTGCGAGCAATATCCTGCGCCTCATCCAGAGAGTGCATGGCATAGGTGCCGCACTGATAGAGGTTCAGCTCGGGGATCTGTGACTGATCCTGCACCTTGACCACATCAGCCATGGCTGCCAGCCAGGCCTTGCCAACCCGCGCCTCATCCGGCGCGCCAATGAGGCTCATATAGAAGCCGGTGCGGCAACCCATGGGGGAGATGTCGATGATCTCGACGCCGTCTCCGTTGAGGTGATCACGCATGAAGCCGGCAAAGAGATGTTCGAGCGTATGGATGCCACGCTCGGAGAGGATCTCCTGATTGGGCAGGCAGAAACGCAGATCGAATACGGTAATGGTGTCTTTGCTCGGGGTCTGCATTGTCTTGGCCACCCGCACAGCAGGGGCTTCCATACGGGTATGGTCGACGGTAAAACTGTCCAATAACGGCATGTCTGAACTCCTGATTAGTTACGAAAACCAGCCCCCGCTGGAGAGCTGATCCTTGCATTGTCTATACTGGGCACCGTAGCGCTGGGCACGGGCCTCTACCTTGCGGGAGACCTTCATCAGCCACCCCTTGCTGCGGTAGCTGCCACGGCGATAGCCACCCCAACCTTCGTGATAATTCAGATACTGGCCGTAGGCATCCCACTTGGAGGTGCCATTGAGCTTCTGAGCCTTGTTAGTGTACCAGCCCATAAAATCGATGGCGTCGGCAAAGTCATCGCGATCGCTCCAGCTGTTGCCGGTTTCCCGCTGATAATCATCCCAGGTGTCATCTTTCACCTGAGCATAGCCATAGGCTGAACTGGCCCGCCCCGTGGGGATAAAGAGGAAGTAGCCCATAGGTGGCTGGGCATCATGTACGAAGGAGGACTCCTGATACATCATGGCCATCACCACCTGCACCGGCGTGCCCCAGCGCTTCGACATGTCGAGGGCAGCCTCATGCCAATCGGGCTTCTCACGAAAGATCTGGCACAGATTTTCCGGCTGGGCCGGCGGCGAACTACTGCAGGCGGCGAGCCCCAACGACAGGCTCCCAAGCACGAGGCGCTTCCACATCAGATAGCGTCTTCGTTCTCTTCGCCGGTACGGATGCGGATCACTCGTTCAACCTCACACACGAAGATCTTGCCATCACCTATCTTGCCGGTGCGGGCCGTGTTCTGGATAGCCTCGATGCAGGCGTCCAGCTCCTCGTCTTGCACTATCAGCTCAACCTTGACCTTGGGCAGGAAATCCACCATGTATTCGGCACCGCGATAGAGCTCGGTATGACCTTTCTGGCGTCCGAAGCCTTTGACCTCGGAGACCGTCATGCCGTTGATGCCAATCTCGGCCAGGGCTTCCCGTACATCGTCCAGCTTGAATGGCTTGATGATGGCTTCAATCTTCTTCATGGTGACTCCTTACCAGTTCTGTTTGCCAAACCCCGATGTGATGGGGTAACGGCGATCCTTACCAAAATTACGGGGCGAGATACGTGGCCCCACCGCGGCCTGACGGCGCTTGTATTCGTTGATGTCCACCAACCGGATCACCTTGCGCACTACCGCCTCTTCAAAGCCCTCTGCCACCATGTCGGCGACCGAGGCATCTTGTTCCACATAGCGTTGCAAGATGGCGTCGAGGATCTCATAAGGGGGCAAGCTGTCTTGATCCACTTGATCAGGGGCCAGCTCAGCAGAAGGCGGCCTGTCAATGACCCGCTGCGGGATCACATATTCGACGCTGTTGCGATATTCGCAGAGTTGGAACACCAGCGTCTTGGGTACATCCTTGAGCACATCGAAACCGCCAGCCATGTCACCATACAGGGTGGCATAGCCCACGGCCATCTCGCTCTTGTTGCCCGTGGTCAATACGATGCGACGTCGCTTGTTGGAGAGCGCCATCAAGAGCACCCCACGGCAGCGAGCCTGCAGGTTCTCTTCCGTCGTATCCCGGGCAGTCCCTTCAAACAGGGGGGCGAGCTGAGTCATGAAACCTTCGAACATGGGCTCGATGGAGATGATGTTGAACTCCACACCCATGCGCTCGGCCTGTTCCTTGGCATCTTCCACGCTCATCTGGGCCGTGTAGCGGAACGGCATCATCACCGCCTGCACCTTGTCGTTGCCGATTGCATCGCCAGCGATGGCCAGGGTCAGGGCCGAATCGATACCGCCGGACAGGCCCAGCACCGCGCCCTGGAAGCCATTCTTGGTGACGTAATCACGCACCGCCAGCACTAGGGCCTGATAGACCTCTGCCAGGGGCGCCAGGGGCGCCGCAGGTTCGCGCTCCTTGCGGGGCTGACCATCGTCAAAATGAACCAGCGCCAGTTCCTCGGTAAAGGGGGCCAGCCTGTGGGTCAGCTCTCCCTGGCCATTAAAGACCTTGGAGCAGCCGTCAAATACCAGCTCATCCTGGCCGCATACCTGATTGAGATAGACCAGCGGCAGGCCAGTCTGGCCGCAGCGCTCCGTCATCAGCTCACGGCGGATCCAGGGCTTGTCCTTGTCATAGGGAGAGGCGTTGATGGTGAGCAGCAGTTCAGCCCCTGCCGCCTTGGCCGCCATGGACGGACCAGGTTGCCACAAGTCCTCGCAGATGAGCAGGCCCAATTGATGACCACGCAGCGTCACGACGCAGGTCTCATTGCCGGCGCTGAAGTAACGCTTCTCGTCAAACACGCCGTAATTGGGCAAGTCTTGCTTGAAGTAACGGGCCAGCAGCTCGCCGTTATCGTACAGGGAGGCGGTGTTGTAGAGCTCACCATCCTGGCGCCAGGGGTGGCCCAACAAGATGGCACAGGAGCCCTGCCATGATGCGATCCTGACCAAGGCGGCCTCGACCCGCATCATGAGATCGGCGCGCAACAAGAGATCTTCCGGCGGATAACCGGTCAGCGCCAGCTCGGAGCAGACCAGCAGATCGGCCCCCTCGCGCGAGGCTGCGTTGGCGGCAGCCAGAATTTTGTCACAGTTATCTTCGATGGCGCCTACCGTCAGGTTTAACTGGGCGAGCATCAGTGAGAGAGCTTTTGCCATGGCGATGATTCTTTCAACCGAAATGATGGGGAATGATAAAGAAAAGGCGCTGGCTGTGCCAGCGCAACCCTTGTACTTTGCCTGGCGCTCTGGCACGGAGCAGATAAGCTGTAGTCAATCAGCGGAGATTTCATCCATGGAAAGGCAGATGAAAGGATTTACCTTGCTTGAATTGATGATAGCCGTCAGTTTGGGCGTTATTTTGCTCGGTATCGGGGCACCGGCCCTGTCCAGCCTAGTGAATGAGAACACCCTAAGGTTTGAATCACGTACTTTATTGAAGTATCTGCGCTTTGCTCGTAGTCAAGCCATAGATAATCAGTTTTCAGTCACCGCCTGCTTGGCCGATACAAGCGATCGTTGCGTACTCACCAACCCGACCCAGATGCTGGTCTTCATCGACGATAATGCGAGCAATGCCTTCAATGGAGGAGAGCTGTTACTCGCCAGGAGTCCCCCTTTCCCGGCCACCATGACCGCATCCAATAACAGGCGAACCACTCTTTTCAGCCCAGATGGCACCAGCTTGGGTACAAACGCCACCCTCAATCTCTGCGTTCCAGGCATGGCTCAAATTAATCTGGTCATTGCCCCATCAGGACGCTCCACCCAGGCGACCCAGAACAACATCTGCCCTTAGACGCTATCTCAGTTGATTCGCATCCTGTAGCTTCGCTTCTTTCGACTGAAATACATCCCCCACAGGCCGACACTCCAACACTTTGCTCACAGGTTGAATGACGCCATTGACTTCGTATCCCTTCTCCTTGAATTTTCCTTGTATTGCAATGGGGGAAGCGTCTCCCATCGTGCCCCGTAACACCACGCGCTGACCACTCGCCAACTCGACATAACACTTAATATCGGCGGCTTGTGCCCCTCCAAGCATGCTCAGGCCAAGTGCCATCCAAGAGAGAAGCCTCATGGTGTTTCTCCTTCATACAGATAGATTTTCTTGGGCGACATATCCATCTCAGCCTCTTCCGCCCCCTGGACACACTCGCCAGCCCCGGTGCAACGTTCTGGCTCACCATTGCCGTCATCTTTCAGGATAACTTCAGCACCGGTCCCCCCCCCGATGATCCGGATTTTAGCGTCATCTCCTGCATGTACGACCAGATCATCGGCTACCTTGTTTTGCACTTCGACATACCTTTCTGGCGTTTTATTGCCATCCAGGTCGACCACATATTTAAATGAGGTGCCGTAGTGCATATCGACCATGTACTGGCGAGCCGCCCCTATGGACTGAATGGTGCATTGTTGGAAAGACTGGATCTGTGGCAAGAATGAAGTGAAATAGAGTTTCCCCTGCAGCACCACACCGGCCCCCATGGACTTTTCACCAGGCTCGTTGAGCCAGTTTACCCAGCCCTTGGCACTGGTTATCCCCGCTTTAACCGTCAGTATGCCGTCATCTGTGGCCTGTGCTGACAAGGGATCGTTAGTTACATCATAGAGATTGGAAGCGAGAATCGGAGGAGGTACAGCACTAGCCGAACTTCTTACGGCCACATCATAGTCACGCAACATAAAGTAACCATTTCGCACCGTGGCCTCGGATGCGGGGCGGTTACGATCTCCACTGCCGATCAGCACTGCATCAAAGGGACGCTCTTGGTAGGAGTATCTAGGCTCCCCTCCCACGACGGTGCGAGTGACCTGCTTATTAATTGTTCTCACCACTATAGGTTGTGTAAAGAAGCGACGGTCATCGGCTTGGGCATTGTCGGATCCCAAGCTTGCCAGCTTGATCATACTGATCCGGTTGAGAGTCAACGCCGCTTGTGGGTTATTGGCATCTGTGAATATATCCATGCGCCAGATATTACCTCCGGTATCTCCTGCATAGACTCTATCGACTTTCCCATCACCATCACTATCAAGTGTGGCAACAGAACCGGGCATACTGTCGTCCATGCCTGATACCTGAAGGTTTTTAGTCGAAGTCACGCCGGGTGTGGCACTGAATAGTAACTTGCCATTGACCGAGCTCACTATATAAATTCCGCGCCCCAGACTATCCCCACTTCCCAGGCCCAACTCATCCTTGTTAACGTCATACCCACCCGCAAATATCAGCACGGGATCTGCCACACCTGGAATAAAGGCAACCTCTGGCACCGACCAAGTCAGCCCTAAACTGCCAAAACCTGTTTTTTGCGTATCAATATTCCATTTCAGGCTAGGGATGTCTGGTGAAGATATATCGAATGCATAATAAGCCTTACCACCACTACGAAGTCCGGTGAAGACCCAGACAAAGTCTCCTTCTGATGATTTTAGAACACCATTTCTATTGGTATCTTTTATCAAGGCTACAGGAGATGAATCAACTCCATAAATATGATCTGCCGATTCAGTGTTAAGACGTAGCGCTTGCTGATTTGTCATGAACTCATAAGGAATCGTTGCCCAACTCTCATCTATTGAACTCCCCATATCTTTAAACATATGCAGAAAACCAGCATTTGTCCCAAACAAAATTCTTAAGTCTGGAGCATCAGCTGGATTACCAGATTGGGGGCCATAGTTTAATACCAAAGGACGGGAATGAAGTGGGTCACCCATGATATGGCTGCGGATAAGGGTAGCGGCATCAAAATCCTCATCATCGACATCGACACCTTTAGCCCAGTTTATTAACTTATCTAAATCTGTGATATCACTGACCTTCATGAAGGCCATCAAGGCAGCTTCGCTTCCTGCTTGGGATACCAAGTTGGCCTTACTAAAAGAATCCAACCTGTTTTGTGCATTATTTATGACAAGGAGACTTCGATTGCTCTTCGCCGCCAACATCTCTTGAGCCCCCCCCTTCTGCTACCTTGTTACCATCGCGACCAGATGACCAGAAAGTTTGAGCACTATCGATGATAGTCCCGTCTGGCTTAATAGCTGGTAATCCTCGGCTGTCTACGATATAACCATCAGAAGAAAATTCTAATTTTTTTAGGTTACCACGCCATCTAGGACCATCGTCGGGTTCAAACATAGCATAGTAAATGTTGCTAAGACTCCGGGTTCGGTCAAAGTTATTACTGGCGATAGCCGGCGACACCAAAGACGTATTTATACGAAGGATGGCTAAAAGCGATGATTTAAGTGCATCAGTTAATGCTGACGCATTGGTCGCAGGATAATACTCACCACCGCCTCTTCTCGCTGCCTCTGCCAGTAAATTCCCCGCACCGGTAATCGCCTCATCACCAAACCCCACAGTAAAGGTCGTTACTGTCTGAGTTCCGGGTGACACACTATTAACATCTTTGTGTTTCATATAACCAGCCAAAGCAGCTAAATAACTACTCCTTTTGTTATTCCCAGAACCATAAGAAACAGTAGAGCCATAGGCCGCCTTCTCGTCGGTTGTGAGTGTATTGACCAACCCCTGGACGAAAGTATCTGAAGAGGTATCTTGGGTCGGTTCACCATCGGTGATATAAATGACATAGCCATTATTTGAACAGTTATCATAGGGTGCCTCATATGTTCCCTCTGGATTCTCGGCGGACTTATCTCGAGTTCCGCCTTGCAAGCCATATACGACTGACTTACCACCAAAAAACTGATATGCCTCACGCAACGTTTCACACAAAGGTGTATTGGTACTAGCTGTCAACCCTTCGACTCTATCCAGCAGATCTTGCTCACCCGTTTTACCATTTGCTAGGGTTATCTCATTTCCTAGGATATCCCTTAAAATACGACCACCATTGTTATCAGTATCATCATTTCGATTAAATACCGCCAGACCGAAATCAACTCCTGGCGTGGATGATATCAACCCACTTACCGCATCCTTGGCAATGCGCAACCTCGATTCAATAGAAAAGCCGGTAGGCCCATAATACCAGCGAATATAGTTGGCAGAATATAGTAGCACGCTAGTGTTGCTGGCGTTGTCATAGTTATTTATATTTGTGGTATAAAACCAAGATCCGCTATTATTCCCTGTTTTATCAACTGGATATCCACTCCCAACGGACCAGGTCCCTATATAGGGGTTTCCAGGATTACTGGCGAGAACGTCCTGCTTGCAATCTACCAAATATATACTACTTTCTCGATAATTACTGATTGAATTCCAATCACCTCGACCACGTCCAGGAGGGGTGCCATTGTTGACTTCATAGGTCCAAACTTGCGATTGAAAATAGCCTACGTTAGCCAATGGTGTTTTTGATGTAGCACAAGCATTTATCTTATCGGAAAAACGCTTGGCACTGGTTATTTCTGGCACCGAACCATCTGTCGAAAAATATATATATTTCTTACTACTATTCGTATCTGGATCACTGGCAAGAGGAGGATAGATTGTCGCTGGATTATAAGACTCTTTCACCTGCTCCATGGTTTCGCTCATGCTGCCGGAGTTATCAAATATCAGCAGCACCTTGGGTCTGAAGTCGCCAGCCTTATTGAAGTCATAGATAAACAGTTCGGTATCATCCGCCCTGACGGTCGTTGCACACAGCACCAGACAGCTCCAGCACAATGCCACTCCAGCTTTGCGTAACCACATATCCTTGCTCCTATTTGGTGAGCAGTGGTTGCTCAACCCCGACAGTCCAATCCATTGGTCGAGCATGCTTGCCATAATTCAGCTCCGCTTGCATCTCAGCATATTTGCAGGCGGGTATCACATTCTGGCTGCTGGCATCGAACTTTCGTTTACACACAGTTTCTGAGCGATCTATCAAGGAAACTGATGTCGAGACATTGCTGCTGTTTACACTGACAGCCGCACTGGCGCCCATATTAGCGATCAGAGTCGATAGATTGTTGCTTCGCATGGCCGCCTCAATGACTCCCTCAAGCTGATGTTCAGCCTGACGTAAACTGGCGGCAGAGCCCGCCATCTTGAGATCTTGGCCTGATGACTGCATGACCACCACGGCAATCAGGGTCAACGGCAGCAGGATAAAGAGTGCAACAATCAACGCCACACCACGCTGGGTTTTCATGCCCCTCCCCCCAAGATCATCGCCGGGTTGCGCAGGGAAACGCTACTCTCCAATAGCAGCCGACGAAAGCCATCGCCATTCCCTTGCACGCTGACAGTGCCAACCTGATAGGTATTGTTATTTACATAACTGGTCGAAGCGCGTAGCGATCGCACCAGAATAAAGACTCTGGCGGCAATAACACGCCCCTCACTCCACTCTTGGTCAGTCACATTATTTGTCGCTACATATCGCTCAATAGTTCCGTCCGGTACCAGGCTATCATCAACACCAAACAGCACACTCAGCCTCTCGATCCCTTCAGCCATGGCACCACCAATGAGAAGTGACCCACCATTTGCGGTCAGGTAACGCTTTCTCAGCTCTGGATTACCTGTCGCTGTATTTGGGGAGAGGTAATAGACAAAATGCTGGTATTCCCATAGTTGACGCGCTGGCATGGCAGCATCACTTGGCACAACCTCACCCCCTTTAAACATCTGGGCAGTTTGAGTTGTTGTCGCAAGGTAAAAACGGTTTCCGGTGGCTACCCCATCGGCCAAAGGGCGACCAATCAAGCGTTTTATACTGACAACATCAGTATTAGCCATGCGTGACGCTGCGGGAATACAGGCAAAGGCCCCACCTGCTATTAGCTTGTTATTATCAACACGCACTACCCAAAGCGGACGCATAGAGCCTGTCGCAGACGGCAAGCTACCGCGTCCCAACTCATCAAGGCAATCACTCGCGCTGGCAATGATAGATCCAGCGCTGAGTGCCACTCCCTGCCCTATCGTCATAGGCAGACCAGTATAATCGCCCCAGAAGCCAGCCCATTTCAGATCCTGGGTCAACAAGCGCATTGCCACTCGGCCATTTTCCTGCAGTTCACTCTGGTCAAAGGAGTCTTCGGTAGTGGATCGAGACACCACAAAGATACTCAGTCCGCCGCCCACCAGAAACACGCCAATCACCATGGCGATCAGCCACTCAATCAACGTGAATCCCCCGGACTTCATAGCGTCGTCGTCAGGACAAACTGACGCCTTTGGTTATCTTCCACATCATCCACCCCACAGTCGTCCCGAACATCGGCCACGGCACTGGCTCCATCGGACAGCGCCTCCTTGCCACGCCAGAAGATACCGACAGTGAGACTATTGTTAGCACCCCGTATTACGCAGCCTACAGGGGCCTGCAAGGAAGAGGCTGCCCCCGATACCCCGGCGCCCAATAGCGACTGTTGCCAGTAAAAGAGGTCTAGGTTGCGCAAGTCGCTGCGGCTGCACGCGGCCATGGTGCCATCAGCGTTGGCGCATCCAGGAAGGGCCTGATTAGTGCCTCCGGAGATCAGGTCAACTGTTTGACCCGACCAGCTATCTTTGTTGATCCTCACCCTCTCGACCAGATCGTTGGCGAGCCAGCTGGCAATAGTGCGTTGACGGGATTCGTAACTGGAGAATTTGGCAGTGGCCTGCATGGCCACCAGACCCAGTAACCCAAAAGAGAGGATCACAGCGGCAATCATCACTTCCAGCAGGCTAAAACCACGCTGGGATTGACATCTTCTCGGAGGAGTGGTGGTTAACATTATCTCTTACCAACATTCATCGTTTTGATTCCCGGCCAGATTTTCTGCCTGTGTAGCACCATCTTGATCGAGGGAAAAGATAATGCAGTCACTGTCTCTCCCCTGAGCACCTGATGCCGTTGCAAACAGAATGTAACTATTCGCTGCGGCAGAGATCACCAGATGGTAGTAGCCGGAATCAGAAACGTCAGGAATGTTGAGAGAGCCAGCCGCTGAGGTATAGCGGTTAAAGTCCATAAAATAGGTTTCTTGCCGGTTAGCGGCATCCAACAGCATCTTTTTGGCTTCA
This sequence comes from Aeromonas molluscorum, assembly GCF_051376105.1. NCBI lineage: Bacteria > Pseudomonadati > Pseudomonadota > Gammaproteobacteria > Aeromonadales > Aeromonadaceae > Aeromonas > Aeromonas molluscorum. The sequence goes on along the minus strand of NZ_JBPQCY010000002.1, from coordinate 493,979 downwards.
ACACGGTGGCTAGACAGCACATAGCGCTGATAAGAGGGGTAACCGATTGCACCGAGGATCGCCACTATGGCGACCACGATCATCAGTTCAATGAGAGAAAAACCTCGAAAAGACCCAATCATGACCCATCCTTGGCGATTGAATATTTCTTAGTCTAACGCCAGATTTGTCATTGCAACAAACCTGGCGTCAGTATCTTCACACTTTGTTCTTAAGCCTGATCAGGGCTAACTAAATAATTCTAAGTTCAGGGGGCACTTCGAACACCACGTTCTCTTCGCGCCCCGGGTGTTCCGCAACGATCTTGCCGCCCAGCTCACGCAGGCGGGCTATGACGTTCTTCACCAACACCTCAGGAGCCGAGGCGCCAGCAGTAACGCCTATGGCCTTGACCCCCTCCAGCCAGCCAGGATCTATCATGGAAGCATCATCGATGAGGTAGGCACGGGCCCCCACTTTCTCGGCCAGCTCACGGAGGCGATTGGAGTTGGAGGAGTTGCGCGAACCGACCACCAGCATGGCTTCCACCAGCCCGGCCATCTCCCGCACCGCATCCTGGCGGTTCTGGGTGGCGTAGCAGATGTCGTCCTTGCGCGGCCCCTGGATCTTGGGGAACTGCTTGCGCAGTGCATCGATGACATCCGAGGTCTCATCCACACTCAAGGTGGTCTGGGTGACAAAGCAGAGATCATCCGGGTTCTTCACCTTGAGATTGGCCACGTCCTGCGGCGTCTCCACCAGATACATGCCGCCCTCAGGGTTTTCATACTGTCCCATGGTGCCGATCACCTCAGGATGGCCTGCATGGCCGATGAGCACGGCCTCGGAGCCTTTGCGACTGGCACGGTGGACTTCCATATGCACCTTGGTCACCAGCGGGCAGGTGGCATCGAACACCTTGAGAGCACGGGATTTTGCCATCTCGCGCACTGTCTTGGCCACGCCATGGGCCGAGAAGATGACGATGCTGTCATCCGGCACCTCATCCAACTCCTCGACAAAAACAGCACCCGCGTCCTTGAGCTTGTTCACTACATAGCGGTTGTGTACCACCTCGTGGCGCACGTAGATGGGAGCACCGAATTTTTCCAACGCGCTCTCGACTATGCTGATTGCACGATCGACACCCGCGCAGAAACCACGGGGGTTAGCCAGCAGAATATCCACGATCAGAGCACCTCTTTCACATCATCAACGGCCAGGATTTCCACCTCGAAGGTGACGGTATGTCCCGCCAGTGGATGGTTGAAATCAACCGTCACCGACGCGCCTTCCGCCGCCCGCACTATGCCGGGCAGCTCGCCGCCATTGGGCTGGTCGAAGACGATGATGGCGCCAACCTTGGGCTCCACATCCGCGCCGAACTTGGCCCTGTCCAGATGATAGATGTTGTCCGGGTTGGACAGACCAAATGCCTGCTCCGGCGCCAAGGTGAAGCTCTTGGCCTCCCCTTGCCGCAGGCCCAGCAAGCACTGCTCAAAGGTATCAGTCAGACTGCCATCCCCCATGGTCAGACGGGCCGGTTTGCCGTGCAACTGAGTGCTGTCGGCGACGGAGCCATCTTCCAGCTTGATGGTGAAGTGGAACAGCACAGTACTGTCATGGCTGATGAGCTTGCTCATAACGACTCCTTGCCTTGCTTGTTCGCCGCCTTTTCGCCTCGAAAACCTTCCAGCACTATCATGGTCGCACCGATGAAGATGAAGCTGTCAGCCAAGTTGAACGCAGGCCAGTGGGAACGCTGCCAGTAGAAATCGAGGAAATCGACCACATGACCCAGTACCAGCCGATCAAAGACGTTGCCAAGGGCCCCGCCGATGATCAGGGAATAGGCGATACCGCTCCAGCGCATGGTCACCGGCTGCTTGCGCAGCCAATGCATCAGCAGGCCACAGATAGCAAAGGCCAACAGAGCGAAGAACCAGCGCTGCCAGCCCCCCTGATCGGCCAGGAAGCTAAATGCCGCCCCTTTGTTGTAGACATGCACCAGATTGAAGAAGGGGGCAATCTCCACCCCCGGGTAGCCAAACGGCAGCATCTTGACCACGGCCAACTTAGTCGCCTGGTCAAGCATGAAGGCCACAACCGCCAGCCACAGCCAGCGCAGGCCACTCTTTTCATGAGTCATCTTCATCAGGCAAATTGACGAGCTTCGCCGTCACCCTCAACGTTGCTAACGCAGCGGCCACAGATCTCTTCGTGACCGGCTATGGTGCCCACGTCTTCCACATGGTGCCAGCAGCGATCGCACTTGGCGGCCGCAGACTGGGCCACATTCAGCCACAAATCGTCACGCTCGGTCGCAACGCTGCCTTCCGGCATGCGGTCTGCCAGGACCACGTTGGCCTTGGAGGTGAGCAGCACGAAACGCAGCTCGTCGCTCAGGGCATTGAGACGTTCGGCCAGAGCAGGCTTGGCGAACAGGGTCAGCTCGGCCTGCAAAGAACCACCGATACGCTTCTCACCACGGGCGGCTTCCAGGGCCTTGTTCACCTCACCGCGCACGGTCAGGATTTCGGCCCAGAACTCATCCCCCATCTGCTCACCGGCAGCCAGGCCATAGAGGCCGTCATACCACTCTTCGGTGAACACGAACTCAGTACGCTCACCCGGCAGCAGAGCCCAGATCTCATCGGCGGTGAAGCTCATGATGGGCGCCATCCAGCGAACCATGGCCTCGGCGATGTGGTAGAGGGCACTCTGGCAGGAGCGACGCGCCAGACCATCGGCCTTGGCGGTGTACTGGCGATCCTTGATCACATCCAGATAGAAGGAACCCATCTCGATGGAGCAGAACTGCATCAACTTCTGAGTCACGCCATGGAAGTTGTAGGACTCATAAGCTTCGATGATCTCGGCTTGGACAGCCTGAGCCCGGCCCACGGCCCAGCGATCCACCACGACCATGTCGGCAGGCGCCACCATGTCGGTTGCCGGATTGAAACCGCTGAGGTTGGCCAGCAGGAAGCGGGCGGTATTGCGGATACGGCGATAGGCATCGGCGCTACGCTTGAGGATCTCGTCGGAGACCGTCATCTCGCCGGTGTAGTCGGTGCTGGCTACCCACAAACGCAGTATGTCGGCACCCAGCTTATTCATCACATCCTGAGGACTGACCACATTACCGATGGACTTGGACATCTTGCGACCCTGACCATCGACGGTGAAGCCGTGAGTCAGCACCTGGTTGTAGGGCGCCTTGTTATTCATGGCCACCCCTATCATCAGGGAAGACATGAACCAGCCACGGTGCTGATCCGAACCTTCCAGATAGAGATCGGCGGAGTGGCCGTTGAACTCGGGGCGTGCAGCGACCACAGAGGAGTGGGTCGAGCCCGAATCAAACCAGACATCCAGGGTGTCAGGCACCTTGTCGTAGTTGTCGGCATCGCTGCCCAGCAGATCGGCCTTGTCCAGATCCCACCAGGCCTGGATGCCTTCTTGCTCGACCCGCTTGGCAACTTCGTGCATCAGGTGCACGGATTCCGGGTGCAGCTGCTGGGTCTCTTTGTGAACGAACAGGGAGATGGGCACACCCCAGGTACGCTGACGGGAGATACACCAGTCCGGGCGATTCTCGACCATGGCCTGGATGCGGTTCTTGCCCCAGGCCGGTACCCAGCCGCTCTGACCCTGCTGCGCGATGCCATCTTGCTCGATGCGCTCGATCTCGGCCAGCGCCTGCTTGCGCAGCCCTTGCTGCTCCATGCTGATGAACCACTGGGGGGTGGCACGGAAGATGATCGGGGTCTTGTGACGCCAGCAATGCGGGTAGGAGTGGTTGAACACCTTGTGATGGAGCAAAGCGCCATGACTCTTGAGCACTTCTACCACTGCGGTATTGGCTTTGAAGACATGCTGACCGGCGAACAACGGGGTATCCGGCAGATAAACCCCATTGCTGCCAACGGGGTTAGCCACTTCCAGACCATACTTCTGGCCGACCACGAAGTCTTCCTGACCGTGACCAGGCGCAGTGTGCACCGCGCCGGTACCGGCATCGAGGGTAACGTGCTCACCCAGTACCACAGGGACATCGAAGCTGTAGAAGGGGTGCTTGAAGCGCAGCAGCTCAAGGGCCGTGCCCTTGGCATAACCCAGATTGTGGAAGTGATCGATACCGGCTCGGTCCATCACGTCCTTGACCAGGTCGGCGGCCAGGATCAGGCGCTCCGGGTGCTCACCTTCAACCTGGACCAGGGCATAGTCCAGATCCGCATGCAGCGCGACGGCGCGGTTGGCCGGCAGGGTCCAGGGGGTGGTAGTCCAGATAACGACGGAGAGCGCGCCACGGCCATAATGGCCCTCGGCGCAGTCGAACTTGGCTGCCACGTCAGCCTCGTCGACGGCCTTGAAGCGCACATCGATGGAGGGGGAGTCCTTGTCGTAATATTCCACTTCGGCTTCAGCCAGGGCGGAGCCACAGTCGGTACACCAGTGCACCGGCTTGGAGCCCTTGTGCAGATGGCCGTTGTCGACGATCTTGGCCAGGGAGCGGATGATGTTGGCTTCGGTGCCAAAGTCCATGGTCAGGTAGGGCTTCTCCCAATCCCCCAGCACACCCAGACGGACGAAGTCGGTCTTCTGGGCCTCAATCTGGGTCTTGGCGTACTTGCGACACTCGGCGCGGAATTCGGCAGCGGAAACCTTGACGCCAGGCTTGCCAACCTTGCCTTCCACTTTCAGCTCGATGGGCAGACCATGGCAGTCCCAACCCGGCACATAGGGGGAGTCGAAACCGGACAGCCCCTTGGACTTGATGATGATGTCTTTTAGGATCTTGTTGACCGAGTGACCAATGTGAATGCTGCCGTTCGCATAGGGAGGGCCGTCATGCAGGATGAATGAAGGCTTGCCCGCTTTGGCGCGGCGAATTGCCCCGTAGAGATCCTGATCGTACCAACGCTTGAGCATACCGGGTTCGCGCTTGGCCAGATCGCCACGCATCGGGAACTCGGTTTCCGGAAGATTCAGGGTGTGTTTATAGTCGCTCATCAGTCCTGGGTTCCCTTCTTTTCTAAAAGAGTGCTGGGTAAATTGAATAACGGCAGCCCAAACCAGGCTCGGGCTGCCTGGGCATCTCGTTCGATCTGCTCTTTCAAGGCGGAGAAAGAGGCAAATTTTTGCTCTTCGCGCAGTTTGTGGCGAAGCAGCACCTTGACCTGTTGACCGTAGAGATCGCCAGAAAAATCAAATAAATGTACTTCCAATCTGGCCTGCGAGCCGCTCAATGTCGGCCTCACACCCACATTGGCAACGCCGGGGAATAGATTGCCGGAACATACCACTTCCACCGCAAACACGCCACCGACCGGGCTGACCCGGCGCTTGAGGGCAAGGTTGGCCGTCGGAAAACCTATGGTGCGTCCCAGCTTGTCACCATGAGCCACCCGGCCAGTGATGGCATAGGGACGACCGAGCATCAGTTCCACCTCGGCCAGGCGGCCCGCGCTGAGGGCTTCCCGCACTAGGGTGCTGCTGACCCGCTGGCGGGCAAGCTGGAAGCTCTGGGTGCTGACCACCTCGAAACCGTGACGGCGTCCGGCTTGTTGCAGCAGTTGAAAATCCCCCTCCCGGCCCTTACCGAAGCGGAAATCATCCCCCACCACCAGGTAGCGAACCCCGAGCTTCTCGACCAGCAGCTGCTTGATAAAGATGTCGGCGGACTGGGCGGCAAACTCGCGGCTAAAACGCACGCAAAGCAGGCGGTCTATGTGCAGTGCCGCCAGCGCCTCTACCTTCTCTCGCAGGCGGGAGAGGCGAGCGGGCGCGTCATCCCCTGCAAACAGCTCCAGGGGCTGAGGCTCAAACAGCATGACGCAGGCTGGCAGCCCAAGAGCGGCAGCCTTCTCCTGCAAGCGCGTCAACACCGCCTGGTGACCCTGATGGACCCCATCAAAGTTGCCAATGGTCAACACACAGCCCTCGTGACGGGGCTTGAGATTGTGAATACCGCGGATAAGCTCCATCAGTGCCTTGTGTTCTGCTGCTGTCGAAATCGCCGGATTATATATCAGGCAGCGGTCTGGATCAGCCCTCGCGGCTGGATTTCAGGTGTCGTGGTCGAATTCCGAGCATCAGCAGGCAGATCCCGTAGACGCCGCCTCCCATCAGCAACAACAGCGTCAGCTCCCAACTGGCCTTGGCCATGCTCCAAGCCCCCCATTGGGCAAGATCCGGTGACAGGTAGCCAAGTAGGCCCCCCATCATCAAGGTCGCCGCCAATAACTTGAGGCAGAAGACCCCGGTTTGACGGGATGGACGATAGACACTCTGCTGATAGAGGCCTTTAAACAGCAGGGCTGCGTTCAGGGTGCCGGCACAGGCGGTCGCCAGCGCCAATCCCACATAGCCGAGGGGGTAGATGAAGATGAGGTTGCACACCATATTGGTCACCATGGCCATGATGCCGATCCGCACCGGGGTCTTGGTGTCCTGACGTGCATAGTAGCCGGGGGCCAGCACCTTGATCAGCATCAGGGAGAGCAGGCCAGTGGTCGACGCCAGCAGACTGGCGCTGGACATGGCAACCTCGTGCAGACCGAACTCACCGCGCATGAAGAGCACCCGCAGTATGGGTTCACGCAAGATGGCAATCCCTATCATGGCCGGCAGGCCGAGCAGCATCACCATGCGCACCCCCCAATCCATGGTGCGGGAAAAATCGGCGGGATCTGAATCCACATGCTTCTTGGCCAACGCAGGCAGGATGACTGTGCTGATGGCCACTGCAAACAGGCCTAAGGGGAATTCCAGCAGGCGATCCGAGTAGTAGAGATAGCTGATGGCCCCGGTCGCGAGGAAAGAGGCCAGCATGGTGTTGACCAGCAAGTTGATCTGGCTGACCGATACCCCGAACAGTGCCGGGATCATCAGGGTGCGGATCTTGACCACCCCAGGATGGTGCCAGCCCCACTTGGGCCATACCAGCATGTTGATTTGGCGCAGGAAAGGATACTGGAATAGAAACTGCACCAGGCCGCCCAAAAAGACCCCGATCGCCAGGGAGAGCTCCGGCCTCTCCATCAGCGGCGCTATCCACCAGGCCGACGCTATCATGGTGATGTTGAGAAAGACGGGAGTGAAAGAGGAGACGGCGAAGCGGCCGAAGGTATTGAGGATGGCCCCCGCCATGGCGGTGAAGGTGATAAACCAGAGATAAGGAAAAGTTATTTTGAGCATCAAACTGGCCAGCTCGAACTTCTCGGCCGCCGGGCCACCATGCAACCAATCCCAGAACCAGCCCCAGCCAAACAGGGCAGTCAACACGCCAGAGCCCAGCACCCCAAACAGAGTCACTATGGTCACTATGCCACCAAGGGTCCCCGCCACCGCCGCAAGCAACTCGCGCACCTCCCGCTCATCGCCATTTTTCTTGTACTCGGTCATGACCGGGACGAAGGCTTGGTTGAAGGCACCTTCGGCAAAGAGCCGCCGCAGGAAGTTGGGAATGCGATTGGCAAAGAAGAAGACATCGGCAGCCGCTCCTGCGCCGAGCAGATTGGCGATAACCACATCGCGAACCAAGCCCATCACGCGGGATACCAGTGTCATTGAGGACACTATCATACCGGATTTGATCAATTTCTTACTCAAGACGAGGCCTCTGGAACTGTCAGAATGAAAAGAATGCTGCTAGAATCGGCCGACAGTTTAACCGCCTCCCAACTGACACACCACCGGGGGGCGGTGTTTATTTGCACAAATCATTTGACAATATGTGGTTGAGAAGGCATATTTCCGGGCCTTTTCAATACACTCGCTAAGACAGTTTTAGGAGTTTTACCTTGGCTAATATCAAATCTGCTAAGAAGCGCGCGATTCAGTCAGAGAAACGTCGTCAACACAACGCTAGCCGTCGTTCCATGACCCGTACTTATCTGAAGAAAGTAATTGCTGCAATCGCTTCTGGCGACAAAGCTGCTGCCGTTGCTGCTTTCGCTACCGCTCAGCCGATCATGGATCGCATGGCTACCAAAGGCCTGATCCACAAGAACAAAGCTGCTCGTCACAAGAGCCGCCTGTCTGCCCAGATCAAAGCTATGGCTTAATCAGCTTCGGCTGAATAAAGCAAAAAAAACCGGCCTCAGTGCCGGTTTTTTATTTATCTGTCGTGCAGTAAAGTTTGTGCAACAAACCTATCATCTCGCGCACCTCATGGCTGCGTAGCGAATAATAGACCGTCTGGGCCTCTTTTCGCGTCTCAACTAGCTCATCTCGCCGCAGTACCGCCAGATGTTGTGACAATGCTGACTGGCTCAAGCCAAGGACTTCGTTCAATTCGCCGACCGACAACTCCTTGTCCAGCAGCTGACAGAGAATGAACAGCCTTCTCTCGTTGGCCAGCGCCTTGAGCAAGGCCACCGCCCTCCCCGCATTCGCTTCCATCGCTTCCAGATCCATGCCGTACTCCTCTTGACGCAAGTCGGGATAATACCTTGACTGGCCTCAATTTAAAACGACAGGCTGGCCGGCTGTATGGTGGAAAAATTCTCCTGTCCGGCAAACAGGAAAGAGAAATCACTCTCGCATACCCGCTTGACCGCAGGGTGCTGGATCATGCGTTCCGCGAAGATGACGTAATACTCCTCCATCAGATCCTGGGTCTCGCCGAGCAGCATGACGCCCTCCCCCTCCAGTATTTCTTCCCGGTAGATAGTGGGTGCCATGAAGATGCCCTGATTGAAGAAGCCGAAAGCCTTCATCAGCGCGGCATCATCAAATTCCCCCAAAATACTGGGGGAGATACCTTGTTGCTCAAACCACTGGGTCAGCTGACGTCCCATGGCCGTGCGGCGACCCGGGATGAGCAACTTGCGCTCCTCCAGACAAGCGGGAAAAGGCTTTTCCGGCAGCGGTGCCTTGCAAAAGAAGCTGACCCCGCAGCCACCGAGTCGTTTGGAAAGCAGGCCAGCATGCTGGCTGGAGTCCACTGGGCAGTCAGAGAGGATCATGTCGAGCTTGTGCTCGCTCAATTGTTCGAGCAGCAGCTCGTGGGTCGATTCGAAGCAGCGCAGATGGATGGAGCCATCATTGGGTATGACGGAGAGCAGCACACGGCTAGCCAGGCGCTTGGAGAGTGCATCGGCGATACCGACGTCGAACAGTATCTGGCTCTCCTTGCGGTAATTGACGATATCCAGCATCTCGTAGGAGAGGCTGAACATCTTGTCAGCGTAACGAAACACTAACTGCCCCAACTCGGTGGCCTCAAGAGAGCGCCCCTTGCGCTTGAGCAACTTGCCCCCCAGCCGATGCTCCAGCAACTTGATCTGGCCAGTAACCGTCTGGGGCGTCAGGAAAAGAGCCTCCGCCGCCTGAGTGACGGAGCCCTTCTTCTGAGTCATCCAAAAATAATAGAGGTGATTGTAGTTAAGGTGTGACATCCGATAGGGTTTCCGCGCTGCGCGGACTCCGGTAGCAGCTGAGTTCAACCGCCAGAATGTCATACATGTCACTGACCGAGTCAACCTTGTTTGCCGCGAACTGGTTAATCAAGGTCTGTTTCAACTTGGCGGCATCGGGTCGACGCTGGCCACAGTAGCGTTTGTTGTCATGCTTGAGTCGCTCACCGACCCGGCTGCGCAGCGCCCGCTCCTGGAAGGTTTCCCCAAAACGGGCACGAGCTTGCTGATCTCCCATGCCCAGGGCGCCATCCACTACGCCATCGAGATAAGCGGAGCAGTCAGGCGAAACGGCATCCTGCTTGCATTGTTCCAGCCCGCTGGCCCAGGCCGTGGCAGGCCCGAGCAGCATCAATACCATCAATGTTTTCTTCATAACCCCTCCGTACTCTGGTCGGCGATCCCCTTGGGCAGGGACAAGCGCAAGGCAACATAGCCCACCACGGCAGCCAGGGTGGAACCAACCAGTATGCCCAGGCGCGAGTAGCTGCCATAGTCCATGCCGCCGTGCTCGAATGCCAGGGAGGCAATGAACATCGACATGGTAAACCCGATGCCGCACAGGATGCTGACCGCAAAGATCTGGCGGAAGTTAACCCCGGGTGGCAACTGGGCGAGGCCCAGACGCACCGACAGCCAGCTGATGGTGAATACCCCCAGTGGCTTGCCTACGAACAGACCCAGCATGATGCCCATGGGTACAGGGCTGAGCAGGGTATCCAGCCCAATGCCATCGAGGGAGACCCCCGCATTGGCAAAGGCGAACAGGGGCAATATCAGGTAGGCACTCCAGGGATGGAGCTGGTGTTCCAGATGTTTGAGCGGCGAGAGGTGACGCTCTCCCTTGAGAGGGATCAGGAAACCGACGATCACCCCGGCGAGCGTGGCATGGACGCCGGATTTGAGCACGGCCACCCAGAGCACCAACCCGACCAACATGTAGAGGGAGATGCGATCCACTCCGCGGCGGTTCATCCATACCAGCGTCAGGGTTGCCACCAGTCCCACGGCCAATGCCGCCAACGACAGCTGCTGGGTGTAGAAGAGAGCGATGATGATGATGACGCCCAGATCGTCCATGATGGCCAGCGCCAGCAGGAAGACCTTGAGACTGGTGGGTACCCGCTTGCCTAGCAGAGCCATAACGCCGAGGGCGAAGGCAATGTCGGTGGCCGCCGGTATGGCCCAGCCAGCCCGGGTCACCTCATCCGAATAGTTGAAGAAGGAGTAGAGCAAGGCAGGCACCAGCATGCCCCCCACGGCAGCAATGGCCGGGAAGGTCGCCTGTTCCCTGGAAGAGAGCGCCCCTTCCATCATCTCCCGCTTCACCTCCAGCCCGACCAGCAGGAAGAAAATGGCCATGAAGCCATCGTTGATCCAGAGCAGCAGGGGTTTGTTGATGTCCAGCGCCGAGATGCGCACCTGGACCCGGGTATTGAGGAAGGCCTGATAGGCATCGGCCAGACTGGAGTTGGCAAGCAAGATAGCAACCAGCGCCGCCAGGATCAGAATAATCCCCGAAGCGGACTCCAGTTTCAGAAAGCGTTTAAATACATCACTCATGGTCAAGCTATCCCCCCAAAATTCTATTGGATCCAGTCTAGACAGGGATTAGAACAATGAAAAATCGTTTCTTACAGCCTAAATCAACGGAAAAACCGAAAGCAAAACACCAATAAGCGACTATAAGCATGCACATGCCAGTGAAAAACTCAGGCAGCCACTGACTTACATACTGAATGAATATCTACGTTATTGCATAAATGAAGGGATGAAAAAGGCGCCCGCAGGCGCCTTAATATTAGATGGCGACGGGCGCCTTGATGCCAGGATGTGGATCGTATCCCTGGATCTCGAAATCCTCGAACTGGTAGTCGAACAGGGAGTCCGGTTTACGCTTGATAACCAGTTGCGGCAGCGAGCGCGGTTCCCGGGAGAGTTGCAGCGCCGTCTGCTCCATGTGGTTGGAGTAGAGGTGTACATCACCGCCGGTCCAGACGAAGTCACCTACCTCCAGATCGCACTGCTGGGCCATCATATGGGTCAGCAGGGCATAGCTGGCGATGTTGAAGGGCAACCCCAGGAATACGTCGCAACTGCGCTGGTAGAGCTGGCAGGATAGCTTGCCGTCCGCCACATAGAACTGGAAGAAGGCATGACAGGGGGCCAGTGCCATTTTATCCAGCTCACCCACGTTCCAGGCCGAGACGATGATACGGCGAGAGTCCGGATTCTGCTTGATGTCATCAATGGCCTTCTGGATCTGATCGACAGCGGTACCATCAGCCGCCGGCCAGGAGCGCCATTGGGCGCCATAGACAGGGCCAAGATCGCCGTTCTCATCGGCCCACTCATCCCAGATGCTGACGCCATGTTCCTTGAGATAGGCGGTATTGGTATCGCCATTGAGGAACCAAAGCAGCTCGTGAATGATGGATCTCAGGTGGCACTTCTTGGTGGTGACCAGCGGGAATCCCTCGGCCAGATTGAAGCGCATCTGATGCCCAAACAGAGAAACCGTGCCAGTACCGGTGCGATCGGATTTGACCGTGCCCTCATCCAGGATCTTCTGCATCAAGTCGAGGTAAGCTCTCATTTTGCCTCCTTGGCGGCATTACCGAACAGGCGAGGCTGCTTGTAGGCGGCCCAGACCATGATGGCACCGGCCAATATCATCGGAGTGGAGAGGATCTGCCCCATGCTGATCTCCTGGAAATAAAGACCAAGTTGCGCATCGGGTTGGCGCACGAACTCCACCAGGAAGCGGAACAACCCGTAGCAGAATAGGAAGAGCCCCGAAATGGCGCCCCGGGGCGGCTGCTTACGCCAGAACAGATTGAGGATGATGAAGAGCACCACCCCTTCCAGGGCAAACTGATAGAGCTGGGATGGGTGGCGCGGCTCGGGGCCTGCCTCCGGGAATATGATGGCCCAGGGCACATCGGTGACGCGACCCCAAAGCTCGCCGTTCAAGAAGTTGCCGATACGGCCAACCCCCAGTCCGAACGGGATCAGCGGCGCGACGAAATCTGCAACCGTGAAGAAGTGACGCTGGGTCTTGTGGGCAAACCAGATCATGGCGGTAATGACGCCAATCAGGCCGCCGTGGAACGACATGCCACCAGTCCAGATCTTGAACAGATAGAGAGGGTCGGCCAGGAAGAGATCGAAGTTGTAGAAGAGTACGTAACCGACTCGCCCCCCCAGGATCACCCCGAGGAAGCCGTAGAAGAGCAGATCCGAGACCTCGTTGCGGGTCCAGCCACTGTTGGGTGCATCGGCGCGGCGGCCAGCCAGCCACATGGCAAAGGCGAAGCCGACCAAGTACATGAGGCCATACCAGCGTACCGACAACGGCCCCAGGCTGAATGCGATGGGATCAATCTGTGAGAAAACCCAATATCCATCGTGCTGCATAAGCGTCTCTGTCAAACGAAAAGCCGCATTTTGCGATCAATCTCGCAGGGGGACAAGGTTTGATGTTAATCAGTTAGGGCTTGTGACCTGCTCGCAGCAGGCCACCCAGGCCCTGTTCTTCCAGATAGCGGGCAAACAGGCCACGCAACACATGGGGATTGTCGTGTTTGAGCCCCTCGGCCAGCAGGCTGGTCAGTTCGCTCAACGTCGACTGGCGCAACACATACTTGATGCGGGCTATGTTGTGGGTATTCATGCTGAACCGGCGATAACCCATGGCCAGCAACAGCAGGACACCGACAGGATCGCCAGCCAGCTCGCCGCAGACCGACACCGGTTTTTTGTATTGGTGGGACGCATCAACCAGCAGTTGCAAGGCTCGGATCACCGCCGGATGGAAGGCATCATAGATGTTGGCCACCCGGGCATTGTTGCGATCTACCGCCAGCAGGTACTGGGTCAGATCGTTGCTGCCCACAGACCAGAAGTCGATGAGAGGCGCCATCTCCGGCAAGATGTAGAGGGCGGAAGGCACCTCTATCATGGCGCCAAGGCTGGGGTAATTGATGGCGGCCCCGCGGGTCGCGGCCTCTTCAGAGACTTCCCGCCAGGCCTGATCGAGCAGGCGACGAGAGGCTTTTATCTCTCCCACGCTGCTGATCATCGGCAGCATGATGGTGAGGTTGTCCAAGCCTTCGCTTGCTCGCAGCATCGCCTTGAGCTGGACCAGGAACAGTTCGGGGTGATCCAGGGTGAGCCGGATCCCCCGCCAGCCAAGGAAGGGGTTCTCTTCGACGATAGGGAAGTAAGGCAATGGTTTATCGCCCCCCACATCCAGGGTGCGCATGCAGACGGGACGGTCGCGATAGGTTTCGAGAATACCGCGATAACGCGCAGTCTGCTCCATCTCCGAGGGGAAACTGTCTTGCAGCATGAAGGGGATTTCGGTGCGATAGAGCCCAACCCCGTCGGCCAGTTGATTGAGGGATATCTCGGTGTCGGCACTGAGCCCGGCGTTGAGCAGCAAGGAGACCTTGACGCCATCCGCCGTCTCGGACGGCAGGTTATCGACAGTGCGAACCAGCGTGTCGAGGGCCCGCTCCTCATCAAGCAACTGGCGGTATTCGGTCAGCAGCAGCGCACTGGGTTCGATGAAGAGATCGCCGCTGTAACCATCCAGGATGAGCGGACGGCCGCCTATGTCACCAAGCGGCAGCTCGACCCCCATGATGGCAGTGATGCCCATGGCCCGCGCCAATATGGCGGCGTGGGAGTTGGTTCCCCCCTTGAGCGACACCACACCGCTCAAAAACTCTCGCGGGATCTCGGCCAATATGGTGGCGGTCACCTCATCCGCCACCAGAATGACGGGTTCACCTATGGTGAAATGTTCGGGCTCATTCTGCACCAGACGGCTGATCAGCCGCTGGGCTATGTCCTTCACATCGGTGGAGCGCTCCCGCAGATAGGGATCCTTCATGCCCCGGAACTGATCGATCAGGCGATCGCTGACCAACTTGACCGCGGAGACCGCAGTCCAGTGTTCCTTGCTGACCTTATGACGGATTGGCTTGATATAGCTGGGATCATCGAGCAGATGCAGATAGATATCGAAGATGGCGACCGAATCCTGGCTGTAACTCTCGCGAAAACGCAGCGCCAGACTCTCCAGATCGTGCCGTACCTCTGCGACCGCCTCCTCGAGACGGGCCAACTGAGCCTGGTGATCCTCGTCCTTGCGCGGGTTGATGGTATTGAGCGCCTTGCGCGGGCGCCAGACCCAGGCTTTGGCAATGGCAATACCACTGGCGCCAGCAATGCCGCGCAGTGGCTTGCTCCAGTCGGTTTTCTGCAACCAGCCCTTGGTCTGGGCATGGGCGATCCGGGCCGCCAGCTGGGCGGCCAGCGTCACAAGGAAAGACTCCTCGCTCTCGTCAAAGAGCCGGCTCTCTTTCTGTTGCACCACCAGGATACCCACCACTTGACGCTGATGCATGATGGGGGCGCCGAGGAAAGAGCGAAACGCCTCCTCTGCCACATCGGGTAGAAACTTGAAACTGGGGTGGGAGGGGGCATCGGCCAGGTTGATCAGCTCTTCGCGCTGACCGACCAAACCGACGATACCCTGCTCGAACGGCAGCGTGGTCTTGCCGACGGCCGCTTGCGCGAGGCCGTCAGTGGCTGCCAGCCGGTAGCAGCGAGCCTCGGGTTCGGAGACGTAAACGGAACAGCAGGATACCTGCATGGCGAGCCGGGTCTGGCCCACCAATGCTTCCAGTGACTGCTCGAGGGTGTTGGCCTGAGCCATGCTCTCGACGATACGTCTCAATTCCGTCAGCAAATACTCTGCTCCTTAGCGAGAACGGTGGCGCCGTCCTTCCTTCTTGTTACTGACCTGCTGCGCCACTGGCATCGCCAGCGGGGCAAACTCCTTCATCACCCGGCGATACACTTCCCGCTTGAAGGAGACGACCTGGCGAACCGGATACCAGAAGCTGACCCAGCGCCAGTCATCAAATTCAGGATGACCATAACAGCCAAATTGAATGTGCGACTCACTACCTGAATTCAACTGCAGCAGAAACCATTTCTGTTTTTGGCCAACACAGACCGGTGAACTGTCCCAACGGACAAGACGTTTGGGTAAGCGATATTTGAGCCAGTTACGGCTGATAGCCAGTATGGTCACATCCTCGGGCTTGAGGCCAATCTCCTCATACAATTCCCGAAACATGGCCTGCTCTGGTGTCTCACCCTCATCCACTCCCCCCTGGGGAAACTGCCAGGAGTGCTGTCCATAGCGCTTAGCCCACAGAACTTGTCCTTCGCGGTTACAGATCACGATGCCGACATTGGGACGAAACCCGTCACCATCTATCACGTGATCACCTTATAAAGGCTGAATCTATAAGGAGATTGTTCCACATTCACCCCTTGGCAGCAAACGGCGGTTACATCCCGCGAATCATGAATAACTTTCTATTTCAACCCAAGTTATAAACAAACTCAGGGATCCTCATCCAGGAGTTGCTCACGCTAACTGTGCATAACACTGTGAGCAAACGGGTATACCCACACATACTAACAAACGAGATCCCTGACGAACAGTGATATCCCTCTTGGATGAGATAAGAATAACTTCTTTAAATACATATAAATAACTATAAACAACTGGATCAAGATCCATGGTTTTGCAACCACAGGATCCCGGATCCAGATTGTGAACAAGTCTGGGTGCTCAAAGATCCATCAAGATGGATTTATCCACAAGGCCTGACCTCTATCTCGCCAGGATCCCGGCCAAAAAAGCGGTTGGATCACATTTTTTTTCTCTTAAAGTGGGAAGCGCTCCCCATGGAGATCAGTTATCCAAGTTTTCTGTGGATAACTATGTGTAACAAGCAGGGCAAACCCTTGGACAAGTTCATGACATGAAGATCCTGATAACAACAAAGCCAGATTTCATCATCAAAATCATTTAAAATCATGATGATAAGTAAGCGGCTTCCATTATGCCCCTCTTACTTATTCCGTTCGGCACACTGCTGATAAAATCAGCAGATCCCGATCGGATCACGGATCCCCCCTCTTCACCACAGGAGAACCCATGCCTTCACCCACGCCCCCCCAGTCAGAACAGGAGTTGCTGGCCCGTGCCCATGCCATCGCCGGTTTCACCCTGGCCCAGCTGGCGGCTAAGACTGGCATCAAGGTGCCGCGGGACCTGCGCCGGGACAAGGGCTGGGTTGGTCAGCTCATCGAGTGGCAGTTGGGTGCCAGTGCCGGCAGCAGGCCGGAACAGGATTTCCCTGAGCTGGGCATAGAACTCAAGACAATACCGGTGGATCCAAAAGGTAAGCCGCTGGAGACCACATTCGTCTGCGTGGCGCCGCTGGTTGGTATCAGTGGTCAGCGCTGGGAGGACTCCAATGTGCGCAACAAGCTGTCGCGGGTGCTCTGGATCCCGGTCGAAGGCAGCCGCGATATCCCGATAGGAGAGCGACGGGTCGGCATGCCACTGTTGTGGATCCCCAGCGCCGAGGAGAATGCCCTGCTGCGCCAGGACTGGGAGGAGTTGATGGACATGATAGTGCTGGGTGAGGTGGAACAGATCAGTGCTCGCCATGGTCAAGTCATGCAACTCCGTCCCAAAGCCGCCAACAGCAAGGCGCTGACTCGCGCCATCGGCAGGGCAGGCCAGCCGATCATGACCCTGCCCAGGGGCTTCTATCTCAAGATCCCCTTCACCCATGCCCTGCTGATGCGCCACTTCGCCTTGCCCAAATGAGACTTTATCTGTCACCTTGTCATAAATTGGTATAAAAATAACCAATCTGGTTTCTTCGTAGCCAATGACAAGGAGGCGTCATGCCTATCAATAAGCAGTTCCTCAAGTCCCGTCCGGAAGTCAAAGTCACCTTCGCAGTGGAGAAAGTTGCCGCCGAAGGAGCCGAACAGGTATTGCTGCTGGGAGAGTTCAACCAGTGGCAGCCGATCGAGCTCAAGCGTATGAAAAGTGGCGAGTTCAAGGCAACCCTCAATCTCCCCACCGATGGCCCCAGCCACTTCGAGTACTGCTATCAACTGGTCCACTCCGATGGAGAGAGTCGTTACGATAACGACTGGGCGGCAGATGCGTACGTGCCAGGCCCGTTTGGGCGGGACAACTCAGTGGTGCGAGTCGACGCCTAGCCTTCCAGGTCCAACGCCAGCAACAAAAAAGGCTCGCCATTGGCGAGCCTTTTCACTATCCGTCGATAAATCGACACCAATTCTAATTGAATTAGTTGAGCTTCTCTTTGATACGAGCAGCTTTGCCGGACAGGTTGCGCAGGTAGTACAGTTTGGCGCGGCGAACATCACCACGACGCTTCAGTTCTACACTGTGGATCAGCGGAGAGTGAGTCTGGAATACACGCTCAACACCTTCGCCGTTGGAGATCTTGCGAACGGTGAAAGCAGAGTGCAGACCGCGGTTACGCTTGGCAATGACGATGCCTTCGAAAGCCTGCAGACGCTCTTTACCACCTTCTTTAACGCGCACTTGAACACGTACGGTATCGCCCTGGGCAAAAGCCGGGATGTCGCTACGCAGTTGCTCTTGTTCAAGCTGCTGAATAATCTTGCTCATTGTCTTTCCTTACCTAGGATAAACTGAAAACTCTACTTAACGCTGTCACGCACTTCGCGGACATACTCGGCAAGAAGTGATTCTTGCTCGTCAGTCAGAGCTAGGTTGTTAATAAGTTCCGGCCTACGTTGCCAGGTTCGTCCGAGCGATTGCTTGAGCCGCCAGCGTCGAATCACTTCGTGATTGCCGCTTGTCAGCGCCTCTGGCACCGCCAATCCATCCAACACCTCTGGCCGAGTGTAGTGGGGATGATCCAGCAAGCCATCCGTAAAGGAGTCCTGCTCGGCACTGGCCTGATCCCCCAATACCCCTGGGACCAGACGCGAAACCGCATCGATCAGGGTCATGGCAGGCAACTCGCCACCACTTAGCACGTAATCGCCGATAGACCACTCTTCATCGACTTCGGTTTGTATCACGCGCTCATCGATACCTTCGTATCGACCGGCAATCAGGATCAATTTCTGATCCGTCGCCAACTCGGTTACGCCCGCTTGAGTCAGCTTGCGCCCCTGAGGGGAGAGATAGATGACTTTCGCCCCGTCTCCCGCCGCTTGCTTGGCCGCATGAATTGCATCACGCAGCGGCTGAACCATCATTAACATGCCGGGCCCACCACCATAAGGACGATCGTCGACCGTACGGTGTTTGTCGTGGGTAAAGTCCCGGGGGTTCCAGCACTCAATCTGCAGCAGGCCACTCTTGACGGCCCGACCCGTTACCCCGTATTCGGTAATGGCTCGGAACATTTCCGGGAAGAGGCTAATCACCCCAATCCACATAAGAAACCTCCGATACTCTGTTACCGCGGGAAACTAGAAACCAGGATCCCAATCAACTTCGATTGTGCGAGCAGTCAGATCAATATTCTTGATCACCTGCTCTTCCAGGAACGGAATCAACCGCTCCTTTGCGCCAAAGGCATCTTTTACATTGGCTTCAACCACCAACACATCGTTGGAGCCGGTTTCCATCAATTCGGTCACCTTGCCAAGGTCATATCCCTTGGTGGTCATCACAGAGCAACCTATCAGGTCACGCCAGTAGAACTCACCGTCGGGCAGACCAGGCAACTGATCGGCGGGTACGCCAATCTCGACATTGGTCAATGCCAGGGCATCCTCGCGCACATCGATACCATCGAGCTTGCAGATCAGACCCTTGTTGTGACGCTTCCAGGCCGAAACCTTGAGTTCACGCCACTCCCCGTTCTGATGAATCAGCCAGGGTTTGTAATCGAAAATCGCTTCGGCAACATCGGTGAAGGAGTTCACTTTCAGCCAGCCCTTGATGCCGTATACGGTACCCAGGGTGCCCAGAACTATAGGTTTATCCACCTTAACTCCCTACCGTTTGGCTGATTAAGCAGCTTTAGCAGCGTCTTTGATCAGCTTGGCAACACGGTCAGAAACAGTGGCACCAGTACCAACCCAATGCTCGATGCGAGCCAGGTCCAGGTTCAGCTTGTCAGCGGAACCAGAAGCAACCGGGTTGAAGAAACCAACACGCTCGATGAAACGACCGTCACGGGCGTTACGGCTGTCAGCAACTACTACCTGGTAAAACGGACGCTTTTTCGCGCCACCACGTTGTAAACGAATGGTTACCATATCGTCCTCATTAACATCTAATGAACAGGGCCCGCAAACACGCGAACCCTAGCTTAAAATAAGCCGCGTAATACTACTTGAATTCATGCCAATTGCAACTGAACCAGCCAAATTTTGCGCAGCCTGCAGACAACAGAGGCTCCCTCGGGGGGAGCCTCTTGCATCGGAGGGGATGATACCGATTAGAAGGGGCCGCGACCACCACCACCGAAGCCCGGTGGCAGCATGTTTTTCATCTGGCCCATCATTTTGCGCATGCCGCCCTTGCCGGACATCTTCTTCATCATGCGCTGCATCTCGGTGAACTGCTTGAGCAGCTTGTTCACATCCTGCACCTGCATGCCAGAGCCTGCAGCGATGCGGCGCTTGCGGGATCCCTTGATGAGATCGGGATGAGCTCGCTCCTTCGGGGTCATGGAGCTGATGATGGCCTCCATGCGAATGGTGAGCTTGTCATCCATCTGATCTTTCACATTGTCCGGCAGACCGGACATGCCCGGCAGCTTGTCGAGCATGCCCATCATGCCGCCCATATTGCGCATCTGGGCCAGCTGCTCGCGAAAATCTTCCAGATCGAAGCCCTTGCCGCTCTTGACCTTGTCGGCCAGCTTGGCTGCTTTCTCTTTGTCGACGGTGCGTTCCACCTCCTCGATGAGGGAGAGCACATCGCCCATACCGAGGATGCGCGATGCCAGACGGTCAGGGTGGAAAGGCTCGAGCGCGTCGATCTTCTCACCCATGCCGATGAACTTGACCGGTTTACCGGTGATATGGCGCACGGAGAGCGCGGCACCACCACGGGCATCACCATCGGCTTTGGTGAGGATCACGCCGGTGAGCGGCAGCGCCTCGTTGAACGCCTTGGCAGTGTTGGCGGCATCCTGACCCGTCATGGCGTCCACCACGAACAAGGTCTCGACCGGCTTGATGGTGGCGTGGAGATCGCGGATCTCGTCCATCATGTCGCTGTCGACGTGCAGGCGACCGGCGGTATCCACGATCACTACGTCATAGAACTTCTTGCGCGCGTGATCGATGGCCGCATTGGCGATCGCCACCGGTTTCTGGGTCGCGTCGCTCGGGAAGAAGTCAACGCCGACGTCCCCGGCCAGCGTCTCTAGCTGCTTGATGGCGGCGGGGCGATAGACGTCCGCACTGACCACCAGTACCTTCTTCTTGTTGCGCTCTTTCAAGAACTTGGCGAGCTTGGCAACCGTGGTCGTCTTACCGGCCCCCTGCAGACCGGCCATCAATATGATGGCCGGCGGCTGGGCTGCCAGGTTGAGCTGCTCGTTTGCCTCGCCCATCACGGAGACCAGCTCGCCGTGCACTATCTTGATGAAGGCCTGGCCCGGGCTCAGGGACTTGGCCACTTCCTGGCCGACGGCTCTATCTTTGACCCGCGCCACGAAATCGCGCACCACGGGCAGCGCCACGTCCGCTTCGAGCAGCGCCATGCGCACCTCGCGCAGAGTCTCTTTGATGTTCTCTTCGGTCAGTCGCCCGCGGCCACTGACATTGCGCAGGGTGCGCGAGAGTCGTTCTGTCAAATTCTCAAACATGACGCTTTCCGGTTCTTGGCATAGTAAATGGCGGCATTATACCTCAGCCATTGCCTGAGGACGATTATTCGCCGCATCGACTGCGACGGCCTGCTTCCTATATATGGGCAGATTGCCGATTGCACAACTGGCGAGCACCTCACCCGCAGGGTATACTGCCTCCCTTGTTCACCTAAATGCTTGTTCAACAACGACCTGGTTATGATCGTGATCTCTGTTCTGGCCCTGGCGTTTTACCTGCTGGCCATCATCGCCTCCCTGCATCTGTTGCTGAGCGCCAAGCCGACGGGGCAGCACAAGTTGTTCGCCTGTGTTGCGTTCGCCCTGATCGCCCATGCTATTACCCTGGGTGCCGAGGTGACACAGACCAACTCGGGCCAGAATCTCAGCATGTTGAACGTGGCCTCCCTGGTGAGCCTTATCATCAGCACCTTCATGACCTGCGCAGCTCGCCGTTTCAACGGCTGGATCCTGCTGCCCGTGGTCTACGGTTTTTCGGCCCTGTTGCTCACGGCAAGCGCTCTGATCCCGAGCCGCTACATCACTCATCTGGAAGCCCATCCCCAGCTGTTGCTGCACATAGGTCTGGCGCTGATGGCTTATTCGGTGCTGATGATAGCCTGCCTGTTTGCCTTGCAACTGGCCTGCCTCGACCGCCAGCTCAAGTCCCGCAAGCTCAGTCAGTTGCCCGCAATGCCGCCCCTGATGACGGTGGAGAAACGGCTGTTCCAGCTCATCTCAGCCGGTCTCTTCCTGCTGACGCTCTCCATCGCATCCGGCCTCTTCTTCCTGGAGGACATGTTTGCCCAGGGCAAGTCCCACAAGGCAGTGCTCTCCATTCTGGCCTGGTGCGTCTATGCGTTTTTGCTCTGGGGTCATCATACCCGTGGCTGGCGTGGCCGCCGCGTCATCAGTCTGAGCCTGATAGGTTCAGCAATACTGACCCTCGCCTATTTTGGCAGCCGCTTCGTCAAAGAAGTACTGCTCAACTAAATCACTCATAAACCAGCACCAACAGGAGCCCTTTTTGGACAGCATATCAACGAGCACATTATTGATTGTTCTCGTTATTCTGATCTTACTATCCGCTTTTTTCTCGAGCTCCGAAACCGGCCTGATGTCGATCAACCGTTACAAGTTGCGTCATCTGGCACAGACCAAGCACAAGGCTGCCCGTCGGGTAGAGCGCTTGCTGGCACGTCCGGATCGCCTCATCGGCCTCATCCTCATCGGCAACAACCTGGTCAACATACTGGCATCCGCCATCGCCACCATTGTGTGTATCCGGCTATTTGGTGACTTCGGGGTGGCCGTGGCCACCTTCGGCCTGACCATAGTGGTACTGATCTTCGGTGAAGTAACGCCCAAAACCCTGGCGGCCATGTATCCGGAGAAGATTGCTTATCCGGCCTCCTGGATCCTCAAGGGGCTGATGGTGCCGCTCTACCCCTTCGTCTGGCTGATCAACGGCATCACCAGCAGTCTGCTCAAGCTGCTCAAGATTGCCCCCAAACAGCGTGACTCCCTCAACACAGAGGAACTGCGCACCATAGTCAACGAGGCGGGTAGCATGATCCCCCAGCGTCACCAGGACATGCTGCTCAGCATCCTGGATCTCGACAAGATGACGGTGGAGAACATCATGGTGCCGCGCAGCGAGATCTACGCCATTGATATCAATGACGACTGGAAAACCATACTCCGTCAGCTGGTGCACTGCGCCCACACCAAGATACTGCTCTATCGCGACAACATAGATGACGCCGTCGGCTTCCTCCATGCCCGCGACGCCCTGCGCCTCATCGCCAAGGATCAGTTCAGCAAGTCGAGCCTGCTGCGGGCGGTCAAGGAGATCTACTTCATTCCGGAGGGAACCCCCCTCAATGTCCAGCTCGCCAAGTTCCAGCGCAACAAGGAGCGGATCGGCCTCATCGTCGATGAGTATGGCGACATCCAGGGACTCATCACCCTGGACGACATACTTGAGGAGATTGTCGGTGATTTCACCACCTCCATGACGCCCACGCCGAGTGACGAAGTCCATCCCCAGCCAGATGGTTCCTTCCTGGTCGAGGGCTCGGTCAGCATCCGCGAGCTCAACAAGGAGATGAACTGGCATCTGCCGACCGATGGCCCCCGTACCCTCAACGGCGTTATTCTGGAGTACCTCGAGGAGATCCCCCAGCCCAATATCGGCATACGGCTGGCGGGTTATCCCATAGAGATACTCGAGGTGGAACATAACATGGTCACCATGGCGCGCATCATGCCGCAGTTCTACCGCAGCCCAGCATCCGCCGAGGATGATGACGACTGATGCCGACCGCGCCTTGAGTGCCAAAACGAAGAAGGGCTGCCCATAGGCAGCCCTTCTTCGTACCGGGAACCGACTCAGAAGTCGTTGTCGTCGGCAGCGATGGTGAGGGTCGGGATCAGCTCGCCGAACACTTGAACCAGTTCGTCGCGATTGGCCAGCAAATCCTGCAAGCTATAGCCATCCATCACCCCCAGGAAAGCATTCATGGCATCCTTCAATGCCCCTTTGAGCAGGCAAACCGAGATAATGTGGCAGACGGGAGAGTGGCAATCGATGCCATCCAGGTTCCCTTCCAGCTCGCGGATCACCTGCCCTATGTTGATGGCATCAGGGGCACAGGCCAGCCGAATGCCGCCATGCTTGCCACGCTGGGATTGCAGATAGCCCAGCTTCACCAGCTGATTGACTACCTTCACCATGTGGTTGCGGGAGACGCCATACAAGGCAGAAACCTTGGCGACACTCGACAACTCACCCTCCGGCAGCGTCGCCAGATAGAGCAAGGCTCTTAATCCAAAATCGGTATAACTTGTCAGTCTCATAATGCCTGTTTAGCGCAAAGCGAAAGAGGGAGGATTGATCCTCATCAAATAAACATCTAGGATGCCACTTATTAAGTGACATTTTGAATGCTCAATTAAGAGGTCCTATGTTAGATCAAGCCACCATCGCAGTCATCAAAAGCACCATTCCCCTGCTCGAATCGGCCGGGCCTGCCCTGACCGAGCACTTTTATCAGCGCATGTTTCGCCATAACCCCGAGCTAAAGGATGTATTCAACCTGGCTCATCAACGCAGTGGCGGCCAACCGCTGGCGTTGTTCAACGCCGTCGCAGCCTATGCCAAGAACATCGACAACCTGGGTGCCCTCGCCGGTGCCGTGGAACGCATTGCCCACAAACACACGGGTTTCCTGATCCAGCCAGCACAATATCACATTGTGGGTAGTCATCTGTTGGCCACGCTCAAAGAATTGGGCGGTGAAGCGGTCACCGAACAGGTACTGGCGGCCTGGGGCAAGGCTTACGGGGTGCTGGCCAATATTTTCATCGGCCGGGAGAGCGAGATCTACCAGGAAAAGGCCGAGCAGCCCGGTGGCTGGCAAGGTGGCCGAGCCTTCGTCATCGAGCACAAACAGGCCGAGAGTGAGGTCATCACCTCCTTTGTGCTGGCACCGGTCGATGGGTTGCCTGTCCTCGACTTCCAGCCAGGCCAATATCTCAGCCTCAAGCTGGCGCACCCCGACCTGACATATCAGGAGATCCGCCAATATTCCCTCTCCGATGCACCCAACGGGCGCAATTACCGGATCAGCGTCAAGCGTGAATCCCAGGGACAAGTATCCAACCTGCTCCACGACAAGCTGCAACCAGGGGATGTCGTGGAGGTGATGCCACCGACGGGGGACTTCGTGCTGACGGCCAAATCCGATCAGGCCGTGGTGCTTATCTCGGCCGGTGTGGGCCAGACCCCCATGCTGAGCATGCTCAACCAGCTGTTGGCGATGGGACATGGCGCCAATATCCGCTGGCTCCATGCCTGCGAGCAGGGAGCATTGCATGGCTTCAAGCAGGATATCCACACCAAGTGCCGCCAGCATGCACAATTGCTCAGCCGGGTCTGGTATCGCGTCCCGACAGATCAGGACCAGCCGGGAGAGGATTATGACTTCACCGGCACCATGGCACTGACGCAGGTACGGGACCTGTTGCCCGATGACGCGCACTACTACTGCTGCGGCCCCCTGCCCTTCATGGCCAGCATCAAACAGCAGTTGCTGGAGCTCGGGGTGAATGGCGAGCACCTTCATTACGAAGTATTTGGCCCCCATCAAGATCTATAAGGGTCAGGTATCCATATCAAAAAGGGGAAACAGCCTGCACGGCACGGCGGCTGACTTTCCCATAAAATGAGGGCCCCTGCTGCAAACAGGGGCCCTCTTCTCATCACTGGGCAAAAAGAGTCAACCCATGGCCTTGGCCCGCGCCACTGCATTGGCGGGCATGCGAGCGGCAAGACGCGACAGCAGGCTGGCCGCCCGGCCATGAAGTGCCTTGTCGCCGATCACGGCACCATGCAGCAACTGGTAGGCCTCCTCATAATCCAGAGGGCTGCCGAGCCCCGCCAGCAACATCTCTATCCACTCCAACTGCGCCTTGAGCAAACCCTGGCTCGCCGCCTCCCGCATCAGCGTCTCGGCGCGTAGCAGATCCTTCTGCACCAGTATCCCTTTCCAGTAGTAACGGCCCAGCTGCTCCAATGCGGGAGCCAGTCCTTGATCCGCCGCGGCCCATAGGAACTTGACCCCCTGCTCAGCATCGGGCTTCACACAGACGCCCCAGGCCAGCATGTCTCCCCACAGAAACTGATAGGAAGGGATCTTCATCACATTGGCCCGCGCCTCTATATCCTGGGTCAGCTGACACCTGTCCTGCTTGACCTGCTCGAGGTGGCGGCCTTGCTCGATCCAGTCGAGCAGCTCGTCCTGACGATAGAGGGGCACAACCTGCAACGGTGCCACCGAGACCGGAGGCAACTTGGTCGCAGGATCCACGACCTCGACCAGGGTGGCGGGTGCCGCCGAGGTCTGGTTAATGGGGGCAGGCCACTGGGGCAGACCTGCACCGGGCAAGGCGGATGGCGTGGCGGCCTTGGCCTGGGTGAGCGGCTGACCAGAGTTGGATGTCGCGGTACTCTCGGCAGGCAACACTGTCGCCTTGGCAGGTGCCGGTTCAGATGCAGCCAACAACCTGGTGTCGGCCGAACTGGCGTCACTGGGTACTGCCTGAGCCTGACCGGCCAGCGCACACGTAAAGACAATGAGGGGGAATACGTTCATCATGGGTTCTCCTGCTGCTCTCCTGTATCGGCCGCAGGGAGCCATCCCTTGAGTCAGGATGAAATCCGGATGGCAATTCGCAGCGCCAAGATAACGAAAAGGGGAGCCTGAGCTCCCCTTTTTCAATCATCAGGCGCTTTACTTGACGAAGTCGACACCCAGCTGGATATCGGCTTTCAGGGTGGCCAGCATGTCATCCATCGCTTCCTGCTCGAAGGCGCTCAGCTTGCCGTAGTCCAGTATGGTCTCGACGCCGTGCTTGCCCAGCAGGATAGGTTGCGCGAAGAAGCTGGCGTGCTCGCCATTGCCTTCCACGTAGGCGCACTCGATGACGTTGGCCTCGCCTTGCAGACCCTTGATCAGCGACAGACCGAAGCGGCAAGCCGCCTGACCCATGGACAGGGTCGCCGAGCCGCCACCGGCTTTGGCTTCCACCACTTCGGTACCCGCGTTCTGGATACGCTTGGTCATGGCAGCCACTTCCTCGGCGGAGAAGTTGGCACCCTCAATCTGGGACAACAGCGGCAAGATGGTCACGCCGCTGTGACCGCCAATGACGTTGACTCGCACTTTATCAACGTTCAGGCCCTTGGCCTCGGCCACGAAGGTCTCGGCACGGATCACGTCCAGGGTAGTGATCCCGAACAGGCGGCGCTTGTCATAGACACCGGCTTTCTTCAACACTTCAGCGGCAATGGCGACTGTGGTGTTAACCGGGTTGGTGATGATGCCGATCAGGGCCTGCGGGCAGGATGCGGCACACTTCTCGACCAGATTCTTGACGATACCGGCGTTGATGTTAAACAGATCGGAACGATCCATGCCGGGCTTGCGCGCGACACCGGCAGAGATCAGCACAACATCGGCGCCGACCAGAGCAGGGCTAGGGTCTTCACCACAAAATCCTTTTACTTTCACGTCAGTCGGGATGTGGCTCAGATCGACGGCCACACCCGGGGTGACGGGGGCGATATCATACAGGCTCAATTCGGAGCCAGCAGGCAGGCGATTCTTCAGCAACAGGGCAAGGGCTTGGCCTATCCCACCGGCGGCACCCAGAACGGCAACTTTCATGATCAACTCCATGTTTAAGCAGGTTTAAGGTTGTTTCTTGTTGTGCGCCCAACCTTAAAGGATCCCCCCCTAAAAAACAATCTGATAACAGTTGCGATAACAGGTTCTGTGAGCTACGGAACAGCCAGCGCCGAAAGAGGAAGGTAAATGTGAAAAATTGAAGGAGAAGCACAGATTTTCTGTGTTTCTCCTTCAATCAGAGGGGCAAGATAAGGAGCCTAGCCTTGGAAAGCCAGGGCACGGCGTTCGCACCAGCGAAAGCCAATTGTTAACAAACCATTCATACCGAGGTAGAGGGCCCCTGCCACGGTGAACACCGCCAGGGTGTCATAGGTCTGGGCATTGAGGCGCTGGGCCAGCCCCATGATGTCCATGATGGTGATGGTACTGGCCAGGGAGCTGCCCTTGAGCACCAGTATCACCTCGTTGGAATAAGCGGGGACCAGGCGACGGGCAGCATGGCGCGCCTTCATCCACAGGGTCTGGCCAGGGGTGAACCCCAAGGCGCGGCAGGCTTCCACCTCCCCCGCTGGGATAGCTTCGAGTGCCCCCTTGAACAGCCGCGTCGAGTAGGCCGCCGTATTGAAGCCAAGGGCCAGCACGGCGCAGAACCAGGGCTGTTTGAGCAGCGGCCAGAGCGGCCCGGATTTAAGCCATTCAAACTGGCCGGGCCCGTAATAGATAAGAAAAATCTGGATGAGCAGCGGCGTCCCGGTAAAGATCAGCACCCAAACCTGCACCAGCTGGGTCGCCAACGGGATGCGGCGCTCCAGCACCCAGGTCATCAGGACGGCCATGGCCACCCCGAGCAGCAGGCTCAAGGCGGTCAGCTGCAAGGTGGTACCAAGCCCACCGAGCAGGGTGATCAGATAGTCTTGCATCCCTAACCTCCGTAGCGCCGGCTATAACGTGACGCCTGTTTGAGGCCCGCCTCGCTGACCAGACTGATCCCCAAATAGATGAGGGCTGCCGTGGCATACCAGGTGAAGGGCTGGTAGGTACTGGCCGACGCCATCTGGGCCTGACGCATCATCTCGTTCACCCCGATGAGGGAGACCAGGGCGGTATCCTTGAGCAGTACCAGCCACTGATTGCCCAGCCCGGGCAAGGCGTGACGCCAGGCCTGGGGCAAAACAATGCGAAAGAAGATCCGCCCCCGTCCCAATCCCAACGCCTGCGCCGCCTGGCGCTGACCGGCAGGCACCGCATTGAGGGCACCACGCAGGGTCTGGCAACCATAGCTGGCAAACAGCAGGGAGAGCGCCAGCACACCACAGGCAAAGGGGCTGAACTCCACGTACTCGCCTGTGATGAGGAACAGCACCTGAGTCGAGCCAAAGTAGATGAACAGCACGACCAGCAGCTCGGGCAGACCGCGGATCACCGTGGTCAGCGTGGCAACAGGCCAGCCGAGCCAGGGCTTGCCGCTCAGTTCGGCGGCACTGAATGCCAGCGCCAGCACCATGCCTCCCGCCAGGGAGGCCAGCGCCAGTCCCAGCGTCATCCAGGTTGCATCAAGCAGCAGGCTCAGCATGGCTTACTGCGCGAAGTACTTGTCGAAGATCTGCTGATAGGTGCCGTTGGCCTTGATTTCGGCCAGCCCCTTGTTCAGCTGGGTCAGCAGCTCCTTGTTGCCCTTGGCCACGGCGATGCCAAACCCGGTGCCGAAATATTTGGCGTCGGTGACTGGGGTGCCCATGGCGGCATACTCTTTATGCTGCTTGAGCCAGTCGGCGGCCACAGCAGTATCGGCAAACACGGCGTCGGTACGGCCATTCATCATGTCGAGGAAGGCGCTCTGGTAGCTGGCGTAAGGCACTGTCAGCAGGCCCTTGCTAACCCAGTTATCGACCAGATACGACTGGTGGGAGCTGCCGTTTTGCACGCCTACCGTCTTGTCGACCAACTCTTCCGGCCCCTTGAAGGCGTCCTTCTTGGCCACGAAGACGGCGGAGTTTTCGTAATAGATGTCGGAGAAATCAACCTGGGCGGCCCGCTCTGGCGTCACATCCATGGCGGCGATGGCAGCATCGAAGCGGTGGAACTTGAGGCTGGGGATCAGGCTGTCGAACGCCTGGTTATGGAAGCTGCACTCCAGTTTGGCCTGAGCGCAGATGGCACGAGCCAGGTCGATGTCGAAGCCCTGGAACTCGTTCTTGTCATCCAGATATTCGAACGGGGCATAAGTCGCCTCGGTGACGAACTTGATCTCTTTGGCCACCACTGTGGTGCTCAGCAGTCCCATGGCCACGGCCAGCAATACGCTCTTTTTCATGTGATTGTCCTTGTCAGAATGAAGGGATTCAGTGATTCAGAAATTCGGCAAAACGGCTTGTCTGGGGCGAGCTGAAGATAGCGGCAGAGCCGGATTCGATAATCTGACCCCGCTCCAGATAGATCACCTGACTGGCCACTTTGCGGGCGAAATCGACCTCGTGAGTGACCACCACCTGGGTGATCCCCGTCTCACCCAGGCCTCGGATGATCTGGGCGACCTCCTTGGTTATCTCGGGATCCAGCGCCGCGGTCGGCTCGTCAAACAGCAGTACTTCGGGGTCCATCATCAGGGTCCGGGCGATGGCCACGCGCTGCTGCTGGCCGCCGGAGAGCCGGGCGGGCCAGGCATCGCGCTTGTCGGCGAGTTGCAGTTGTGCCAGCAGATAGCCGGCTTTATCGATGGCGGCCTGCTTGCCCATGCCGAGCACCTTGATGGGCGCCTCGATGAGGTTTTCCAGCACAGTCAGATGAGGCCAGAGATTGTACTGCTGGAACACCATGCCCACCTTGCGGCGCAGCGCCTGGGCTTCTCGGGCGAACTCGCCTTTGGACAGGGTCGAAGGGAAAGAAAATTCACTCTTGCCGATACGCAGGGTACCGGCATCCGGGGTGTCGAGCAGGTTCAGCATGCGCAGCAGCGAGCTCTTGCCCGCACCGCTCGGGCCCAGCAGCACCAAGGTCTCGCCGGGGTTGGTGCAAAAGGATACCTGTTGCAGCACCTGCTGTTTGTGCCAGGACTTGTCGATAGCGTTTAATTCAATACCCATACAACCCGACTGAATAAGTTTTCAAAATTTCGTCCTGATTTTAATCTCAATATGGGTATATGCAAGCTAAACTTGCATCAATATGCAGTACAAACCGCAGTTCCTTGCCAAAAAAGGCATATGAATGCAAAATGGCCGTGCTGAACATAGCTGCCGCCTGCGCACTACAGGCCGCCACCCTCCCTCATTCGTGAGTCCAAGATGAAGCATAACGACAAGCAAGAAAAACTGGCCAAGGCCTTTAAAGCCTTGCTGAAAGAAGAAAGATTTGGCTCCCAGGCAGAGATAGTCACGGCCCTGCAAGAGATGGGTTTTGAAAACATCAACCAGTCCAAGGTATCGCGCATGCTGAGCCGCTTCGGCGCCGTTCGCACCCGCAATGCCAAAATGGAGATGGTCTATTGCCTGCCGGTTGAACTTGGCGTGCCCACCACCTCCAGCCCGCTCAAGAACCTGGTGCTGGATGTCGACCACAACGGCGCTCTGGTGGTGATCCACACCAGCCCGGGCGCCGCCCAGCTGATCGCCCGCCTGCTCGACTCCCTCGGCAAGGCCGAAGGGATCCTCGGCACCATCGCCGGGGATGACACCATCTTCATCACGCCGACCAGCGATACCGACATCGAGGAGCTTTACCTCTCCGCCCTCGAACTGTTCGAGCAGACCCCTTAATCGGTCTGGCGCAGCTACGGCTGGGCTCCTTGAACGAAAAATCCCGGCCAAGGCCGGGATTTTTATTGCTGCCCTGCGGACATCTTACTGTCCCTGACTCTGCAAAAACTCGTCTGAGGGAGCGAAGAAGGCCGCCCCGGTGACAGCGCGGGTGAAACGCAGCAGATGATCGAAGTGATTCCCCTCCCCCCTGTACATGCTGGCCAGCATGGCATTGAAGTGGGCCTGGGTGCGGCAGCAGGAGATGAAGTAGAGCCCTTGCTCGGTCATGGTGCCCCAGGGCATGCTCTGGCGCAGTATCTCCATGGACTCACCCTTGGGAGTCTTGAGATTGACTCGTTTGATGTGAGCGGTCAGCGGCTTGTCGGCGGACTCGTACTCTATGTTGTCCTGCTTGGTGCGGCCAATGATGTCCTCTTGCTCCTTCAGGGCCAGTCGCTCCCAATCACTCATGGCATGCACCCAGCGCTGCACGTGGATGTAGGAGCCGCCCGCGAACTCGCCACCGGCCAGCAGGGCCACTTCCTCCCTGTGTTGATCCTGAGGATTCTCGGTCCCATCGACGAACCCCGTCAGGTCACGGCAATCCAGATTGCGGAAACCACGCACCTCCTCGGCCAGCTCAACCAGACCACCCAGCAGGGCCATCAGTCGGTGACCGGCATGGTGCAGCACGTCGACCCGGTCGGCCCGCAGCTGCACGAACAGATCGAAGGGGGTATGGGGTGCCTGCTGACCGTTGGCCTCCTGGGCCATGAAGGCACGGAACTGGGGCGGGCGCGCCACGCAATAGAGACCATCCCAGGCTTCGGAGCCTACCGCCAGCAGACCGGAGAAGCCGGCGTCCGGAAAATCGGCACTGACCGATTGCCACAGGGTAGGCACCTTGGCTAGGCGGCGGATCAGCTCGGCACTGTCACCGACCCGGTTGAACATCAAATAGAGGGCATGCAGATTAGGCTCTGCGCAGATCCCGGTTTGGGCATTCATTCATCTCTCCCATGTGTGAGCATTGGTCGATCATAAAGTCGCCTGATTATAAAGCAATGGCCGATGGGATCCTTGATGTGACCCGGTACCTGCGCGCATCAGAGATCGAACAGCACCAACGCATGGGGTTCCACCTGCACCCTGGCACGCGCATGGGTCAGGGGCTCATTGATACTGGCCTCCAGCGTCAACTCGCCACAGGCCAGCTGCACCCGGCAGTGATGGCCGAGGAACTGTTGCTCCATCAGGGTGAGCGGCCCCTGATCATCGCCTATCAGCTGCAGCTGCTGGGGTCTGAGCATGAGTTGGCACTGGACTCCCCGAGCCAGACCATGGGGCTCATTGCCACGAATGAGGCCAATGGCGGTCTGCACGCTATCGGTATCCACCACCTCGGCGGCCAGGTAGTTGACCCCTCCAAGGAATTCGGCCACGAAACGATTTTGCGGATGGCGATAGAGCTGCCCCGGCTCCCCCACCTGTTCGATATGACCGGCACGAAACAGCGCCAGTCGATCCGCGAAGGCGAACGCCTCCTCCTTGCTGTGGCTGACGAAGACGGCCCCTATCCCCTGCCCTTTAAGCAGAGCACGGATCTCCAGGATCAACTTCATCCGTACCTGGGTATCAATATTGGAGAAGGGCTCGTCGAGCAGCATCAGACGCGGCTTGCACACCAGGGCACGGGCAATGGCAACCCGCTGCTGCTGACCGCCGGAGAGCTGATGGGGGTAACGCTCACCCAGCCCCTGCAAATTAACCAGCTGGAGCGACTCCTCCACGGTCTGGCGACGCTCGCTGCGCGTCTGCCTCCCCAAGCCAAAGCCGATGTTCTCGGCCACAGTCAAATGGGGGAAGAGCGCATAATCCTGGAAGATCATGCCGATGTTGCGCGCCTCGGGAGGAACGCTCACCCCGGGGCCATCGAGCAGATGCTCACCGAGCCGGATCTCGCCCTGCGCCAAGGGCAGCAGGCCGGCGATGGCCTTGAGCAGTGTGGTCTTGCCGCAGCCACTTGCCCCCAGCAGGCAGATTATCTCGTTGTCAGCCACCGACAGGGACAGCTGATCCAACACGTTGTGACCGTTATAACGGCAGCTCACCTTCTCGATTTGCAAGCAAGACACGGCTTAGATCCTCTCATTCTGTGGTACCGGCCTTGGCCGGAACATAACTATCCAGTCCTGACGGGGCTCAGTGGCCCTGGCTATCCAGGCTGCGGTTGACCCAGATGAGCGGCAGCAAACCCACCAGTACGATGACGATGGCGCCAAGGGCGCCGCGCTCCAGCATCTCGTCCGAAACGAACTGATAGACATGGGTCGCCAGGGTCTCGAAGTTGAACGGCCGCAGCAGCAGCGCGGCGGGCAGCTCCTTCATAGATTCGATAAAGACCAGCATGGCACCGGCAAACAGGCCCCGGCGCACCAGAGGCAGATGTACCCGCCTGAGCATGCCGCCCGCCCCCTGCCCCAAGGTGCGGGCCGCCATGTCGAGACTGGGGGAGATCTTGCCGAGACTGCTCTCCACCGAGCCAATGGCGATGGCGACGAAGCGCACCAGGTAGCCGAAGACAATGGCGGTGAGCGTGCCGGTCAGCAGCAGGCCAGGCCCTTCTAACCCAAACCACTGCGCCACATCGTTGATGCCAAAATCCAGCGCAGTGAGCGGTACCAGTACACCGATGGCGAGTACAGTCCCCGGCATGGCGTAACCCAGGGCGGCGAGACGCAGCGGGATCAGACTCTTGATCCCGCCATCAAGGCGGCGGAAGAACCCGAGCAGCAGCGCCACGCCCATGGCCAGCAGCGCAGTCAGAGTCGAGATCAGCAGGCTGTTACCGGCAAAGCGCACAAACTCCGGTGTCCATGACAGTGCAAAATAGCGCACCCCGTAGTCGAGCAGTATGGCGAATGGCAGGGCAAAACCGACCAACACCAGACCCCAGCACCAGAACCCGGCCAGCCAGCGCAGCCCCCCTTTGAGCGGGTAACGTAGTGGCGGCTCATGGCCCATGGATTTCTGGAATACCTGCTGACGAGTGCGGGAGCGGCGCTCAAACGCGATCAGCAAGACGACCGCCAGCAGCATCAGGCAGGAGAGCTTGGCCGCCGTCGCCAGGCTGCCGTAGCCGAGCCAGGTATCATAGACAGCGGTCGTGAGGGTGTTGATGGCAAAGAAATGCACAGTCGCAAAATCAGCCAGGGTCTCCATGGCCACCAGGGAAACGGCCACCATGATGGCGGGTCTGGCCAGAGGCAGACTGATGCGTCGAAAGCTCTGCCAGGGCGAACTGCCAAGCAGCCGACTGGAGTGGATCAGGCTGACCGACTGCTCAAGGAACGAGGCCCGCGCCAACAGATAGACATAGGGGAATAGCACCAGGGCCAGCACCCAGGCAGCCCCCCCGAGGGAGCGGATCGCCGGGAACCAGTAATCGGCGGGGCTCTGCCAGCCAAACAGGGCGCGCAGCCCGGCCTGCACCGAACCGGAGTAATCAAACAAGTCCGTATAGACGTAGGCCACTATGTAGGAAGGCATGGCCATGGGCAGCATCAGGGCCCACTGCAAGGCCCGGCGACCCGGCACCTGGCACATGGCGACCAGCCAGGCGGTCGGCACCCCGAACAGCAGGCTGAGCAAGACGACGCCCAGCACCAACAGCAGGGTATTGGCAAGGTAGGTGGAGAGAACGGTATCGGCCAGATGGGCGAACAGATCCCCATCCGCCGAGAGCGCAGAAAACAGCAGTGCCAGAACGGGCAAAACCAGCAGCAGGGCACAGGCCCAGCCGCTGGCTATCCAACTAAGTTTTTTCATGAGTCCACAAAAATGGATGGGGCCCCTGGCCCCATCTGATTACAGATCGAACTTGACTTCGTCGAGCAGTTGCAGCGCATCCTTACGATGCTTGGCATAGTCGCTGACCGGCAGGGCATCGACCTTGAAGCTGCCCCAGGATTTGACCATGGCGGACGGCTCAACACCGGGCTTGACCGGATACTCGGCGTTCACTTCGGCATACATGTGCTGCGCCTGATCACCGGCGAGGAACTCCATCAACTTCTGCGCTTGCGCCTTGTTCTTGGCGTACTTGGTCATGGCCACACCGCTCACGTTGACGTGGGCGCCACGATTGGTCTGGTTCGGGAAGTTGATCTCGACGGCCTCAGCCCAGGCCTTCTGCTCCGGGTCCTTGAGCATGGCGCCCAGATAGTAGCTGTTGCCCAGGGAGACATCACAGATGCCATCCTTGATCGCCTTGACCTGATCCCGATCGTTGCCCTGAGGCGTGCGCGCCAGGTTGGCCTTGACCCCTTCCAGCCAGCTCTTGGTATCCGCCATGCCGTGATGAACGATCATGGAGGAAACCAGGGCCACATTGTACTCATGCTTGCCGCTACGGGTACAAATTTTCCCTTTGAATTCAGGCTTGACCAGATCTTCGTAGCTGATGGTGTCGAGCTTGCCCAGACGTTCCTTGCTGGAGTAGATGGCGCGAACCCGGGTGGTCAGGGCAAACCAGCGGTTATCCGGGTCACGATAGGCGGCCGGGATATTCTCCTGCAGCAACTTGCTATCTACCGGTTGCACCAGATCCTTGTCGACTAGGTCGGTCAGGCGGCTGATATCCACGGTCAGCATCAGATCCGCCGGGGAGAGCTTGCCTTCACGCTCCAGTCGCTCGTTGAGCCCCTCTTTGGCAAAGACCACATTGACCTTGATCCCTGACTCTTTTTCGAACTGCTGAATGATGGGCTTGATCAGTTCATCCTGACGGTTCGAATAGACATTCACTTCCTGTGCTGCCATGGCGGCAGGAGCAGAAATGGCCGTCAATGCCAGCGCCAATAGTGTCTTCTTGATCATGGAGTCAATTCCTTGGGACAAATGCAAATAGTGAGAATTATTGTTGTTTGCATTCTGCCCCAGGGTATTGCCATATCGCAAGCCGATTACCGCATCCGGATCACAAATTCATTCAACGATAAATAAAAGGGCCGGATGGAATCCCATCCGGCCCTTTTGCTGAGCTAACCGTCAGTTAATGGCTGCTTTTGACCGTCACAAACTCCGGATAAGCATCCACACCACATTCGTGCAGATCGACGCCCATCATCTCTTCCTCTTCGCCAACCCGGATCCCCAGGGTCGCCTTGAGCAGGAGCCACACCACCAGGGAGGCGAGGAACACCCAACCGAAGATGACGGCGGCACCGAGCAACTGAGCACCAAAGCTAGTCGCCTCGTTGCTGAACGGCACGACCATCAGGCCGAAGAAACCACAGACACCATGCACCGACAGGGCTCCGACCGGGTCATCTATCTTCAACTTGTCGAAGCTGACGATGGCATAGACCACCAAGGCACCGGCCAGGATACCTATCAGGCTGGCAAAAAGCGGGCTCGGCGAGGCAGGGTCGGCCGTGATGGCGACCAGACCGGCCAGGGCGCCGTTCAACACCATGGTCAAATCAGCCTTGCCCCAGGTCAGCTTGGTCACCAGCAGGGCGCCCAGGGCACCGGTTGCGGCGGCGGCGTTGGTATTGACGAACACCTTGCCGATGGCGCTGGCGTTGGCCGCATCGGACAACATCAATTGCGAACCGCCGTTAAAGCCAAACCAGCCCATCCAGAGGATCAGGGTTCCCAGGGTCGCCAACGGCAGATTGGAGCCGGGGATGGGATAGATCTCGCCGTTCTTGCCATATTTGCCACGACGCGCCCCCAGTACCAGCACGGCGGCCAGCGCGGCGGCGGCGCCGGCAAGGTGCACTATGCCGGAACCGGCAAAGTCGGAGAAGCCCGCCTCTTTCAAGAAGCCGCCACCCCAGGTCCAGTAGCCCTCAACCGGGTAGATGACCCCGGTCATCACCACGCAGAACAGCAAGAAAGACCAGAGTTTCATCCGCTCGGCCACGGCGCCGGAGACGATGGAGGTCGCAGTTGCCACGAACACCACCTGGAAGAAGAAATCAGACTCCAGAGAGTGACTCGCCCCCTCGGCCTGAGTACCGAGCAGGGTGCCAACACTTGGCAACCAGCCACCGGCCCCGTTATCGACGTACATGATGTTGTAACCTATCAGTAGGTACATCACGCAGGCGATGGTATAGAGCAGAACGTTCTTGGTCAGTATCTCCGTGGTGTTCTTGGCGCGCACCAGGCCGGCTTCCAGCATGGCGAAACCGGCGGTCATCCACATGACCAAGACGCCGGACATCAACAGATAAAAGGTATCCAGCGCAAACCGCAGCTCACTGACACTCTTGGCTAACTCTTCCATGACAATCTCCTAACAGCTTCCCTATCCCAATGACTTACAGCGCTTCGTCGTCTGTTTCGCCGGTACGGATCCGCACCGCCTGTTGCAGCTCATAGACGAAAATTTTGCCGTCCCCAATCTTGCCGGTGTAGGCCGCCTTGCAGATCGCCTCGATCACGCTCTCCACGTTGTCGCTGATGGTGGCAATCTCCAGCTTGACCTTGGGCAGGAAGTCGACCTGATACTCGGCACCACGGTATAATTCGGTATGCCCCTTCTGCCGACCGAACCCCTTGACCTCGGAGACGGTCAATCCCTCGACGCCGAGATTGGCAATGGCTTCACGCACATCGTCCAACTTGAAGGGCTTGATAATCGCAGTAATCAATTTCATCTGGTTGCTCCCAATCCATGGTGTGTCGATATAGAGCAATCAATTCTTGTGCCAATATTTTTTATTGTTATATTTCAATAGGATATAATAATCAGTATCGAACCTATCTCATCAGACTCTCCAAGGGGGAGCAGAGCGCCCCACAATGAGGCACCATCCTTAAACAAGGTTAAAAAATGCACCAATTTGGTTCAGTGAATCCATGTTAGTCATCTCTGAGAACGTCACCCTGCCCTGGCACGAGCTGCAGTTTCAGGCGATGCGTGCTCAGGGTGCCGGGGGTCAGCACGTCAACAAAACAGACTCGGCGGTCTGGTTGCGCTTCGAGTACCGGGGCTCCCCCAGCCTGCCCGAGCTCTATAAAGAGGGACTGGACAGGCTCAGCGACAGCCGGGTTCACGACGGTTTCATTCTGATCAGGGTCGAGACCCATCGCAGCCAGGACATGAACCGCAAGGAGGCCATGAGCCGACTGGTGGAGTTGCTGACCAAAGCCGCCTGGCGGCCCAAGACCCGCCGGGCCACCAAGCCGACCAAGGGATCCCAGCGCAGACGAGTCGAAGCCAAGAAGCGCAAAGGTGACATCAAATCCGGACGAGGCAAGATCGCCCTGGATTGACCCTTGGCGGATCATATGAGCGGCGCTTTCTCCCCGCAGAAACACGGGGCACCACGGCGAAAATATGAACACAAGATGAAGGTCATTCTCAGAAGATCTTCAGCAGATCGGGGGCATGATGAACGTGTACCTGGATGGACATCCCCCATGCACGTGCACCCATGTGACACTTCCAATCTGTTTTCTCGCGCCTCTTCCCTGGGGCGCTTTTTTTTGTGGCTTCTTCCCGGCCAACATCCAGAGACAAAAAGGCCCGCCGAGGCGGGCCATGACCGGAAGGTGCTAGCTTCGGGGGTCAATCAGATAGCGAGGAACAGACCCGCCAAGGCGGCGCTCATCAGATTGGCGAGCACACCGGCCAGTATGGCGCGCATGCCATAGCGAGAGATGAACGCCTTGCGCTCCGGCACCATGGAGCCTAAGCCGCCGATCAGGATCGCCATGGAAGAGATGTTGGCGAAACCACACAGCGCGAAGGTGACGATGGCCTTGCTTGATTCGTTCAGGGTCTGATCTTGTACCAGGGCGATGAAAGCCACGAATTCGTTGATGACGACCTTGGTACCAATCAGAGCGCCGGCAGCCTGAGCCTGATCCCAAGGCACACCAATCAGCCAAGAGACAGGGGCAAACAACCAACCTAGGATGATCTGGAAGCTCAGTTCCCAGCCAAACAGACCGCCACCCCAGCCGAGCAGGCCGTTGAGCAGGGCGATGACACCGACGAAGGCCAGCAACGTGGCCCCCACGGCAACCGCGATATTCAGGCCTGCCATGGCGCCATCGGCCGCGGCTTCAATCACATTGGTCGCGCGAGGAATTTCCACATCCTGATGATGATCCTGCTCATCCTCGGCGGGCGGCACCAATATCTTGGCCATGGCCAGACCGGCGGGCGCCGACATGAAAGCTGCAGCGATCAGATACTTGAGCTCAACTCCCAGACTGGCATAACCCACCAGGGTGCCACCCGCCACGGAGGCCAGGCCGCAGCTCATCACCGCGAAAAACTGGGAGTCGGACATCTTGGCAAGGTAAGGTTTGACCACCAGAGGAGCCTCGACCATACCGACGAAGATATTGGCGGTGGCGGAGAGGCTTTCGGCCCGACCAGTGCCGAGCAGTTTTTGCAGGCCGCCGCCGAGCAGTGAGATGACCCTTGTCATCAAGCCGATGTGATAGAGGATGGCGATCAGCGCCGAAAAGAAGATGATGACCGGCAGCACGTTGAAGGCGAAAATGAAGCCGAGCTTGAACTTGGCCAGATCCCCAAACAGGAAGGCGATCCCCTCCTGACCGTAGCCGATGACGCTGCTCACGCTGTCACTGACGGCATTCAGCACCCGCTGGCCGGCGGGCAACCAGAGTACCAGCCCGGCAAAGACGATCTGCAGGGTGAGGGCTCCCCCCACTGTTCGCAGTGGGATACGACGGCGGTTATCAGAGCAGAGGGTGGCGAGCGCCAGTATGCAGAGCATGCCGAGCAGGGCTATCATGGGGACTCCATCAGGGGATTCTAGATGGGCGCGGATTCTGCGCGCCTCCCCTGACGACTGCAAGCTGGCAAGGTTATCAGTCTGTTACCAAACGCCTTGGTGCAAGTCGCATAGACCCAAGCTCTTGATTCCCCTCGCCTTATTTTACCCCCACAGCCTACTGTTCACATATGAAAACAATCATTCCTCCAGGCCGGACAATGTGTGTCCTAACCAGGGGGCCAGCCGTTGCTGCCAGTAAGGTGGTGTACCGAATCCCTGTTTGAGGAAGTCGATGAAGAGGCGGATCTTGGGATCCAGATGCTCGCGACGGGCATACACGGCATGGACCGCCATCTTCTGGCTCGGTCGCCACTCGGGCAGCAGCGGGATCAGGGCGCCGGATTGCAGCTCCTTGTCGAGCAGGTAGTTGGCGATATAGGCCACGCCGAGTCCGGCCAGGGCGGCATCGCGTACCGCCTCAGCCAGATCGACCCTGTAGTTGCCCGCCACCTGCACCGTCTGGCGCTCCTTCTCCTTGCGAAAGTGCCACTCGTGATAGCGTCGCTCCCGACTCTGATAGGTGATGCAGTTGTGGCCCAGCAGATCCCGCGGCGTGAGCGGTGTGCCATGGCCAAGCAGGTAATCGGGAGAGGCCGCCAGCACGAAGCCGATGTCGGCCAGCCGCTGGCCAATCAGCCCCTCCGGCTTGTCCTCATAGGTTGTGATCCAGAGATCCAGCCCCTCATCCACCAGATTGGTTCTGTGATCGAACAGGGATACCTCCAGCTCCAGCTCGGGATAGCGCTGCTGGAAGGCCTTGAGGCGAGGTATCACATGCAGCCTGCCAAACGACTGACCCACCCCAAGATGCAGCACGCCGCTCACCTTGCCGCGCCTGTCCGCCACCATGGATTCCGCCTCCTGGGCCTGGGCCACCAAGGCACGGCAGTGGCGGGCATACTCCTGTCCCAGCTCGGTCAACGCGAAGCGGCGGGTGGTGCGCTGCACCAGCTGAGCACCGAGATCGGCTTCAAGCTGGGCCAGCTGCTTGCTGATGTGGGACTTGGAGACGCCAAGGCGCCGGGCGGCGGCCGAGATGCCCTGCTCGCGGACCAGGGCATCGAAGATCAACATTTGTGGGAGTCGGTGCAGCACGGTATGACCTGAACAAGGGAGCGAAGCTCCATTATTCCAGAGCCGCCGCTCAGGGGGTAGCGGCGAGTGCCTGTTGTAGCTGGGCGAGCAGGGGATCCTCATCCGGGCGCTGGCGTGAGCCATAACTCGCCAGCAGTTGACCATCGCGCCCTATCAGATACTTGTGAAAATTCCAGGCTGGCGCCTCTTTGGCCGCCAGCGCCAGTCCCTTGAACAGGGGGATGGCCTGATCACCACGTACCGAGACCCGGTTGAACATAGGGAAAGTGACCCCGTAGTCCCGCTGGCAAACCGCAGCCGTTTCACCCTCCTCCCCCGCCTCTTGCTGGAAATCGTTGGAAGGGAAGCCGAGGATCAGCAGACCCTGGTCACGATAAGTTTCATAGAGTGCCTCCAACCCCTTGAACTGCTTGGTGTAACCGCAATAGGACGCAGTATTGACTACCAGTACCACCTTGCCTTCGGTGAGCTGGCACAGGTTGTGACGCTGAGTGCTGTTGAGCTCCCGCTGTTCGCCAGCTAGATAATCGGGGCAGCCAGCCAGGGCATAGTGACCCCAGAGCAGCAGGATGAGTGCGATTCCTTTCATTATCTTCTCCTTTTTCATCTGACCCCGGGCTAGCGGGCCAGTGGTTATGGTCAGCCTCTGAACTCTCTACGCAGCACAAGGAGTTTTGGCTCAGTCGGCCCATGACTCAGCGCAGCGCTATGCCTGTCAGCCAACCGTGCCCCCAGAAGATCAATACCGCAGTGGCGATGAGGCCCAGACCGAGGCTTGTCAGCGTCCCCTGCCAGTTTGCCTCGGGACGCGCCACCCTGCCCCAATCGCGGATCGATATCCAGACGATGCTGATCAGTGCCCAAAGCCCCAGACCGCCGAACAGGATCAGGGAACGGGCCTCGGCATTGACCAACAGGTGAGCGCCACTCCAGATCAAGACACCGAGCAGCTGGGGATGACGCAGCCAGCGGCGAAAATGGTTTGGGCCCAAGCCCGCGCAAAACAGAATAATCGCCAAAGGCATCATCCCCTGTACGGCTGTCGGCCCCCACTGAGGCGGGAAGTAGAGCGGCATCGGATAGAGGCTGCGCCAGCCGGCGATGATGCAGCCGATGGCGACCAGCAGCAGCAAGGAAAAAATCCCCTTGTAGCGACTCTCCCCCAGCCGCTCCCTGAGCCGGCCCCTGTGGGCCTGGGCAAAACAGGGATAGAGATGCACCAACGCGAACAGCAACACTCCCAGGATCAGCAATATCATGGCGACCTCCTTGAATTCCTGGCAACACTATGACGCAAACGGACCTGATGGCCTATCGAAACAGCCGTCAGCAGGGCGGGGATGGGGGCAGGAAAGGGCAGATAAAAAAATGCCGGCTGGGGGCCGGCATTGAAAAACGCCCTACCAGGAGATACGGCGACGGGATCAGCGCGTCATTTGATAGAGAGCAGCCACATTTCGGGAGGTCAGCGTCAAATTGGTGCTGGCGGTTTGGAGGGCCTCCGGCAGCGACATGGCACGGTTGACCACGGCGAAGACGGCATCTATGCCGTGTTCGTGGACCACGCCACAGTCATCGGTCAGGCAACCGGCGATACCGATCACCGGCTTGCCAAACTGTTTGGCGCAGCGCGCAACTCCCATGGGGGTCTTGCCATGAATGGTCTGGCTATCGATGCGGCCTTCACCGGTGATGACGAGATCCGCATCTTGCAGCACACAGGCCAGGTCCAGCGCCTCTATGACGATCTGGATACCCGGCTTGAGCTCGGCCCCGAGCAGGCCGACCAGGGCGGCACCCATGCCACCGGCGGCGCCCGCCCCCGGCAGTTCCTTCACCTGCTTGCCGAGGGCCTGCTCGATGCAGTCGGCGTAGTGAGCCAGATTGGCGTCCAGCTGCTGCACCATCTCGGGGGTCGCCCCCTTCTGCGGGCCGAACACGGCGGAGGCGCCTTTCGGGCCGCACAACGGGTTGTTCACATCGCAGGCCACCTCGATGACCAGCTCGCTCAGGCGGGGATCCAGCCCGCTCAGATCGATGGTGGCCAGCTCGGCCAGGCCGGCACCACCCAACTCGATGGCAGAGCCATCCGCTTTGAGCAGCTTGCCGCCCAGGGCCTGGATCATGCCCGCGCCGCCATCATTGGTGGCGCTGCCACCTATGCCAAGGATGAGGTGAGTCACCCCCAGATCCAGGGCGGCCAAAATCAGCTCGCCGGTACCGAAGCTGGAGGTCAGCAGGGGATTGCGTTGCTCGGGGGCCACCAGATGTAAGCCGGAGGCCGCGGCCATCTCGATGACGGCACGCTTGCCGTCCCCCAGCAGACCGAGGAATCCCTCGACCCTGTTACCCAGCGGGGCCGTGACCAGGGCGGTCACTATGCGCCCATCGGTAGCATCGACCAGAGAGCGCACCGTGCCTTCACCACCATCGGCCATCGGCAGCTTGACGTAAGTCGCATCGGGAAATACCTGCTTGAAACCCGCCTCTATGGCGTCGGCCACTTCCATGGCACTCAGGCTTTCCTTGAAGGAGTCAGGGGCAATTACAATTTTCATATCCATTCCTTAGGCAACGCCAAATACGCCGAACATCAGGGTAGAGACCACTGCAATGGTCAAACCGACTGCCGTTTCATAGGGAATAAGCTTCAAGCGCTCGCCGACGCCCATGTGGACACTGCCACCTGTGGCATGGAAGAAGGAGCCATGAGGCATGTGGTCGAACACTGTGGCACCGGCGTGGATCATGGCGGCACCCGCCAAGCCACTGATGCCCAGCTCGAGCAAGGTTGAGCTGAAGACATTGGAAGCCACCACAGTCCCGGCCGTGGTCGACGCAGTCGCCAGGGACATCAAGGCGCCCGAGATGGGGGCCAGCAGGTAGGAGGGCAGACCCGAGGCGGTCAGACCGCTGATCAACACATCTTTCAGACCCGAGTTGGCGATGATGCCCGCCAGAGTGCCGGTCCCCAGCAGCATGATGGCGACAGGAGCCATACGAGCCAACCCCGAGACGACAAACTGGTTCACCTTGCTGAATTTACCCATCATGAGGGCTCCCACCAGGCCACCCAGAGGCAGGGCGATGAGCGGATCCACCACTATGCCTGCCACTGGGCGCAAGGCCAGCAGCAGGATGGCAACCAGGGGGGCACTGATGGCGGCGGAAAAACCGGGCAACGAAGCCTTGTCGACGCTGACCACCTCCTCGGCGGTGACCCTGCTGCCTTTGCTGTTCAGACGCTTGGCCAGCCAGTAGGCCATGACCAGGCCGAAGATACCTGGAATGATGCCGGCCGCCATGACGGAGGTGAGGGGCAGATGGAAGGCATCCGCCGCCGCGATGGCATTGGGGTTGGGGGACATGACGTTACCCGCCTTGCCGCCACCTATCATGGCAAGCAGTATGGCTGGCTTGGAGAGATCGGCGCGCTGGGCGATGGCCAGCGCTATGGGCGCCACTGTGATAACGGCTACGTCCACAAAGACGCCAACCGCAGTCAGGATCAGAGTCGCCAGGGCCAGGGCCAGCAGGGCCCGAGTCTCCCCCAGTCTCTTGATGATGGTCTCGGCGATGGTGGTGGCCGCCCCCGATTCAATCAAGACACCAGCCAGCACACCGGCGGCCAGGATGCGCATCACCGCCGTGGTGATGCCCTGAGCACCACCAATCATCAGGGCGACGGTCTGGGTCAGATCGGCGCCACCGATCAGCCCCCCCGCCAGGGCACCGACTATCATGCCGTATGCGGGCGGGACCT
The DNA here is from genome assembly GCF_051376105.1 of Aeromonas molluscorum. Lineage (NCBI taxonomy): Bacteria > Pseudomonadati > Pseudomonadota > Gammaproteobacteria > Aeromonadales > Aeromonadaceae > Aeromonas > Aeromonas molluscorum. The sequence continues at coordinate 449,244 of NZ_JBPQCY010000002.1, read as the reverse complement.
TCCTCAGGATGAGAAAGATGGCGATGATCAGCGCCGCTAGGGCGCCGATGGCGGTAACTGGGGTCATGACGGGCACCTTTTTTAGTTGTGTGGGGTTCAGGTGCCGTCATTATCGGGAAATCAACCGGGAATGCTTTGTAATAAATGACAAATAAAGACATTTAAATACCGAGTTATCTGTTGATAATAACAAAGTCACTCACCGAGACTGAAGCCGAGATAGAGTAAGAACTTGTCATCTAACTTATTGATATTTAATCCTGTTATCTGCTCAACCCGGGTCAGCCGATAGCGCAGGGTATTGGGGTGGATGAACAGCAATTCCGCGGTACGATGCAGATCACAATCCTGCAAGAAATATTGACGCAGCGTCTTGTGCAGGACGCCCTTGTTGTCCTGTTTCGCCAGGGTGCGCAGGGGAGCCAGCAGCTGAGTCGCCTGCCAGGAGTCCGCCAGACTGCCGAGCAGCACCGGCAGGCGGTAATCCTCGAAGAAGTAGACCTGTTTTCGCGGAGCCTGGCGGCGACCCCGACGCAAAGTATCCCGGGCGGTCTGGTAAGAGCGTGCCAGACCATCGATGCCAGGGAAGTAATCCCCCACCCCGATGCGCAGCCGAAAATCCGGGATCCGTGCCAGCAACTGCTTGATACGAGTGCGCTCCTGGCTCGATTGCCAGACGCCATCGTTCAGTTGAGCCGGTTTTAGCACCACTATCTCGTCCAGCCCATTGATGGCCACCAGATTGTCCCGCTCCGGATATTCGAGCAGCTGCACCAGCTCCCGCAATCGGGCAGGATCCCCCTCCTCCAGGGCCAGCACGGCCACGACCCTGGGCTGCGCCAAGTCCAGCCCGAGAAAATGGGCCGCCTGTTGCAACTGATCCACCCGCCCTTCCCCCCGGATCAGCTGCAGCACCAGCTCCTCCTTGTGGCGCTTGTCCCACTGCAACTGCTCGGTGAGGGCGGCCTGTTCGAGGATCAGCTCCGCCGTCATCCGCACCAGCTCGGCATAAGCACGAACGATGTCCGGGTCGCCGGAGATGCCGATGACACCGACCAACACCCCTTGATAGGCGATGGGCAGGTTGATGCCGGGCCTCACCCCCTTGAGCTGCTGGGCGGTCGCCTCACTGATCTCCACCACCCTGTTGTCGGTCAGGGCCAGCACGGCCCCTTCATGACGCTGATGCAGACGATCCGGGTTGCCGGAAGCAATGATCAACCCCTGCTCGTCCATGACATTGACGGAAAAGGAGAGGATTTTCATGGCCCGGGTCACGATCTGGCGGGCAAGCTGCTCATTCAACTGCACGATAAGCTCCTGTGGATGACTTCCCCGGGGATGGCCTGAGTGCATCCATTGTCACATCATCAAGACAAGCGAGGGGGGGATCGCTAGAATAGGCCACTTTACTCGATGTGAGCCTCCAGGTGGTGCCCGAATTGGGGTGCCAATGCGGTTCCCATCCTAGCGCCAAGCTAACGAGAACCTCTTTTATGGACTATGAATTTCGACGCGATCCCTTCGGTGGCTATCGCGCCCGCTTCTCCATGGGCCATGAGGCCATAGGCCAGTGGCTTATCGACGAAGTGGGCAAGGATGAGGAGAAGCTCGATGAGCTCTTCGGTGTCATCGACCAGCTCTCCAATCGCACCCTGATGGAGTACAAGATGCTGGGCGGCGACTACTCGCTGCTGCTGACGATGGAAGAGGCAGAGGTCAAGGCCAATGTCCTCAACATAGCGCTGGATGAGGATCTCGACGACCTGGCCTACTACGATGATGAACAGCTAGCCATGTGCGGGCTGGAAGACTTTGCCCAGGTGCTCACCTCCTGGCGCGCCTTTATCCGTAACGAGGATATGGGCTGAAAAACCGACCAAGGGCGAGCGTGCCCTTCGCAACCCAACAGGATTGACTATGTCTATTTACGATTTTGATGACGAATTGCCGGAAGAAGAAGATCAAGAAGAGAGTGGCAAGAAGCCTGCCGCCCCCGCCAAGAAGAAGGGCAAACAGGTAATGAACACCCAAGTGAATCTGAGCCCCCGTGATGCCAGCCGCTTGAATGGCATGCATATCGAAGCCATCTCCACCCTGGACGATGTCAGTCTGCCGAAGAACGTCATCTTCAAGGCTGGCCTCATCGCGCTGGGCGAGCTGGCACCCACCAAGCGGGCCGACATCATTGCCCGTGTGATTGCAGAATCCGGCCGCTAAGCCGCATGCTGCTCTCGCGAATGAAAAAAACCGGCTCTGGCCGGTTTTTTTATGGGTGGCCTCTTTTTGCGGCCATGGGTATCCCCCTCTCCTGAGTCCGTAATCAAACGCCTTCAGCCCCGGTCTCTATAGTTGTCTATATCGCTGTTTGCCCCGCTCACCAGAGGTGTCGCCATGCCCCGCATTTTTCCCTGCTTTGCCCTGATATTGGGTGCCAGCTCGGCCACAACAGGTGCCGCCAGCCTGATCATCGAGAATGGCCTTCCTTCCCCTCTGATCGGTTGGTCCGAGAAATCCTTTCATGGGCACACCCGCTATAGCGAAGTCGAAGATGAAGGGAGCATGGTGCTAAGGGCCGAGGCCGATGGCAGTGCCTCCGGCAAGTTTCTGGAGCGCACCATTGATCTGAACAAGACCCCTATCATGAGCTGGCGCTGGAAGGTGGCGGCCCTCACCAGTGGGCAGACAGATGAACGCAGCAAGGCGGGGGATGACTACCCGGCCCGCCTCTATCTCGTGGTCAAACGCGGTCTGTTCGGCCTCTCCAGCAAAGCCATCAACTACGTATGGTCTGCTCATCAACCGGTCGGCAGCCACTGGCCCAATGCCTTCACCGAGCAAGCCATCATGCTGAGCGTGGAGAGCGGCCCAGCTCATGCGGGGCAATGGATCAGCTACCAACGTGATGTCCGCGCCGACCTCGCCCGCCTGCTGGGAGAGCCGATCGACCAGATAGACTCCATCGCCATCATGACAGACAGCGACAACGGTGGCGGCCGGGCCACGGCCTGGTACGGAGACATTCGCTTCTCGGCCAAATAGGCGAGTCAACCTTGCCAGCCGCTCCCCTGCCGGTTCACGAACTGACCATGACACTTGTCCCTGCGATGAAGGCAGGAGCCATTCTTGTCTTCTCCTCCCATCCCTTGCTATGCTCTGCGCCCTTTTATTGCGCTGGAACCCGGATTTGTCTCTCCCAACCGATATCCTGATCTGGGCCCTGCTGGCAGGCAGCACAGGTCTGGCCCTGGCCCGGCAGTGGCGGGCAGGCGCCCTGCTCCTTGTGCTTTGTCTGTTGGCCGCCCTGCTGATGGAACGCCTCACCCCCTTCGCCCTTAGCCTGGTCGCAGGGGGGCTAGCCCTGGCCTGTGGCCTCCATCGCCTGCCTGAACCTTATCGTCCCGCCGCCCGAGCCCTGGTGCTGATCTGGGCATTGTCACTCATGCTCCACCAGATCCCCGGCTTCGATAATCTAAAGGTACTGGACAAGGTGCTGACCGGCCCGGCAAGCCAGCCCTTCACCCTCTACCTGAATCTGGATAAACCCCTGGCCCTGTTCGGTTTGCTGCTCGCCTGGCGGGATCTGCTGGGATCCGGTGGCAAGATACGCTGGCGCCCGCTGCTCCTGCTTACCCTTCCCCTTGCAGGCTTGCTATTGGCGGCCTGGGGGTTGGGCGCTCTCAAACCCGAGGTGGGCCTGCCCAACTGGTGGTGGCTGTTTGCCCTCAATAACTTGCTGCTCACTTGCGCCTCGGAAGAGGCATTGTTTCGCGGCTGCCTGCAACAGCGGCTGAGCGAGCGCTTCACCCCCTTGACGGGCTTGCTGGTCGCCAGTGGACTCTTTGGTGTCGCTCATCTGGCCGGTGGCCCGTTACTGGTGGGGTTCGCCGCCCTGGCTGGGGTCTGCTACGGCTTGGCGTTTAACTTGAGTGGCCGCCTGAGCGTCGCCATCGCGATCCATTTCCTGTTCAACTTCGCCCATCTGGCCCTGTTTACCTACCCCCTGGCCAGCCGCTGATCCCGGGCGCCCCGCTCGGGGTGCCCCTGTTTGCTCCTTCCCCTGTCAATATGACGCGACCCGCGTTCATCTGCCCTGGACCGCATCCTGTTTGCGCTATTTTGCCAAGCCAGAGTGGTGATTAATTGACCCAAGCCAAGATAGTGTCATCTTTGCCCCATAGAATGAGCCGGTCACCATCATAAAAATAAAAACATAACTATCAGTTACTTGGCTCATTCAGGATGCTCACATGACAACAACCCAACGGGAGGGGGAAATACGCTTCCCCGACCACTTATCGCTGATCTCGACCACGGATCCCGCCAGCCACATCACCTATGCCAACCAGCACTTCTGCGAGGTGGCCGGTTACGACGCCGACGAGATGGAGGGGGCACCCCACAATCTGGTGCGTCACCCCGACATGCCCAAGGCCGCCTTTGCCGACATGTGGCAACGGCTGCGCCAGGGCAAGAGCTGGATGGGGCTGGTGAAAAACCGTGCCAAGAGTGGCAACTTCTACTGGGTCAACGCCTACGTCACCCCCATCCTCAACGAACAGCAGCAGATCATCGAGTACCAGTCGGTGCGTACCCGCCCGAGCGAGCACGACATTGCCTGGGCGGAGCAGCTCTACGCCCGCATCCGGGCGGGCAAGGCGCAGCCCTGGCTCAGTCGGCTTACCCTGGAACCGGGTCAGCTCACTCTGCTCCTCTGCGGCACGGCCCTGCTCACCCTGCTGACGGCCATGGTCAGCGCCAATCCTCTGTGGGGAGTCATAGGCGCAGCGGCACTGCTGGCCCAGATGATCCACGGCTGGCGCCTGCAACAGCGACTCAACCGGCTGGCCACCACGGCGGGCGAGGAGATGGGCACCCCGCTCTGCCAGGTGCTCTACACCAAACGCCGAGATACCCTGGCGGCCCTCGAGCTGGCCCTGCGCATGAAGCGTGCCGAGCTCAAGGCGGTGGTGGGGCGCAGCGCCGACACCAACCAGCAGATCCTGCAGGCCGCCGAGGATGACAGGGGCAATATCCAGACCATAGACACCCACCTGCAACAGCAGCGGGCCCAGAGCGAGCAGCTGGCCGCCGCCATCACGCAAATGAGCCAGTCGATCCGCGACGTGGCCAGCAGTGCCCATCAGGCCAATGCCCTGGTGGGCGAAGTACAGCAAGTGTCGGCCGAGGGATTGCAGGCGCTGGCGACCACGCAATCATCGGTCAATCAGCTTCATGAGGAGCTGAATGCCAACCATCAGGTACTGGCGCAGCTGACCGGCGACAGCCAGAAGATCAGCGGGATCCTGGCGGTGATCAGCCAGATCGCCGATCAGACCAACCTGCTCTCCCTCAATGCGGCCATAGAGGCGGCCCGGGCCGGTGAGCAGGGTCGCGGATTTGCGGTGGTGGCCGACGAGATCCGGGCCCTGGCCCAGAAGACCCGCAGCTCCACCGGCGAAATCAACGAGATGATCCAGGCGCTGCTGCAGACCACCCGCCGGCTGGCCGATGGCATGACCCAGGGGGCCCAGACCTCGGAGCGCTGCCAGCAGCATGTGAGTACCACCGCCGAGGTGCTCAATCAAATCAACCACATGCTGACCCAGGTCACCCACACCAGTGACGAGATAGCCCAGGCCGTCAGTCAGCAGGCGGATGTCACCAGCACCCTGGATCATGGCATCCACCAGATCCACCAGTTGGCCAGCCACACCGCCGACAACAGCAGGCAGGCCCTGGACGGCATCACCCTGCTGGTCGAACGGCTGCATGCCCTCTCCCGCCTGATAAACCAGTTCCGCCACTGATCGATACCCTGGGTGTGCCAGTCGGCTGGCGTGAGATACCCTAGAAGATGAGCCGCGGCTCACCAGCGAGATCAGAGGCGGCGAGAGTCGTTCGCCGAGCGTCTCGCCAATCTGGGTGAACTGGCGTCGCAGTGGATGATTGAGAGGAAGAGCCTGACCCGGTGCCAGGGGGCCCCGGCACCGCTGACCCGTGAGGGTGAACAACGGGCCCGAGCTGGCGCCGCGACTGTTTGCCCGCCAGGGGAGCATGGCTCCCGAGCCCCGCCGTACCGGAAGGCGGCACTTGACCAGTGCCGGCGCGATCTCTTCATCCTTACGCAGGAAAGCCCTGGGCATGAGAGGGCCCTGGGACGTTGCAGTGAAAAAGGGCCCGCTGCGGGCCCTTATTATTGCTCAAGCATGTCAGGCCAGCGGGTAGCTGGCCGCCAAGCCATTTTCACAATGCCAGTTGGCCCACAGTTTGCCATCGCTGCCCATCTGCAAGGTGGCGAAGTTGCGGGTGCGCAGATAGACGGGGGCACCGAACGGCTTGATGAGTTCGGTACGGATCAGCCGGCTCTCGTCGAGATACTCGGGGTCGTCATTGGTCATGGCGAGGATCCCCATCCACTGGAACTGGGTAGGGCAAGGGTGCACTATGCCGGAGGAGACCAGCTGATGCACATTCATCACCCCCTTGCCCACTCGCCTGTCCTGGATGACCCCGAGGCAACCCACGTGCACATCCCCGGAAAGGATCAGCGTCCTGGAAGCCCCCTTGTCGACCTTGCGCCGCTGCTGGGCATTGTCCAGCAGCCGCATGATCAGCCGGGCCCGCTCACCCTCGTGGGCCTTGGCGCGCCAGTGATCCTTAAGATCGTCGGTCAGCTCCTCCTCCCAGGGGGTCGCATCCAGCGCCGCTTCGGTGAAGGAGAAGTCCCGATAGACCACGGGCACCCCCGCCATGATCAGCAGGTGCCCCTGGCTGCAACCAGCCAGTGCCTGATTGACCTGATCCCACTGTCCCCGGCTCATCACCTGGGTCTGAGTGCGGGTCGCCCTGTTGTCCAGGGCCAGGATCTGGTAGCCCCGAAAATTCAACAGCCAGGAGTGATGGGTCAGCTTGGCAGGATCCAGCAAGGTGCCATTGACCCCCGAGCGCAGCTGGAACAGCCGGAAATACTTGGTCGCAGCGGCGTAAATGGCCTGATAGACCTCGCAGCCCTGCAAGTCGGCGGGATAACTGCCCCAGCCATCGAAGATGTCGTGATCGTCCCACATCATGGCGCTGGGCACCCGGGCCAGCATGGTCGCCACCTCGGGGCGGCCCCACTGCTTGCAATAAAGCTCGCAATAGAAGCGATCGAGCTGCTCCACCATGGTGCGGGTCGCCTTGCGTTTGACCTTCTCCACCCTGTCCAGCTCATTCCAGGCTTTCAGGGTCGGCACTGTGGTCCAGAGCGAGTCGGCATAAACTTGATCGCCTCCCATCAGCAGCAGGGAGAAGGGACTTGCGCCGTGCTCGGCGGCCAGCTTGTCCCACATGGCGTAAGGTTGGGGGGTTGAGGTGAGCAGTTTGAAGTCGGAGAAGCCATTGCAGGAGGCATAGCCAATCAGCACCTGATCTTTCAGGCCAGGCAGATGAAACTGCCATTGACTGGCACCGGCAAGATCCTGAACCGGCACGCCATCCAGCAGGATCTCGTAGTCGATGGTGCTGGTCTTGACCTTGGCGGGCGCAGACCAGATGGCTCGCCAGAAGCCGCCTTTCGGAGTATCAGCCTGCTTGCTGGCGGCCAGCAGCTTGCCATTTACCCTGACGCTGGCGCCCTTGCAGTCCGCCCCTGCCAGAAAACAGATGCTGTACTGCGTCTCCGATTCAAGCCCCAGCAAGGGGCCCATTACCAAGGTTGTCATCGCTTATCTCTCCATGAATTTACTCACGCAGCATAGCGAAACAGGCCTCTTTTCATACTGACCAGCTGGGCGCCCCACCTCAGGCGGCGAAGAGGGCGATCACGCCTTGTCCTTGAATTGCGTGACGCTGCGCTTGTTGGCGGTGCGCCGGTCATGACCACACTTGTCACTGGCCGGAGCAACCTGGTTGAAATTGGCTCACACCTTGCCTTTGAACTGCTTGACGCTGCGTTTGTTGGCGGTGCGACGATTCGCCTGCTTGTCGCGAGGCGCGCGCTTTCCCTCGCCGCTGGCAGGCTGGTCGGTTACCGCAAAACCAGCCAGGTCGCTCAGGGGCAGATCACGCCCGGTCAGGGTGCGAATGGCCGCGAGCATCTCGGCTTCACCGTGACAGACCAGCGACATGGCCAGCCCCTTGCGTCCGGCGCGGGCGGTGCGGCCGATACGATGCACATAGACGGGAGCGCTGGCGGGCAAATCCAGATTGATCACCACCGGCAGCGCCTCCACATGGATGCCGCGCGCCATCAGATCCGTAGCCACCAGCACCCGCACCCTGCCTGCCTTGAAATCGGCCAACCCCTGCTCCCGTACTCCCTGATCCTTGTCACCGTGCAGGGCCACCACAGTGATCCCCGCCTTGGCGAGTTTTCGTGCCACCCCGTCGGCATCGTCCCGGGCACTGATAAAGACCAGCACCTGAGGCCAATCCTGCTCTTTCAGCAGGGCAATGAGCGCGGGCACCTTGCTGCTCTTGTTGACCAGATAGAGCCGCTCCTCAATCTCGCTCACCAGGCTGTTGCGCGGGCTCGCCTCGATACGGACCGGCTCATGCAACAATCCGGTCGCCAGACTCTCCAGCTCGACCGGCAAAGTGGCGGAGAAGAGCAGGTTCTGGCGCTGCGCAGGCATTGCATTGATCAACCACTGGATGTCGGGCCAGAAGCCCATCTCCAGCAGGCGATCCGCCTCATCCAGCACCAGGGTGCGCAGGTTGCCGAGGCCCAGCAGCCGCTGGGCCAGCAAGTCCCGCAGTCGCCCCGGGGTCGCCACCAGCAGTTGCGGCCCCTGCGCCAGCTCGGCCTGTTGCAGCTCCTGCGCCACGCCGCCGCACAGGGTCAGAGTGGCGAGCCCCAGGCTGGCGGCCAGGGGAGTCAATGCCTCGGTCACCTGAGCGGCCAGCTCACGAGTCGGCACCAGTATCAACCCCTGTACCCGATCGGAGGTCGAGTCCAGCCGTTGCAGCAGCGGCAAGCCAAACGCCAGCGTCTTGCCGCTGCCGGTCTGGGCCAGCGCCAGCAGATCCTGGCCAGTCAGCGCGGCCGGAATAGCCAGCTGCTGGATGCGGGTCGGGGTGTGCAAGGTGGCCGGCAGGGCAGCCAGCAAGGCAGGATTGAGATCAAGTTCGCGAAAGGTCATGGCGCTACAAGGAAAAAGAGGGGGATGTGAAGTCTAACCAGCGGCGCAGCATAAGTAAAAGCAACCCCCTGTGGCGCCTCAAATAGTCATTAAAAAGCAACGAACGGAGCCAATTAATATTATGCGGCAGTTATCAATTTGTATTAAGTTTTGTGGGTTGTTAACTCAAGGAGCTAGATAAATGATGCCAGCCAAAGTCCCCACTAAACGCCTGTTAACCCTGATAATTGCCACTCTTTGTCTCAACTCCAACGCCGCCTTCGCCCTGGTCGATGCCAAGCCGGCCAGTGCGAGTACCATCAAGGCGAACGAGGCGGTCAAGACTCAGCTTCCCTTCAACGACAAGCAGGATTTTGCCGATGCGGCGCGCGGCTTCATCGCCAAGCCAGAGACCCTGACCATCAAGGATGACAAAGGTAACGTCGTCTGGGATCTGGAGCAGTACAAGACCTATATAGGACTGGATAAAGCCGCCCCTGATACGGTCAACCCCAGCCTGTGGCGTAACGCCCAGCTCACCATGCAGTACGGCCTGTTCAAGGTCACCGACGACATTTTCCAGGTCCGCGGCTTCGATCTGTCCAACATCACTTTCATCAAGGGTGACAAGGGTTGGATCGTCTTCGACCCGCTCATCTCGCCAGACACCGCCAAGGCGGCCCTGGCCTTCATCAACGAGAAGGAAGGCAAGCGCCCCGTGCTCGCGGTGATCTACAGCCACAGTCACGTTGACCACTACGGTGGCGCCGCCGGTCTGTTCAGCACCCCTGAGGAGCGGAAAAATGCCCAGGTCATCGCCCCGGAAGGCTTCACAGAGCATGCGGTCTCCGAGAACGTGATCGCGGGCAATGCCATGGGCCGCCGCGCCGTTTACATGTATGGCGCCCTGCTGCCCCGCAATGCCCAGGGCGGCGTCAACGGCGGGCTGGGCCAGACGGTCTCCACTGGCGTCCCCTCTTTGATCGTGCCCACCAAGCTGATCACCAAGACGGGTGAAGAACTCGACATCGATGGCGTCAAGATGGTCTTCCAGATGACGCCGGGGACAGAAGCCCCTGCCGAGATGAACACCTGGTTCCCGCAGCACAAGGCGCTGTGGATGGCGGAGAACACCACCAACACAATGCACAACATCCTGACCCTGCGCGGTGCCCAGGTACGGGATGCGTTGAAGTGGTCAATCTATCTGAATGAAACCATCGAGACCTGGGGCGACCAGGTAGAGGTCAAGTTCCAGAGCCACCACTGGCCACGCTGGGATAACGCCAACATTGTCGATTACTTCAAGAAGCAGCGTGACCTCTACAAGTACATCCATGATCAGTCGGTGCGCCTGATGAACATGGGCTACACGGGCGAGGAGATCTCGGAGCAGATCAAGCTGCCGCCGGAGCTCGAAAACTTCTGGCCGAACCGTGGCTACTACGGCACCCTGCGCCATAACAGCCGCGCCATCTATCAGCGCTACATGGGCTGGTATTCGGGCAATCCGTCCGATCTGGACAACTTGCCGCCGGAAATGGTGGGCCCCAAATACATCGAGTTCATGGGGGGCGAAGCCGAGGTATTGAAGAAAGCCAAGGCCTCCTTCGATAAAGGGGAGTACCGCTGGGTCGCCGAAGTGCTCAAGCATCTGGTATTTGCCAACCCCAACAACAAAGAAGGCAAGCTGCTGCTGGCCGATACCCTGGAGCAGCTGGGCTATCAGGCCGAGTCAGGTCCCTGGCGTTCCGTCTACCTGCAGGGGGCCTACGAACTGCGCAATGGCGTCCCCACTGCGGGCGGTACCAACACGGCGTCTCCCGATACCATACGCGCCATGCCGCCCAGCATGCTGTTCGACTATCTGGCAGTGCGCCTGAATCCGGAGAAAGCCGCCGGCAAGCAGATGACCATCAACATCGACTTCACCGATATCAATGAGAAACACTCATTGAATATCGAGAATGCGGTGTTGAACCACACCACCCGCTATGCCGACAAGCCGGATACCACTGTGACCCTGACCAAGAAAGTACTGGATGACATCCAGCTGGGGCAAACCACCCTGGAGCAGGAAATCGCCAGCGGCCAGGTCAAGATCACCGGCGACAGCAAGAAGTTCAGCGAGTTCGTCGGCATGCTGGACAAGTTCAACTTCTGGTTCAACATAGTGACCCCATGAGCAAACTAGCCGTCAGACTGCTGTTCTGCGCCATGGCCACGGGGCCCGCCCCCCTGGCCATGGCCTGCGGCTACGATGCCATTTACCCCAACCCCTTCGAGCAGAGCTGGCCGGGTTCGCTCGATATCGCCATCGCCACGGCGACGGCCGTTTCGAGTCAGGATCTCGCACCTGTGGCCAAGATGGTCGGGCCAGATGGCTTCAACCGCAGTTATCAGTGGCTCAATCAGTTGAAAGGAGTCCTGAAGCAGGGTGCCCTGCCAGGCAATGTCTCCATCCTGCTGGTAGATTCGGGGCTCTGGTCCCGGGTCAGGGGCAAGGAGGTCTTGCTGTTGCAGACGCACACCAAAGGGCCTGCCAAACGGGATCGGGTTGTGTTGACCAGCGAGGCTGGCATCCAGGCGTTGCTGTCGGGCCAACTCTCGGTCGCGCAGGCAAAACAGCTCGGGTTACTGGTGATCGAGGATGACCCGGATGATGCTTTTTCGCAGAGTCTGGATCGCGCCCTGAGCCAAGCAACCAGCTAGTTGAACATCGCTATCCGATACATACAAAAAGGGCCCGCTACGTTGCGGGCCCTTTCTATTTCAGTCACTTGGCTTTGTTCAAGCCAATGGCCTCGCTGGCGACCTATCAGGCCAAGGCAGCCAGAGCCGCGGCGTAGTTCGGCTCGTCGGCCACTTCGGCTACCAGTTCGCTGTGCAGCACCTTGTCGTGTTCATCCAGCACCACGATGCCGCGGGCAGCCAGACCGACCAGCGGACCGGAAGAGAAGGCGACACCGTAGTCTTGCAGGAAGGAGACGCCACGCATGGTGGAGAGGCTAACAACCTTGTCCAGCCCTTCGGCGCCGCAGAAGCGGGACTGGGCGAACGGCAGATCGGCGGAGATGCACAGCACCACTGCGTTGTTCAGGGCGCTGGCCTGTTCGTTGAATTTACGCACGGAAGCGGCGCAGGTCGGGGTATCGACGCTCGGGAAGATGTTCAGGATCTTGCGCTGACCGGCGAAGGTCGCCAGGGTCGCATCGGACAGGTCCTTGGCAACCAGGGAGAAGGGCTTGACTTGCTCACCGGCAACGGGGAAGTGACCGGAAACGGAGACTGGGTTGCCTTGCAGGGTGACGGAATTGCTCATTTTTTATGTCCTTGATGATGGGGGGAGGATCCAGGGTCCCAGTATAGGCGCAGCAGCAGGCGACAAACACCCGTCAATCACAGGGATATAAATCCTGGACCACAACGCGCCCCCCAATAGGCAGAAACATAGGGGGCTTGACCTTGGACTTAACACCAAGGTTTACACTGTTGAGGTATTCAGGATCCCGTACGGGCGGGATCCATTCAAGAGGGACTCATCATGAGCAAATCCTGCTGCAACCATCAACACCCTACGCCCCCCATCAAGGGGATCAAACAGGCGACAAGCAATCAGACTCAGCATCGCCACGACAGCCACTGTTGTGACAATGCCGCACCGGTCAGCCGTTGCGCGAGCCAAGTGCCCCATGATCATCAGGATCAGGGGACGAGCGAATCGCTGGCGGATGAAGACCCCCCCAGAGGGCACCGACACAGTCAGGATGGCGGCTCTCTCCATTCATCTCACGATCATCAAGATGCTGCCGACGCCGAGCCCTCAATAGCGCCGGAACAGGGCAGTCGCCGCCATAGCTGGCAGGTGCTGGGGATGGATTGCCCCAGTTGCGCCCGCAAGATAGAAACCGCCGTCAGCCGGGTGGCCGGCGTGCAGCAGGCCCGGGTGCTGTTTGCCACCGAGAAGCTGGTGGTGGACCTGGCTCCTGGCCTCTCCCCCGACCCCATCACCGCCGCCGTGCTGACCGCCGGTTTTCGACTCAAGGGCGAGGCCCAGAACAAAACAGCCAACAGCAAGCCGCGCAGCCCCTGGCTGACACTGCTGGTCAAGTATTGGCAGCCACTCTCCCTGGCGGTGCTGATGGGGGTGGCTGCCCTGCTGCCCTCGTCAATTGGCCAGCCACTCTTTATCCTGGCGACCCTCTGGGGACTCTGGCCCGTCGCCCGCAAGGCGTGGGCCCTGATTCGAAGCGGCTCCCCCTTCGCCATCGAGACCCTGATGACGGTGGCCGCGCTCGGCGCCCTCTTCCTCGGCGAGACCGCCGAGGCGGCCATGGTGCTGCTGCTGTTCATGCTGGGGGAACATCTGGAGGCCTACGCCGCCGGGCGCGCCCGCGCTGGCGTCACCGCCCTGATGGCGCTGGTGCCCGACCAGGCGGTACGCATTCGTAACGGGGCACAAGGCGAAGAGCGGGAAGAGGTCGCAGCCGCAGAGCTGCGCCCCGGCGACATCATAGAGATAGCCCCGGGCGCTCGCCTGCCCGCCGATGCTCGCCTGCTCGACGCCTTGGGTGCCTTTGACGAAAGCGCCCTGACCGGTGAATCCATCCCGGTGGAGCGTCGCCAGGGCGACAAGGTCCCCGCCGGCAGTCTGGCGGCGGACAGGGTGCTGCGCCTCGAAGTCGTCTCCGAGCCCGGCAACAACGCCATCGACCGCATCTTGCACCTCATCGAGGAGGCCGAGACCCAGCGCGCCCCCATAGAGCGTTTCATCGATCGCTTCAGCCGCTGGTATACCCCGGCCATGATGCTGGTCGCCCTGCTGGTGGTGATAGTGCCGCCGCTGGCCTTCGGTCAAAACTGGGATGAGTGGATCTATCGCGGACTGGCGTTGCTGCTCATCGGTTGCCCCTGCGCCCTGGTGATCTCGACCCCGGCGGCGGTTACCTCCGCCCTGGCAGCCGCAACCCGGCAGGGCGCGCTGATCAAGGGCGGCGCTGCGCTGGAGCGACTGGCCCATGTCGATACCATTGCCTTCGACAAGACCGGCACCCTGACCCTGGGCAAGCCGCAGCTGACCGACTTCATCAGTCTGAACCGCCAGCCCGAGGCCAAGCTGCTGGCGCTGGCCGCCGCCATCGAGCAGGGTTCCCACCACCCGCTGGCCCGGGCCGTCGTCGCTGCGGCCAAGGAGCAAGGATTGACCCTGGCCGCAGCCCAGGATCTCCGTGCCCTGCCAGGGATGGGCATCGAGGGTCGCATCGACGGCGCACTCTGGCAACTGCTGGCCCCGAGCAGGATCCCCCACCTGGACGAGGCCATCCACCAGCAAGTGACTCGCCTGGAGGAGCAAGGCAAGACAGTGGTCGTCCTCTGCTCGCTCCTCAATCACGCGGGCAATGAGGCGATCACGCAGGCAACGCCGATGGCGCTGCTGGCGCTGCGCGACCAGATCCGGCCCGAGGCGGCGGCGGCGCTGCAGGAGCTCAGGGCACTGGGGCTGCAAAGCATCATGCTGACCGGGGATAACCCTCGCGCCGCAGAGGCCATCGCCACCGAGCTTGGCATGGGCTGGCGCGCCAGTCTGTTGCCCGAGGGCAAGGTGGAGGAGATTGCCAAGCTGGCCAAACAGCAGAAGGTCGCCATGATAGGAGATGGCATCAACGATGCCCCCGCCATGAAGCGGGCCAGTATCGGCATCGCCATGGGGGGCGGCACCGATGTGGCGCTGGAGACCGCCGACGCCGCTCTGACTCACAACCAGCTCGGCGGCATCGCCGCCATGATCCGCCTGTCGCGGGCCGCGCTGGCCAACATCCACCAGAACATAGCGCTGGCACTGGGGCTCAAAGCCATCTTCCTGGTCACCAGCCTGCTCGGCATCACGGGTTTGTGGATTGCGGTGCTGGCCGATACCGGTGCTACCGCCCTGGTGACGGCCAATGCGCTACGCCTGCTGCGCAAGCGCTGAGTCCCCTGTCCGTCACGCCTCAGTGGCGCTGATGCCAGGAATGAAAAAGCCAGCCCGAGGGGCTGGCTTTTATTTTCTGAGGTGGCGATGTGCGATTGCCACCCAGACTCCTGGTCAGGACAGCTTGGGTTAGCCTTTCTTGCCAACCGGCAGACCCGCGCCCTGGGTACCGACTTGCGGTTTGACGAAGACGGCGGCCGACCAGGCCCCCAGAGTGAGGCTGCTGCCATTGGCCACGGCACCATTGGCGATGCTGTTGCTGCCATGGTGGGCCGGGCTCAGCTGCAGGCTGGTCAGATCGATGGGTTGATCCTTGCCGTCACGAAAATCGCCGATGCTCTGGGGAGCATTGGTGGCATTGATCATCACCACCAGACCCTCGATGGCCGGATCCAGATCCGCACCCGCGCTCGCACCGTCGTCCACGCTCATCACGATGAGACCCGGCACCTGATCCGGCCCGGTATTGCGGAAGTCGACCCGCTTGATCACCTCGCTACCACTGCCAAGACGCAGCAGACGGGAGGATTGACGCAGCTCGGAGAGCTCCTGGTAGAAGCTCACCATCTGCGCCACCTCGGCCGAGCCCGGTTTGGCGTGCTGGTCGAGCACCTGATCGATCAGCGCGTAGTTGGCCTCGTCCTTGTCCTTGCGCGGCAACCCCTTGTCGAAGTTGTTGTCGGCGAGGGTGTAGTCGACGCCGTTGTACCAGTCACCGGAGTCGTAGCTGTCCCGCTCCATGGATTTGGAGCGCAGCAACTCGCTGCCAGCATGGGTGAAAGGAATACCTTGCCCCAACATGGCGGTCGCCAGCGATACCCCCTGCATCCGCACCAAATTGGCACCGGCCGGCGCCTTGTAGACCAGGTTGTCGAACAGGGTCTGGTTGTCGTGCTTGGAGACGTAGTTCTGGATCTCGGTCGGATCCTGGGCGTAACCCGCCGGCTGACCGTTGTAGTCGATCTCCGACCCCTTCTTCGCCGCGCCATCCTTGTCGGTCAGCACGAACGCCTTGAGGTTGCCGGCCATGCCGAGGCGCACCAGATCGGACTGATGCAGGGCGGTGGCAAGCTCAACCCCGTCCAGCTCGTTGGCAGCCACGAAGGCGCCATTGCCGAAGCCCTGGGTCTTGCGAATGGTATCGCCGCCGTCAAACGGGCTGCCGCCACGGACCGCATCCCGCAGCCGGTCGGAGAAGGATCCGATGCCGGTGCCGGCCAGGTGTTTCTGGGTCGCCTGCACGAAGCGCTTGTCATCCTGCACCTCGCCGAAGTTCCAGCCCTCGCCGTAGAAGTACATCTCGGGGTTGACCTGCTTCACTGCGGCCAGCGCCTGCACCATCTGATCTTTCGGGTGGTGACCCATCAGGTCGAAGCGGAAGGCGTCGATCTTGTAGTCGCGGGCCCAGGTCACCAGAGAGTCATCGATCAGCTTGGCGAACATGGCGTGTTCCGGCGCCGTGTTGGAGCAGCAGGTGGAGTTCTCGACCGAGCCGGTCTCCGGATTGAGGCGCTGGTAGTACCAGGGCACTATCTTGTCGAGCACGGATTTCGGGCCCAGGCCCGCCTCGTTGGTGTGGTTGTAGACCACGTCCATCACCACGTTCATGCCGATGTCCTGCTTGATGGCCTGCACCATTTCGCGGAACTCCAGAATGCGCTGGCTGCCCTCGGCGTTGGTGGCGTAGGAGCCTTCCGGGGTGGTGTAATGGTAAGGGTCATAACCCCAGTTGAAGGAGTCGACGCCGCGCAGATAGCCGTAAAGTTCCTGCACCACGGGGTTCTCCTTGCTGTCGGTCGCTTGCAGCTCGCCCAGCACGGCGGCTATGGTCTGACCGCCACCACAATGGCCGGCAAACTTGGAGCTCTTGACCTCGGCATTGACCTCGCACAGCTTGCTGAAGTCATCTTGGAGGTTGGCGACCTTGGTCGGATCCTCGTTGATGGTGGCGATGTCGAACACCGGCAGCAGGTGCAGGTGGCTGACGCCGCTTTTGGCCAGGGCTTGCAGGTGCTTGACCGGTACGCTGTCACTGTCGGTCAGTCCGAGAAACTTGCCTCTGTGCGCAGGGGCAGTGGATTCGTCGTTGCCGGTCAAGTCCCGGATATGGGCCTCATAGATGGTGATGTCGGCGGGATTGGCCTGGCTGTGGGGCGCCTTGAGGCTGTCCCAGCCCGCGGGCTTGAGGGCCGGATCATCCAAATCCACCACCTGACTGAACTCGGAGTTCATCGCCAGGCTCAGGGAGTAGGGGTCGGTCACCTGATAGGATTCCAGCTTGCGGCTGAGCGGGTGATAGACCTGGACGTCATAGCGGTAGAACTTGCCGATCAGATCGCTGCCGCCCTGCAGGCTCCAGCTGCCACTGGCGTCGTCTTGTGTCATGGTACGCTCGCCGAGGGCCTTGTGCTGCTCGTCGAACAACGCCAGCTTGACCGACTTGGCGGTTGGCGCCCACAGCCGGAAGGTGACATTGCCCCCCTCGACGATGGCGCCATAGTTGAGCTTGCTCGCCGCTTCGCTATAGAGGGCATCGAGGGCGCCGGCGCTCTGCACCAGGGTTGCCCCCTGCAAGATACCGTCAGCATCTGTGCCGATGGCCACCAGCTCCCCCTTGAGCAACGGCTTGAGATCCGCAGCCGATGGCAGGGCGAAGACGGCGGCATCTTTAAGGTGCGGATACTTGGCTCGCTGCGCGGCGGAGAGACTGCCCGGGGTCAGCTTGAGATAGGGGAAATCGAATACCCCTTCCGCATTGGCCTTGATGGTGCCCGACTCGGTGTAATAGAGGCGTACATGGGGTTTATCCTTGCCCCCCTGCCAGATCAGGGTGTTGCCATCGATCAGATGGGCACTGGCTCCCGCCACCCCGAAAGCCGCACTGAATGCCTCGGCCCGGCTACCATAAATATCCCCCTTGCCTGCCAGTATGGCGACGGTGCGATCCGGATGATCCTCGAAAATCAACTTCATGTCGCTCCCGGTCAGATTGGCCATCTCGCCGTTACGGGCAATGAAGTTGAGGCAACCTGCCAACCTGTCGAGGGGCACCACCCAGGCCGGACCGAAGCTGTCGGCACTGGCCGGTGTCTTGCTCCCGTCATCCCAGCCCGCGTTCAAGCCGCTGGCGGCGGTGGCATTGCAGGCATCGTTGTTCCACAGATGCAGACTGTAGTTGGCAAAGGGTCCCTCAACCCCGCGCGCCGCTACCGACTGGGTATCCACCAGAGCGATCACCGCCTCATTTGGTCCCGCCACCAGCAACTCCCTGGGAGGGTCTACCTTGGGCAACCGGGCAACCGGATCGGCGCCACTACCATTATCGTTATCGGAGTCGCTGCCATTGCAGCCGGACAATAGGGTCAGCAGTGAGGCTGTTACCAGCGCCACTTTGGTCATCTTCATATCCATGTTTTTTATTATTCCCGCTGTGTGAGTCCCGACGGTCGAGACGTCCAGGCCCGGTCAGTGCCGAGCAGCACCATATTAATCAGCGGCCCAGGATGCGAACGTGAGCGGTTTTGCATAAAAGTCATACACTTTCAATAAGATAACGTTTTCATAACAGAAGTTGGATCGGGCTCACAGACTCGATTTCCGATCAGGGCCATACCGGGGGATGCGCTTAGCGATACTGTATAAAACCAATTAAAAATCAAATGGATGAAATTGGAGACAAGGCATATGAAGTCCATTGAAGAACAGGCCAGTCGGTTGGACAAGGAGTATCTGGCGATAACACAACTGTTTGACCCACTTTGCCAGCAGGCAGGCGTGCTCGCCGAGCAGTACCACTTCTTTTGCTGGCCCGATGATGAGGAAGCCAGGCCCCAATGCCGGGCCTTCACCCTGCAGGGGGAGCCGCGGGAGCTGAGGCTGCGCTGTCAGCCCGGTGAACGGGGAACCCTGGTCGGCATCATCCAGGTGTGTGGCGAGGAAGAGAAGGTCCACGCCAGCCTGGGCTTTCGCGCCGACGGACAGCTGCTGCTGGTGTCCGGCCACTTGCTAGACAACCCGCCCGAACTCTTGCTCTCCTTGCTGCTGGGGGCCATCTGGCAGCAACCATCCCGTGAGGAGGGTAAGCATCCCTGATGGTGCCGCCCCGCTTCATGACGCGGCGTGCCTCTCATCGTCTGTCTCTATGGTGACCTGTACCAGCGTCTCGCAAATACCGAGCCGCTCGCGGATCTGGCGGAACGGATGCTGCGCGCCTATCTGAGATGAGTGCGCCCGATCTCACCGGGCGCACTCATCAGTCGAAGTCCGCATAAGGAGTCAGCGGCCTTGGTGGCAAGTCGAGATCCCCCTGCCAGGGCTTGAAGGTGTAGCGCAGGAAGAGGGTGGCATGGCTGGGGGCATAGTCATCCGCCTGCTGGATGTCGATCCGCCCGCCGATGCGCCAGTGCTCGGTCAGGCGGTGCTCCACCACGGCATTCAGGGTATAGCCGAAGCCGCTGCTGCTGCCCCCCTGCACCGGCTCGTTCCTGTCCGGCAAACCGGCGGGCAGCAGGCCTTCCAGGGGGTAGCGACGGCTGTCGTCGGTGCGGGAGCGGGACCAGGATCCCGAGCCTCCCAGCTCCCATGACCAGTCGGGGGTGCGCTGCCGGTAGCTGACCGGCACTGAGATCGAGAAGTACCCTTGCGGACTGTAATAGCCCCCCTGACCCAGGGTATAGCCGCTCAGATCCTGCTGGTAATGCCACAGCATGCTGCTCAGCCCCACGCTGGCCCGGCGGTTCGTCTCGTTGATGAGCTTGTAGTAGCCCCCTCCCATGAGCCGGGTGCGCCAGTTGTCCGGCACGTTCTTGCCCGTCAGCAGGTGTTGCTGGGCGCTGCCCCAGAAGCCGACGGCGCCCCCCAGATCATGGCTGAGATCGAGGCGAACCCCGTTCGCCCGCACCCCGCCCCAGCTGATGCCGGTCCCCGGATCCACAGTCCCCGCATAGGAGAGCAGCGAGCTGCTGACGGGCCGCCGGGAGAGGGTGAGCCCCCACCCCAGCTCGCGCCAGTCTCCCGTGACCGTCGCGCCGCCGACCCAGTCCACCACCTCGAAGCCGAGGGGCGTGGTGCCGAGATCGAAGGCCCAGGCCCCCTTGCGCCAGCCCGCCGCCAGGGTGGTGCCCCGGCTCTGCTGGTGCTCCCCTCCCCGGCAGTCGCGGGCGGCGCAGGTGCCGAACTCCTCCCGGTAGGGGGAGGCCGGCAGCTGGCCCGCATCCATGTCCACCAGCTCGAGGCGGCCAAAGGCGGTGCCGCCGGCCAGAGGGGTGTCCAGTTGCATCATCTGGGTCAGGGCCCGCAGATCGGAGACGCCGCCGGTGCCGCTGGATCCCCAGTAGTCACTGTCGAAGGAGACAGTGGTCTGGCTCTGCCGATAGTGCTTGGCAAGATCGCTGCGCAGCCCGGAGGCCAGCCACTCCTCGCCGTCGCGGCTGCGGGCGAGCGCGGTCAGGGTGCCCCCATCCAGATCCTCCCCGGGGGCCAGGCCCGCCGCCACCAGTCCCTTGCGATCCCGCGCCAGGGCCCCCTCGGCGTCGCCGTTGGCGAAGCGCTGACGGGCGGCATCCCGCCAGAACAGGGCCGTCTGCTGGGAGGCGGGCTGCGTCGACACCAGGGGCTCGTAGCCGGTGAAGATGGCCTGCGCCGTCTCCCCCTCCCCCAGCGCCTGATAGAGGTTTGCCACCCGGCGGTAGTAGTTGAACTCCTCCGGGGGCAAGGGGCTGACCGGCCAGGCTGGCAGCCAGTGGCGAGCCTCTGCCGGATTGCCCCTGGTCTGCGCCAGTTCGGCCATGCCGAGCCTGGCCTCGGGGTGCTGGGGGGTGTGCGCCAGCACAGCGCGGTAATGGCGCTCGGCCCCGGCGACGTCCCCGCGCTCCGCGGCCCATTCGGCCAGCATCAGGGTCACCTCGTCATCGGGCTGCAACGGCTGCAGCAGGCGCTCGGCGCCCGCCTCATCCCCCTGCTGGTGCAATAACCTGGCGTTGGCCAGCAGCTCACCACGGGCGAGGCGGCGATCCAGCGCCTGCATGTCCGCCGACCAGCGCGTGGCCGGCACCTCGGCCAGCACGGCGCGGGCCTGGGGCGACTGATCCTGCCCCGACAGGTAGAGGGCAGTGGCGTAGCGCAGGCTGTCGTTCTGTGGCTGCGCCGCCAACCGCCCCCGCAACAGCCGCTCCCCGCCTGCAACATCCCCGAGGCGGGCCTGGGTGGTGGCCACCCGGTAGGCCAGCCAGACATCATCCGGCATCAGTCGCAGCGCCTCCTGGCGTTGGGCCAGGGCCTGGGGCAGCTTGCCGGCCTGGTCGAGCTGATCGGCCTGCTCCTGCAACAGCTCTGCCTTGAGCCGCTTGCCCTCGGCCTGCATGGCCGGGGTGCCGTGTTGATCCAGCAGGGCCAGTGCCCGCGCCGGATCCTGCCCCTTGTAGAGATCGAACAGCCGGGCCAGGGCCCGATCACGGGCTCCCGGCATGGCGAAGGCCTTCTGATAGGCAAGCTCGGCCTCGCCGTCGCGATGACGGCCCCGCTCGCTGTCCCCCAATCCGAGCCAGGCTTCAGGCTCCTTGCCATCCAGGGCGATGGCGCTGCGATAGCGGGTCGCCGCCACCTCCCATTGCTGCTGCTCCAGGGCCTGGGAGCCCTGGTTGACCAGCAGCCAGTAGCGGTTGGTGGCCAGCAGGCTGGCCCACTTGTCCTTGTCGGTCACATCGGGATGGCGCAGCACCCGCTCGAACTGGGCGATGGCGAGCGCGCGCTGATCGTTGCGGGAATAGGCCTGACCCAGGGCCCCCATGAGGTCGGGATCCCCGGGATTGGCGGCGAGGGCCCGCTGCAGCTCGGCGATGGAGGCTCCGCCGCTGGCGGTACGGGCCAGTGCCAGCTGTCGGGAGCGATAGGCAGGAGAGGCCCACTGCGCCTCCTGGGTGGCGAGCAGCGCCTCGGCCTTGTCGGCCTCCATCTCGGTACCGAAGAGGGCTATGTATTGCTTCAACTCGTCGATGCTCCGGGGCCCGACCGGCATGGCCTCGATGTCCGCCAGCCAGATCTCCGCCGCCTCCCCGCGGCTGTTGTCATCCTTCGCCATCTCCCGCAGCAGCCCCAGGGCCTGCTGGCGCCGACCGTCGGCCAGGTAGTGGCGGGCCAGCCCGCTGCGCACCCGTGGCTCACCCGGATATTGCCGGTTCAGGCTCTCCAGCGAGGCCATGCCCTTCGTCTTCATGGCGGGCATGCGCATCTGCAGCAGGGCATATTCCACCGCCACGTCGAGATTCGGGGGCAGATCCCCCATAAACAGGGAGCGATAGAGGCGCTCGGCCTCCTCCAGCCGGCCGGCATTGGTCAGCAGCCGCGCCTGTTGCAGTTGCTGGCGCTGGGCCGAATCGCTCAGGGCGAGATTGGCCATGCCCTGGCGGTAAATCGGGGAGTCCGGCGCCAGCTTGCCGAGCCGGGCCAGCAGCGCCTTCGCCTCCCTGATCTTGCCCTGACGCAGGGCCTGGCGCGCCTGGGCCGCCAGCAGCTCCGGGTGATTGGGCTCCACCAGGGAGAGGGAGTAGAGGCTGTTGCTGACGAGATCCTCACGCCCGCTGGCCTCCCCTATCCTGACCTGCTCGAGCAGCCAGTCCACCGGCTGCACGGCCCCCAGCGCCAGGTTGCCGCTCATCAGGCAGGCGAGCAGGCAAGCCAGGGTCAATCTGCCTGGCATGACTCGCTCCAGCCTGGCTGCAGGGTGCCGTCCGCGGCGAAGCGATAGCGGCCCTGATCCCAGCCTGCGCCAAACAGGGTCAGGACGCTGCCGTAATAGGCGTCGGCCTGCTCGCCATGCTGTTTCACCTGCTCACGCAGGCTGGCCAGCATCGGCTGCCCCTGGGAGAGGGGCAGCAGGGCGGCGGCAAAGCCGACCGGTCCCCGTCCCTGGGTCTGGCCACTCTGGGTGTCGACCCGCTCGGGGACGGCGCCAAGGGCCGCCGTGCTCTCCAGCATGGGGGCGAAGTGCGCCACCAGGGGCCCCTTGGCGGGATCCTCGTCGTTCAGCATGCCGAGCCAGAGGTAGACGCGGACGGCGTCGTAGCTGCCCTGGGGCCCCTTGTCGACCGTCACCTGCCACCCCTTCTCCCCCTGCCAGTCCACCCAGTCGGGGGCAAAACCACGGGGGGCGCTCTCCTGCAGCAGCCTCGGCAGTTGTGCGCGCATCTCGCGCCAGGGCCCCTGCAGCGCCGCGAAACGGGCCAGCAGCTGGGGCGGCAGGTAGCTCGGGTTCAGGGTCCAGCGCCCCTCCCCCGCATAGCCGTGGGCGCCGGGCAGCAGCACCGGGCCCAGACCGGGAACGGTGGCGACCTCTTCCCGGGCGATGCGCCGCAGCAGCAGGGTGCCGATGGACTCGTAGCTGTGGTTGTCCCACAGGCGCCCCGCCTCGAGCAGGCTGTAGGCTATCCAGAGATCCGAGTCGGACGCGCTGTTTTCATCCAGCACGCCCCAGCTGCCATCCTCCTGTTGGCCCCAGAGCCAGGATGGCAGGAAGCCGGTCAGATCCCCCCGGGCGAGCCGCCGCTCCGTCCAGTCGAGCAGGCGGGCGAAGGTCTCCCTGTCGTTGTTGACCAGGGCGAAGAAGAGGCCGTAGCTCTGCCCTTCCGAGGTGGTGATCCGCCGACCGTCGGCCGGGTCTATGACCCTCCCCTCCTCGCTGATGTAGTGCTGGCGAAAATGCTGCCACGCCGGCCAGTCACAGGCCGCCAGGGCAGGCAGGGTACACAGGGCCCAGAGCAGCAGGGCACCACAGGCTTTTTTCATCTGGGTCATCTCTTAATCTTCCTTCAGGCGGCTACGGCTGGCACCGGCCAGCAGCACCCGCAGGGAGAGGGTGCCCGGAGACGAGGACATCTGTTCGAAACTCAGGCCCTGGCTGCGCACCGGTGCGGGTACCGGCGGCAAGGGGCCGCCGGTCTCGGCGGCCAACGCACTCTGCGTCATCAGCAGGAGAGGGATAAGGTAGCGTTGTGGTTTCATCATCCTTTCACTGTCTGTGTGGTCGGAGCCCCTGACCGGAAATCCGGCGAGACGCGACGAGGAACGAAAGAGAGCAGCCAGCGAGCCAGCTTCTCAAACAGGATACAAACAAAGCCGATGGGTGAGGTGCGCGCCAGGCGCCAGTAGGCCCCCCAGCCGAGCAGCGTGATGTCGAGCAGACTGTGGAGCGGGCGATCCTTGCCGAGGCGCTGCTGCCACAGGGACCAGGTGTCGGCCCGGGCGAAGGTGCACTGGATGAAGGCGATGTGCTGGGCCTGCGCCATGGGCTCCAACTCCAGCCCCAGCTTGCGGCCGAACACCCGCTGTACCTTGGCGGCGAAGGCCTGTTCCCGCTGGCCGTGGCGCAGCAGTAGCCAGACCCTCTCCTTGTCGGCCAGGGGCAGAGCGTCCTCGAGCAGGACGCCGACCCCGCCATTGGAGTAGTCCTTGAGGGTGCAGGGGTAGAGGTGGCCGTTGGCCAGCTTGATGGCCGCCGGCATCACCATCTCCACCCTGGGGTTGGTGCGCACCTGTCGCGACTCGAACGCCACCGCCAGCGCCCCGCCCAGTATGGTCATGTTGTAGAGGGTCCACAGCATGCTGAGGATCAGGGTCAGCACCTCGTCGGCCGGACCGGTGCAGATGCGCCAGATGCCGAAGCCCAGCCCGCACAGGTTGAGCAGGATCAGGATCAGATAGGGCCTGGAGACCGACAGATCCAGATACAGCTCCTCCGTCATCCCCCCCTTGGCGGTGACGTTGAACTTGCCCTTGTGGGGGGCAAACAACGCCACCGTGGTCGGCCTGGCTATGTACCAGGCCAGCACAGTCTCGTAGACCTCCCCCCAGAAGGAGTGGCGCACCTTGCCCTGCAACCGGGAGTTGGTCAGGGCGCTGTGGAAGATGTGCGGCAACATGTAGAGGGCGATGGCCACCGCCGGGGCGTAGATGATGTAGGCGTGCAGGATCAGGAAGGCGAGCGGCGCCGTCAGGAAGATGAGGCGCGGTATGCCCGACAGGAAGTGCAGCATGGCGTTGAAGTAGCAGAGCCGCTGCCCCAGATTGAGCCCCTTGCCAAACAGGGGGTTGTCCAGGCGCAGGATCTGCACCATGCCGCGCGCCCAGCGGATGCGCTGCCCTATGTGGGCGGAGAGGCTCTCGGTGGCCAGCCCAGCCGCCAGGGGAATGCGGATATAGGCGGAGGTGTAGCCAAGGCGGTGCAGCCGCAACGAGGTGTGGGCATCCTCGGTGACCGTCTCCACCGCGATGCCTCCGATCTCGTCCAGGGCAGAGCGCTTGATGACGGCGCAGGAGCCGCAGAAGAAGCTGGCGTCCCACATGTCATTGCCATCCTGTACCAGGCCGTAGAACAGCGCTCCCTCGTTCGGCATCTTGCGAAACCGCTGCAGGTTGTGCTCGAACGGATCGGCGGAGAAGAAGTGATGGGGAGTCTGCACCACCCCCAGCCTGGGATCCCGGTAGAACCAGCCCACCGTCATCTGCAGGAAGGAGCGGGTCGGCAGGTGATCGCAGTCGAAGATGGCGACCAGATCCCCGCTCGCCTGCCTGAGCGCATGGTTGATGTTGCCGGCCTTGGCGTGCTCGTGGGTCGGCCGCGCCACATAGCGGACCCCCGCCTCTTCGGCGAAGGTGCGAAACGACGCTCTATTCCCGTCATCGAGCAGCCAGACGGTCAGCTTGTCGGCGGGCCAGTCGAGGGCCAGGGCCGCGTAGACTGTACCCTTGACGATGGCGAGATCCTCGTTGTAGGTAGGGATCATCAGATCCACACTGGGCCACTGTGCCGGGTCCGCCGGCAAGGGCGCCGGGGGGCGATTCAGCGGCCAGGCCGTCTGCCAGTAGCCGAGCAGCAGCACTATCCAGGCATAGGTCTCGGCAGCCAGCAGCAAGAGGCCGCAGGTTAGGCTGACGGGATCGAACCAGTCCAGGGTGGAGGTGTAGCGCCACCAGATGTAGCGGCAGGAGACGGTGAGGGAAAGCACCATCATCATCAGCATGGGGTAGCGGCCCGGCACGGCGCGCAGGATAAAGGCCATCCCCATCAGCATGATGACGAACACCAGCTGGGCCTCGAGGGTGAAGGGCTGGGTAATGCAGAGCAGGGAGAGGGTGCCGGCCACCGCGCACAGCAGCACGCTCTTCCAGCGCGCCTCCCTGGGGGTGGCCCTGGCCGCCGCCAGCCCCTTCTCTTCCTGCCGGATCAGGAAGCGGCCGAGGGCCTGGGTGCCCCACTGCCAGGCGCGCTGCCAGGAGGCGGGCCAGCGCAGGGGAATCGGCTTGGGACGGCGCACTATGATCCAGAGACTCTGCAACAGGATGCGCAGGGGATCCCCGACCCGGGGCCGGGTCAGGTGGGGATAGAGCCCCTCTGCATGGCTCAGCACCCACTGCCAGCCATGGCGCTCCAGGGGAAACAGGGTCCAGGCCAGCAGCCACACCAGAGTCAGACCAGCGGATCCCAGCCGGGAGCCGCCCTGGCGGCGCAGCCCCTGGTAACGCTGGGAGCACCAGAGGCTCGCCGTCGGCGTCACCAGCCGGGCTAGCATGGGTCGTCGCCCCCGGCACCCAGACACCAGCTGGCCAGGGAGGCCAGTTCGTGGGCGATCAGGCTGGTGGGGGCGTAGCGGCCCACCGGCTGCTTGGCGGCCATGGCTTCGGCCATCGCCTCGTCCCGGTGCAGCCGCAGGCCGAGCAGGGGCAGGCCGGCCGCCTGCCAGAGATCCAGCAGATCCTGCTGCAGGGCCCGGCGGCTGCTGAACTGGGTCACCAGCAGTCGCTCCCCGGCCGCCCAGGCATGGCGATGGAGCCGCACATGGCAGTTGGCATCGGCATTGACTATGGTCAGCAGTCGGCAAGGGAGCGCGGGAACCGGGCCCAGGGGCAAGTCCAGCAGCACCAGATCATAGCCTTCGAGGGCCTGCAGCCAGTCCCCTGCGGATGCCCCCGGCTGACCGCCATGGGGCAACAGATCCAGCCCCTCCTCATAGTGATAAAGTGCCGAGCGCCACTCCCGCGCCGGATCCGCCAGCCTGCTCCAGCCCCTGGCATCGGCATGGGGCAACCCCAGATGGATGCCAAGCAGGTTGTCATGGCACAGATCCACCGCCAGCACCCTGGCCCCCTGCTCCCGGGCCGCCAGCGCCAGGCCGGCGACGAGGGAGCTGGTGCCCACGCCGCCACGGATCCCTTGCAGGGCAACGCAATTCATTCAGGCCCCCTCATCTCCAGCTCCGCCAGCAGGGGGAAGCGCTCGCGCAAGGCGACGAGCCGCTCCCTGAAGGCGATGTCCTGATAGGAGAG
The DNA here is from genome assembly GCF_051376105.1 of Aeromonas molluscorum. Lineage (NCBI taxonomy): Bacteria > Pseudomonadati > Pseudomonadota > Gammaproteobacteria > Aeromonadales > Aeromonadaceae > Aeromonas > Aeromonas molluscorum. Next base: position 421,851 of record NZ_JBPQCY010000002.1, on the reverse strand, counting down.
GCTCACGCCGAAGGCCTGCTGCACCATGGCCACATCGCTCATCATGCCGCCTTCGACCGGCACACCGAAGGGGGTGGGCGTCACGGGTCGCCGTTCACTCTGCATCTCATCCTCCGGTGTCATTGGGGATAGGGGACCCAGTCCCCCTCCCCCAGCTTGATGTGGTACTTGCCCTGATATTCGAGCACAACCGAGCCCTGGTTCTCCGAGACCGCTGGCGTCTCGGGCAATCCCTTGAGCAGCCCGTCCCAATCTATGGTGGCACTGCCGAAGGTGTTGCCGCCGACCAGACGCGAGATGAGCTCAGAGATGGCCAGGAAGCTGCTGGGGGTATCTATGGCCTTGGTCGCTTCATGGCCGCCCTTGGCACCGATCAGGGCAACCCCGACCGGCACCTGGGTGATGCTGGGACTGGGGATGTCCCGCAGACCGGCCATCTGCATCTTGTCGCCGGCGATGGCCGCCCCGTGCTCGGGCACCAGGATCACCGCCACCTTGCGACCAGACTGCTCCAGCGAGGTGAGGAACTGATCCAGTTGATCGAGAAGGGTCTGCAGTCGCGCCTTGTAAGGGGCTATCTGGCGGGTGGCCGCGTAGCGGTTGCCGTCATGCAGGGCGATGAGGTTGAAGAAGGTCACATTGCGTTCGGCCTTGCTCTTCTGCCGCTCACTCAGCCAGCGGGCGAACAGGGCATCATCCCGATAAATGGGTTCCCCGTCGAAGGAGGCGAGATCGTGGGGCATCCCCTCCTTGCTCATGAGGGGGACATCCAGGCTGGCATACTGCTGCAGATCCTTGAGGTAGTTGCCGAATGCCCCCGAGTGATCCATGGCGACCTGCTTCTCAAACCCGAGCTGGGCCAGGTTGTCGAACAGCAGGCACTGGCTGGGCGCTGTCGTGTAGAGCCCCTGGTGGCTGGTTTGTCCGCAACTGGCCCGCAGCAGCCGGATCGAGCTCGGGCCGCTGTAGGAGGTTGCTGAGTTGAAGTGCTTGAACATCAGGTCCAGGTGGCGACCTATGGGGTGAGCCATCAGATCGCTGGCCTTCACGTCGCTCCAGGCCAGGGAGCAGATGTTGATGATGAGCACGTCGAAGGGTGCCGCATCCACTGGTAACTGCTGCGGGAAATGCACGGCCCTGTCCCGCTCCTGCGCGTAGAAGCTGTCGAGATAGGCATTGAGATTCTGGTTGGTCGGCGGGGCGCTCTGATCCAGCTGCTCTGCCATGGATACCTGCTTGTCCTCAGGCTCAGCCGCCGGCTCGCTGCCCTTGTCGGTGCTGACGACCCGGGTTGCCTGCGAAGCAAAGGGATCCCCCACCAGGGGCGAGAGCCACAGCCAGAGCAGGGCCAGCAGGATCCAGGGGGTGAAGCGCAGCCACTGGGCGATGAACAGATAGAGGGTCAGCATCACGAAGCCGGCGCCGACCATCTCCCAGTTGATGAAGCGGCCGAGCAGTTCAAGCCAGTAATCCAGGGTAAAGGAGAAGACCTGCGCCCCCTGGGCGCGAATGCTCTCCATGCCCGGCAGCCAGGTGTCGTGATAGAAGATCCCCACCCCGACCGGCAGTGCCAGCCAGTGCCGGATGCGCCGTAACCCCGCCCAAGGCAGTGGAAAGATCAGGAAGGCGGCGAACACCAGATTGATCAGGGGGTGGAAATTGAGGTAACCCGCCCAGAGCAGGGCAAACTTGGCAAGGAAATAGATATTCCAGCCACCCAGGCCGTGCCAGTCCAGCCAGGGAGAAGAGGCATTAGAAACGTGTCGAGTCATCGGCGATGAGTCACCTGTTATCGCGGGGTCCCGCAACGGGACCCAGGCACATTGCAATGTGTTGTCAGAAAATTCTCGGTTTATTATGCAACTAATCGCTTGTCTCAGGTGGCCTTGCATGAGATCCGGGTAGCCGGGTGACCGTCATGATGGAGTACCCTATGCACAACAATGTTATCCAAGTGACACTATAAAGGCACCCTCAACGACCAAAATGGGGGAGATTAATTTTATGACTGCCCTTTTCTACATGGACGACATCTCTCTCTTGTTACGACAATAACTGTCATTCTTGCCGCCATGCCGAACAGCTTGAGGCCACTTCCAGATTACGACATGATAACGACCCCGGCCCCGAGCCGACGAAACTGGACAGCCAACCTCAAGGACCCCCCATGTTTGAACACGTCGATGCCTATGCTGGCGACCCCATACTGACCCTGGTCGAGACCTTCCACAAAGACACCCGCGAGCAGAAGGTGAACCTGGGGATCGGCCTCTATTACGACGAGCAGGGCCGCATTCCGATGCTGCCCTCAGTGCAGCAGGCCGAAGCACAGCGCGCCGCCGCCCCGGCCCCGCGCCCCTACCAGCCGATGGAAGGCGCCGCCAACTACCGTACCGCGGTGCAGCACCTGCTGTTTGGCGCCGATCACGAAGCGGTCAAGGCCGGTCGCATCGCCACCATCCAGACCATAGGCGGCTCCGGCGCCCTGAAGATCGGTGCCGATCTGCTCAAGCGCTACTTCCCGACCTCCGAGGTGTGGGTCAGCAACCCGACCTGGGACAACCACAAGGCGATGTTCGAGGGGGCCGGCATCAAGGTGCACGACTACCCCTACTATGACGAAACCAGTGGCGGTCTGAACTTCAAAGCCATGATCGACTGTCTGAGCGCACTGCCCGCCAAGAGCATAGTGCTGCTGCATCCTTGCTGTCATAACCCGACCGGCGTGGATCTCTCCCGCACCCAATGGGATCAGGTGATTGCCCTGGTGGTCGAGCAGAACCTCATTCCCTTCATGGACATCGCCTATCAGGGTTTCGGTGACGGTCTGGAGGAAGATGCCTACGCCATCCGCGCCATGCTGAACGCTGGTGTCAGCTTCTTTGTCAGCAACTCGTTTTCCAAGAACCTCTCCTTCTACGGCGAGCGCTGCGGCGGCCTGTCCGTCATCTGCAAAGATGCGGAAGAGGCGAGTAGAGTGCTGGGTCAGATGAAGGCGACGGTGCGTCGCAACTACTCCAGCCCGCCCACTCACGGCGGTCAAATCACCGCGGCGGTGATGAACCAGCCCGAGCTGCGCGCCCTCTGGCTCGACGAGGTGACCGAGATGCGCACCCGCATCAAGGCCATGCGCCAGAAGCTGTTTGAGGTGCTCAGCGCCAAGCTGCCTGGCCGGGATGTCAGCTACTTCATCAGCCAGCGGGGCATGTTCAGCTATACCAGCCTGACCCCGAGCCAGGTCGATCGCCTGCGCGAGGAGTTCGCCGTCTATCTGGTGCGCTCGGGCCGCATGTGCGTGGCGGGGCTCAATAGCCGCAATGTGGAATACGTAGCCGACGCCTTCGCGGCCGTGCTCAAGGATTAAGACCCCGCGTATTCCTTGCCGCTGAAAATCCTCACGAAAGAGCCCCGCCATTGCGGGGCTCTTGCTATGGGGGATAGATGATGGCTTACGCCATCGCGCTCAGGGCAGCATGGCCCACAAGGCATGAGCGCCCCCTAGCCAGCGCAGCAGGAAGAAGCCCCCCATGCCAATCACCACCACCGCCAGCGTCGGCAGACGCAGCAAGGTCAGCAGCGTCACCAGCACGGCGGCCAGCAGGTAATCCAGATCCCAGCTCAGACCCGTCGCAGGCTCATAGCTGAAAACGATGGGCAACCAGATGGCCGTCAGCACCGACTGGGCGGAAAAGCTGAGGAAGGTGCCCATCTCCTCCCCCGGCTGATAGCGAGTCAGACGGGAGAAAAAGGCAAAACGGTTGAAGAAGGTGATCATGGCCAGCAGGCCTATCATGAGCCAACTCATCTCAGTATCTCCCCCCATTGCCGCACAGAGACGCACACTTTCATGAAGATCTTCATCGTCAATCCCTCGCCCGTTGCAACAGATAGCCCACCAACATGCCCGCCAGTGAGGAGATGATGATGTACACCTCGGCGAACCACTGCTTGGTGATGACAGCCAGGCCGCCGCTGACCAGCGTGGCGGCCACCATGGGCATGTTCTTCATGGCCGGGATCGTCATGGCGATAAAGGTGGCGGCAATGGCAAAGTCGAGGCCGAGTTGTTCCAACCCCTGAATGTACTGACCAGCGGCGATGCCAACCAGGGTCGCCAGGTTCCAGAACAGGTAGAAGACAACCCCGGCCACCAGGGCATAAGCGGGATTGAATACCCCCTGACGCTCCCTGTCTTTGAGGGCCACCGCAAACATCTCATCGGTGAGGAAGAAGGCAAGCCCGACGCGCCAGCGCAGGGGCAGTCCTATCACCTCGCGCCTGAAGGTGAAACCATAGAGAAAGTGCTGGGAGGTGATGACGAAGGTAGAGCCCAGGATCGGCAGCAGAGGGGTTCCCGCTCCGAGCAAGGTACTGGCAGAGAGCTGGGCCGCCCCCGCAAATACCAGCAGTGACATCAGCTGGGCCTGTAATGGGCTGAGCCCCACCTGCAGCGCCAGAGCGCCGCAGAGGATCCCCCAGGGCACCACAGACACCGAGAGCGGCAATATATCCAGACTGGCCCGCACCAGGAGCGAACGGGAGAAGCGAAGCACCTCGGCAGGCTGCGACGCGGGAGTGATGGCCATATCTGTCATTCCATGACTTAAAGAACCGCAAACTATCACAGCCGGAGGATGGACTCTAACCCGGCAGCGCCGCACTCCAGTCATTGATAGTCCACTCGGCAGCGTCCCCCTGGCGCGCAAGCCCCCAGACTTCTCGAGCGATCCGTTCTCTACCGTGGATTATTCGCAAACACCCCGGACTAATGACAGATAAATATGCCGCTATAAATGACGATATAACCAAAATACATCATCTTTATGCTGCCAATATAAATATCAACGCTCGCCAGATTTCCTCATGCCCGGGCACCTTCAATAAGCGGGACCACGCACCTGGATGCATTGCTACAAACTCTGCAGTGGCAGCTTTCTTAATCTCATGCAAAATAATATATTGATTACTAACAACCTTTTTTAATCGATAACTGAGAAATAGAGATCTGGTTAAGCGTGGGGACAGGTAAATAATTAAAGAATGGCCCCCCTCAAAATAACCAATACTTGATTACCCCAACCTCACTTCCATCGCGAGAGCCTGATATGCAACAAGATACTAACCCCGAACTGGAACGCCGCTTGTTTAACAAGCTGCTGGACGTGCTTATCAAGGCGGGCCTGATCCTGGCTCTGGTTATCACCTGTTACGGTATTTTTTCCCCCTTCCTGACCCTGATGTTGTGGGCCTTGATCCTGGCGGTCACCCTCTACCCCTTCCATCAGAGGCTGGCGGCGCGACTCGGCAACCGCCAAGGCCGGGCAGCCACCTTGCTGGTGCTGTGCGGCATAGTCCTGATCGTGGGGCCCACGGCGATACTGACCAGCTCACTGGCCGACACCGTCACCAGCTTCGTCCATAACATGAAGGCCAACAGCCTGGTGATACCCATGCCTGCTGAATCCGTGGGCACCTGGCCTGTCGTTGGCAAGAAGGTTTACGCCGTCTGGCATCAGGCAGCGACCGATCTGCCCGCTTTCATTCAGAGCATGCAGCCCAAAATAGGCAACATCGCCAAGGCGGCGCTTGGCATGGTGGCCAGCATGGGGACAGGTATGCTCCAGTTCATCCTCTCCTTCGTGGTCGCCGGCATTATCATGGCCTACGGCTTGCCGGGTCAGCAGAGCGCCCGAGCCATCTCGGCCCGCATCATGGGTGAAGGCCGGGGTGACGAGTTTGCCACCCTCTGTACCGCGACCATACGTGCCGTGGCACAAGGGGTCATCGGGGTGGCCTTCATCCAGGCCATCTTGCTCGGCCTCTCGGTCGCCATCGCGGGCATCCCGGCCCCGGGCGTGATTGCGCTGATCGCGCTGATCCTGGGCATTGCCCAAATTCCGGCCGCCGTCATCTTCATTCCTTGCGTCATCTATATCTGGAGCAGCGGTGACTACGCGACTGCCCCAGCCGTCGCCTACACAGCGCTGCTGGTCATCTCCGGCCTGGCCGACAACGTGCTCAAGCCCATGCTGCTTGGTCGTGGCGTCGATGCTCCTATGCCGATCATTCTGCTGGGTGCCCTGGGTGGCATGGTTTCAAGCGGCATACTCGGCATGTTCGTCGGGGCCGCCCTGCTCGCCATCGGCTACCAGATCTTCATGGCCTGGGTAGCAGGGGATCATCTCACTCCCCTGAGTAGCGCCCCCCAGGTGACAGAGCAGCAAGATGCCCCCTGAGCGATTGTCAGCCAGCAGCAACCACATCCGTTACCACAGGGCGCCCATCGGGGTGGCCCTGCTTGGTAGTCTACTGCTGAGTGCCTGCACCACCCTCGGGCCTGACTATGTCAGGCCCGAGGGTGGTGCCGTTACTCACTGGCAAGGTGGCTCAATCAAGCAGACCCAAGCCAGGCAATCAACCGAGCGGCTCGATGAGTGGTGGACCCAGCTTCAGGATCCCGTGCTCAATGCCCTGGTACAGGAAGCCCTGACCAAGAACCCCAGCGTGCGGGTCGCAGGCCTGCGCATTCTGGAGGCGAGGGCCCAACTCGGCATCGCCGACGCCAGCCGCTATCCCCAGTTGCAACAGGTGAGCGGCAGTGCCCTGCAGACCGGTCAGGTACGGGACGGCCCCGACAGCCACTTCATGAGCTATGGACTGGGTGCCAATCTCGGGTGGGAGATCGACTTTTGGGGTAAATTCCAGCGCAGCATAGAGGCGGCGGACGCCAGCTATTTCTCGACGCTCGCGCAATATGATGATGTGCAGGTGTTGATGGCGGCCCAGGTGGCCAGCCTCTATGTCAACATTCGCACCCTGGAGTCGCGCCTGCAGATATCCCGGGAAAACGCCCGGCTGCAAGCACGCAGTCTGGAGATCACCGAGAAGCTGTTTAAAAGCGGCAACAGCGACGAACTGGACGTACAGCAAGCCAAGACCCAATACCTGAGTACGCTATCGGGCATTCCGACCCTGGAAGCCAGTCTGCGTCAGGGGCAGAACGCCCTGAGCACGCTGCTGGCCCGCGCCCCCGGCCCCCTGCCGGAGATGGGCGCAGACACAGGTATCATCCCCCACGCCAAACTTACCTTGGCGGCGGACTTGCCTGCGGATCTCATTCGTCGCAGGCCGGATGTGCGCAGTGCCGAGCGGCTGATGGCGGCACAATCGGCCCTGATCGGCGTGAGTGAAGCAGAACTTTATCCCTCCCTCACCCTGCTCGGCTCGGTCGGTCTGTCGGCCACCTCGCTGTCGGGCAGCAGCTCCACCCTGGACTGGGGCATAGGCCCAAGTCTCAAGTGGAATGTGTTTGACCATGGCCTGCTCAGCAATGCGGTCCTGGTGCAGGATGCCCGCTTCCAGCAGCTCAAAGAGAGCTACCAGAATACCCTGCTCAGCGCCGCTCGCGAGATTGATGATGCCGCCATAGGTTTTGCCAAGAATGAGGAGCAGATCGTCCTGCTGGAACAGACAGAGCAGGCTGCCCGCCGCTCCCTCGACATCGCCAATATCCGTTATCGGGAAGGCATGGCGGACTTCCAGCGAGTGCTCGACTCCCAGCGCGCGCTGTTCAGCCAGCAGGAGCGCCTGGTCAGCAGCCGCGGCAATGTGATGCTCAGCCTGATCTCCCTCTACAAGGCGATGGGGGGTGGCTGGCAGCAAGGACGTAGCCGCCCTCTGCTCGACGAGCAGAGCCAGCAAGAGATGCAGTCGCGCAGTGACTGGGGTCCACTGTTGACCGATCCCCTGCCCAGCGCCGATGCCCCTAATGTGATGACGAGAAGACCATGAGCCAAGATGCACCTATACCCTCAGCCAACCCGCCAGCGCCGCCGGCACCCAGCCCTCAACCGGGCAAGGGGAGCCGTATTGGCACCTTGCTGCTGCTTGCCCTGATCGGCATAAGCCTGTTGTGGTACTTCACCGCCGATCGCCTCACCCCTTACAGCTCCCAGGCCAGGGTGCAGGCCTTCGTGGTGCCCATCGCCGCCCAGGTGTCGGGTCAAGTGCAGAAGGTGCTGGTGAAGAACAACGAGGATGTCACCCTGGGGCAGCCGCTGTTCGAGATAGATCCCAGCCAGTACCAGATAGCCCTGCAAAGGGCCAGATCCGACTATGACTCTGTGCTGCGCTCAGTCAATGCCGCGGGGGCCGGTGTCATTGCCGCCGAAGCCTCCTTGCAGGCCGCCAAGGCCAATCGTCTCAAGGCAGAACAAGACGCCAACCGCCAGGAGCGGCTCTATGCCGAGGATCCCGGTGCCATATCGGTACGTCGGCTCGAAGTGACCAGGGCGACTCGGGTGCAGGCCCAGAGCCAGGTCAAGGCCGCCGAGGCCAGCCTTATCCAGGCCAAGGAAGCCGCAGGCAACCGCGGCGATAACAACTCCCAGCTAATCAGCGCCCGTTCCGCCATCGAAAAGGCTGAACTGGATCTCAGTCACACTCAGGTACTCGCTCCCTCCCGCGGTCTGGTCACCGATCTGCGCACCGATGCCGGTCAGTTCACATCGGCCGGCGCCCCAGCCATGACACTCATCGCCATCCACGACGTCTGGGTAAGCGCCGACATGACGGAGAACAATCTGGGTAATCTGGCCCCCGGCAATGAAGTGGCCATCGTGCTCGACGTCATGCCGGGCCGGGTACTAAAGGGCAAGGTCCGCAGCCTGGGCAACGGGGTCAGCTCCGGCTCGCAGAGTGCGGCAGGCAGTCTGCCCACGGTGCAAAACAACCGTGACTGGCTGCGTCAGGCGCAGCGCTTCCCGGTCGCCATCGAGTTTGAACAAGGCGAGCTCAAGGGCATTCAGGGGATCCGGGTTGGCGGCCAGGCCGAAGTGCTGGTTTACAGCGGCGACAACTGGCTGATGAATGGCTTGGGGACTGGCTTTATCAGGCTGATGAGCCTGCTTTCCTACCTCTATTGAGCGGCAAACGAATGCAATATGGAGCAACCCCCTGATGCACAGGGCTGACAAGGCAGTACTGCGTCTCACCCTGGGACTTGGCCTCAGTGTCCTCATCACTTATGGCCTGGCCCTGCCCCAGCCCCACTTGAGTTGCCTGGTGGTGATACTGCTGCTGTGCAAACCCGGCCCCCCCTTATCCCCGATCAAGGGGCTGCTGATGGGGGGCGTGCTCATGGGACTGATGGCCAGCGGCGTGCTGATGGTCCCCCTGCTCGAGCACTACGGGGCCAGCGCCCTGATGCTGATTGCCCTGATACTGTTTGGCCTCTTCTACCTTGGACTCAAGAGTGGCAACCCCTTGCTGACCCTGCTGGTCATCACCTTCACTCTGGTCCCGGTAGCCGGGGTGGCGGATCAGGCCCTCGCCTTCATGGTGATCCAGGCGCTGGCGACCGGGGTCATGCTGGGGGCCTTCATCGGCACCGTCTCTCACAACCTGTTTCCCGATGAGCCGAGTCAGGGGGCCAAACCTGCCTATCTCAGCCCCGAGAATGCAAGCTGGGTGGCGCTGCGGGCCGTCATCATAGTGCTGCCGATCCTGGTGTTGGCGCTGCAAGATCCCTCCCACTATCTGGCCGCCATCATGAAGACGGTGGCGCTGAGCCAGCAGGCCTGCACCACCAATGCCCGCAATGCAGGCAAGGAGCTGATTGGTTCAACGCTGGTCGGTGCCCTGGTAGCCGCCATCGCCTGGTCCGGACTCGCTCTCTGGCCCAATCTCTGGATGCTGATGTTGTGGGTCATGGCCACCAGCCTCTGGCTCGGAGTACGGCTATTCAGGATAAAGACGAGTCGGGTCGCCCCCTCTTTCTGGGTCAACGCCTTGATGACCATGATGATACTGCTGGGCCCCGCCATTCAGGACAGTGCCAACGGCAAGGATGTACTTCAGGCCTCCCTGTTCAGATTGGGCCTGTTCCTGCTCGTCGCCTGCTACGCATGGGGCGCCGTCTGGGTGCTTGAGCGCTGGCGCGCGGGTCGACGCCCTCCACACACAATCAATCACGAGACAATGTCATGATATTGATGAACATGCTGGTGGGTCTGCCCACTATGCTGATCTGCCTCTCACTGCAAGCCACTGTGACCTTTTGGGCGGTGCGCTTCTATATCAACCAGGTTCATAACAATGCCAATCCGGGTTGGCTGGGACGCGGTGTCGGCCCCCTGCTAGTGGTCATGGTCTTGCTGATGTTGGGCAACTTCGTGCAGATCACGCTCTGGGGGGTACTGTTCCTCACTCTCGGCGAATTCGACCAGCTCTACGAGGCCATCTATCACTCGGGAGTCAACTTCACCTCCCTTGGCTATGGCGACATAGTGATGAGCCCCCACTGGAAGATGCTGGGTCCGCTTGAGGCAGCCAATGGCGTCTTGATGTTTGGGATGACAGGGGCGGCACTCATGGCCGTGCTGCAGGCGCTGATCAAGACCCAGATTGGCGCCAGGGTAAAACCGAACTAAGCCAGACCAGAGCCCAATAAAAACGGCAGGCCAATGGCCTGCCGTTTTTATTCATTTCTCCCCTCAGGGATTGATGATGATGGGGGTGCCGGGTTCGATGGCGCTCCACACCTCATCCATGTCCTTGTTGAGCATGGCGATGCAACCGTTGGTCCAGTTGGACGGTTGCAGGCTGGAGCCATTGCCGTTGCGCTGACCGTGGATCATGATCATGCCACCGGGGCGAACCCCGAGTTCATTGGCTGTCTTGATGTCAGCCAGGCTCGGGTAATTGATGTGGATGGCACGATAGAAGTTGGAGTCACTCTTCTTGTAATCCAGCGTGTAACGCCCCTCGGGGGTGCGCTGATCGCCCTCCCGCTGCTTGTGACCCTTTGGAGCCGGGCCCAGGGCTATCCAGTAGCGTTTCAGCTCCTTGCCATCCTTCATCAGGCTCAGGCTATAGGAGGACTTGTTCACAATGACCATGTCGGCGCTCATGCCGAGACTGGCGAAACTCAACGCGGGCCACAGGCCCAGCACACATAATATTACGGCTCTCATTCCATCCCTCGACGAGCCTCTGTTGCGGGCTCTTGGTAGCACATCATCTGAATACCAGAGCTGGCTGGCGAGCGTCATGATATTGGATCGCCATCAATACTCAATATACCCAGAGAAACATATCAGCCGCCATCATGAGTCTATTTCCCGCGCCAGATTGGAAACCATAATCAAATCAGATGGGTACCCAGAGCACATCGTCAGTTGGTCCGGCGACGTACCCGCAGATGAATTCAAGGCCGACAGGAGGATCAATGGCTCCCGCGCCTGCAGGGCGCTGATAACCGCAATCTCATTCAGTGTGGCGAGAATGAGGAGATGGACAGTGTGGCAGTACGGATACATAAGTCGACCATGTCAAATTAGGAAGCATGAACGGGCCCCTCTTTGGCGACTTGAGAACATCAGATGAAAGCGCTGTACCCTCAATGGAAGCACAGCGCTTTGGCTCAATCAAACAACACTGTGACTGGTAGCCCCTCGACCAATAATCCCGAAGATAGCTTTTCATCCAGTGACAAAGCGACTTTGAGTGTCGCCTTCTCCCCCTCGAACGGGGCGGCCAGTTGAGCTGGCAACTTGTCAGCCAACTCTACCGGTCTGGCAACCCTCGCCGCCAGGCGCTCCCCGCTTGGCAGCTTGACGGTCGCCTTGTGGCCCGTCTCCATCGAGGATAAATATTTGGGCAATACATAAGCAATGACCAAGGGATCCTCATGCTTGGAGATCAGAGCAAGCGGTGCGCCCGAAAAGACCCAGTCGCCTTCTTGCACCAGCACATCAGAGACTCTTCCCGTTGCCGGAGTCCGTGGCTGTTGCTGCTTTGATATGGCCTCCATCTCCGTCAGCTCCTGCGCCAGAGAGTGTCGAGCACTGGCCAGTGGCCCCGTCAGGTGATCTTCTTGGATCTGCAGCTCTTGCAGCGTCTTTTCTGACCTGGCCTTTTGCAGTGAGATACGTGATTGAGTCCAGCTCAGCGGAGAGCTGGACGCCCCAGAGATATTGTTGATCAAGTTCCATTCGCTCAAACCCGATTAGGTTCCAGCTTGCAATCCTTGCTCACCCAGCCGAGCCAAGGTGCTGACCGGGCGCATGCCAAATAATGAGCCCTGCCAAGGACGGGGCTCATTGATGGATGGGAGAACTCAGAGGATGACTGCGGATCAGGGCTGATAACAGCCGCGGATCCAGGCGGCGAAGTCAGCCAGCATCCTGAGTTCGGACTGGCTGTTATCCGCCACCAGCTTGTCACCATGGACCACTCGAATATGGGCATTGAGTGGCGCGCCCTCAGCGGCCGGTGGCCGTTGCTGCGCCGCCGCCATGCAAGCCTGAGCTTGCTGCCAGGCCTGGGCGACATCCAGATTGCAGGCATCGGCCAGCGGCCGGGCACTGAATCCCTCGCCGGTGAGGCTCTGCAGCGTCTGGTCATGGGTCATGCCGTTGCCAGGCCCCCAGTAATGGGCGGCAAGATCCGGGCCTATGCGCGGATTGTCGGTGAGATAGCCGTCGCGTTTGAGGAAGTAGGCCCGGGTCTGCTCCACTGCCATCAGGGCCAGCAGATAACCATGATAGGCGCAGGCCGACTCCTGATTGAGCAGATGAGGAATGGCGAGCAAGGGGCGCGGACTCTCGACTCCCAGGATCTGCCGTTCCCATTGGCGAGCCAGGGCCAGCACGGTCTCCGGGCTGCGCTCCTCATCGCTCATGGCATAGAGATCCCGCTCGAAATAGGCGACCAGGGCTATCTGACGTTCATTGAAGGCCCGAAACGGTTGGCGTGCCGCAATCATCTCTTCAATCAGCACATCCGGAATGGCGGTGCCGTGCTCGTCCTTGGCATAACGTTTCAGCCAGTCCGCATCTTCGAGCAGGCTGTCACAGAACATGGACTGGGTCTCGGCATACGCCATGGAGGTGGGAGGAAACTCCTGAGAGAAGCAGGGCGCATTGCCGGTCACGTTGGCAAAATGAGCGGCATGCCCTCCTTCGTGGAACAGGGTATTGAGCCCGCTCCAGCCGCTGCCGACCTGACCCGGGTTGGCCAGGCTGGTGAAGTTGACCACGGCCGGCACCCACTGCCCCTCCTGCCAGAAGCTCGGCACTGGGCCATGGCAGAAGCCGTTCTCATACTTGCCGGGCCTGTCCAGCAAGTCCAGGGTCAGCACGGCATCCCGGTACTGGATGCCGAGGCGGCGGAAGCTCTGCACCCAATCTTGCAAGGCACGGGAGAAAGGGACATAGGGATCGAGCTGGCGGGTCACGTCGCCACTCACCGAGAAGCGCAGGTTATGGGGCTGCAGCGCCGCCTCCCCCTTGGCCTCTTTAAGTTCGGCCAGGCTCTGGCGGGTACGCGCCTCGGTGCGGGCGATGAAATCATCCAGAATGACAAACAGCTGCTCTGGGCTCATCTGCTCATTCTTGCGCACCTTGTATTCGAAGTAGTCGCGATAACCCATGGTGCGGGCAAAGCGATTGCGCAGCTGAACGATCTCCAGGAAGCCCGAGTCCAGGGCCCACTGCTCCAGAGTATGGAAGAGTGCCACGGCGCTGGCGCGCACGGCTTCAACCGGGCTCGCGACCAGAGAGGCACCGGCGGCGGGCAAACTGCCGGGAACTGTCCGGCCCTGTTCGTCCAGCAGCTCCAGCTTGAGCTCCTTGCGGCGGGCGAAGAGCTTGGCCTCGGCGGCCACCAGTTCGTCCATCAGGGCGGCGGCGGCCGGATCCTCGATGACATTGCACTCGAAGAAGGCCAGCCAGCCCGCAAGCCCCCGCTTGAGATCCGTCTCCTCGGCCTGGGCCAGCATGGCTCTGAGCTCCGGCAACCGGGCCGGATTGGCACAAAACCCCTTGTAGGCCTGCTCGGCCGCGGTGAAGCCAGCCTGATCATCGCTGGTACCCATATAAGTCGACCAGAACAGATCCTCTTTGCGCCTGTGCAGCGCCAGATAGTCCTGATTCAACTGGTTGAAGTAATTCCTGGCAATGGAATTCATAAGTTCCCTCTTGTTGTGATGGGGTCAATCCGGGTTGGCCCTGATGCTATGTACGCTGGGATGCGCTGTTCCACGCTAGCAGAAGCCAAACCATCTGTCTGCGCCCTCCATCACCTCTGAACAATGGCTGTTATTTCAAACCATTAGCAGGTAATAGCACGATTATTTCTTCAGCAGGCAAGCCATCCGCTGTCGCACAAAAGGTGGTCGGCAGCTCCGGTCAGTTCCTTTTTTGCTAATTTATGTTAATTTTTTGTTCAAAATTAGCCATTATTGGTCGTCGAATGAAACCGACACCCAGACACAGTCATTTGGCAAACTGGTCGAGAGGCCAGGACGCAAAGCCTCCGGTCCCCTGACCAGTCAAGGGATAGCGGGGTTGCAGCAGGTGTTCGGGGGTTCCCCGCCAAGCTGACTGCCCAGACAGACTCAATACAAGGAATCTATGGCAGTGAATCAACCACTTCATCGTCTTGCCGTCATCACCGCCCTGCTGGCCAGTGGTGGCGCCCTCGCCCACGGCTACATCAGCAGCCCGGAAGCCCGCAACACTCTGTGCAAGAACGGCGGCAACATTGGCTGCGGCGCCATCCAGTGGGAACCTCAGAGCCTGGAAGCCCCGTCCGGCTTCCCGGACGGCGGTCCTGTTGATGGCGAAATAGCCGCAGCCGGCCATGCCCAGTTCGCCGAGTTGAACGCCCAGACCAGCGATCGCTGGACCAAACGCAGTGTCAGCGCGGGCCCCATCGACATCAGTTGGACTTTTACCGCCAATCATGTCACCCGCAACTGGCGCTACTACCTCACCAGGCAGGATTGGGATCCCAACCAGCCCATAAGCCGAAATAGCTTCGATCTGACCCCCTTCTGTGTCATCGACGGCGGCATGGTGCAGCCACCCAAACAGATGACCCACAGCTGTACCCTGCCAGAGCGCACCGGCTACCAGCTGATCCTGGGAGTCTGGGAAGTCGGGGATACACCCAACAGCTTCTACAACCTGATCGATGCCCGTTTCCAGGAGGGTGATCTGCCGCCGCTGACCTGGAGCCAGAGCGGCACCATCTATCCCTCTCTGGATCTCCGGACAGGAGACAAGGCCATGACCCGGGTGTTCGATGCCAATGGCGAGCGTCCCGATCTGCAGACGGTACTCACCGTCACCAGTGACGAGCAAGGGCTCAAAAACAACTGGGCGCAGGCCCTGGCCAGCCAGATAAACGCCGAGCAGAGCCAGATCCGCGCCGGCCAGCCGGGCAGTGGCGACAGCTTCAACCCCGTCTACGGCCAGAACCCCATCTATCTGAAGGCGGGTAGCGGCCTGGCGCGGGTCGAGATCCAGCTAGAACAGCAGCAACCTCCCCAGACAGACAGCATGGCGGTGAGCGGTCTGAGCGACAGCTACCCCCTCGATGGCGGCAAGCTCAAGCTCGACTTCACCCTGGCGGTGCAGGGAGATCTGGCCGTGACCGCCACCCTCTATGACCATGGCGGCGCAGCCAAAGGGCAGATCCAGGCCGACATCAAGGATGCCAGCCAGAGTCTGAGCCTTGCGCTGACCGACCTCAGCGCCGGTCACCACCAGCTGGTGCTCGCAGGCACTCCCAAAGGGGGCGGATCCATCTTGCAGCAGACCGTCGATCTCATGCTGCAAGATCCGGTCAGCGGCGATTACCAATATGTGTTCCCTGCCTCTCTCTCGGCCTACAAGAGCGGGATCAGGGTGCTGCAACCCAAAGATGGCAAGATCTACCAGTGCAAACCTTTCCCCGCCGAAGGCTGGTGCAGCCAGTGGAGCAGCAACGCCACTCACTATGAGCCAGGAGTTGGCAGCCATTGGCAGGATGCCTGGCAATTGGTGCAGTAAGGCCTGAGGCCGTGACCGACCAGACAACGGGGAGCCTTTGGCTCCCCGTTTTATCAGCTGCTCCCTGTCGACAGGACGAAAGACTCAGATCTGGTAATCGATGAGCGGCTCACCGTGCAGCGCCCGGGCCTGAATGTCGGCCAGCGCCAGTTCGGGGTTGCAGAGCTGGATAAATTGCCAGGCGAAGTTGTGCTGGAACTGCCCCTGCTTGAGGCCAATCCAGGCAGTGTGAGGGGCGAACAACCGACTACCATCGAGCTGATGGAGCCCCAGGTCTCGCTGGGGATCGAACGCCATGTCCGCCAGGATGCCCACGCCCATCTCCAACTCCACGTAGGTCTTGATGACGTCCGAGTCCTGAGCGGTCAGCAGGATCTGGGGTGAAATACCCGCGGCGGCGAAGGCCTCATCAACCCTGATGCGACCCGTGAGCCCGGCCTGATAGGTGATGATGGGCCACTGGGCCAGGGCGGCCAGACTGAGCGGCTCCTCCCCGGCCAGGGGATGGCCCCTAGGCACCACTATGTTGTGGTGCCAGCGGTAGTAGGGAAAGGCCACCACGCCTTCGCTGCGGTCGAGCTGCTCACTGCTGATGCCGATATCCACCTCACCGGTTTGCAGCAGCCGAACTATCTCCTCTGGCCCCCCCTGGCGCAGCTCCAGTTGCACCTCGGGGAAACGCTCACGAAATGCCTTCACCACCCGTGGCAGCGCATAGCGCGCCTGGGTATGGGTCGTCGCCACCAGCAAGCGCCCCGACTCGCGGTTGGCGAAGGCGCTGGCCAGCTTGCGGATGTTGCTGGCGTCATTGAGGATGCGCTCGGCGAGCACCAATAGCTCCTTGCCCGGCTCCGTCATGCCAAGCAGCCGCTTGCCATAGCGCACGAACAGGGCGATGCCGAGCTCCTCTTCCAGCTCGCGGATATGGCGACTGACCCCGGACTGGGAGGTGAACAGCGCGTTCGCCACCTCGGTCAGGTTATAGTCGCGCCGGGCCGCCTCCCTGATGATCCTTAACTGTTGAAAATTCACCCTCGCCTCCTGCATGCCAAGGGTTGCCCCCATTTGATATAACCCCGCCATGCCGGTTGGCATGTCGGTTTCCATTTCTCTGTTCGCATCGCCCTGGGCTGCATCCGCTTTATATCTGGTCGTCAGGGTCGCGCTGAGCCAATCTGGCCACCAATCGCACTGTCTGTCCGGTGCTGAATTGTGCCGCCTCGACGCGGCTCCGTTCGGCTTTGAATGATAACGGTGCCCCTTGGCAATGGGTGCCCCGGTGATGGCGTTATCCCGTCCCCTAAATCTGATAGTCCGGGTAGAGCTGAGCCTGTCTGGCTACCAATCGCACCTTCTGTCCGGTGCTGAATTGTGTCGCCTCGACGCGGCTCCGTTCGGCTTTGAATGATAACGGTGCCCCTTGGCAATGGGTGCCCCGGTGATGGCGTTATCCCGTCCCCTAAATCTGATAGTCCGGGTAGCGCTGAGCCTGTCTGGCCACCAATCGCACTGTCTGTCCGGTGCTGAATTGTGCCGCCTCGACGCGGCTCCGTTCGGCTTTGAATGATAACGGTGCCCCTTGGCAATGGGTGCCCCGGTGATGGCGTTATCCCGTCCCCTAAATCTGATAGTCCGGGTAGAGCTGAGCCTGTCTGGCTACCAATCGCACCTTCTGTCCGGTGCTGAATTGTGTCGCCTCGACGCGGCTCAGTTCGGCTTCAAATAGTGCCCCATTTGTCTCTGCGCTGCCACGCAGTTCGACTCTGATACGCGGCCCCATGGGCAGCAGGCGGCTAATGGTGGCCTCCACGCCGCCGTGGGCTTCGAGAGGATGCAGTTCCAGTTCGTGAGGACGCACATAGGCGATGGCCGCGCTCCCTTGGCTCAGATCGGCGCGCCCGCCAGCGAGCAACCGATCACCGACCCCAAAACCCTGGGCCGCCACCCTGCCATGGAACAGGTTCACGCTGCCGAGGAAGCTGTGCACGAACGCACTGGCTGGCTTGTCATAGACCTCGACCGGCGTTCCTATCTGCTCTACTTTGCCGGCATTCATCAGCACCACCCGATCCGCCACCTCCAGCGCTTCCTCCTGATCGTGAGTGACAAACAGGCTGGTGACATGCAGCTCGTTATGCAGTTCGCGCAGCCAGCGACGCAACTCCTTGCGCACCTGGGCATCGAGGGCACCGAAGGGTTCATCCAGCAGCAGCACCTTGGGTTGCACCGCCAAGGCGCGCGCCAGGGCAACTCGCTGGCGCTGACCACCGGAGAGCTGAGTCGGATGTCTATCCGCCACATGGCTGAGCTGTACCAGATCCAGCAGCTCCCTGACCCGGGCACGGATGACCGGCTCACCGGGGCGCTCGGCTCTGGGCTTCACCCTCAAGCCGAAGGCCACGTTCTCGAACACCGTCATATGGCGAAACAGGGCGTAGTGCTGAAACACAAAACCCACATTGCGCTCACGCACATGGAGGGATCCTGCGTCTTCCCCCCGGATCAAGATGCGGCCCGTATCCGCCTGTTCCAGCCCGGCGATGATGCGCAGCAAGGTGGTCTTGCCGCAGCCGGAAGGGCCAAGCAGGGCGACCAGTTCACCATCCTTGAAGTCGAGGTTGATGTCGCTGAGCGCCGCGTATTGATTGAAATGCTTGTTCAGCTGTTGCACTTGTATGCTCATGACGACCTCTTACGGCTTGCGATGGGATGATGGGGTCCGGCCACGCAGCCGGTTAAGCAGGGTCTCCCCCACCAGAGTGAAGATGCCAAACAGGGCGAGCAGGCTGGCGACTGCAAAGGCAGCGCCGGTCTGATACTCGTTGTAGAGGATCTCGATATGGAGCGGCAGAGTGTTGGTCTGGCCGCGGATGTGACCCGAGACCACGGAGACGGCACCAAACTCCCCCACGGCCCTGGCGGTACAGAGCAGCACGCCATACATCAGGCTCCAGCGAATGCCCGGCAGGGTGACGCGCCAGAACATCTGCAGACCGCTCGCCCCCAGCATGATGGCGGCTTCCTCCTCTTCCGGGCCACGGGCCTCCATCTGCGGCAGCAGCTCGCGCACCACGAAGGGCACTGTGATGAAGGTGGTCGCCAATATGATGCCGGGGGTGGCGAAGATGACCTTGATGTCGTGCTCACTCAACCAGTCACCAAACCAGCCCCGGCTGCCGAACAGCAGCACCAGCATGAGACCGGTGATCACAGGTGACACCGAGAACGGCAAGTCGATCAGGGTGATGAGCCACTGGCGCCCCGGGAAGCGAAAGCGCGCTATGGCCCAGGCCGCGGCCAGGCCGAACAAAACGTTGAGCGGCACTGAGCAGAGGGTCACCAGGGCGGTGAGGCCAAGGGCACTCAGGGCGTCGGGATCGCTGATGGCTTGCCAGAAGAAGGAGAACCCCGGGCGCAGCGCCTGGATAAAGATGGTGGCCAATGGCAGCAACAGCAGAACGGTGAACCAGCCCAATCCCAGGCTGACCAGCAGCCATTTGACCCAGTGCGGATCCCGGGTGGGGGATTGAGGTTTGTCTGCAACGCCCACCACGCTGGGGCTCGCATCCACGGCGATTACGGATGAATTCATACTCGGCTCCCTCCAATGTGAATCCAGTGCCAGAGCGGCAAGCTTGAACGGGACAACCACAGTGTCGCCCCGAACAGCATCAGCTTTATTGTCAATGGGTTCATGCCCGGTTCCCTCCGATGCGGGCCCAGCTCCAAGCTTGCAGCTGGTTAATCAGCAACAGCATGACGAAAGAGATGAGCAGCATGACCAGGGCGATGGCGCTGGCCCCTGCATAGTCGTACTCCTCCAGGTGGCTCATGATCATCAAGGGGGCTATCTCGGAGACCATGGGCAGGTTGCCGGCGATGAAGATCACGGAGCCGTACTCGCCGACCCCGCGGGCAAACGCCAGGGCAAAGCCGGTGATCAGCGCCGGGATCAAGGTCGGCAGCAGCACGCGAGTGAAGGTCTGCCAGCGGTCGGCCCCCAGACTGGCTGCCGCCTCCTCCTGCTCAGCCTCGGTCTCGCGCAGCACGGGTTGCAAAGTACGCACCACGAATGGCAGACCGATAAAGGTAAGGGCTATCACTACCCCAGCCGGGTTGTAGGCGAGGGTGATATCAAGGGGGGCCAGGGCCTGGCCTATCCAGCCGTTGGGGGCGAAGATGGCGCACAGGGCGATGCCGGAGACTGCCGTCGGCATGGCGAAGGGCAGGTCGATCAGGGCATCCACCAGACGGCGACCCGGGAAGCGGTAGCGCACCAGCACCCACGCCAGGATCAGACCAAACAGACTGTTGAGCAGGGCGGCGGCGAAGGCGGCGAAAAAGCTCAACCGAAAGGAGGCGAGTACCCTGGGGGAGCTGATCACCTGCCAGAACTCGGCGGCGCTCATATGGTTGACCGCAAACAGCAACAGTGCGGCGATGGGCAAGAGGACCAGCAAGCCCAGGTAGAGCAGGCTGAACCCGAGAGTGGTGCCAAGACCTGGCAGGACGGAGTAAGAACTAAAACGCATAACGAGTCCGTTTGTTATAAGTCGTTTTCGATAGGGTGATTCTGCGCACTCCAAGCCACACAACAAACTGCCAATAACGGCTTTGCTAAGCACTTTTTTGGCTAAGCGGCGCCCGCCCATAAAAAAGACCCGCACTGTCAGATGCGGGTCAGCAAGGAGCTTGCCAAGCACTATCAAAAATCTCCTGTCCAGGGGGCTATCCATGCCCACCGCTTTATCTCTCCTCTACCGAGAACAACGGTCACACCACGCTCAACGCCCTGCAAAAGGGGGGATCCCGGCACTCAAACCGTGTCGGCGACCAACTCGGCCCGGCGATAGAGCTCGCCGAGCAGTTGCAGACCGCTGGCCCACTCCCCATGCCCGGACTGGGCATTGAGGTGACCCACCTCGCCGGCATCAAACAGCGGCAATTGCCACTGTCGTCGCCAATATTCGGCGCGCTCGAAGCTCATCCAGGGATCGCTTCGACTCGCCACCAGCTGGGCGCAGACCCCGAGGGGCCCGGCCAGCAACTCATCTGCGATACCGAAACGACCGGGATCGGCAGGCGCTACCAGAAAGAGTGAGGCGACCTTGTCCGGCTGCAACTTGCTGGCACGGATAGCCGCCAGGGCACCGAAGGAGTGAGCCACCAGATGCGCCTTGCCACGCCGGCTCCTGAGCTTGCTCGCCAGCTTGGCGCTCCACACCGTCAGATCCGGCTTGTCCCAGGGCAACCCCATCATCCTCTGCCAATGGGGAAAGTCGTGATGCCAGCGGCTCTGCCAGTGATCCGGGCCGCTGTTGTGCAGGCCGGGGACCAGTAGGATCTTGTCCATCATGTCGCTCCTCCGTTTGCTCATCCCTTGCCATCAAGGCCGTACCGGCTGGTGTTCAACGGCCCGGCTGGTAAATCTGGTCGAACAGGCCGCCCTGGGCGAAGTGTTTCTGCTGCGCCTGGTCCCAATCCCCGGCCAGCTCCTTGACGGTAAACAGGGCCAATGTGGGGAACTGGGCCGCCGTTTCCTGCTGAGCCTTCGGCTGGCTAGGACGGTAGTGATACTTGGCGATGATGCGCTGCCCTTCGTCGGAATAGAGGTAATCGAGATATGCCTGGGCCACCGCCGTTGTGTCATGTTTCCTGGCGACCTTGTCAACCACGGCCACCGGCGGTTCGGCCAGGATGGAGACGGAGGGCACGACCAATTCGAACTGGTCGCGGTTACCCGGCTGATCCAGCACCAGCAGCGCCTCGTTCTCCCAGGCAAGCAGCACATCCCCCAGACCCCGCTCGGTAAAGCTGGTGGTAGCACCGCGGGCGCCGGAATCCAGTACCTTGACGTTCTTGAACAGCTCGCCGACAAACTGCTTGGCCCCCTCCTCACTGCCCGTGCTCTTCAGGGCATAGCCCCAGGCGGCGAGGTAGTTCCAGCGCGCCCCACCCGAGGTCTTGGGATTCGGGGTCACTATGCCGACATCGGACCGCACCAGATCGTCCCAGTCCTTGATCCGCTTGGGGTTCCCCTTGCGCACCAGGAAGACGATGGTGGAGGTGTAGGGCGCGGCGTTATTGGCGAGCCGACTCTGCCAGTCGGCGGCAATCAATCCCTCCTTGGCAATGGCATTGACGTCATAGGCCAGGGCCAGGGAGACCACGTCGGCCTCCAGCCCCTCGGTCACGGCGCGGGCCTGCTTGCCCGAGCCCCCATGAGATTGACTCACGACGACCTCATCCCCCGTCTTGGCCAGCCACTGCTTGGCGAAGGCGGCGTTGTATTCATGGAACAACTCCCGGGTTGGGTCGTAGGAGACATTGAGCAGCCGGATTTCGGCGGCCTGGGCCTGACTCAGCGTCAGCAAAGAGAAGAGGGCGAAGGCGGTCTTGGTTAACGTCATGGCGATACTCCTTTATCTGGGAATAAGTGCAGCATGCCCAAGCTTTGTTATGCCAAGAACCAAGAAATTACGATTTGCTTATCTCATTTCCTCATATCAAATCCGCCCCCTCTCCCCCGGACTCTGTGAGCCAGGGCCCACGGCCAGGCATGAGCTTGTGCCATCCTGAACATGGGGAGATGGCACTCGCTGCCATCAGGGTTGCCGATGAGGAGGAGCTCACCATGTGGATCAATGCCCAGCCGGTCAATGCCGCCCTGGTCTCCCTGGCCATCGGCCTCATCATCGGGCTTGAGCGGGGCTGGCAGGTGCGTCAGCTCGGAGACAACCAGCGTATCGCTGGCATGCGAACCTATGGGCTCATCGGCTTGCTCGGCGGGGTCTGCGCCCTGTTGCTGCCCACCTTGGGCCCCTGGCTGGCGCTGCTCGGCCTGCTGGTGGTGCTGATGGGCTGCGCCCTCTCGGTCTGGCTGGCCCAACGCTGGCAGGGGGAGTTCGGTCTGACCAGCTCGGTGGCCATGGTGCTCACCTATCTGCTGGGACTGATGTCGGTGTTGCTGAGTCCGAGCGAGGCGGTGGCCTGCGCCGTGCTGGCGGCGCTGCTGATGGGGCTCAAGGGCAAGATCCAGCAGGGCATGCTGTTTCTGAGTGAGACGGAGTTTCATGCCACCTTGCGCTTCCTGCTCATCTCCCTGGTGCTGCTGCCCGTGCTGCCCAACCAGGAGATGGGCCCCCTCAATGCCTTCAACCCCTTCAAGATCTGGCTCATGGTGGTGGTGATCGCCGGCATCTCGTTTTCGGGTCACTTCGCGGTGCGTCTGCTCGGCACCCGTTCCGGTCTGGTGCTCACCAGCATGCTGGCCGGGCTCGCCTCCTCCACCGCTCTCACCCTGCAATTTGCCCGGCTCAATCGTGAACAAGCAGGGCTGGAACGACTGCTGGCCAGCGGCATACTGCTGGCCGGGGCCACCATGTGGCTGCGACTGCTGGTACTGGTGCTGCTCATTCACCGGGAACTGGCCCTGCACCTCGCGCCGCCCCTGCTGATCCTGGGGGCTGTCGTCTATGGCTTTGCGTTCTGGTACTGGCGCCAGCGGGAGGCGCCCCCGGATGATCCAGTTCAGCCCGAAACCCGCAATCCTCTCGATCTCGCCACCGCCGTCAAGTTCGGCCTGCTGCTGGCGCTGATTGGCTTTCTCGCCACCTTGCTGCAAAGCGAGGTCGGCCGATCCGGTATCTATCTGCTCGCCCTGGTCTCAGGTATCACGGACGTGGATGCCATCACCCTCTCCCTCGCCCAGCTGGCCAACAAGGAGCTGGCGCTGGAAGTCGCCGCCCGCGCCATACTGCTGGCTGGCCTGGTCAACTCCCTGGTCAAGGGCGTGCTGGCTCTGGTGATAGGTGGGCGCCGCCTGGGCCTCATGGTCTTGCTCGCCTATCTGGTCTCTGCCTTGCTGATCCTGCCCCTGCTGTGAGGTGCCCCGCCTCCTCATTCTCCCTCGGCACGCCGGGACGTGGATCCCTGACGCGACCCCACCCCTGGCGTATACTCCCTGCCTTGCAGACTCAAGAGGACTTAGATTATGTGTGGCTGGAGCAAGGCTTTCCCGGGGGAGACAAGAGGATGAGCGATTGGGACAAGGTACTGGCCGGGGGCCCCCTCAATAGCCAGAGCAAGGAGATAGCCGACGATCGCATCCGTGGCCAGGCCCTGCTGGCACGGCTCAATGCCACCCCGGCAGGAGAGAGCGACGCGCGCCAGCGCCTCTGTGGCGAGCTGTTTGGCCACTGCCCGCCCTCTTGCTGGATAAGCTCCCCCTTCATCTGTGAGTTTGGCCGCAACATCCATGTGGGCGAGCAGACCTTCTTCAACTTCAACGTCACCATTCTGGACGTCGGCGAGGTGCACATCGGCAAGCATGTCTTGCTGGCGCCGAATGTGCAGATCTATACTGCCACCCACAGCATGGATCATCTGGAGCGGCGCAACTGGACCGCCTACAACAAGCCGGTGCGCATCGGTGATGACTGCTGGATTGGCGGTGGCGCCATCATCTGCCCCGGGGTCACCATAGGCCCTCGCTCCATCATAGGAGCAGGCGCCGTGGTGACCCGCGACATTCCCGCTGACTCGCTGGCGGTGGGCAATCCGGCCAAGGTGATCCGCAAACTCAACCCGGGTGAAATCCGGGATCCGGACTTGCTGTCATGATGGGGCTGGCCCTGATCCCGCTTGGCTGGACCAGCTGGCTTGGCGTGCAGAGCGGCCTCTGGTGGCCCCTTGGCCTGATAGTGCTGATGAGCCTGCTGACCCTGGCCGCCTACGCCTGGGACAAGCGTCAGGCGGTGCGCGGTGGCTGGCGCATTCCCGAGGCCCGCCTGCATATGCTGGAGCTGTGCGGCGGCTGGCCCGGCGCCCTGCTCGCCCGCCACTGGCTGCGTCACAAGACCCAGAAGGGGAGTTACCGGCTCCGATTCTGGGCCATCGTCTGGGGCCAGTTGCTCTTGCTCGGGCTCTGGCTCAGTCGCCCCTTCTGGCAGGTCTGACCCATCACTTGCACCAAAAAGAGAGGGCCCCACCAGCGGTGGGGCCCTCTCTTTTTGTTGCGGACCTTTCCATGGGGCGGATCACACCGCCAATCCCCGCCATCCCGGCCTTGATATGGCCTGAGCGACGAGCAATCACTGGTCCCGGCGTACATCACTCTGATCCTGAGGCGCTTACACCGCCATTGCCGCCGACATCTCGGTCTTGATGTTGTCGGAACGGGTGCCGAAGATGGCCTGCAGGTTGTTGCCTACCACCAGCACGTCGATGGCACCCAGGGCCTTGATGCGGGCAATATCGGCCAGCTTGATGTCGTGCAGACTGACCCTTAGCCGGGTGATGCAGGCATCCAGGTGCTCTATGTTTGCCGCGCCCCCCATGGCCTCGACCAGATCCAGTGCCAGCTCGTCTTTCTCCTTGGCGTCCACTGCCTGCAAGGCCTCGCTCTCGCGCCCCGGCGTCTTGAGGTTGAACTTCAGGATGAAGAAGCGGAACAGGAAGAAGTAGAGCAGCGCCCAGAGCGGCCCGATGATCAGGAACCACCAGGTGTTGTGGGTCTGGGGCAGATTCAGGTAGAGGAAGAACTGCAGTGCGCCATGGGCAAAGTCGGTGCTGTGCACTATGCCCAGGTAGTTGGTCAGTGCGAAGGCGACCCCGGTCAGCAGGGTGTGAACCACATAGAGCATGGGCGCCACGAACAGGAAGGCGAACTCCACCGGCTCGGTGATCCCGGTCAGCCAGGAGGTGAAGGCCGCCGACAGCATGAGGCCGCCCACCAGCTTGCGTTTCTCGGGCTTGGCGCAGCTATAGATGGCCAGGGCCGCGGCAGGCAGGGCCCACATGGAGTACATGTAGCCACCGGCCAGGCCACCGGCATTGGGATCCCCCTTGAAGAAGCGCACCAGCTCCCCCGTTACCACTTCCCCGGTCTGCGGGTTGGTCCAGCTGCCCAGCTCGTTGAAGAAGAAGGCGTTCCAGATGTGGTGCAAACCGGTCGGGATCAGGGCGCGCTCGACCAGACCATAGATGCCGAAGGTGACCGATTTGTTCAAGGTGCCCAGGTAGGCGGTGAACTCGAAGATGGCGGAGCCAACCACGGGCCAGATGAAGCCAAGCATGACCCCGAGGAAGATACCGCTAAAGCCGGTAATGATGGGCACGAAGCGCTTGCCGGCGAAGAAGCCCAGGTATTCAGGCAGCTTCAAGGTGTGGAAGCGGTTGAAGAAGTAGGCCGCCAGGGATCCCATCAAGATGCTGCCGAGGATCCCCATGTTGAGGGTGGGAATGCTCATCACCTCTGTGTTGGTCTCAAGACCCCGCAACACCACCGTCTTGCCGAGGGCCGCGTTCATGGTGATGAAGCCCACCACGGCGGCCAGGGCGGCCGTGCCGTCATTGTTGCGGGCAAGGCCGATGGCGATGCCGATCAGGAAGAGGATCGGCATGTTGCCGAAGATCCAGTCCCCCGACACCATCAGCACGCTCCAGAAGGACTCCGGCAGGAAGAGGTGCCCCTGGGCACCAAAGTTGCCTATGCCCAGCATCAGGCCGGCGGCGGGCAGGGTCGCCACGGGTAGCATCAGACTGCGGCCGACCCGCTGCGCCTGGGAGAAAAACGATCCGGACATGGCTCAATTCCTTTTTGATGGTTGTCCGGAAGATGTTACCGGGTCGGCGCGGCCCGCGAGTATCAATAGGCTATGGGATTGTAATGAAACGGTTACAAAGCCGACTTGTTCACCCCTTGGCGGAGGCCGTGCGTGCCACAGCGCCGAGGCGGCGGATCACCCCTTCCCGATCAAGATCCGGCTGGTTGAAGAAGCGATAGAGCTCGCTCTCGACCGCCTTCTGATAGAGGGGATGCAACGCCATGGAATCCGCCACGCTCGGCATCAGGTTGCCGGCGGCCTCGGCCCTGTCGTAGTCGATGCGCGACAACTGGGCACAGGGGTTGAAATCGGTCAGGGAGAGATCCCGGCGCACCGGGATCGAGCCCTTGGCGCGGTTGAAGGCGAGCTGGAAATCCGGGCTGGCCAGCGCCCTGGCAATCCCGAGATGGTCTTTGGGCAGGTTGGCGTTGAACATCACGAAGCTGTCCATGTTGTAGACATAGAGCCCCTGGGTGCCAGGCGCCGGCAGGCACTGGATCTGCTCGGGCACGGCCACACCTCGGGCCAGCAGATCCCCCAGCACCCAGTCCCCCATCAACTGGAAGGCGGCCTTGCCCTCGGCAAGATCGGCGGTGGCCTGATCCCAGCTCTGCTGGCTCAGGGTCGGCAACACCAGCTCGCTCAACTCGCGAAACCTGTCGAGGATCTGGCGACTGGTATCACTGCCAAGCGCAGTCGAGTCCAGCTCGACGAAGGCCCGTTGGTAGTACTCCTTGCCCCCCATCCCCAAGGCCAGACTCTCGAACAGCAGGGCCACCTGCCAGGGATCGTTGCCGAGTGCCAGCGGCTTGATGCCCTTGGCCTTGAGGGCCCGCACCGCATCGAGAAAGCCGGGCCAGTCGGTGGGCGGCGCCATGTCGAGCCGGGCCAGCAGGGCGCGGTTGACCCACATCCAGTTGAGGCGATGGACATTGACAGGTATCCCCATGTAGTGGCCCTTTATCTTGTTTACTTGGGGAGCGACCCCCAGCAGTTGCTGATCCCAGTGCTGTTCGACTGCTACCTCATCCTGGGGCTGGATGAAACCGAGCAGGGTCCAGGAGGCGATGGCCTGCCCCTCAAGCTGGGCCAGGGCGGGGGGATTGCCGGCAATGGCCCGGGCCTGGAGCACCTCCATGGCACTGTTGCCCCCGCCCCCCAGGATGGCGGCGTTCTTGAGATCGATCCCGGCCCCTTGCAGTTGCGCGGTCACCACGTCAAACGCGGCCCGCTCCCCGGGGGAGGTCCACCAGTGCAGCATCTCCACCTCGCTGGCCAGGGCACAATGTAGCGGTAGGGCCGTCAACCAGGTCAGGGCACGCAAGGGATTAATCAAGATTGAGCTCCAGCACCAGGGTCAGACCATGGGGTTGATGATTGTGAAGATGAATGTCGCCGCCGTGGATGCGGGCGATGTGGCGGGCTATGGTGAGGCCGAGCCCGCTGCCGGGCAGGGCCTTGGTCGACGCGACCCGAAAGTAGGGGTCAAATACCCGCTCCATCAGCGCCGGACTGATACCCGGCCCTTGGTCGCTGAATGCGATCCTCACCTTGTCCCCCTGACGCGCCACCTGCACCGAGAGGCGCTCTCCGTACTTGATGCCGTTGTCTATGATGTTTTGCAGGCAGCGCTTGATGGCCAGAGGCTTGCCGACCAGCATAAGGCTGGCCGGCCCTTGCAACGTCATCCTGGGCTCGTCATGGTTGTAGAGCTCGCCACAGCGGCGCAGCATGCCCATCAGATCCAGCGCCTCTATCTCCTCGTGGATATGGGTCTCCTTCATGCACTGCAAGGCCCCCTTCACCATCAGCTCCATCTCGTCCAGATGGGCTGCGAACTTGTCCCGCACCTCGGCATCATCCAGCATCTCGGTGCGCAGCTTGAGGCAGGCCAGCGGGGTTTTCAGATCATGGGACATGGCGCTGAACAGCAGATCCCGCTCATGCAGGTGGCTGCTGATGCGCCGCTGCATCTTGTTGAAGGCGTGGATGGCGGCGCGGGTCTCGCTGCTCCCCTCCTCCTGCACCTCGGGCACCTCCCGCTTGCTGTCGAGCAAGGTGGCGGCCCGCGCCAGGTTGCGGATGGGCCTTATCTCCTTGCGTACCACCCACCAGGTGGCAATCAGTATGATGAGCGCCGAGCCCAGCATGAAGCCGAGCTGATTCAGGGTGAAGAAGCGGGGATCCAGGCTGTCATAAGGGGCGGGCAGCGCGGCCGCCAGATAGAACCAGGCGGTGGGCGACACAGCGATCTGTATCACCAGAATGGGCGGATTGAGCTCCCCCAGTGCCAGACTGTAGTGGGCCCAGTTCAGGGGCAAGTCGTCGATGGGGAGCTCGGTGTTGAACACCCGCAGATCGGCACGATTGGTAAACTCGACCCGGGTGGTCACCTCGCTGCCCAGCTCCTGCTGCAGCACGCGCCGCACCTCGGTCACCATGTGCTCGCGGCGGGACGACCCCGAGATGGGGGTCACCGGCAGCGGGTGATTGTTGAGGGAGACGAAGAAGCGGGTGCCCCCCATGTTGCGCAGTTGCTCCAGCACCAGATGGCGGTAATCCTGGGGCAGCTTGCGAAAGAAGGCGATGGTGGAGGAGGCGCTCAGGGCCATGCTGCGCACCGTGCTGATGAGCCCCTGCTCCTGAGCCTGATTGCTGTGGCGATACCAGAAATAACCGGCGCACAGCTCGGCCGCCAGGATGACGCACAGCAGGAACAGGCTGGTGCGGCTGGCCAGGGAGCGGGGCCCCCAGCCACGGCTAGGCCTCATAGACGGTCTCGGTCGCCAGCATGTAGCCCTTGTTGCGCACCGTCATGATCAGGGTACGATCCTTGTCATCCAGGGCCTGGCGCAGCCGGGAGACCTGCACGTCTATGCCCCGCTCGAACGGGTCGCTCTCCCTCCCCCAGATCTCCTGGGAGATGAGATCCCGGCTGAGCAACTCGTTGGGGTGGCGAATGAAGAGGCCGAGCAATGTGTAGTCGGCCCCCGACAGCTGACGCGGCGCCTCCCCCGCACGGGAGAGCTGACGGGTCACGCTGTCCAGGGTCCAGGGGCCGAAGCTGATGCGCCGGGCGGTCGCCGCCTGCTGGGTGAGACGGCTGCGCCGCAGCAGCGCCTTGATCCGGGCCAGCAGCTCCCGGGGATTGAAACTCTTGGTGAGGTAGTCATCCGCCCCTATCTCGAGCCCGGCGATGCGATCCGCATCCTCGGTCACGGCGGTCAGCATCATGATGGGCACGTTGGAGAGGCGGCGCAGCTGGGAGCAGAGGGTGAAGCCGTCATCCCCGGGCAGCATCACGTCCAGGATCACCAGATCCGGCATGCCCTGGCGCACCTGCTGCCACATGGCCTCGCCATCACAGGCGGTGCGTACCTCGAAACCGGCGCGGCCCAGATATTCGGTGAGGGTATCGGTCAGCGCCTGGCTGTCATCGACGATGAGAATGACTTTACTGTCCATGGCATTATCAATCTGGCTACGAAGATCGGCCTAACTTACCAGCACTGGCGCGCCAGGGTCGAGGCAATTGGCAGGCTTTTTGTAACCAAACTCTTACAAATCAGCCAAGATGGGATCCCCCGCTGGGCAAGACGGGGCGGGGCTGTCAAAATGGCCGGACTGACCCCGACCGGGGTCCTGCTGCCAGGGAGGCAAACATGAGTCTGTGGACCGCCATCGTCCTGATCGTCTTTATCAGCGTGCTGTTCGGCTATCTCGGCAAGCGCGCCCGCTACCAGCTGGGGGATGCCCGCATCACGGATCGCCTCGGCAAGCAGGATCTCGTCATCAAGGAGTTGCAGGAGCGGGTCGCCAACCTGGAGGCCATAGTGCTGGAGCAGGAGAAGCGCCGCCCCTTCGACGAGCTATAGAGATGCCGCCGGGCACATGGCAGGAGACCGGCGCCCCGCACAGCCCTCCGACGAAAAGCCAAGGCAGCGGGCGCGGCAACAAAAGAAACGGCAACCAAGGTTGCCGTTTCTTCTGTTCGCTCTCACCCCGGACTCCGGGGCGGCGTGGCTAGTCTGCCGCAGGCGCTGCGGCAGGCGCTGCGGCAGGCGGCATGGCCGCTGGCATGCTCTCTTGCATGGCATTGGCCAGCGCCTCCCCACCCCGCTCACGGGCCCCCTGGATGGCGCCCTCCCTGTCTTCTTTCTCCTTGTTCTGGCTCAGCTTGAACTTGCCGACCAGCCGATCGATCTCGATCTCTATGCCCACCACGGCCTGCACCATGGCTTCGATATAGTCTCTCGGCGCATCCGCCATCTTCCAGGGAGCGGGCTCTTCAGCCTCCTGGGTCCGAGTCAGGGTGGCGAGCAGGCGGCGCACGAAACGGGAATCGTCCCGCACCCGGATGCGGCCGTGGGCATGGACCACGGCATAGTTCCAGGTGGGCACCTGCTTGTGGTGCGCCTGCTTGCTCGGATACCAGCTGGGGGAGATATAGCCCTCGGCGGCCCTGAAGATCACCAGCACCTCCTGCCCCTCCTTCACCTCCTGCCAGAGCGGGTTGTTGCGCGCCACATGGGCCCGCAAGATCCCATGCTCCCCCTCATCGGCATCGAACTCGAACGGCAGGTGGTTGGCATCCAGCCCCTGCTCACCCTGGGTGACCAGGGCTCCCAGGGGATGAGCGCGCATCAGCCGATGCAAAGAGGCGGGATCTATGGCGGCGAAATGGGGTGGCAGGTACATGCAGGCTCCTTTATCCGTGGTGGTGTGTCCGTACTAAACCCGTCGGGATGATCCCGTGGCGGGAGAACATCATCTCGAGTTTGCCTGCCGCGCACCACCGAAGAAAGCCTTGGCCGCCAACGGATAACGGCTGTCACCTGTTCAGGACAAAGGGCTCCCTTTGGCCAGATAGCCGATGTGATAGGCATCGGCTCCTGCCGGCATCACTTGTGGGAGCGATGGCAGGAGATCCACCTCCAGCCATTGCCAGCGGGAAAGATCCCATCCGCTCAGCATGGCCCCGGAGTGCAGCTCGGCCAGGCTGGAATGGGGGGCAATGGGAGAGCGCCGCAAGATGGCCACCCTGGCCTGCTCGAGATCCTCCATCTGCGGGGCTGACAGCAGATGCCAGGTCTCGATATGGGGCCAGCCAAACTGCCTGGTGAGCGCCGCGAAGCCCTCGCTTGCCAGGAATCGGTGCATCGCCTCGGCGCTTTGCCACACATAGAAGGGGGCATAGCGATTCTCCCGGCATGGCAGGGCGGCCTCGTCATGGCGGACATAGAGATAGGCCTTGAACAGCAAGCCGGGGAAGCCGTCGAGTCTGGCCCCATTGCTGGCAATCCGCGCCTCGATGAGCCCCATGTCGTAGTCTGCGGGCAGGGTGAATCTGTAGTGCATGGCGATCATATGGCCGCCCCCAGCTGGAACATCAGACCCCGCCCGAAGCTCCACTCCTCGCTGCCGTTTTGCTGGATCACCACCATGAGGTTGTCGGGATGGATCCCCAGCTCCCCATGCAGGCGCTCGGCGAGCCGCCCATAGAACCGCTCCTTGACCTCAGTGCTGCGGGGCTTTCCCGCCAGGATCTGGAAGAGGATGAAGTCGCCGTCCCGGTGGCCGGTCTGGTAGTGGGGGTGATAGACGAGCGCCTTGGCCGACAGGATCTCCAGGATCTGGAACTTGTCCTCCGGCGGCACCTCGAACACCTCCACCAGGGTCTGGTGATAGATCGCG
The DNA here is from genome assembly GCF_051376105.1 of Aeromonas molluscorum. Taxonomy (NCBI): domain Bacteria; kingdom Pseudomonadati; phylum Pseudomonadota; class Gammaproteobacteria; order Aeromonadales; family Aeromonadaceae; genus Aeromonas; species Aeromonas molluscorum. The sequence continues at coordinate 389,714 of NZ_JBPQCY010000002.1, read as the reverse complement.
GAGAGCTGTTGCAGGCGCGCGTCGCTCATCCCCTCGCGCACCGTGATGCGGGTCAGCGGCATGGGGTGGCCTCCTCGCGGGCGGGCAGCAGGCTCACGGCGGTCACAGCGGCGGGCAAGCCGGCGTAGAAGGCGAGATGGGTGAACAGCTCCTCCAGCTGATCCCGTGTCAGGCCGTTTTGCTGGGCGAACGCTATGTGCCACGGCAGCTGTTGCACCCGCCCCAGCGACGCCAGTATGGCCAGGGTGATCAGGCTGCGCTCGCGGGCTGACAGGGCGGGCCGCTGCCAGATATCGCCAAACAGCGTCTCTTCCGCCAGCTGGGACAGTCTCGGCGCCACCAGCGCCAGGTCGTCACGATCAAGAACAGGATGGGTCATGGCAATCTCCTTGGATGGTGAAGCCACTCTCTCCCACTGCTACAATTTAGAAAATCGAAATATAAAAGACCATCAATCCCGATTATCAGGACAATCATGCAACCCCTTCCCCTGAACCTGGATCTCGATGCCCTGCGCAGCTATGTCGTCGGCATGGAGTGCGGCAACTTTGCGCTGGCGGCGCAGCGGCTGTGTCGTTCCACCTCGGCGGTCAGCGCCCAGTTGAAAAAACTCGAGCAGCAATGTGGCACGGCGCTGGTCGCTCGCAGCGGGCGCCACCTGGTCCCTACCCTCCAGGGCGAGCTGCTGCTGGGCTATGGGAAACGGCTGCTGGATCTCAATGACGAAGCCGTGCTTGCCCTGAAAGGGGAACTGCTGCAAGGAGAGATCAGGCTGGGGGTTCAGGAAGACTTTGGCGAGTCTTTGCTGCCGGCTGTGCTGGGGCCCCTCTGTCGCCTGCACCCCGCGCTTCGCATGACGACCCGCATCGATCGCAATGCGCAGCTGATGAAAGGGATCAGGGAGGGAACCCTCGACATGGCCCTGGCCTGGCAGCACCCGGAAGAGAGGATGGACGCCCATCTCATCGACATAGTGTCACTTCAGTGGATTGCTCACCCGAACTGGGATCCGGCCCCCCTGCTGGCACGTGGAGAGCCCTTGCCCCTGGTGCTCTTCGATGCCCCCTGCCTGATGCGATCACGGGCCCTCAAGGCTCTGGACGATGCAGGTATCCCGTGGCGCATCGCCTTCACCAGCCAGAGCCTGGGTGGCATCTGGGCGGCCTTGCAGGCAGGGCTCGGGATCACAGTGCGCTCTGCCATCGGTATGCCGGCCTCTCTCTCCCCGTTGGCCGATGTGCTGCCGTCGCCAGGCACACTGGGGGTTGTACTGCTGGGAGCAGGCAATGGATCCGGTGAGGCCGAACGCCAGTTGCAAAGCCTGCTCACCCAGGCGGTGCAGCGGGCCCATGCCACGCACCAGAGCTGAGGATACGGTCTCTTTTCCCTGGCATCTGGGCAGGCAATCCCCCTCCCCTTCATTCATCATCAGGCAAACAAAAAACGGCAACCTCGGGTTGCCGTTTTGCTTTCATTATTCGAATGACAAGTCGGTGGGGTTAACCCGCCCGCTTGGCCAGCCAGGCTTCGGCGGCGGTGAGGGCCGCATCCACCAGCTCGCGGGCGACGCCGCCTTTGGCGACCCGTTTGGCCAGGGTCGCTTCCAGCTCCAGGTTCGGATAGACATCCTCCCCCACCACCGGGCTGAAGCGCTGGAACTCAGGCAAAGAGAGCTCTTCCAGGGGCTTCTTCACCTGGATCGCGTAGACCACGGTCTCGCCGACGATATGGTGCGCCTCGCGGAACGGAATGCCCTTGGCGACCAGATAGTCCGCCAGCTCGGTGGCGTTGGCGTAGCCGCCCTGGGCCGCCGCCTTGGTGCGCTCGCCGTTCACCTTCAAGTCGATCAGCACCAGGGCCGCCATGTCCAGGCAGTCGTGCCAGGTGTCCAGGGCGTCGAACAGCCCTTCCTTGTCTTCCTGCATGTCCTTGTTGTAGGCCAGCGGCAACGCCTTGAGGCTCATCAGCATGGCCATCTGGGCGCCGACTACCCGCCCTGTCTTGCCGCGAATGAGCTCAAGGGCATCCGGGTTCTTCTTCTGGGGCATCAGGGAGGAGCCCGAGGTGACCGCATCGGAGAGCTCGACAAAGCCCGCCTCGCCGGTGTTGTAGAAGATGAGGTCTTCGGCAAAGCGCGACAGGTGGGTCATTGAGAGGGACGCCACGTGCATCAGCTCCACCACGTGATCCCTGTCCGACACCGAATCCAGGCTGTTGCGGGTCGCGCCACCAAAGCCCATGTCCAGCGCCAGCGCTTCACGGTCGATGGCATAGGCGGTACCCGCCAGGGCGCCGCAGCCGAGCGGGCTGGTGTCGAGGCGCTTCAGGGCATCCTGCAGACGGGAATAGTCGCGATCCAGCATCTCCACATAGGCCAGGGCCCAGTGGGCGAAGGTGACCGGCTGGGCACGCTGCAGGTGGGTGTAGCCCGGCAGCACGGCGGCCTGATTGACACGGGCCGAAGCGACCAGCCCGGATTGCAGGGCCGTGATGGAAGCGGCAAGCAGCTCCCCTTGCGCCTTGCACCAGAGTTTGAGATCGGTGGCGACCTGATCGTTGCGCGAGCGGCCAGTATGCAGCTTCTTGCCAAGATCGCCGACGGCGGCGATAAGCTTGCCCTCGACCCAGGAGTGAATGTCCTCGGCATCGGAACTGAGGATCTGCTGGGGATCCTGCTGCACAGAGGCGAGCAGCACTTCCATCGCCTGTTGCAGCTTGCCTTGCTCATCGCTGGTCAAGACACCGACCGTGACCAGAGCGCGGGCCCAGGCCATGGAGCCTTGAATGTCTTGCTCTGCCAGACGGTAGTCAAAGCGCAAGGAGTCATTGAATTGCTTGAACCGACTATCGGCTCCCTGACTGAAGCGTCCACCCCAAAGTGCCATACTGCTCTCCTTGAATGCGTTGCCGACGGCGCGCTTGGCACCTGCCGCTTGTTTCTCGATGAAGGGTTATCTCATAAAAGAGGGCGCGCTGGCGCGCCTTTCGTCACGCTGAGGCCCGATGGCCTGGCCTCTCACCCCGATGGCTAAGGGCTCCTGACCCTTAGCCATCACGGCGCCTGGATAAATGAGGGGGCCAGGCCCCCTCGCTTATCTGGTCATGAAGGTGACGATCAACCGTGGGTATGGTCGCCGCCCACCGTCAGATTCTGCTCTTTCAGGGCACGAATACGGCTAGCCAGGGTGTAGAGACGGATGAAGCCTTCGGCATGGCTCTGGTCGTACACCTCGTCGGCGCCGAAGGTGGCGAAATCTTCGGAGTAGAGGCTGTTGGCGGAACGCTTCTGGGTCGCGTTTACCTGGCCCTTGTACATCTTCAGCACCACTTCGCCGTCCAGATCCTCGGCGATGGCGTTGGCGGAAGCCAGCACCGCCTTGCACAGCGGAGTGAACCAACGGCCGTCATAGACCAGGTGGGAGAACTCGGCGCCGAGCTTCTCGCGCCAGGCGCGGGTGGGTTTGTCCAGCACCAGCTCTTCGATGGCGCGTAGGGCCGCCATCATGACGGTGCCGCCCGGCGTCTCGTAGCAACCACGGGACTTCATGCCCACCAGACGGTTCTCTGTGATGTCGATACGACCGACGCCATGTTTGCCGGCGCGCTCGTTCAGGGTCACCAGCACCTGATAGGGGCTCAGGGCCTGGTCGTCCACGGCCACGATCTCACCCTGCTTGACGGTCAGCTTGACGTATTCCGGCTCGTTCGGTGCCTGCTCCGGGGAGACGGTCCACTGCCAGACGGCGTCGGACGGCTCGTTCCAGGTGCTCTCCAGCTCGCCACCCTCGGTGGAGATGTGCCAGGCATTGGCATCGCGACTGTAAAGCTTCTTCAGGGTCGCCTTGCAGGGGATGCTGCGCGCTTCCAGATAGGCAAGCAGCTCTTCACGGGAACGCATGTCCCAGATGCGCCAGGGGGCGATCACTTTGAGCTGGGGAGCCAGCGCGGCCACGGCCCCTTCGAAACGCACCTGATCGTTGCCCTTGCCGGTGCAACCGTGGGCGATGGCGTCGGCCCCTTCGGCCTTGGCCACTTCCACCATGGCCTTGGCAATCACCGGACGGGCCATGGAGGTACCCAGCAGGTAAGTGCCTTCGTAGATGGCGCCTGTCTTCAGGGTCGGGTAGACGTACTCTTTGACGAACTCTTCCTTCAGGTCATAGACGATGCACTTGGTAGCACCTGAGGCCAGGGCCTTCTCTTCCACCCCTTCCAGGTCATCTTCACCCTGACCGACATCGGCCACGAAGGCGATGATCTCGGCGTTGTAGTGCTCTTTGAGCCAGGGAATGATGGCCGAGGTATCCAGTCCGCCCGAGTAAGCCAGTACTATCTTGTTGATTCCACTCATTTACTTCTCTCCATGATCAATCTTGAAAACATTAAAAACAGGGTCGGTCGCTCAGCTGTGGCCCATCAGGGTCAGCAAGATGGCGTTCTGGATATGCATCCGGTTTTCTGCCTCGTCCAGGATGAGGGAGGCGGGGCCATCCATCACTTCCGAGGTGATCTCCAGCTCCCGATGGGCCGGTTGGCAGTGCAGCACATGCTGGATGCCGGTCCGGTCCAGCAGGGCCTGGTTGATCTGATAAGGCATGAAGATCTCTTTTACCTGCTCCATTGGGGTGTTGTCACCCATGGAGACCCAGGTATCGGTGTAGACAACATCGAAGCCCTCGATGTCGGCTACGTCGTCACTGATATGAATGGTCGCCCCGGACAGGGCCGCCAGCGCCTCTGCCTGCTTGAATATCTGGGTGTCCGGGCCATGGCCTTTCGGACAGATCAGGGTCACGTCCGTGCCGAGCGTCGCCCCCAGCAGCAGCAGGGAGTGACTGACGTTGTTGCCATCCCCCATGTAGGCAAGCTTGACCTTGGACAAGTCGTCATAGTGCTCGGCGATGGTCATGAAATCGGCCAGCCCCTGACAGGGGTGGTAGAGGTTGCACAGGCTGTTGACCACGGGCACGGTCGCGTACCGCTGCAGATCCACGAGCGTCTGGTGATCGAACACCCGGGCGACGATGGCGTCACACCAACGGGACAGGTTGGCGGCGAAATCCTGCACGGACTCGCGCTTGCCAAGCGCACCGTTTTGCTGATCCAGGTAGACGCTATGGCCACCCAGCTTGGCGATGCCGATGTCGAAGGTGACCCGGGTGCGCAGGGAAGGCTTCTCGAACAGGGTGACCACCGCCTTGCCCGCCAGGGCCTGGCCGTACTTTTTCGGATTTGCCTTGACCTGCTTGCCCAGGGCAATCAGGGCCAGGATCTGGGCCTTGTCGAGGTCGCTGTCTTTAAGCAGGTGTTGCATCGAATCGTCCTTTTATCGCGCTTAGAGGGTTACCTGGGTGCCGATGGCGGCGCCGCCAAGCAGCTTGAGCAGCTGATCCGGGTAGCGCCAGCTGGCGACACAAACCGGCTGGCCCAGGGTTTCTGCTGCGTGCAGCGCGGCCTTCACCTTGACGGCCATGCCATCGGTGATGACACCCTTCTCCATCAGATCTTGAGCGGTGGCCTTGTCCAGCTGGGGAAGCAGTTTGCCCTTGCCATCCAGGATGCCGCTCACGTCCGACAGCATCACCAGATCCGCATCCAGTGTTTCTGCGATGGCGGTGGCGGCCTGATCCGCATTGACGTTCATCAGCTGGCCGTCCGCCGTGATGCCGATGGAGCTGATGACCGGCAGGAACTGCTGGGAGAGAATGCCGTGCACCAGCGCCGGGTTGCCCGGTGAACAGTCACCGACCGCGCCGAGCTCAGGATCCAGCTGCACGACTTGGCACAGACCGCCATCGGCTAGGCAGAGCCCCACCGCCGGGATGCCGCAGGCGATGGCCTTGGCCATCATCTGCTTGTTGGCCGTACCGGCCAGGGCGCCCGCGACAAAGGGGATCTGGTCGAACGGGGTCACCCGCAGGCCATGCTTCTTGGTGGAGGTGAGCCCCAGTCCCTTGAGCAGATCATCGACCAGACAGCCACCGCCATGCACCAGCACCAGAGGTCTGTGCTGCTCGTCCAGGAAGGTCTTCAAGGTCGCGAACAGCGCGGTCAGGGCCTCATCGCTCTCGATCAGGGCACCACCCAACTTGATTACCAATGTCTGTTTGTTCATCTTCTCGATCCTTCCTTAAATCAGGCCGGTGGCCGGTTCAAAACCAAACTTGATGTTCACGCACTGAATAGCCTGAGAGGCCGCACCTTTGAGCAGGTTGTCGATGGCAGAGACCACCACCAGCATGTTGCCCTGCTGCTGCCAGGCCAGATCGCAATAAGGAGTGCTCGCCACACCACGGATGGAGGGCATCTGACCGGTGAGGCGCACCAGGGGCTTGCCTTCGTAGGCGGCGAGATAGGTTCTATCCACCTGCTCCGGGGTCACCCCCTCGGCCAGTTGCACATAGATGGTGGCCAGAATGCCACGCACATAGTTGCCAAGGTGTGGCTGGAACAGCACGCCCTTGCCGAGGTGATAGCTGATCTCCGGCTGATGTCTGTGAGTGAAAGTGCCATAAGGGCTCAGGCTCACTTCGCAGAAGCTGGTGTTGACCGATGCCTTGCGGCCGGCGCCAGAGACACCGGAGACTGCGTTGATGATAGGCTGCCAGTCCGCCTTGATGAGACCCGCCTGTTGCAGCGGCTTGAGGGCGCACAAGGAGGCGGTCGGGTAGCAGCCGGGCACGGCGATGAGCTGGGCGGCCGCAATGGCCTCGCTGTTCCACTCGGCCAGGCCGTAGGCAGCCTGTGCCAGCCACTGCTCATTGGCGTGGGTGAAGCCGTAGTAGTCCTGATAGAACTGTTGATCCTGCACCCGGAAGGCACCGGAGAGATCGAACACCGGCAGCCCCTTGGCCAGGAACTTGGGCGCCAGATCGGCACTCACCTCGTGGGCGGTGGCCAGCAGCACCAGATCGGCCTGGGTCAGGATCCGGGTCATGCCATCCTCATCCAGGGGCAGCAGCGGCTGATCCAGCTCGCCGACCCACTGGGGATGAAGAGAGGAGAAACGCTTGTGGGCGTCCTGGCTGCCAGCGGAGACATAGAGGCCGAACAGCTTGAGTTGGGGGTGGTTCTGCACCAGGGCGGCCAGCTCTGCTCCCGCGTAGCCACTGGCACCGACGATAACGGTGTTAAGCATTGATCAATTCCAAAATCTGAGGAGTGGGTTCACAGCATGATGCTGCATAAGGATTAAGAGGCCGTGAATCGCCTCTCCATTCTTGCGTAGCAAGTGTGCAACGAGCGGGTCAGCTCATGCGGAGGCAATTCAGGCGGGGTTGCGTCGTCGGTGATAGATCAGGTGACAGAACATTGACTTTCCCTTACAACTAGAGCCTTATCGATGAGCGCAAGAACAGAATATTCATTCACTCAGTTTGCATTTGTATTTTCTAACAGAAACCTTCCGAGGGTGCAAGGAGGAGCTAGTGGCCAATCAGGATTTTTTTTCACTTTATAAGAATATTATTGCAATACCCTCTATCAGCAGCACGGACCCCAAGTGGGATCAGAGCAATCAAGGGGTGATCAGGCTGCTGGCCGATTGGTTCGGCCAACTCGGTTTTCAGTGTGACGTGACCGCGTTGCCGGACTTGCCCGGCAAGTACAATCTGGTCGCCACCTATGGCCAGGGTGAGGGGGGGCTGCTGCTGGCAGGTCACACCGATACGGTGCCGTTCGACCAGGGCGCCTGGCGCAAGGATCCCTTCAAGGTGACAGAAGAGGGCAACCGCCTCTATGGCCTTGGTACCATCGACATGAAGGGCTTCTTCGCCTTTATCGTCGAGGCGCTCAAAGGCATCGATCTCAAGACCCTCAACAAGCCCCTGCGCATTCTGGCCACCGCCGATGAGGAGACCACCATGGCGGGGGCTCGCGCCATCGCTGCGGCCGCCGAGCTAAAACCCGACTATGCGGTGATAGGCGAACCCACGGGGCTGGTGCCCGTGGTAGCCCACAAGGGCCACATGTCCGAAGCCATTCGCATCACGGGTCGCAGCGGTCACAGCTCGGATCCCGCCAACGGCATCAACGCCCTGGAGATCATGCATCAGGCCATGGGGCAGGTATTGGCGCTGCAACGCAGCCTCAAGGATAAGTATGCAGATCACCGCTTCGCGGTGCCGCAACCTACCCTGAATCTGGGTTACATCCAGGGGGGGGATAGCCCGAATCGCATCTGCGGTTGCTGCGAGTTGCACATCGACATGCGCCCCACTCCCCAGGTCGGTCCGGATGAGTTGCTGGGCTTGCTCAAGGAGGCGCTCTCCCCCATCGAAATCCACCAACCCGGCTGCCTGCACCTGCAACACCTGCACGAGCCCATCCCCGCCTACGCCTGCGATGACAGCTCCCTGCTGGTGCGTGAAGCCGAACAGGCGAGTGGCAAGCGCGCCGAATCTGTCAACTACTGCACCGAGGCCCCCTTCATCCAGCAGCTCGGCTGCCAGACCATCGTAATGGGTCCTGGCCACATCGCCCAGGCACACCAGCCAGACGAATACCTGGATCTCTCTTTCGTCGAACCGACCAAGGCAGTGCTGCAACATCTGATCCGCCGCTTCTGCGTCTAGCAGATCCGATGATGGGCCCAGTCTGCCCCGTGGTTGCTGCGTCTAACCGAGGCAGCCAGGGAGGAAGGCCCGAGGCAATGAATGGCATCTGACCCATCCCTTATGCGTCTAACCGAGGCAGCCAAGGAGGAAGGCACGAGGTAATGGATGTCATCGGATCCATCCCTTGTACGGCTAGCGATTCATTCGCAACAGGTGCAACCGAGCGCAGGGAGGCGCAACCGGATATGTAGGAAAGTTACATGACAACAAGCGGGGCAAAGGGACTCGGCCAAACCAGGGAACTATCGAAAATACATGTTCTTAATCGGCTTGTTATTTGACCTTGCGCAGACAATCTGGGTAGATTGTCCCCCTAAGATGACGGAGCATATGTTGTAATCGCACAACAATAAGTGGGGCAGCCCCATGCCGAGGAGCGGCGGCCGGGCACCAACAAATATAAGGATGTGGAATGAACGATACTTACGCAGCGCTACGCGCCAATGTGGGCATGTTGGGCCAGTTGCTGGGCAAATCCATCAAGGACCATCAGGGCCAAGCCTTCCTCGACAAGATCGAGACCATTCGCCAACTGGCCAAGTCCTCTCGCAAAGGCAATGAGGCCGACAGAGAGCAACTGCTCGACACCCTGCGCAATCTCTCGGATGACGAACTGTTGCCGGTGGCCCGCGCCTTCAGCCAGTTCCTCAACCTGGCCAACGTGGCCGAACAGTTCCACACCATCTCCCGCCATTGCGAGGAGCATATCTGCACCCCGGATCCCCTGGAGGAGATGTTCGCCAAGCTCAAGGCCTCCAACCTCTCCCAGGAAGCCATCATCCAGGCGGTGCGCGAGCTCGATATCGACCTGGTGCTGACCGCACACCCGACCGAGGTGACCCGTCGCACCCTGATCCACAAGCATGTACAGCTCAACGACTGCCTGGAAGCCCTTGAACTCTCCGATCTGCTGCCCCGCGAGCGGGACAAGATCGAGAGTCGCATCGAACAGCTGGTCAATCAGGCCTGGCACACCAACGAGATCCGGGTGCAGCGTCCGACCCCGGTCGATGAAGCCAAATGGGGCTTCGCCGTGGTGGAAAACAGCCTCTGGCCCGCCATCCCCGAATTTATGCGCAACCTGGACGAGCGTCTGCAGCAGCACCTGGGTGTGCGCCTGCCCCTGGACGCCGCCCCGGTCAAGTTCACCTCCTGGATGGGCGGTGACCGTGACGGCAACCCCTTCGTCACCGCCAAGGTGACCGCCGAGGTGCTGGAGCTGGGCCGCTGGATGGCGGTGAGCCTCTTCTACAAAGACATCAAGGAGCTCACCTCAGAGCTCTCCATGTCCGATTGCACCGATGCCGTGCGCGAACGGGTTGGCGATCACGCCGAGCCTTACCGCGCCCTGGTGCGCGAGTTACGCGAACAACTGCGTGAGACCCAGGATTTTCTCACCGCCAAGGTACAGAACCAGGCGAGCGAGAACCGAGATCTGATCAAGACCACGGCCCAGCTGCGCGAGCCGCTGGAGCTCTGCTATCACTCGCTGCACGCCTGCGGCATGGGCAACATCGCCGACGGCATGCTGCTGGACGTGCTGCGCAAGCTGGCCTGCTTTGGCATCCATCTGGTCAAACTCGATATCCGTCAGGATGGCGAGCGCCACGGTCAGGTCTTCTCCGAGCTGACCCGTTATCTGGGCATGGGCGACTACGCCGAGTGGAGCGAAGATGACAAGCAGGCCTTCCTGCTGAACGAACTCAACTCGCGTCGCCCGCTGCTGCCCGCCGACTGGGAGCCGAGCGCAGAGACCAAGGAGACCATCGACACCTGCAAGGTGATCGCCGCCCATGATCCGGACGCCTTCGGCATCTACATCATCTCCATGGCCGGTGCCCCCTCAGACGTACTGGCGGTGCAACTCTTGCTCAAAGAAGCGGGTTGCAAGTTCCGCATGCCGGTTGCCCCTTTGTTCGAAACCCAGGAAGATCTGATGGCAGGCACTGCGGTCATGGATCGCCTGCTGTCGGTAGATTGGTACCGTGGTTACATCCAGGGCCGCCAATACGTGATGATCGGCTACTCGGATTCTGCCAAGGATGCGGGCATGATGGCCGCCGGCTGGGCCCAGTACGCCGCCATGGAGTCCCTGGTGGCCCTGGCCGAAACCAACAAGGTGCGGCTCACCCTCTTCCATGGCCGTGGCGGCACCGTCGGTCGTGGCGGCGCCCCTGCCCATCAAGCGATCCTCTCTCAACCACCGGGATCCCTGCGCGGCGGCCTGCGGGTCACCGAACAGGGCGAGATGATCCGCTTCAAGTTCGGCCTGCCGAAAGTCGCCATCAACAGCCTGAACCTCTATACCAGCGCCGTGCTGGAGGGCAACCTGCTGCCGCCGCCCAAGCCCAAAGAGAGCTGGCGCACCGTGATCGAGCAGGTGGCCGAGGCCTCTTGCGAACATTACCGCAGCATAGTGCGCGGCCACCCGGACTTCGTGCCCTATTTCCGCGCCGCCACCCCGGAGATGGAGCTCGGCAAGCTGCCGCTCGGCTCCCGTCCCGCCAAGCGCAAGCCCAATGGCGGCGTCGAGAGCCTGCGCGCCATTCCCTGGATCTTCGCCTGGACCCAGAACCGGCTGATGCTGCCGGCCTGGCTCGGTGCCCATGAGGGCCTGAAGCAAGCCATCGACAGTGGTCATCAGTCCGTGCTGGAAGAGATGAGCCGTCAATGGCCCTTCTTCCGCACTCGCCTCGAGATGCTGGAGATGGTGTTCCTCAAGGCCGATACCTGGCTGGCGGAGTACTATGACACCCGTCTGGTACCCGAAAGCCTCTGGCCGCTTGGCAAGCAGCTGCGCGCCGAGCTGGAGGCGGCCGCCGAGCTGGTGCTGGCCCTGCGTCCTCAGGGAGACTTGCTCGACGATCAACCCTGGATCAAGGAGTCCATCAAGCTGCGTAACCCCTACACGGATCCCCTCAACGTGTTGCAAGCCGAGCTGCTCAACCGCTCACGCAGCAATCCGGAATCCCTGCACGAGGAGATAGATCAAGCGCTGATGGTCACCATCGCCGGTATCGCCGCAGGCATGCGTAATACGGGTTGATGGCCGGGCTATCCAGCCCCCCTTCCTGACATAAAAGGGCGCCATATTGGCGCCCTTTTGATTTCCACGAATTGCATCGTCTGACGTCCCCTCGCCGCAGGCTCGATTAGCACAGCGAAATTGAGCATTTCTTTGCCAGAAGGTGTCTGGCTAGAGGTAACCGACACATTTCGTAACGAGAGTCACAAACCCCGTAAGGGCATGCATGACATGTGCAGCATCCACTTTCACCTCTATTTTCAGAGCCATATTCATGGCTTTCGCTCTGACTATGATCCGGGGCCCCAGATGTCATATCTGGCGTGTTGATACTGCCCTAGCCTAGGACAGTCCGTGGTTTACATAACCGGTATGGCAACCACGCTGCGAGACTCTGGAGAGGATTCTTGACCCCTATCGCAAGCCCAGCGCATGACACGCTTGCCCGCAAGGCAGTCTAAGGCACTCTCTTTTGGTCCATCAGAGGCTTCTGCCGAAACCATCGTTGGCTTGCCTGCCGCGCCAGCCACATTCCAGATCTATTCGAAACGTCTCGCCCTCACCGAGTTCAGGAGAGTGATGCAATTCACTGGCTTCATGCTTCCTTACCCATTGTGGTCGGCATGTGTAGGCTTATCTCTATCTTGCATCATCTGGCTGGCAGGAGCAGACTGTTTTACCTTGCCGAGGCTCGAGGAAATCCGATGACACCCGCTATCAACTTGCTGAAAAAGCTCAAGATCCCCCACAAGCTCTACCCCTATGAGTGCGACGCCCACGACGATTTTGGCAAGCATGCCGCGAGCCAGCTCGGCTTGCCGCAGGCCCAGGTGTTCAAGACCCTGCTCGCCCATCACGACAAGCAGGCGGTAGTGGCCATAGTGCCGTCATCGGGCCTGTGCAGCCTCAAGCAGCTCGCCAAGGCGGCGGGCCTCAAGAAGGTGGAGATGATGAAGCCTGCCGAGGCCGAGAAGCTGACCGGCTACAAGGTGGGGGGTATCAGCCCGCTGGCCCAGAAGAAGTTGCTGCCCACCGTGCTCGATGACTCCGCCCTGCAGTTTGACGAGATCCTGGTGAGCGGCGGCAAACGCGGCCTCTCGGTCGGGGTGGCGCCCCGAGACATGCTTCGCCTTCTGAAATGGCTAGCCGCGCCCATCGGTGAACACTAAGGGTCGAGCACCATGACTAAGGCGCAGAGGTGATAGCAAAGAGGCCCCGACATCCGGGGCCTCTTTGGTTTTATCGGGTGTTGCCAGCGAGGGCACCGGCCGACGATCAGGGCATCTGGTCTGCCTGAGCGCGGCAGGCCGCCGTCAAGTCGGAGAGCCGCAGCCGCTGACCCCCGGCCCCATCGAAGTTGTCACCCGCCAACCAGCGCGCAAAGCAGCCTTGCAGGGCGGGCCACTCCCTGTCTATCACCGAGAACCAGGCGGTATCGCGCGAACGACCCTTGTCGACCCTGGCCTGGCGGAAGGTACCCTCGTAACGGAAACCGAGCCGCAGCGCCGCCTGACGGGAAGGCAGGTTGAGATCGTTGCACTTCCACTCGTAGCGACGATAGCCCAGCGCAAAGGCCCGGCCCATCATCAATGCCATGGCGGCGGTCGAGAGGCGGGTGCGCTGCATGGCAGGGGAGAAGTGCAGCCAACCCACCTCAATGCTACCCGCAGCGGGGTCGATGCGCAGATAACTGGCGAGCCCCAGCGCCTTGCCGCTCGGCTCGTCGACAATGACATAAAACTGGGGATCGACCTTGGCGGCGCACTGCTGCAACCAGGCTCGCAGGGCAGACTCGTCCTCGAAGGGGCCGCTGGTGAGATAAGTCCACATGGCGCCATCATCAGCACTGAACGCCTGCCAAAGCGAACCGCCATGCTGCGCGGGATCCAGGGGCTCCAACCGGCAGCCCCAACCACTCATGACCTGATGAGGGGGGAACTCGCCCCCCGTCCAATCCGGCACCACAGCGCCCAGGGGTTGATTGAATTCATTGGTAAAGTGGTTAGCAGCCACAGGCGATCCCTCCCTCTTGCAATACTCCGGCCTGGGCGCCGCTGGCGACCGCGAAGCCATCTTGACGCCACCAGTGCAGGCCACCGATCAGCTCCTTGACCTGAAACCCGAGCGCGGCCAGCTTGTAGGCCCCCTGAGTCGAGCCGTTACAGCCGATGCCGTCGCAGTAACAGACATAGACCTTGTTTCGCGCCAGCCCCTCGGTGGTGGCCGGGCTCATGGTGCTATGGGGAAAGGAGATGGCCCCCGGGATATGTGCCTTCCCATAATGCTCGGGGGAGCGGGTGTCGATGACGACGATGGCGGCTTCCCCGGCCAGCAGATCAGCGGCCAGATCGGCTGGATCGGTGCGATATTTCAGCTGAGCCTCGAAGAAGGTGCTGGCATCCGCCGGGCTGGCTACCCCTGTGCTCAAAATATGACTCATACGGACTCCTGATATAACGAGACGTCAGTGGTGACCTGGGTACTGACCGAGTTGGCGATGAAGCACTCTTCGTGGGCCTGATGATGGAGTTGCTCAAGCTCGGCCAGGCTGGGTTGGCGCTTACCGGCAAACGCCACCTGAGGGCGCAGGGTGACACGGGTAATCGACTGGCGGCCACGCTCGTCGGTCTCCATGATACCGACCGCCTTATCGCTATAGTGTTCAACCAGATAGCGCTGCTTGGCCGCCAGCCAGAGAAACACTAGCATGTGGCAGCTGGACAGCGCCGCGACGAAGGCCTCCTCCGGATCGACATTTTCCGCCACCGAATAGGGCAAGGGCACCACGTGGGGAGATGATGAGGCGGGCACTCTGGCGCCGCCATCAAACGTCCACTCATGGGCCCGACTGTAACGCTGATCGACGAAGGGCTCGCTGGCACCCCGCCGCCAGCTGATGAAGGCACTGAACTCTGACATCCCGACTCCTTGAGGTTGATGAACTCCTTGCTCTGTTCCTCAAATGTAGCGATAAAATGGCCTTGCCACGCCGACCAATTTTGCCAATATGAACAGACCAATTTCGCGAGCGAACTGCCCACCCCGGAGGCCGTCATGAGCGCCCTGCCCACCCTGTTTGCCAACCAGCAGCAGAACGATCTGCCGCTGCACGAGCAGCTGGAACCTACATTGGGCTGCACCATCTCGGCCAGTAACTCTCCCCAGGCCATTCGGAGGCCATCATGAGTGCCCTGCCCACCCTGTTTGCCAACCAGCAGCAGAACGATCTGCCGCTGCACGAGCAGCTGGTACGTACATTGCGCGGCGCTATCCTGGCCGGTCATCTGCCTCAACACAGTCGCCTGCCCGCCAGCCGCATGCTGGCCAAGGATCTTGGCATCTCCCGCAGCACGGTGGAGCTAGCCTATGGCCGCCTGGAGGCAGAGGGCTATCTGGTGCGCAAGGTGGGGGCCGGCAGCTTCGTCGCCCTGGCGGCGGTGCGCCCCGTCCCCCGGCCGCCCCAGTCGGCGGCCGGGCTGTCGCGACGCGGTCAGGAGATGGCCGCTGGCGGCGCCTGTCACGACGCCCCCGAGGTCGGCGTCTCCTTTGCCTCCAGCCAGCCGGATCCACGGATCTTTCCTCAGGCGCTCTGGGGCCGCGTGATGCAGCAGCAGTGGCGCCAAGGTGCCAGTGACTGGATGAACTATGGGGATCCGCAAGGGCTGGCAGAGCTGCGAACCGCCATCAGCAGTTATCTGGTGCAGTCACGCGGGGTGCAGTGCGAGCCGGATCAGATCCTGATCCTCACCAGCTCCCAGCAGGGTATCTTGCTGGCAACCCAGTTGCTCATCGACGCCGGCGACACCGTCTGGGTCGAAGATCCCGGTTATCCGGGAGCCAGAACCGCACTGGAGAGCGCCGCGGCCCGCATCCATCCGGTACCGGTGGACGAGGAGGGGCTCAACCCTGCGGGGGAGCGACCCAGGCCAAGTCTCATCTACTGCACCCCCGCCCACCAGTATCCCCTCGGCGTCCCCATGACTCTGGCGCGGCGGATGGCGCTGCTGCACGAGGCCGAGCGGCACGGGGCCTGGATTCTGGAAGACGATTACGATGGGGAGTATCAGTACGATCAGCGGCCGTTGCCCGCCCTGCAGGGGCTCGACAATCAGGGGCGAGTCATCTATGTGGGCACCTTCAGCAAGGTGTTGTTCGGCTCATTGCGACTCGCCTATCTGGTACTGCCGCGCCCCCTGATGGAGGCCTTCAGCCGGGCCCGCGCCGCCTTCGATGGCCACAGCAATCAGTTGCAACAGGCGGTCACGGCGGACTTTATCCGGGCTGGCCACTTCGCCACCCACCTGCGCCAGAGCCGCCTGCTCTACCAGAGCAGGCGGGATCTGCTGCTGGCCGAGCTGGCCGAACACTGCCCCCAGTTAACCCCCATTCACAGCGGTGCAGGCCTGCAATGCGCCGTGCTGCTGCCCCCGGGTGGCGAGGCCCGCTGGACCCAGGCCGCCAACGCCCTGGGGCTGGGCCTGCGTCCACTTAGCCAGTTCTACCTTGGCGAGCCCAGGCTGGAAGGCTGGTTGCTCGGCTTTGGCAGTCTCGACAACCAGACCCTGCGCCAGCTCTGTCGTCGGCTCGGGGCATTGATGCGCATTGAAGCGCCGATCTCAGGCTGATGGGCAGCAAAACCAAGGTGGCCCCCGACGGCCTTGGTAACACCGAGGACGGGCGGCGGATGACGAGAGTTCGTGCCCTGCCCGCAGCGCTCAAATACCGGCTTACTCTGCCTGCAACTCGCGGCAGAGGGCCAACCAGGCTTCGGCGCTGCGTGACAGATATCGGCCCTGAGGCCAGATCACTCCGAGTTGCCAGCTCAATTCGGGGAACAGCGGCCTGAGCAGCAGCCCTTCCGGGTTCAAACGGCGACAGATAGGTTCGGGCAAAAAGGCGACCCCCATGCCGCTGCGCACCATGGCGGTGAGAAAATCCCACTGGCTGCTCCGGGCCGCCACCAGGGGGCTGAACCCCGCATCCTGACAAGCCTGCTCGATGCGATCGCTCAGGGTAAAGGCCTGGGTGTAGAGCAGCAGCGGCTCGTCACGCAGATCCGGGAAGTTGACGCAGGCCCGCTCGCGCCAGTGCGGTTTTGCCGGCAACACCACCTGGATGGGATAGCTGGCCAGCTCCAGGGCGTTGAGCGCCCCCGACTCCCGCGTCGGCAGCATGGTGATGGCAAGATCCAGCTCTCCCTCCAAGACGGCCTGCTCGATGCGCCGTCCGCCATATTCGACGATGGACAGCTCGATGGCCGGGTAGCGCTGGCGATAAGTGCGGATCAGATCGGCATAGACATGACCCACCATGGGGGGCATCCCCAGGGCCAGGCGGCCGCCCTTGAGGCTCTGGAGATCCGCCAGCTCGGCTTCCAGTTGCAGCATCTGCGTCAATATTTCCTGGGCACGGGTGAAGAGCACCTGACCGCTGTCGGTCAGGGTAAAACGGCGACCCTCCCGGTTGAGCAGAGGCTGACCGAGCTCCTCTTCCAGGCTGCGGATCATCTTGCTGATGGTTGGCTGGGTGACGAACAGACGCTCCGAGGCACGGGTGAAGCTCTGCTCACGCACCAGTTCGACGAAGTAACGCAGGGCACGGATATCCATGGGCTCTCTTCCTGGGGGCTAAGGTCACATCATGCCAATTTGGCATGAATTTGATAATTTAAATTCATTTTTTGCAGGTTTAGCCTGGCGGTAGACTGAAAGCCTTCTTACCGAAAGGCCCTCTCTCATGCCTCTGCCCGTCTGGTTTATCACCCCCTTGCAGGTCGCCCTGCTGGCCGCCATCTGGTGGCTCGCCGATGGCGCCGTGCGCCTGTTCCACCTGCCGCTGCCCGCCAATCTCACCGGCATGCTGGCCCTGCTCGCCCTGATCCTGCTCGGCGTCGTCAAGACTCGCTGGTTTAGCGCAGGGTCTCGCTGGCTGCTGGCCGAGATGCTGCTGTTCTTCGTGCCCGCCGTGGTGGCCCTGGTCAACTATCAGGCGTTGCTGCTCAATCAGGGGCTGCGCATCCTGCTGGTGATAAGCCTCAGCACTGTGCTGGTGCTCGGCACCACAGCCCTGGTGGTGGACAGGGTTTATCGGCTCGAACTCAAACTGGCCCGCCGGGCCCGTCGCCATGACTAGCCAAGCCCTGAGCCTGCTCTGCCTGGCCCTCACCCTGCTGTTCTACTACCTCAGCAAGTGGCTCTATGGTCGGGTGCGCATCCTGCCCCTGATGCCCCTGCTGCTGGCCCCGGCCCTGCTGGTTGCCCTGGTGCTGCTCTGCCACATCCCCTATGAGACCTATATGGCCGACAGCCACTGGCTGCTCTGGCTGCTGGGTCCGGCCACGGTCGCCTTCGCCATCCCCGTCTACGAGAACCGGGCCCTGATGCGCAAGCACTGGCT
The DNA here is from genome assembly GCF_051376105.1 of Aeromonas molluscorum. Lineage (NCBI taxonomy): Bacteria > Pseudomonadati > Pseudomonadota > Gammaproteobacteria > Aeromonadales > Aeromonadaceae > Aeromonas > Aeromonas molluscorum. The sequence goes on along the minus strand of NZ_JBPQCY010000002.1, from coordinate 371,678 downwards.
GTCCCTCTCCCTCGGGGTACTTGCTTCCGTGGTGATGGCGGTGGGCAGCTCCGTGCTGCTGGCACGCTGGTTGGGCCTCTCGGATATGCTGCAGCGCAGCCTGGCCATGCGTTCCATCACTACCCCCTTCGCCGTCGAGGCGAGCAGGAGCATCGGCGGCCAGAGCGACCTGACCGCGCTGTTCGTGGTACTGACCGGGGTGATCGGCATGGCGGTGGGTGATCTGGTTCTGCGCCGTCTCGCCATCCGCAGCAAGCTCGGCAAGGGGGCGGGTTTTGGCGCATCGGCCCACGGGGCGGGCACCGCCAAGGCATATCAGCTGGGCAACGAGGAGGGTGTCGTTGCCAGCATGGTGATGATGATAGCGGGCATGGTGACTGTGCTGCTCGCCCCCCTGCTCGGCCAGCTGTTGTGGTGAACATGCCCTGATCCCGCCAGCTGATCCCGGCTCCCTGTCCGGTTACACTGGGGTCATGCGAGCGGATCAGGAAGCGATATGACCTCAACGAACAGGCGAGCACTGTGCCGGGCACTGCTGTGCGCCCTCTTGCTGGCAGGGCCCCAGGCCGGGGCCGCCACCCTCTTCACCCATGTCAGTCCCGAGAGTCCCCAGGATCAGCGCACCCGCTACGAGCAGGATCTGCTGCGCCTGGCGCTGGAAGAGACCCGGGCAGACTTTGGGGAGTACCAGCTGGCCCAGGCGCCGTCCATGAACCGGACCCGGCTGCTCCAGCAACTGGCACAGAACAGCTACACCAACCTGATCGCCTCTCATGCCTGGCTGAATCCGAGCGAACACCCTCATCTCGGCCACGTTCGCTTCCCCATCACCCTGGGCATACTCAGTTACCGGGTCTGCTTCGTCAACGAGGGGCGCCAGGCCGACTTTGCCCAGGTCCGTACCCTGGCGGCGCTGCGCACCTTTCGTCAGGTACAGGGGCGGAGCTGGCAGGACGCACTAGTGCTCAAGCGCGCCGGCATGCAGGTGCTGGAGGTGGATGGCTACGAGCGTCTGTTCAAACTGGTGGCCAGGGGGCGGGCCGATCTCTTCTGCCGGGGGGCGGGAGAGGTATATCAGGAGTGGCAACGGCGCCACACCATGCCGGGTCTGGCCCTGGATGACCAGATCGTCATCTCGTACCCCAACCCCCACCTCTTCTACAGCCACGAGGCCAATGGCGCCGCCCTGGCCCGAGTACAGACCGGACTGGAGCGCGCCTGGCGCAAGGGCTCCTTGCAGCGTCTCTGGCGTCAGCATTTTCAGCCCGCCCTGGCGCTGGTGCAGCTGAAGCGGCGCCATGCGCTGGTGCTCACCAACCCCTACCTCGAAGGGATCGACTTCGACTATCAAGCCTACTTTCATCAGATGCTCGGGGAGGCGATCACCTCGCCCCCCAGGGGTATGGAATAACGAAAAGGGCGCCATAAGGCGCCCTTTTACTGTTCCTTGCCCGGCCTCACAGCTCGGCGCAGATTTGCCAGAGGTCGTACTGGATGGCGCCGGCGGTCACCTCACGCCCTGCCCCCGGCCCCTGGATGACCAGCGGGTTGGTGCGGTAGCTGTCGCTCTCTATGGCAAAGACATTGTCGCAAGGCAGCAGATTGGCGAAAGGATGGTGCGGCTCAAGGGTCTCCAGTCCGACGCGCGCCTTGCCGCCCTGCTCGAAGCGGGCCACGAAACGCAGCACCTTGCCAACCCGGCGAGCCCCCTCAAAGGCCGTCTGGAGCGGGCCATCCAGCTCGCCCAGTCTGTCCATGAACTCCTCGACCGACAGCTTGCGCAGGGCCGCAGGCACCAGGTTTTCCAGCTCGATATCGGCGGAATCCAGCTCGAAGCCCGCCTCCCGCGCCAGAATGAGCAGCTTGCGGCGCACATCCTGGCCGGAGAGATCCTCGCGAGGATCCGGCTCGGTCAACCCCTGCTGCCAGGCGTCGTCCACCAGCTCGGAGAAGGGGCGACTACCGTCATATTGCTGGAACAGCCAGCTCAGGGTACCGGAGAAGATGCCGGAGACACCCTGGATGCGATCGCCGCTCTGACGCAGCATCTGGATGCTGGACTGGATGGGCAAACCGGCACCGACGGTGGCGTTGTAGCGCCACTGCACCTGATGGTCGCGGCAGCTCTGTTTGATGCGCTGGTAGAACTCGCTCTCGGCGGCACCGGCGAACTTGTTGGCGGCGATGATGTGGCAGCCGAGCTGGGCAAAGTCCGGGTAGTAACGGCTCACCGTCTCGCTGGCGGTGAGATCGAGCGCGATCAGGCTGTCAAAGCCGTGCTGTTCCAGCTGGGTCAGCAACTCTGGCCAGATGAGCGGGCTGGGCTCGAAGTGCTGCTGCACCTTGATGGGATCCAGCCCCTCCTCATCCAGCAGGCCGCCCTGGGAGTTGAAGACCCCGTACAGGGTGAGCGCCACGTTCAGCTCGCGCTCGAGACGAGCCTGCTCGCGGCCATAGAGGTTGAGCCACTGGCTGCCGATGTTGCCCTTGCCAAACAGCACCAGACCGACCCGGGCCGGGCGGCTGAACAGGGCACTGTGCAGGGCTATCATCAAGGGCTCGAGCACCACCTGACGCAGCACAGCTACCAGGCTCAATCCATCCTTGGCGACCTGCACGAACTCCTGGGGCTGATCCGCCAGCAACTGATAGAAGCGGTGGCACTGCTCGGCGTTGTCGGTCACCCCCGCTCCCACCAGGGCCACCAGGCTGTAACCCTCTTTCTGGATAAGACCGGTGAAGCCACCCTGCAGCTGGAAATCGCGCAGCAGATCATAGGCGCCGACCGCCACCTCCAGGGTATAGGCAAGGCGCAACACCCGCCTGTCCGGCTGGCGTTGCAGGGTGAGCGGGCTGAGTCGATATCGTGCCAGGTGGGCCTCTATGGTCTTGACCGCCTGCTCAAAGTCGCCCTGGGGCAACACCTTGAGTTCGATCAGGGCAATCTGATCCACCGAGTTGACGATGCGGGCGCCATTGCTGCGCGGGGCGCGGCGCAAGATGTGGGTACAACCCTCGTCGGGGTTGTAGCTGCATCTCAGGGTGAGACGCTGGCGGCTGTCCGCCACCGGCTGCAGGGTGCGCGAGTGCAGCACAGAGGATCCCAGGCGAGCCAGTTCGTTGGCTTCGGCCAGACTGAGCCGCTCCAGCAGGCGCGCCTCCTTGACCCGGCGCGGATCCGCGCTGTAAACCCCGGCCACATCGCTCCAGATGGTGGTGGAGTCGCCATCCGCCAGCAGGGCCAAGAGGCTGGCACTGTAATCTGAACCATTGCGACCGAGCAGCAGGGAGCGCCCCTCCATGTCGGCGGCGATGAAACCTGTCACCACGACACGACCGCTATGCTCGGCAAGGCGCGCCTTGAGCAGCTCGCTGGAGAGCGCCTCGTCCACCTTGACCAGGGCACCGTCCTCGGCACGCAGGAAGCTGCGGGCATCCAGCCAGATGGCGGGCTCGCCCCGGCTGGTAAGCAGCGCGGCCAGGAGCCGTGCCGACCAGACCTCCCCAAAGGCGAGCAGGCCATTGCGCTCGAAGCGATCGAACTGGCCCTCCAGGATCTGGCCCAGACTGCCGAGGTCACCGTTGAGCTGGGTGGTCAGGCTCTGGTGCAAGTCGCCTTCCAGCAAGCCATCGATCAAGCCCTGCTGATAGGCACGCAGGGCGTTGAGCGCCTCACCGGCCGCCTCGTCCCCCGCCTCGGCCAGCTCAACCAGCTGGATCAGGCGGTTGGTGGTCTTGCCCGCAGCCGACACCACGATCAGCTCGCTGCCATTGCCCTGCTGCTCGACGATGGCCGCGACCCTGCGGTAACAGACGGGATCGGCCAGGCTGCTGCCGCCAAACTTGTGTACTTGCCGATGTTGTACGCTGACCGTCACCTCGGCCTCCTTGACCTCTGCATTCATCTTGATCTCATCCCCAACGGTCAATTCGCTCCCTGATCTTTCTTGATAATGCTGGCTCATGACGCCACCTGACCGGCAATGGCCAGGGCCTGGGCCAAGTCGGCGACCAGATCCTCGCCATGCTCTATGCCGACCGAGATCCGCAAAAGCTGGGGACTGATCCCCGCCGCCTGCTGGGCCTCGTCGCTCATGGCCCTGTGGGTCATGCTGGCCGGATGGGCCACCAGACTCTCTACCCCACCGAGGGACTCGGCCACCGAGAAGTAGTTGAGGGCGCCGAGGAAGGCACGCAGACCCGCCTCGTCGCAGTCGAGCTCGAAGCTCAGCATGGCACCGAAACCGGACTGCTGGCGACGGGCTATCTCATGGCCAGGATGAGTCGGCAAGCTGGGGTGGTAGATGGTCTTCACCAGAGGCTGAGTCTGCAAGAAGGCCAGTATGCTCTGGGTGTTCTCCTGATGGGTGCGCAGACGGGGCCCCAGGGTGCGCAGACCCCGCAGGGTCAAATAGGAATCGAAGGCGCCACTGGTCAACCCCAGACAGTTGGCCCACCACAGCAGACTGTCGGCCAGCGCCTGCTCCTTGGCGATGGCTACGCCCCCTACGACGTCCGAGTGGCCATTGATGTATTTGGTGGTGGAGTGCACCACCAGATCTGCGCCAAGCGCCAGGGGTTGCTGCAACAGCGGAGAGAGGAAGGTGTTGTCTACCGCCACCAGGGCGCCCACGGCGTGGGAAGCCTCGCAGATGGCCGTCACGTCCACGACCCGCAGCAACGGGTTGGAGGGCGTCTCCACCCAGACCAGCTTGGGCCCCTCGGCCAGGGCGGCGGCCAACGCCCGCTCATCGCCCTGATCGACGAACTTGACCCGATAGTTACCCTTGGCGGCCAGAAATTCGAACAGGCGCCAGGTGCCGCCATAACAGTCATGGGGGGCAATCAACAGATCCCCCACCTGCAACAGAGCCTGGGTTATCAGATGGATGGCCCCCATGCCGGTGCCGGTCACCACGGCGCCCGCCCCCCCTTCCAGGGCGGCCAGCGCGTCCGCCAGATTGCCACGGGTCGGGTTGCCGGAACGGGCATAATCATATTGACGGGGTACGCCGAAGTCGGCAAAGGTGTAATTGCTGGAGAGATAGATGGGCGGCACTACGGCACCATGCTGGGTATCTGTCTCTATGCCGGTGCGTACCGTCAAGGTTGCCTTGTGGGTCATCTCTCTCTCCTCATCCTTGTGCGAGTCCATCCTCGCCATTGCACAAGACATTACGCCACCCAAATAAAGCCGTCAACACTTCTAGACGTCTGAATGGCTTTGCTGTTGGATTGCCATTGATTTCCTTAAGGGTTAAAATCCGCGCTCAAGGCCAAATGAGAACAGGTGAATCATGGGTACAGAGTGGAACGGCGACTACGTCAGCCCTTATGCGGAACACGGTAAGAAGAGTGAACAGGTCAAGAAGATTACCGTCTCGATCCCGCTCAAGGTGTTGAAGGTGTTGACCGATGAGCGCACCCGTCGCCAGGTGAACAACCTGCGCCATGCGACAAACAGCGAACTGCTCTGCGAGGCCTTTCTCCATGCGTTCACCGGCCAGCCACTGCCCGGCGACGACGATTTGCGCAAGGATCACCCGGACAGCGTCCCGGCTGAGGCCCGCGCTATCATGGAAGCCCTTGGCAAAGAGATTGAAGATTACGACGCCGAGTGAGTCATCACTCAGGGGCAGTAAAAAACGCGGCTTTAATCAGCCGCGTTTTTTATTGCCTCTGTGCCGATAGCAGACAAAAAAGCGCCCCATCCTGGAGCGCAAACAGTAGGTGAAACATCAAGTCAGGCCGCGCGGCTGCGGCTCATGGCGGTCAGGGACACCCCGAGAAACACCACATCCTTGAACAGGAAAAAATTGATCACGGGGACACCATCCACCCACTTCCAGACCCCGGGCAGGGTGAACAGGAAGCTCAGGGTCACCAGAAAGATAAGGCTGGCGGCGGCGCCCGCATAGAGACCAAGCGGGGGATAACGCAGGGAGAGCACCAGGCCAAGCGCCACCAGCAATTCCGCAATACCGATCAGGTTGGAGACTCCTTGCACCGACCAGATGCCATAGAGCCAGCTCATCAAAGGGTGGCTGGCCACCATGGGACGGATTGCCTGCGCCTCGGTCGGGGTGAACTTGAACACGCCGATCCAGATCAGGGTCGCCACCACACCAAACAGCGCAACCAGATAACCCGCATCCGCCCGGGTCAGCGGGGCGACGCGCGTCAACAAAGCGGCCCGGTTCATGGCCTCACCGCCACGGCGGGGAAGTCTATCTCTGTGCCCGCCACATGATTGCTGTAGTTGGTGAGGGTGTTGAGGGCGACCTGACCCAGCACTTCAATGAGCAGCTCATCATCGACCCCGGCGACTCTGGCCTCTTGCAGCTGGGTATCATCGATGACACCGCGCTGGCGCACCACTAGGATTGCCACGGTGATCAACGCCTGATCCAGCGGATTTTCAGCCTCACCCAGCCGCGCATCGCGGATCTGCTCCGGGGAGAAACCGGCCTTCTTGGCACCCAGCACATGGGCACTCAGGCAATATTGACAGGCATTGACCTGACCTATGGCCAAGGCCAGCAACTCCCGCTGACGGGCATCGAGCCGCCCTTGGCCCAGGGCCTCGGCGAAGGCCAGATAGGCTTTGAACACCGCAGGGGAGTGCGCCAGCGTGGAGAACAGATTGGGCACCATGCCGAGTTTGCCCTTGATGGCAGTGAGCGTGTCGGCGGTGGCTGGCTTGGCCTCGGCGAGGGTCAGGGGATTGATACGTACCATGAAAATGTTCCTCTCGTGTTAATGAACTAGCTGGTCAACGAGAGTGAGTATTTCAAAAAGCATGATACGATTTATTACCAATAGTCCAAAAAAGATCACTCATCGTCTCAATCATGGATTCCTTGTCGGCACTGCTTCATCAATATGCCCCCCGGGCGCAGATCTTCTACGCAGGCAGCCTGTGTGGCCGGGCCGACTATGAGGGCTCGGACGCTGGCGGTCATCTCCACCTGCTGCGGGAGGGCACGCTCAGACTACGCAGTGATGGGGAGGTGCCGCTCATCCTCGTCGAGCCAAGCGTGATCTTGTTTCCCGGGAGCAGCAGCCACCGAATGCAGAGTCGGCTAGACTGCGATCTGGTCTGCGCCAACGTCCGCTTCGGGCGCACCAATGCCAATCCTCTGGTGGCAGCGCTGCCCCGTCGGCTCGTCATTCCTCTGGCCAGCGCCCCCGGCCTGGCTCCGGTGCTGGAACTGCTATTTCAGGAGGCGAGCCAGCCCGGCTATGGCCAGAGCCAGGCCCTGGATCGGCTGTTGGATCTGCTGCTCATTCTGGTACTGCGCCATGTACTCGATGCCGGACTCTATCGCGGAGGTGTCTTGGCGGGACTGGCCGATGTCCGGCTGGGCAAGGCGATCATTGCCATGCAGCAACAACCTGAGCACCCCTGGACGCTGCAAGGGCTGGCTGCGCTGGTGGGCATGTCCCGCGCCCGTTTCGCCGCCCACTTCCATCAGGTAATAGGCAAGACGCCACTGGTTTATCTGACCGAGTGGCGGCTGGCCCTGGCCCAGCAGCGCCTGCTGACGGGGGAGCCCCTCAAGCTGGTTGCCCCCGGGGTAGGTTATGGCAGTACCGCCGCCCTGACCCGAGCCTTCGCCAAGCAGTGCGGATTGACCCCCAGTCAATGGTTGCACCAGCAGAAAACCGCCGCAGAACCGCCCCTTGATTGATGGCAGGCGAACTCCTCCGCGCTGACGATCTCAATAAAAACGGCGACCTGAGGGTCGCCGTTGTTCATGCCGATGCAAGGTGCAGTTAGTCGCGGTGTAGCACTATCTGGGTCCAAGCCAGACGAGGATCCCCCATCACGATAAAGTCGGGATTGCCAAGGGACTCGGTCTCGTTATAGCTCAGCGGCTGCAGTGCCAGACTGAGAATACGCCCCCCAGCCGCCTCGACGATGCATTGAGCCGCTGCGGTGTCCCACTCGCCGGTAGGGCCGAGTCGCACATAACAGTCGGCCGCCCCCTCGGCCACCAGGCAGGATTTGAGGGAACTGGAACCCAGCGGCACCAGATCATAGTGGATGGCGGGGTTGAGACGACGAGTCAGACTCACCTGTTGCTGACGGCGGCTGATGGCGATCACCAGGGAACTGGGGAGATCATGTTCATGATGCTGGGCGCGAATGGGCTTGCTCTCGCCATTTGCCTCCTTGAAGGCACCATGACCACGCACCGCCCAGTAGAGCAAATCCGCCTCGGGGGCATAGATGACGCCGAGCACGGGCACATTATCCCGCACCATGGCTATCAAGGTGGCGAAGTCACCACTGCCGGCGATAAATTCCCCCGTGCCATCCAGAGGATCCACCAGCCAATACTGCCGCCAGTTGGATCGCTGGCTGAAGGGGACATCCGCCGCCTCCTCGGTCAACACGGGGATATGGGGGGTGAGTGCCGCAAGTGCCTGCTTGAGGTAGGCATCCGCGGCGAGATCGGCACTGGTGACCGGGGTCGCATCCTCCTTCAGCTCGCGCTCAAACTGACCGCCTTGATAGATGTCGTGAAGGATACGCCCCGCTTCGCGGGCTATCTCCTTGACCCCGGGAACCCAGCTCAGTAGTTCCTGCATCTTGTCATCCTCTGTGTCACTCGCCGCTCTGGCGTTATTTTTCCTGCTCTGCCAACCACTTGATGGTCAACAGCAGGGCGCTGATGCTACGTGATTCGGTGAAGTCCTCCCGCTCGAGCAGTGCGTCGATGCGATTGAGGGGCCAAGGGATCACCTCCAGGGGCTCAGGCTCGTCACCGACCCGCTGCTCGGGGAAGAGATCCCGGGCCAGCAAGATGTCCATCTTGCTGGCGAAATAGCCGGGTGCCAGGGAGACCTGCTTGAGGGGGATCAGGCTGTTGGCACCAAAGCCCGCCTCCTCCATCAACTCGCGATTCCCCGCGGTCAGGGCATCCTCACCGGGATCGATCAGACCCTTGGGGAAGCCCAGCTCATAACTGTGGGTGCCAGCGGCATATTCGCGGATCAGCAGCAGGGTGTCTGCATCGAGCATGGGCACCACCATGACGGCGCCCCGGTTGCCGCCCCGCATCCGCTCAAAAACTCGCTCCTCGCCGTTGGAAAACTTGAGGTGCAGGGATTCCACCTTGAACAGATGGCTTTCGGCCACGATTTCAGCCTTGATGATGTCGGGTTTGCGCTTGTTGGGATCCATAGCCGGGCCACTGGCGAGAGTCATGACTCAAGAGTAAACGAGTCGCAAGACGAACACCACGGGCCAAGGCCGGGAAAGCGACGCTAAAAATCCGTTATAATGCCGCCCCCTTTTCAGCAGTGAGACAACCCATGCCGACCCAGCTACCCTGGCACCAGATAGATACAGTCCTGCTCGACATGGATGGCACCCTGATCGATCTCCATTTTGACAGTCATCTCTGGCAACAGCTGGTGCCCGAGCGTTACGCCGAGCGGCTCGAACTGTCGCTGGCCGAGGCCAAGGCGCGGATCGATACCTGCTATCACGCCGTCAGCGGCACCCTCGACTGGTACTGTGTGGACTACTGGAGCCAGACCCTGGGGCTGGACATTCGCGCCCTCAAGCAGGAGATCCTGGAGAAGATCCAGTGGCGGCCCAACGCCATCCCCTTCCTGACCGAGTTGCGGGCGGCGGGCAAGCAGCTGGTGCTGTTTACCAATGCCCACCCCGCCAGCCTCTCGGTCAAGGAGGCCCGGCTCGGCCTCGCCAGTCATCTGGATCTGATGGTGAGCACCCACGAACTGGGCTGGTCGAAGGAGAGCCAGCACTGCTGGCAGGCGCTGGCCGAACGGTTGGCATTCGATCCCGCTCGTACCCTGTTTGTCGATGACAGCGAACGTATCTTGCAGGCCGCCGCCGACTTTGGCATCGGCTATCAGCTCGCCATCCAGACCCCGGACAGCCAGCAACGGCCACAGCAGATCATCCGCTTCCCGGCCATACATGACTACGCCGAGCTGCTGCCGCTGAGTCGTTGAGCCGCCCACGACAACGCCCTCTCACGGAGGGCGTTGTCGCATCAGGTCAGCAGCCAGTAGAGGGCGATCCCCATCATTAGCAGAGAGGATATCCGCCCCAGCAGATCCCCCTGCCCCTGGGTCTGCAGCAGCCGATCCGCTCTCTGCCCACCGTAGGCGTAGAGCAGCAGGTTGACGCATTCGATCAGGATAATGAGGGTGACGAACAGCAGGGTCTGCAACCCGGCGGAGAGGGCCGGGCTGATGAAGGGCGGCAGCAGGGTCATCATGAAGAGCCAGGATTTGGGATTGGATATGGCCACGGTAAAACCCCGCAGCAGCAGACTCAGGCGCCCGTTATCCACCTGACGGGTCGCCGCCTTCTGCCCGCCGCCGCGCCAGCCAGTGATCCCCATCCACAGCAGGTAGAGAGCCCCCAGATACTTGAAACCCTGTAGCAGCGCCGGTTGCTCGGCCAGCCCCCGGGTGTAGCCGAGCAGGGCGGTGAGGGCAATCAACCCCACCCCGGCCAGCTCGCCACCGATCACCCAGAGGGTGCGGCGCACTCCCAGGCTGGCGCCGAAGCTCATGGCCAGCATCATGCACAGTCCGGGTGAGACGGAGATGAGAAAGAAAGTGGGGATGAACATCAGCAACAGGGTCCATTCGCTCATGATGCCCCCTTATGCTGCATCATGCGGGGCCAGTACACCCATGCCAGCAAGGTAGCCGAGCGCGCTCGCCGTGAAACCGACCTCCTCGAGCCGTGTCGCCGTAAACGGGGCCTGGAGCAGAGGCAAGCCGCGGCTCACCTTGGTCATCCAGTCCGGGTTACCGAGGGCCGCCGTGCCTACCGCCACCAGGTCGGCGCCGCCGGCCAAAGCCAGCTGGGCTGAGGCGGCATCGCGAATACTGCCTGCCACCATGAGCGGCACTCGTCCCGCCAGCCCGGCCTGCACCGCCCCCAGCAGCGATCCTCCGTCCGGATCCCCATCCACCGCCTTGAAGCTGTCTCCCATGGAGAAGTGCAGGTAGTCGATCTCCTCGTCTGCCAGCAGGTGCGCCACCGCCAGCTGATGGGGCAACTCGATACCCTGAATATGGGCATAGCTCTCGGGGGAGAGACGCACCCCGACCAGGAAGGTACGCGGCAGGCGGGCGCGAATGCCCCTGATAATCTCGATCAGGATCCGCGCCCGGTTGGGCAGAGTGCCTCCCCAGCGATCGGTGCGTTGGTTGTGCAGCGGATTGAGGAAATTGCAGAGCAGAAAGTTGTGGGCCGCGTGCAACTCGACCCCGTGCAGGCCAGCCGCATAGGCCCGCTCGGCGGCGTGCACGAAGGCCTCGACAACGGCCAGGATCCCCTCCTCGCTCAGCCCCTTGACCCCGAGGGGGTAGCGCCCGCCCGGCGCCAGCTCGCACGGGCCGACCGGCGCCCCCTCGTTGAGCTCGGGCAGGGCGCGCACTCCGCCGTGGTGCAGTTGCACCACAGCCAGCGTCCCCGCCTGCGTGACGCGGGTGGCAAGGGTGGTGAAGGCCTGCTGCTGAGCGTCGGTCATCAGGGCCGGTTGTCCGGCCCAGCAACGTCCGCCGGGTTGCACCTGGGTGGCGGCGGCGATGAGCAGGCCGAAGCCGCCGCGGGCGCAGCGCACCAGCCAGTCGAGCTCGGCCTGGCCGGGATCTCCACCGGCGCCACTCATGTTGTGGGTCAGGGGGGCCAGCACGGCGCGGTTCTTGAGCCACAGGCCGGCCCGTTCGAAGTGGAAGCTGTCGTTCAGCGCCTTGTTCATTGCCTTCTCCTAGGATCGCAATCGGATGGCTGCCACTATATCCCACTACCATTGGGATATAATCCAGTTCAAAAGAAAGACATTCATTCCCAACAAGACACAATAAGTGAGCCCCCATGAGCAACCACAAGCTCGACACCCTCTACTTGATGCGCCTGCTGATCGCCATCGTCCGCTGTGGCTCTTTCGCCGCCGCCGCCGCCCACCTTGGTATCACCCCAAGCAAGGCCTCCAAGGATCTTCGCCACCTCGAGCAGCACCTCGGTAGCGAACTGCTGAGCCGCACCACACGCCGGGTGCAACTGACCGACGCAGGCGAGCTCGCCTACCGCCAGGCCGACCAGATGATCGCCCTGCACGAACAGTTGCTCGATGGCCTGCAACGCCGCCGCTCGGCCCTGTGCGGCGAGCTGCGCATCACGGCGCCGGATCTCTGGGGCGAGGTGGTGCTGACCCCGGTGCTACTGCGCTTTCGGGCCAGCCATCCGGAGGTGCGCCTCATCGCCGACTTCAGCAATCACCCCGCCGACCTGCTGCGCGACAACCTGCACGTGGCCTTTCGCAGCACCGAGCTGAACGCCGAACCCTACCTGGCGCGCCCTATCGGTCCGGACGAGCTGGTGCTGTGCGCAAGTGCCGCCTACCTGGACACCCACCCGCCCCTGGCCACCCCTCAGGATCTGCACCAGCACAGCCTCATCACCCGCAGCCAGGAGTACAGCCGCCACGAGCGCTGGACCCTGCTGGATCAGGGGCGCGAGATCCCCCTCGAGGTGGCGGGTGAGCTGGCCTTCAGCAGCAAGAGGGCGATCCACGAGGCGATGCGCCAGGGCCTGGGGATCGCCCGTCTTCCCCGCTACTTGCTGGCAGGCGAGCTGGCCGATGGGACGGTGCGCGAGGTACTGCCCGCCTACCGCCCCAAGGGGTCCCACTTCTACGCCCTCTACACCCAGCGCCGGGCCGAGTCTGCCCTGGTCGGCCACTTCCTCGACTACGTCATCGGCGAGCTGACCGCCTCATGAGCAGATCACCAGCTGGTACTCCTTCTTGCCCCGGCGCAGCAGCAGGTAGCGGCCAAACAGCCGCTCGCCTGCGCTCAGCCGCCCATCTCGTTTGAGCACGCCATTGAGGCTGATGGCCCCCGCCGCCAGCAGCTCGCGGGCGATGCGCCTGGAATTCGCCAGACCGCACTCCACCAGCAGGGTCACCAGATCCTGCTCGCCGCTGACGGCGCTGCTCGGCATGCCATCTTGCGCCAGCTGGGCGAGATCGCTCTCGCCGAGGCGAGCCACGTCGCCGCGAAACAGCAGCTCACCGATGCGTTGCACCACCGCCAGCGCCCCCTTGCCATGCACCAGTTCGGTCAGCTCGTTTGCCAACACCTGCTGGGCCTGCTTGCGCCCCTGCCGCTGGGCATCTTCCGCCTCCAGTGCATCAATCTCGGTCAGCGACATAAAGCTGTAGTAGCGCAGGAAGCGGTAGACATCCTCGTCCGCGGTGCCGAGCCAGAACTGATGGAAGGCGTAGGGCGAGGTGAGCGCAGGATCGAGCCAGATTGCGCCGCCTTCGGTCTTGCCGAACTTGGTGCCGTCCGCCTTGGTGATAAGGGGCAGGGTCATGCCGTGCACCTGGGTCTGATGGAGGCGGCGGGTCAGATCCATGCCACTGGTGATATTGCCCCACTGGTCGTTGCCGCCAATCTGCAGGGTGCAGCCGAGCCGCTGGTTGAGCACCGCAAAGTCCTGGGATTGCAGCAGGGCGTAGGAGAACTCGGTGAAGGAGATGCCCTGATCCGGGCGGGCGAGGCGCTGGCGCACCGATTCACGGGCCAGCATGGCGTTGACCGAGAAGTGCTTGCCGATATCCCGCAAAAAATCGAGGGCGGACATCTGCCCCATCCAGTCGCCATTGTTGACTAGTTGCGGGGCACAAAGGCCGTCGTCGGCGGGCAGCAGGGCGCTTATCTGGGCCGACAGGCTGGCGACCCAAGCCTGCACGGTATCGGCACTGTTGAGGCTGCGCTCGGTTGCCTTGAAGCTGGGATCGCCGATAAGGCCGGTGGCCCCGCCTACCAGTGCCACCGGAGTGTGGCCCGCCAGCTGGAAGCGGCGCAGCATCAAGAGTGGCACCAGATGACCGATATGCAGGCTGCCGGCGGTGGGATCGAACCCGCAGTAGAGGGTGCGCGCCGTGGCGAGGTGGGCGGCCAGGGCCGCCGGATCGGAATGCTGGGCCACCAGGCCGCGCTGGCTCAACTCATCAAGCAGGTGGGGGTTGATCATGGGGGGTCTCCAACAGCAGGGGGAAAAGCTGTCATCCTCGCCGTTCTGGCCGATGGCGAATATGTCCCCTGAGGGACAGTTTTGTCACTCTCGTGCTAGCATCCCGCCATAGTGGGGAGCTGCTCCCCGCCACCGGGAACCCACCACCATGACTCAACGACCATGACCCAGCCATTCCCCACAGATGCCTTGACCCGCAACATGACCGAGGTGGTCGATGCCCTGCACAGCCCGGCCTTTGCGGCGACCCTGGTGCGGCTGATCCAGCAGCAGGTGGCGTTTGATTGCGCCCTGCTGCTCGGGGTGGGGCAGCGGCCCGTCTACCTCTACGACAACCTCAACCATCAGCGGGCCCTGCTGTTTGATCGCTACCTCACCAGCCACTTCAGTCAGGATCCCTTTATGCAGGCGCTGGCCGAAGGGCGGCCTGCCGGCGTCTGGACCCTGGCGCAGGTCTCCCAGGGGCGGCTCGATCCCGAATATCGCCACCACTTCTATCAGGCCACCGGCTGGCAGGAGGAGGTGGGACTGATCCTGCCAGTGCGCGGCGGACTGACGCTGATGCTGTTTCTCGGCCGCCTCGACAAGCGCAGCCCTCTCAGTCGTGACGAGCTGGCCAGGCTGGAGGCGATCTTTCCGCTGGTGCATTCGCTGTGTCGTCAGCAGTGGCGGCAGGAGACGCCGCTGCTGGCCCAGAGCAGCGCGCAGCCGGACAGCGCCAGCCTCAAGAGTGCTGTGGAGCAGGCGATGGCAAGCGTGGGGGGTGACAGGCTCACCCGCCGGGAGCGGCAGGTGGCGGAGCTATTGCTACAAGGGCTGGATACCGAGGCCATCGCCACGGCCCTCGGCATTGGCGGCGGCACTGTGAAGAATCACCGCAAGCACCTCTACGCCAAGCTGCGCCTCGGCTCGCGGGCCGAACTGTTCAGCTTCTTTCTCAATCACCTCATCGCGGCCCCCGGCGGCGAACCGACGGCCTGATCAGCCCCATAACGAAACACCCCGCCGAGGCGGGGTGTTGTCTATCCGTGCGGCCGCGGGTTAGATCCGGCCCTGATAGCGCAGCGGGAAGCGACCCTGACTGTCTGGCTGACCGAGGTAGGGCAACCCCTGTTTCATCTGATCCGGCAACTCAGGGCCCGGCTTGAGGCTGCCCTGGAACAGATACTGGCGATTGGCCTGCAACTCCAGCTTGCCCAGCACCTGCACCGCCTCAGAGCCCTGTTTGAGCTCGGCCACCAGCCGGGAGTCGAGGCAGGTCAGCTTGAGCTCTGGATCCCCCAGTTTCAGCTTGCCTGCCGGGGTTTCGGCCTCGGCATCATACCAATAGAGGTTGCCATAGAGGCTATCGCACCAGGGCTTGCCCTGACTGAATTCATCAAGCTTGAGCTGCAACTGGCCCGTCGCCGTGACCGGGAAGGGCAGGCGCATAGGCAAGCGGCTCAGTAACCAGGGAGCGGGGGCGTTGAGGGTCAGATCGCGGCCAAAGACGGCACCGCCCCAGCCCACCACGCCCTGGCCGTTGAGGCCATCCCGCTCGCCAAAACGCACCGTCAGTTCGGGAGCAAAGCGCAGCAGCGACCAACCATTGAGATCCCAACGCAACCGGGTCACAGACTCGCTGGCATATTGCAGACGAGCCACTTCCCCCTGCCAGAGGGTGCCACTCACCCCTTCCAGTTTGACCATGGGCGGCAACGGCAGATGACGAACCATCAGGCTGGCGGGCACGCTGGTCAGCAAGAAGCCCAGCCAGGCCAGCATGAAGACGACGACTATCCAGATCTTGCGTTTCATTGCGGGCGACTCACCTGTAAGCGTCTCACCTTGACCATGCCTGCGGGCAACTGCTCGCGGGCCACCTCTATCACCTTGACCTGGACGCCATATCGGTCCGACAGTTCAGCCAGCCACATCAAGAGCCCATCGAAGGGAACCGCGTCTATCCATACCTGCAGCTCCTGACCCTGGGGTTGCAGTCGGGTGATCTTGATCTTGTGATTGAAGGCGGTACGGTTGACCACCCCATCCAGCGTCCCCCCCAGCTCGATGTTGCGGCCGCTGCCCGCCTGGGCAGCCAGGACTCGCTCGCCCTTCTCTTTCAGCCAGACCAGGGTCTGCTGCTGGTTCTTCACCTGCCGCTCCCGCTCCGCAATGCGACTGTCGAGGGGCTGCCAAACCAGCCAATAGAAGAGACCTATGGTCAGCAAGGTGCCGCCAATTGCTAGCAGTCGCTGCTCCCGGGCGCTGATGCCGCGCCACCAGAGTTCAAACCTTGCCATCATGATGATTTACCCTTGAGCACCAGTGCCCCCTCGACTCGGCCTTCCGTGCTACGCACCTCGCCCTGTTGCACCTCAAAACGCTTGCCCGCCAACTCCCGGAATCGTTCCATCTCGGTAAAACCGGGAGCCGTGACTTGCAGCCTCAGCTCTCCCCGCTCCACATCAAAGCGCAGCACCTCGGGCTTGAGTCCCGGTACTTCGGCAAAGGTGGGGGCCAGCTCGGTCAAAAACAGCAAGACGCCACTTTGGGACGCCCCCCCCAGCAACCTCAGATGCTGCTCAACCTGGCTGCGTACATTCACGATCCGGGTCTCTCCCGGGAAGATGCGGGTATAGACCTCGCGGATCTCGGCCTTGAGCGCCTTGTCCTGGCTATCGAGTTGATAGAGGGCCAGGCCTCGCTGTCCCAGGGTGACCAGCAACAAGGCCACCGCCACCACCACCACCTTGCGCCACTGCAACCAGTGGCGGCTGTACTCGGTCTGTGGCCGGAAAGCCCCCTGCAACAGGTTTACCTGACCGCGCAGCGCCTCCCGGGCCAGCAGCAGCATGGGCAGCTCGGGATCGGCCTCCAGCCAGTTGGCTCCCGCCAGTGCCGGGGGCGGCGTATGGCTGTGGATGGTGACAGGCTCGGGCTGAGTGCTCAGCAACAGGCCGAGCAAGGCTTCGTCTGCCACCAACCCCTGGTGAGGCCCCTGGCGCAGCAGCCAGACCTTGCCCAGTTGCAGCGCCGACCAGCCATCACTGGCCTGCGGCAAGGCCAGCACGTCCGGCAGCAGTTGCAGGCTCTTGAGCCCTGCCGCCTCGAGCCAACCGAGCCAGCGCAGCATCTGCTGGTTGTCCACCGCCATCAGATCCACCTCCTGACCCTGATGGGCCAGCACGACCAGATGCAGGGACTCCACATCGGAGGCAATCTGCTCTTCGAGCAGATAGGGCAGGGCCGCCGCCGACTGGCGGTTGTACTTGCCCGGCAGCCGCACTCGCCGGAAGATAACGGCGCTGCCCGGCACCAGGGCGACCACGGGACGGCCACCGGCCCGCTCACGCAGTTCATGCAGTTCATGGGCCGAGGCCAGGGTCCCGGAGGCGATGATCTCCTCCTCTCCCTTCGACCAGACCAGCCACTCGACCGGCTCTTCCTGGGTTATCCCCAGACGGATGACCAGACTCTCGTTCAATACAGCTTCTCCTTGGTCAGGGCCGAGTCCTGTCGACGGCTGACCCTTGATATGAACAGCGAGATGCCGTCACGCGTCGAGGCGAGCTTCACTCAGCCCCCCCATTGACCCGCCGCAGCACCACCGCCTTGTTGTCTTTACTGCGCTGGAAGTAGGTCTCCAGCCTGGCCCGGGTGTCAGCCACCTCGGCCAGCAGATAGGCCACAAAGTAATCGCTCTTGACGTCTATCGCCTCATTCAGCCCCTTGATGCCGGAGCCTGCCGCCAGTGCAGGCAGGCTCGTCATCTCCTCTTTGCTTTGCCACCCTTTCTTGGGGCGATCATTGAGCACTCCCTTGGCATCATCCACACCGATCTTTCCCAGGTAGAGTGCCGCCAGCAGTTCGGACTGCTCTGGGGCTATGGTATTGATGTTCACCAGCAACTTGTCGTTTGGCAGGGCGCAGACATAGGGTGCCAGCCTGGCATACAGCTTGCCGCTGACCCCACGCACGGCCCGCAGTTCATCCACCCCCAGCATCTTCTGGTTGGCGGGCAGATAGGGCTGATTCAACCCTTCATAATATGCATCTTCGGCGCCATAGCTGGAGACCAGCACCGTATCGCTGTCGGTCCAGTCACGCACCGCATCCGTCAGCTGGGTCGCCTCGTATTCGTCAACCTCGAGCAGGGTCAACAGGGTGTGGAACACCTTGACGGGATAAGGCTGGTTGGCCAGATCGTCCCCATTGCCCCCCTGTTGCGCCACGCTCAGGCTGTTGAGGTTGAAGCAGCTTTGCAGGTCGCGTACCTCTCCCTTGAGAGTGCCATCCTCGACCGGAAACACCACATCCTTGCGGGCCCAGTACTGGCCAAGGCTGACCACCTTGGGGTCATCCTTGAAGTCCTGGGCCAGGATCTTGCTGACCAGCGCCTCGGTGGAGATGGCATACCACCAGGCCTGTTTGCCGCTGCTGAGGTTGGCCGTGCGCCTGAGCTCAAGCTGCAAGCGACCACTCATGTTGCTGGCGATGATCACCATCACCGAGAGGATCAGCAACACCACCAGCAATGCCATGCCCCGGCCTCTTCCCGGCCCGGCGCCCTTATTGTGTCGGTGCATCTTCGAGCCTCTGGCCGCCGGCCCCAATCAGAAACTGGCGGCGTATGGTGCCGTAATCATCCAGATCCAGCTCAACCGCCAGTCCCTCAGGCAGACGCGCCTCCTGGGTCCACTCCGACTTCCAGCCCCCCTCGCTGTAGAAAAAGAGGCGCAGTCCCGTCACCCGGTCGAGCAGGACCTGCACCCTGGGCTCGGTGCCTATCACGGGATCCGGATAGAGGTAGCTGAGTCGCTCCAACTGGTTATCCTTGAGCCGCCAGCCGACTCGTTGCAGGCCAGATCGCGGCAAGATGCCATCCGGATTGAGCCAGCCGCCCCGAATGAAGGCCATGCCCCAGTCGTCACTCTGCTGGCCAAACTGGCTAGCCGCCAGCAGCACCCGGTTGTTTTCGCCCTGGATGCGACCGGTGCGCGGCACCATCTGGCTCACGTCCCGTTCCAGCAGATCGAAGGCCCGCTGCAATTGGGCCAAGCGCACCTCTTTCTTCTTGGCCACCTCATCGCTGGTGAGCACCCCCTGCAACACCTGATAGGCGCCCAGACTCAGGCCTGCGAAGATGGCGATCGCCACCAGCATCTCGAGCAGGGTGAAGCCCCCCTGCCACCCTCGCGACCTCTGCGGCGCTACTGGCATCCTCGAGGTGCCAGGCAAGGTAAGCCAGGGAGCGGCGCGGCCGGGGGAGCGGTTATCGGCTGACATAGGTTCGCATCATGGTCACGGGACTTTCGGATTTGGGGGCGGTGCGCACTTCCAGATCCAGTGCCTTGAAATTACTGTCGGCGGTGGCGACACCGTGATGACGCCAATACCAGCGCTGCCCCGCCATCTCCTCATCACCCTCGACCCAGCCTTCGCTCGGCCAGGTGCCCTCGAGTCGCTGCTGGACCAGCTGGTTCTGGGCAACCCAGGTCGCCAGGGTTTTCTGCTCCAGATAACTGAGCCCGGCAAGGTGCTCGCTCGCCGCCTTCATCACTGCCAGCCCGGCGATGGCAAAGACCACCAGGGCCACCATCACCTCGAGCAGCGTCATGCCCCTCGCCCGGCGAGGCCCACCATGGCGCAAAGCCACGCGCGGGGCCCTCATTGCTCCTCCTCGGGCCGATCGCTATCCAGGGTAAGGTTGCCAAACTCATCGGCCCACACCACACGGACGTACTGGATCTTCATTGCTCCTCCTCAGGCCGATCGCTATCCAGGGTAAGGTTGCCAAACTCATCGGCCCACACCACACGGAAGTAACGCTCCTCATCGACCAGCTGACTGAAGGTCAGCACGAAGGGGGTCAACTCGTCACCGGGAAAGATAAACACCTGGGGACTGGCCACCTTGTCCCCCTCCCCTCGCTCATCTTCATCCGGCTGCCAGGCCAACCCGCCCAGTTCGACGCCGAGCTGGATATCCTCAGGCAGTTGCACCGGCCCCAGCACCTTGTCATCACTCAAGGCCTTCCAGCTGCGATCTTTCCCTTGGCGCACCATGAATTGCCAGCCGTGATCGTCGAGCCGCAACCCCAGCAGGCGACCATCCATCACCGCCTGCTCCTGGGCCTGTTGTAATACGGCCATGAAGCGACGCGCCTGTTTGTCCAGCTCGCGATCCCCCTTGGCGCCCCCCATGCTGAGGGTGACGGCGGTGGCCACCAATCCCATCAACATGGCGACCAGCAGCACCTCCAACAGGGTGAAGCCTGCCTGACGACGAGCCCTCATTGAGCCCACCCTGTCAGGGGGACAACAATGGACAGCGGCCCCATCAGCGCTGGCAGCTGCTGCCAGATGAAAATGCAGGCATGGCGCCCCAAGAGGTGACTCATGGCTGTCGGTCGAGGCGAGAGACGCGGCGAGTCGGCACTTACTGGAAGTCCTTCAGATTCCAGTTGCCGATGTCGTCGTCGGTACCCGCTTCGCCATCTTGCCCCATGGAGAAGACGTCGAGTTTGCCGAATTGACCCGGGCTGAGCAGCTGATAAGGGTTGCTCCAGGGATCTTGTGGCAGGCGCTTGATATAGCCCCCATCCCGGTAGCTGCGCGGTTCCGGGGCCGAAGTCGGTTTGTTGACCAGGGCATCCAGCCCCTGCTCCGTGGTCGGGTAGCGATTGTTGTCCAGCTTGTACATGTCGAGGGCGTTTTCCAGCGCCACTATGTCGGAAACCGCCTTCTGCTGATCGGCTTTCTCCTTGTTCCCCATCAAGTTGGGCACCACCAGGCTGGCCAGTATCCCCAGGATGACGATGACCACCATGACTTCCAGCAGGGTGAAACCCGATTGACGACGCTTATCCATGACTTACTCCCTCGATAAATAAGATGGCGGCTGCCATCAGAGATTGACCATAGTGAGACCCGGCAGACGGATCCCGTTGCATATTGACCATGTTGTTGAGCGCGAGTGAATGGGCTGCTGGAGTAGCCTGCTTATTCACATATTGACCATGTTGTTCAGTTCCAGGATCGGCTGCAGGATCGACATCACGATAAAGAGCACCACCCCGGCCATGGAGACCACCAGCATGGGTTCGAACACGCCAAGCGCAATATTGACCTGACTTTCGAACTCCCTGTCCTGGTTGTCTGCCGCCCGCTCCAGCATGCTGTCGAGCTCGCCACTCTGCTCGCCAGAAGCGATCATGTGCAACATCATGGGCGGAAATATCTTGGTTTCATTCAATGATTTGCGAAGACTGGTTCCCTCACGTACCCGCTCGGTGGCCTCAAGGATACGGGCCCGGGCGAAGTCGTTGGAGAGCACCTCACCGGAGATTTTCATCCCCTCTATCAACGGCACGGCACTGGCATTCAAGATGCTCAGGGTGCGGGCGAAGCGGGCAGTGTTGAGACCCCGGCTCACCCGGCCAATCACCGGCAGGCGCAGCAGGATGCCGTGCCAATGGCGGCGGCGCAGCTCATTACCAAGCCACCAACGCCAGACGAAACCGCCCAGGAAGATCAGCAGCAGGAACCAGAGGCCGTAATGCTGCATCAGTTCGCTGGTGCCGATCAGGAAGCGAGTGGTGGCCGGCAGCTGCTGCCCCATATGCTCAAACTGGGCAACCACCTTGGGCACCACGGCGGTCAGCAAGATGGAGATGACCCCCACGGCGACCAGGGTCAGCACCATGGGGTAGATCATCGCCTGCATCAGCTTGGTGCGCATATGCTGGCGCTGCTCGGTGTAATCGGCGAGCCGGTTGAGCACCTTCTCCAGATGACCCGACTTCTCCCCTGCCGCCACCATGGAGCGAAACAGTTTATCGAACACGTGGGGAAAGGCGCCCAGGGAATCGGCCAGGCTGTAGCCCTCCACCACCCGACCACGCACAGTGGCTACCAGGCTGCTGAGGTGAGCCTTTTCACACTGCTGGGAGACAGCCCGCAGCGCCTCCTCTATGGTGAGCCCAGCCCCCACAAGCGTGGCAAGCTGGCGGGTGATCAGTGCCAGTTCGGCGGTGCTGGCGCCACGGCGAAACAGTCGGAAACGACCCGCCTCGCGCTTGGCCTTCTCCGTGGTTTCGCTCACCTCCAGCGGAGTCAGCCCCTGCTCACGCAGTTGCTGGCGCACCTGGCGCGCCGAATCTCCCTCGGTCACCCCCTGCTTCTGGCGTCCCTTGTCATCAAGGGCCTTATATTCGAATGCAGCCACGTCCTATCCTCAATCTTCCCGAGTCACACGCAGCACTTCTTCCAGGCTGGTCTGCCCCTGGAGCACCTTGTCGATGCCGTCACGGCGAATGCTGGGGGTATGGGGGCGGATCAGCCGCTCGATGGCGAGTTCACCACTGGCACCATGGACCGCCTCGCGTACCGGTTCATCGACCACCACCAGTTCATGGATGCCGGTCCGGCCACGATAGCCGGTATGGTTGCACTGTTCGCACCCCACCGGATGCCAGATCTGGCTGGCCTTGTCCAACCCCTCGACGCGCATCAATGCCAGCTCTTGTTCCGTGACCGGACGCGCCTCCTTGCAGTCGGGGCAAAGGGTGCGTACCAATCGTTGCGCCAGCACCGCCAGCAGGGACGAGGAGAGCAGGAAGGGTTCTATGCCCATGTCCCGCATCCGGGTGATGGCACCGATGGCCGTGTTGGTGTGCAGGGTCGACATCACCAGGTGACCGGTGAGGGATGCCTGCACGGCTATCTGGGCTGTCTCCAGATCCCGGATCTCCCCCACCATGACCACGTCAGGATCCTGCCGCAAGATGGCCCGCAAGCCACGGGCGAAGGTCATGTCGACCTTGGCATTGACCTGGGTCTGGCCCACCCCCTCCAGGTCATACTCGATGGGATCCTCCACCGTGAGGATGTTGCGATCCCGCGAGTTGATCTCCGACAGCGCCGCATAGAGGGTGGTGGACTTGCCCGAACCGGTCGGCCCCGTCACCAGGATGATGCCGTGGGGTTTGCGGATGAGTTCGCTGATGATGTTGCGATTGGCGAGGGTCATGCCGAGCTGCTTGAGCTCGAGCCGGATATTGTTCTTGTCGAGCAGACGCAATACCACCCGTTCACCGTAGCTGGACGGCATGGTCGAGACCCGCACGTCCACCGCCCGGCCACCGATGCGCAGTGAGATGCGGCCATCCTGAGGCAGTCGCTTCTCGGCGATGTCCATGCGCGACATCACCTTGATGCGCGACACCAGCAAGGAGGCGAGCTTGCGATGGGGGCGCAGGATCTCCCGCAATACCCCATCGATGCGAAAACGGATCACCAGCACCCGCTCGAAGGTCTCGATATGGATGTCGGACGCTTCCTCTTTTATCGCCTCGCTCAACATGGCATTGATGAGACGGATGATGGGCGCGTCATCATCGGCGTCGAGCAAGTCCTCGCTCTGGGGCAGCTCTTCGGCCAGGGCGAAGAAGTCCATTTCGTTGCCCAGATCCTCCATCAGCTGACGCGCCTCGGAAGAGTCGCGCTGGTAGTGGGCCATCAACAGCTGCTCGAACGCCTCACCCTCTATCTGATCGACGGCGAAGGCGGCACCCGCCACCCGCTGCACCTCGAGCAAAGTCTGGGAAGTGAGCCCGGGTCGGCAGATCAGCACGGGCGATCCAGCCTGCTCGGTCAGGATCACCCCGAAGTTGCGGGCAAAGGCGAATGGCAGCTCGGGCAGTGATGCCGACAATTCGCAGCCATCAAGCTGGTAGGCCGCCATCAGGGCTTGCTCTGCACGAAGGGTTGCACGCTCGCCGCCGTGGCCTGCTGCCGGCTCTTCATGGACTGGATCTGTCTTTGGACCTCGGGGGAGACCATGATGTCCTGACCATATTCGGGCAATACCTGACGAGGTGGCGAGGTGAGGTAGCCCTCTTGCGCCGCGCGATCCAGCTGTTCGGCCCTGAACAGGGTGTATTTGCTGCTGGAGATGCCGGAGTACACGTTGGCATCACGCAATATGGTCGGCCGGATGAAGATCATCAGGTTGCGTTTGGCCGTGGTATTGGAGGTGGAGCGGAACAGATAGCCCAGTATGGGGATGTCCCCGAGCAGCGGCACCTTGGAGACCTGCTCTTTGGTCTGCTCATCCATCAAACCACCCAGCACTACGGTTTCGCCACTCTTGACCAGCACGGCGTTCTTGACGGTACGGGTGTCGAAGGTCGGGCCCAGATCTGCCGTACCTGCGGCCTGAGCCTGGGCAACGCTCGACACCTCCTGCTCTATGTTGAGCAGCACAGAGTCCCCTTCGTTGATCTGGGGGGTGACCACCAACTTGGTGCCCACCGTCTTGCGCTCTATGGTGTTGAAGATGTTGTCTCCCGAGGTCGAACTCTGGGAGCCGGTCTGCACCGGCACCTCCTGACCCACGTTGAACGACGCCTCCTTGTTGTCCATGGTGACGATGCTCGGGGTCGAGAGTATGTCGTTCTTGGTATTGGTGGAGAGCGCCGTCATCAACATGGCCCAGTCCCCTTTGTAGAAACCGGCGGCCATGCCGCTAAAGCTGCCCAGCAGGTTTTCCAACCCGTCCGTGTTGCCATTGTCCTGGTAATCTTTGCCCGCGATGATGGCAGGTCCGATCGGCAAGCCAGTATTGGTAAACTGAGTGCCGCCGCCATTGGCATTGCCCCACTGTACCCCGAGATTGAGGCCATCGCCGTCCTGGATCTCGACGATGATGGCTTCCACCAGCACCTGGGCGCGGCGGATGTCGAGTTTGGCGATCACCTGCTCCAGCTCGGCCATGACGTCCGGCTGGGCGGTGATCACCAGGGCATTGGTTGTCTCATCCGCCGAGATAGCAAGCTGACCACCACCTATGCTGGTACCCGCCGCACCACCCGCGGTACTGCCTTTCTTGTCGGATTCGATACTGGAACTGACCCCCTTGAGCACGTCCACCAGATCCTTGGCCTTGCCATATTTCAGGTAGAAGACCCGGGTATTGCCCTGGCTCTGCAGATCCCGATCGAGCTGATGCACCATCTGGATGACGCGGGCCCGCGCCTTGGGCTCACCACTCACCACCACAGAGTTGGTGCGCTCGTCCGCCACCACCTTGGGAGTAAGCTGATAGCCCGCATTGCCCCCCTGAGCTGCACCGTCTTTGTTGAGGTTGCTCACCAGGCGCACCATCTCGCCAGCCGAGGCGTATTTCAGCTTGATGATATCCACATCCTGATCGCCAGCCTTGTCGACCCGGCGCACTACCTCGACCAGACGATTGACCACGGCGGCACGGCCGGTGATCAGCAGCACGTTGGAAGGTTCGTAATGGACCACGTTGCCACCGCCAGCGTTGTCGTTGAGCTGACGCAGCAAGGGGGCCAGCTCGCGCACCGAGACGTTGCGAACCGGCACAACCCGGGTAACCATTTCGTCACCGACGCCGGGGTTGCTGTCGTCCACCACGGGAATGGCCGAGGTCTTGGCATCCTTGGCCCGAACCACCTTGAGCACCCCATTGCTCATGGGCACCACGGCGAAGCCGTACACGTCCAGCACACTCAGGAAGAATTGGTAGTATTGATCCTCGTTGAGCAGATCGTAGCTGCGCACATTGATCTTGCCGCGCACAGATGGCTCTATGATGATGGTTTTATTGAGATTTTTACCAACCGTGTTGATGAACTCTTCGATCTCGGCATTCTTGAAGCTAGCCGAATACTCGGTCGCCCAGACGGACCCCGTCATCAGCAAGGCCGCCGCTACAGAAGCCAGGCGCCAGCCTTTCCCTTTATTTATCATTCTTGGTGCTACTCCAATTCATTATTCTGACAAGCCGACATAGACGTCATACAGCTGTCCTTGCCGTTCGACTGTCACTGTCATTTCGGTGGCGCTCGCCACCTGCTGCATCGCCTGCATCGCCTGGGCATTGTCACGCAGGTCGAGCCCATTGATGCTGACGGCCAGGTCATTGGCGACCAGACCGAGTTGATTAAAGAGTTCAGGATCCCGCCCGGGATTGAGACGATAGCCCGCCATGCGGCCATCGACCCGGACCGGGGAGATATTGAGGTAATCCGTGAGTTTGCCCGGGTTGCTCATCAGCTCGCCGCGCACCTCACCCAGCTTGTCGGTGGCGTTGCCATTGGCTGGCAGCGGTTTGCCGTACTCTTCACCATCGAGCATCAGGGTCTCATCACGACCGTTGCGTTCAATGATGACGCGATCGGCAAAAATCTGTCGCAGCCGGGCCTGGGTACCGTCTATGTAGTCCCCTATGCCGTAGGAGTTCTGGGTACCGTTGTGGGCTATGATGGCGATGGATTTGGCGGCATTGGTGCTGGCCAGCAGGCCATTGAGCTGAGCATTCAACTGGGTCTTGGGCGCATCTGCCGCCACCTGGGTCTGGGCCTGGATTTGTTCGGCGCGGCCAAACAGACCCAGTCGAGTGAGGGGCACCAGGTCTGTCCCCTGACTCACCGTCTCTGCCGCTCCAGTGCTGGGCTGCCAGGTTGCCTGCGGCTCCGGACTCGCCAAAGCGAGCAGTCGCCAGGTCAAACCGGCGCACTGATGAGCCAGCAGCAGCAAGAGTCCCCAGAATAACCAATGGCTAAGACGGGCAAGGGGCAGCCGCTTGCCCTGGGCAAGCAAGGCAGACAGCAAGTCATCCTTGAACGGTAGCGTCATGTTTCTCAAAATAATTTTCTATCCAAATCGGTCAGTCATTGTGTACGGCAATGCCGCCGGAGACAACTGACCTAAAGGGCAATATGGCTAAAAATGCTCGTGCCATCACTCCAATGCAGGCCAGATTCAACCCTGGGGCCCGGCTCTGGTATAATCGGTCACCATGTCACATCGTCGGAATACGTCATGAGCAAAGCCGTTTCGCCCGAATCCTCCCTGCGTCTGGACAAATGGCTGTGGGCCGCCCGCTTCTACAAGAGCCGCAGTCTGGCACGGGAGCAGATCGAAGGGGGCAAGGTGCACTATAACGGCCAGCGCAGCAAACCTGGCAAGGCGGTCGAGCTCGGCGCCCTGGTCCGCTTCTGGCAGGGTCAGGACGAGCGGGAAGTGCGGGTACTCACCCTGAGCGAGCAGCGCAAATCGGCCCCCTTGGCCCAGCTGATGTATGAAGAGACGGCCGAGAGCCTCAAACGTCGGGCAGAAAATGCCGAGGCTCGCCGCTTCAACAGCCAGTTTGCCCCCAGCCCCGAGCGCCGTCCCGACAAGCAGGAGCGGCGCCAGCTGATCCGGGTAAAGCAATACTGACCTGAGTCCATGACCCCTGTATGACGACATGCGCACCAGAAAGTTCACACCCGGCCCAATATGCCGGGTGTCCACGCCATTACCACCCCGAAGGAAGATGAGATGAGTCACCAAGATCTGCTGTATCGCTATCTGTTTGAAGAGTACGAAGTGCGGGGTGAGCTGGTCCAGCTGGATAGCACCTATCGCCACGTGATCGAGGCGCAGAGCTATCCAGTTCAGGTACAACAGCTGCTGGGCGAACTGCTGGTCGCCACCAGCCTGCTCACTGCCACCCTCAAGTTTGAAGGCTCCATCACAGTACAGTTGCAGGGTGATGGTCCGGTACGACTGGCCGTCATCAATGGCGATAACAACCAGCAGCTGCGCGGTGTCGCCCGCCACGAAGGCGAGTTGCCCGACGATGGCAAGCTGCAGAGCCTGATAGGCAATGGCCAGCTGGTCATCACCATCACCCCTGAGCAGGGGGAACGCTATCAAGGCATCGTTGCCCTGGAGGCCGATACCCTGGCTGGCTGCCTGGAGCAGTATTTCGCCCAGTCCGAACAGCTCGCGACCAAACTCTGGATCCGCACCGGACACCATGAAGGTGAGCCCCGCGCCGCGGGCATACTGCTGCAGGAACTGCCATCCCAGAGTGAGGATCACAGCATCGACTTCGACCATCTGACCCAGCTCACCAGCACCATCAAGGATGAAGAGTTGTTTGGCCTCGAAGCGGAAGAGATCCTCTACCGCCTCTATCACCAGGACAAGGTGCGAGTGTTCGATCCCCAGGCCGTCGCCTTCCGCTGCACCTGCTCACGGGAGCGCTGCGAGGGTGCCCTGTTGCAGGTAGAGAAAGCCGAAGTACTGGAGATGCTGCAGGAGCAGGGCAAGATTGAGATGCACTGTGACTATTGCGGTGCCCACTATCCCTTTGATGCGATCGATGTCGAAACCCTGTTCAGTGGGGCTCCCGGTAATGATGCAAACCAGTTACACTAAATAGAGGCGGGGAAACCCGCCTTTAACTTAAATAACAAAAAAATACCCTACTTTATAAAGTTTGATGAAGGTCGCTAAATTCTACTACCTAAGTGGTAGAGTTGATGCCAGATAGAACCCTACACACCTCTGAACCCAGGAGAATACAATGACAATCGTGGCAGAACCCACCCTGGCCCAACAGTTACAACTGGAGCAATACGGTATCCATGATGCCGTAGAAATCCTGCGTAACCCCTCCTATGAGCAGCTTTTCGCAGAAGAGACCCGCCCAGACCTGGAGGGATTCGAACGTGGAATAGTAACTGAGCTGGGCGCCGTCAATGTCAATACCGGCATCTTTACCGGCCGCTCCCCGAAAGATAAATATATCGTCAAAGATGCCACTACCCAGGATACTGTATGGTGGTCTGACCAGGGTAAGAACGATAACAAGGCCATAACCCCCGAAGTCTGGTCAAAACTCAAATCCCTGGTGACCAAGCAGCTCAGCGGCAAGCGACTGTTTGTCATCGATGGCTACTGCGGCGCCAACCCGGACACCCGGCTGGCGGTGCGCGTCATTACCGAGGTGGCCTGGCAGGCACACTTCGTCAAAAACATGTTCATCCGCCCAAGCGACGCTGAGCTGAACACGTTCAAGGCTGACTTCGTAGTGATGAATGGTGCCAAATGCACCAACCCTGACTGGCAGGCCCAGGGGCTCAACTCCGAGAACTTCGTCGCCTTCAACCTCACCGAGAAGATCCAGCTCATCGGCGGCACCTGGTACGGTGGCGAGATGAAGAAGGGTATGTTCTCCATGATGAACTACTTCCTGCCCCTGCGCGGCATTGCCTCCATGCACTGCTCCGCCAACGTGGGTCAGGACGGCGACGTGGCCATCTTCTTCGGCCTCTCCGGCACCGGCAAGACCACCCTCTCCACCGATCCCAAGCGTCAGCTGATTGGCGATGATGAGCACGGCTGGGATGATGATGGCGTGTTCAACTTCGAAGGAGGCTGCTACGCCAAGACCATCAAGCTCTCCAAGGAGGCCGAGCCGGACATCTTCAATGCCATCCGTCGCGACGCCCTGCTGGAGAACGTGACGGTGGCCGAGGACGGCACCATCGACTTCGATGATGGTTCCCGCACCGAGAACACCCGGGTCTCCTACCCCATCTATCACATCGAGAACATAGTCAAGCCGGTCTCCAAGGCGGGTCATGCCAACAAGGTGATCTTCCTGACTGCCGATGCCTTCGGCGTGCTGCCCCCGGTTTCCAAACTGACCAAGGAGCAGACCAAGTACCACTTCCTGTCCGGCTTCACCGCCAAACTGGCCGGTACCGAGCGCGGCATCACAGAACCGACTCCGACCTTCTCCTCCTGCTTCGGTGCGGCCTTCCTCAGCCTGCACCCGACCAAATATGGCCAGGAGCTGGTGAAGCGGATGGAAGCGGCTGGCGCCGAAGCCTATCTGGTCAACACAGGTTGGAACGGCACCGGCAAACGCATCTCCATCAAGGATACCCGCGCCATCATCGACGCCATCCTGGATGGCTCCATCGAGAAGGCGCAGACCAAGGTACTGCCCATCTTCAATCTGGAAGTGCCGACCGCACTGCCCGGCGTGAACCCGACCATCCTTGATCCCCGTGACACTTACGCCGACAAGGCAGAGTGGGATGCCAAGGCTCAGGATCTGGCTCAGCGCTTCATCAAGAACTTCGAACGTTTCACCGATAACGACGAAGGCAAACAGCTGGTAGCCGCAGGTCCGCAGCTGTAACAGCCGCCCCTTACTGCCAACCGGCCAGCTCTGCTGGCCGGTTTTTTTTTGGCCAACATCCGGCAATCGACTCAGTACCGCCTTGCCTTGCCGGCGCGAGCGCGTTAGATTCAGCCAAACTTTATACAATATACAATTTTGCAACCTGCCCCATGACGCAACAATGAGTCCCACCTACAAGACCCGCACCCAGATGGTGATGGATAACCTCAGAGCCAGGATACTGCGCGGAGACTTCCCGGCCGGCGCCCCCTTGCGCCAGGACGCCATCGCCAAGGAGCTGGCGGTCAGTCGCATACCGGTGCGTGAGGCCTTGATGCAGCTGGAGGCTCAGGGGCTGGTCAAGTTCGAACCCCATCGTGGTGCCGTGGTCACCCAACTCGATAGCGGATCGGTGGCCGAGCTCTTTTATTTGCGAGCCCTGCTGGAAGCCGATACCCTGTTTCACGCCGTCGATCTGATGACGGAGGAGACCTTCGTCAACGCCCAGGCCATTCTCGATCAGTTCGATGCCGCACTCGAGTCAGGAACCCGGGTCGAACATTGGGCCCAGCTCAATCACAGCTTCCATGCCACCCTTTATCAGGCCGCCAATCGCCCCCAGGCAATGGAGCTGATCGCCCAAATCAATCTGAGTTGCGACCGTTACGTGCGCTTCGAGCTGCTGTTTGCCCAAGGAGGCATAGACAAGGCGGAGCGCGAACACGCCGAACTGCTGGCCCTGTGCCGGGCGAGGCGCAAACACGAGGCTGCCGTTCTGCTCAAGCAGCACATACAGGCGGCAGGCCTGTCCATCGGACAGATACTCAGCCGTGGTCAGCCCGGCTGAACACTCTCATCGAACAACTATCTGGCAATTACGACATGAACCATTTCGAGATCATTGAAACCCGCGTCGCCCAAATCCGGACCACCCTGGCCCAGCAGGAACTGGACGCTTTCATCGTGCCCCACGATGACGAACATCTGGGCGAATACATTCCGGCCCATGCCGAGCGCCTGGACTGGCTGACCGGCTTCAATGGCTCCGCGGGTCTGGCCATTATCCTGGCCCAGCAAGCGGCGCTCTTCGTCGATGGCCGCTATACGGTGCAGGCCCGCATGCAGACCCCGGCCCACGTATTCAACTTCCTGCACCTCAATGAGGATCCCCATGTCAGCTGGTTGACGGAACAGCTTGAACCGGGCGCCAGAGTCGGCTTCGACCCCCGTCTGCACAGCCTGACCTGGTACCAGCATGCCAATGCCCAGCTCAGCGAACGCGGTATCACACTGGTTGCCGTGACCGACAACCCCATCGATCAGCACTGGCTGGACCGTCCCGCCCCCGGCAAGCACCCCATCATGTTCTACAGCGAAGAGTTGGCCGGGCAGTCCAGCCAGGCCAAGCGCGAGCAGCTGGCGAGCGATCTGCGCAAACGTGGTCTGGACGCCGTGCTGCTGACCCAGGCCGAGCCCATCAACTGGCTGCTCAACCTGCGCGGTCGCGATGTCGAGCGCCTGCCCGTGGTACTGGGGTTTGGCGTGCTCTATGCCAACGCCAGCATGGATTTCTTCGTCGATACCGACAAGCTCGACTGCATCGCCTTCAGCCAACACGTGGGTCAAGATGTCTCCGTCTATCCCACCGACAAGTTGGGCGCCCTGCTCAAGCGCATCGGTGAAGATCAGCAGAAGGTCCTGGCCGATCCCAACACCGCCAACGCCTGGACCCAGCTGACCATGGAAGAGGCGGGTGCCATTCTGGTCGCAGGTCAAGATCCCACTATGCTGCCCAAGGCCTGCAAGAACGAGACTGAGCTGACGGGGATGCGCGCCGCCCACCTGCGCGATGGCGTGGCCGTCTCCCGTTTCCTCGCCTGGCTGGATCGCCTGATCCTCTCAGGTGAGTTCGACGGGGTCGATGAAGCTAGCCTTGCCGATCAGCTGGAAGCGTTTCGCAAAGAACAACAGCACTATGTCGAGCCCAGCTTCGACACCATATCGGCGCTCGGCCCCAACGCCGCCATGTGCCACTACCGCCACACCAACGGGGTGCCGCGTACCTTCGGCCAGGATGCCATCTATCTGGTCGACTCGGGTGCTCAATATCTGGACGGTACCACCGACATCACCCGCACCGTCAAGGTGGGTGAGGTGACCGAAGAGCACAGGGCCATGTTCACCCGCGTACTGCAAGGCCACATCGCCCTGGATCAGGCCCGCTTCCCACGCGGCACCGCGGGCATTCAGCTCGATGTGCTGGCTCGCATGCCGCTCTGGCAGGCCGGTTATAACTACGACCATGGCACTGGCCACGGCGTGGGCCACTTCCTGAGCGTGCATGAAGGTCCCCAGCGCATTGCCCCCAAGGGCAGCCTGGTGCCACTGATGCCGGGCATGGTGCTCTCCAACGAGCCCGGTTACTACCGGGAAGATGCGTTCGGCATTCGGTGCGAGAACCTGGAGATCGTGATCGAACTGCCCC
This sequence comes from Aeromonas molluscorum, assembly GCF_051376105.1. Classification (NCBI taxonomy): domain Bacteria; kingdom Pseudomonadati; phylum Pseudomonadota; class Gammaproteobacteria; order Aeromonadales; family Aeromonadaceae; genus Aeromonas; species Aeromonas molluscorum. The sequence goes on along the minus strand of NZ_JBPQCY010000002.1, from coordinate 339,177 downwards.
GTCAGGGTGAGCTCGACATGCTGGGCTTCGAACGACTGACCTATGTGCCGTTCGATACTCGTCTCATCGACCGCGACCTGCTGAGCCCGGCCGAGTTTCGCTGGATCAACGAGTATCACGCCGAGGTTTATCGTCGCTTGAGCCCCTTGCTGGAAGGCGAGGATCTCGCCTGGCTGGAGCAGGCCACCGACCTCATTTGATGGAATAAGCATCATCAGAAACAGGGCCTCAAAGCCCTGTTTCGTTTCTGGCCACCCGGCCATCACATAGACAAGCCAAGTCGCCGCCACTTGAATCCCGATCTGACTAGGGCTACCCTTGCCGACCATTTTCCGCCCGCCTATCCCCAGGAGCCCCAGTGACACCGACTCTCAGACTTGCCACCCCGGCCGATATGCATGCCATCTGGCAGATTGAATCCCAGGTATTTGGCGAAGCCATCTACCCCGACTTCTTCTTTCGCCAAGCCGTGGATCTGTGGCCCGACTTGCTGCTGGTCGCAGAACGCGAGGGACAGCTGCTTGGCTACGGCTTGGGAGGCGTCGGACAGCAGCGCACTCAGGGCTGGTTGCTCTCCCTGGCGGTTCTGCCCCAAGCCCGCGGCCTCGGCCTGGCCGAAGCCATCATACGCAAGCTGGAGCTGGCACTGAGGGCACAAGGCTGCCTGCAGGTACGACTGACCGTCGATCCGGTGAATCCGGCCCGGCGCCTCTATGAGCGGCTGGGCTATCGTGAACTGACGCTGGAGCCAGCCTACTTCGGTCCGGGAGAGGACAGATGCCTGCTCGAACATGAGTTGATCGTCCCGCCTCTCCAAGACAGGGAGTAGACGTGATCCGTCAGGGTCTGACCGAGGTATGCAACATAGCCGCTAAGACCTCTGGGTGAGCCAGCTTGGATACAACATACTTGGTTACACTTTGAGGGTGCCATCATGGCGAAGAGAGGGGTAGAGTGACCCCTGGTGCCTAATTTGTAGTCAAGTTCAGGAGAACCATTATGTTGCAACGACTGATCCTCATCGCCCTGCTGGCCGCCGCTGTCACCGGTTGCGCCAACAGCGATGTTTATTCTGGCGATGTCTATACCAAAGACAGAGCCAAGCAGGTGCAGACCGTCAGCTACGGCACCATAGTCTCTACCCGCCCGGTCAAGATCCAGGCCGAAGAGAATTCCATCCTGGGCACCATAGGCGGCGGCGTCGTCGGTGGTCTGCTCGGTAGTACCATAGGCGGCGGTACCGGGCGCAGCCTAGCCGCCGCCGGGGGTGCCATCGCGGGTGCCGCTGCGGGCAAGGCCGCCGGTGACAAGCTCAATCAGGTGGATGGCGTCGAACTGGAGATCAAGCAGGACAACGGCAGCAGCATAGTCGTGGTGCAAAAGGCTGATCCCAGCTTCCAACCTGGTGCCAAGGTGCGACTGACCCAGGGCAATGGCAGCGTCAACGCCGCCGTGGTGCCCTGATCATTTGCCCAACAAAAAGCCCTCCATGAGAGGGCTTTTTTATACGCGCAGCTCCCCTTTGTCTCATGCGCCGTTCAGCGCGCCGCTTGCCAGTTGCAATGCCAGACCCAGCATGATGAGGCCGACCAGCAGATCGATACCCTGCTGTACCTTTCCCCGGGCAAGCCAAGGAGAGAGCGCCGCCGCACCATATGCCAGGCCATAAAACCAGACGAGAGAGGCCAGCATGGCTCCGACCGCAAAGGCGGGCCGCAACGGCTCGGCAAACTGACTGCCGAGGGAGCCGAGCAACATGAGCGTGTCCAGATAGACGTGGGGATTAAGCAAGGTAACACCCAGGGTCATGGTCAATACGCTCTTGACCCCCATCAGCTGGGAGGAGTCCGCCAATGTGGCCCCCTGCCCACGCCAGGCGCTGCGCAGGGAGCGCAGGCCGAACCAGCCAAGAAACAGCACGCCACCCCAGGTCAGTAACGCCAGACCGAGAGGATTGGCCGCCAGCAGGTTGGCGCCACCAAACACCCCTATCCCGATCAAGATGAGATCGCACAGACAGCAGAGTGTCGCCGTCAGCAGGTGATGGTTGCGGTGGATGCCCCGACTCAGCACAAAGGCATTCTGGGCTCCGATTGGAATTATCATGGCAAGGCCTAACACAAAGCCCTGCAAGCTGGTCGCCATCATGGGTTCAACGTCTCTCAGTGAAGATGGCGGCAGTATGCGAGATGGGATGATTTAAGAGAAATTCATTAAATTTCTCATTAATTCGAAAATTTAATGACCGGAACCCTGCCTGAACGTGACGACGATCGGCTTCTGGTTGTCAATTGTTAGATCTGACAATGGTCGAGGAGGAGATCCCTTCCGATAATGCTGCCGCTGGGGCACCAATGAGAAGATGAAGAGATGACGCCTGATGGATGCGGGTTACTGCAGCTGACGCGGAAAATTGGTCACCACCACCTCTTCCAGATTGGGCACCAATATGCCGCTGCTCATGCCCTTGGCGATGGCCTGATAGCGGTTGATGGAACCGGTCTTGCGGGTCACCTGATTGAGATGGTAATTCACGGTTCGCTCGGTGATGCCGAGGATGCTGGCGATTTCGCCGGACGTTTTCCCCTCGCTGGCCCAAGAGAGACACTCGGTCTCGCGTACCGTCAACACTTCCTGTGCGGCCCCTTCCGGCAACCCGAGTCGCACGGTGCGCAACGCCGCATCGAAAATGTAGGTCGACATCCAGGAGAGCACGGGGGAAGACTCCAGCAACAGATCGCTGGAAGCCCGCTCCCGAGTGATGAAAGAGAGAATGCCACTCTCGCCGGTAGGGCCGTGAAGGGGAAAGGAGATGCCGTTGCGCAGACCGAACTCGGCAGCCAGACTCATGACATCGAGGCTACCCGCTTGCAGAAAACGCACCTTCTCGTCGAGCTGGTTCCAGTAGATGGGCAGCGTCTGGTGGCGAGCCAGCTGGATGATGGGATCCCGCGCCAACATATGCTGGGCCGTGTAGGCCTGGATCCAGGAGTCGGGGCAGCGGTTGAACAGCACCACCTTGGGACGCTGCATCGACATCGGCAGGATCAGCGCGAAGCGATAATAGTCATAGCCCATACCGAGCGCGAAACGTCCAATCAGCTCAGACAGTTGATCACCATCCGTGACCCGAGTGAACAGTTCAAGGTATTCCAGCAGCTGAGCCTGTTTCATTTTCGTCCCCTTCCCGAGTCCGTGAGTATAACGCCCTTCCTGGATATGGAGTGAGCAGAATGCGTGTTTTCAAGGGAAAACTGAATCGTCATTGGGATAAAACCGTAGAAAATTCCCTTTATTGCTTTAGAAACCGCGTTTTCCACGAAAGACTCGGTTGGGATGTAGAATCCCACTCCGGCCTGGAGCGAGATAACTTCGATGGTCCGGATACTCATTGGGTTCTGATCGAAGACGAACAGGGGCTATGTGGCTGTATCCGCCTGCTCAGCTGTGCCCAGGATTACATGCTGCCCACCATCTTCCCCACCGCCCTCGCCGGCGAGGCCCCACCTCGCCATCAGGATGTCTGGGAGCTGACCCGGCTCGCCATCGACGCCAACCGGGCTCCGCGTCTCGACAACGGTGTCAGCGAACTCACCTGCGTCATCTTTCGCGAGGTGTATGCCTTCGCCCTCGCCCACCAGATCCGTGAGCTTATCGCCGTGGTCAGTCTGCCGGTCGAGCGCATCTTTCGTCGACTGGGCCTGCCAATTGAGCGACTCGGCCATCGGCAAGCCGTTGATCTGGGGGCGGTGCGCGGTGTCGGCATCCGTTTCCTGCTCGATGAACGGTTCGCCGCCGCCGTCGCGCGCCCGCTACGCGGTCACTACACAGACCATGGCGGAGCTGTCTCCCCTTACCCCATAAAAAATCCCGGGAAGATCCCGGGATAAAGCACTCACGCTAGTCCGATCCCACCCCACGCAGAAACGGACGTGATGGAGTATCGTCCTTTGGATCCCTTGCGGCTACTGTCACTTTTAACAGTGTTTAATGCGGCAGCGATAATGCATGGCCGAACGTCCGGGCCGCCTTGCCTCCCCTTCGGCACCCAGAGTAGAGTGACTTCTGAATAGTCATATTGATAAGGGATATTGATGAAGGCTCTGGATTACAAGTTGCTGCTGGCCCTGGATGCCGTGATGCAGGAACAGAACTTCGATCGTGCCGCCCAGCGCCTGCACTTGACCCAGTCCGCCATCTCCCAGCGCATCAAGCAGCTCGAACAGCAATTTGCCGAGCCCCTCATCATCCGTAGTCAGCCGCTACAGGCGACGCCACTGGGGCAAAAACTGCTGGCCCACTACCGCCAGGTACGCCAGCTCGAGCAGGAACTGAGCAGCGAACTGGCCCCTGCCAGCCCCCAGGCACCGATCCGCATCAGCATTGCGGTCAATGCCGACAGCCTGGCCACCTGGTTTCTACCGGCCCTGGCCCCTCTGCTGGAAAGATTTCCCATCGAACTCAACCTGTTGGTCGATGATGAGAGCCGCACCCTGGACAAGGTGCGCGAGGGTCAGGCATTCGGTGCCGTCAGCCTGCACCCGCAGCCACTGCCTGGCTGCAGCGTCGATGAGCTCGGCCAGATGTGTTACGTCTTGACCGCCAGCCCCGCCTTCATGGCCCGCCACTTTCCAGAGGGCCTCACCCCGCAAGCACTGGCCAAGGCTCCCGGAGTGGCCTTCGATCCCCGGGATGACATGCACATCAGTTTCTTGCGTCGTGAATTTGGTCTTGAGCCCGGTGGCTACCCATGCCACATAGTCCACTCTTCCGAGGCCTTCGTCGCCATGGCGGAGCAGGGGCTGGCCTACTGTCTCATCCCCGAATTGCAGATCCGCGCCCAGCTCCAGTCCGGCCGTTTGCTGGATCTCTGCCCGGACCGTCACCTGATAGAGACCCTCTACTGGCACCGCTGGCTGCTGGAACGAGGCCTGCACAAACAGATCTCCCAGCGTCTGATAAGCCAGGGGCAGGCTGCGCTGAGTTGAGCCCAGCGAACCCTCAGCGGCCGGGGGATCAGCCCAGTCGCCTTGGCTTTGCGGGGTGAAAAACGTATAGTGCTGGGCGATTCTTCATCAGGTTTTCACTCAGGTTCCTCACATATGTTCCAAGACAATCCCTTGCTGGCCCAGCTCAAACAACAGATCCGCGAAAACATCCCCAAGAAAGAAGGGGTGATCCGCGCCTCCGATCGGGGATTTGGCTTCCTGGAGGTGGATGAGAAGACCAGCTACTTCGTGCCGCCCCCCTACATGAAGAAGGTGATGCACGGGGATCGCGTGAGTGCCCTGATCCGCACCGAAAAAGAGAAGGAGGTCGCCGAGCCGGATGCCCTGCTGGAGCAGGCGGTGACCCGCTTCGTCGGCCGCGTCAAGATGTTCCGCGACCGCCTCAATGTGGTACCGGATCACCCCCTCATCAAGGATGCCATCAAGGCTCGTGCCAAGAAGGGACTGGATGAGAAGTCATTCAAGGAAGGGGACTGGGTGGTCGCCACCCTTAAGCGCCATGCCCTGGCCGATGGCAACTTCTCCGCCGAAATTACCGAGCTCATCGCCGACCAGGACGATCACAATGTGCCTTGGTGGGTGGTATTGGCCCGTCACAGCCTGGCCCAGATAGAGCCGGCTGATCTGCCCGAGTGGAAGGTCATTGAAGAGGAAGAGCTGCCGCGTACCGATCTGACTCAGGTACCCTTCTTCACCATCGATGGCGCCAAGACCAAGGACATGGATGACGCCCTGGCCATCCGCAAACTGGACAACGGCTGGGAACTGCTGGTCGCTATCGCCGATCCGACCGCCTATGTGGCCGAAGGCAGCGAGCTGGACCTGGAGGCCGCCAAGCGTGCCTTCACCGTCTACATGCCGGGCCGTAACGTGCCCATGATACCGCGCACCCTCTCCGATGAGCTCTGCTCCCTGAAAGAGGGCGAGGAGCGCAACACCCTGTGCGCACGCCTGCTCATTGCCGAAGATGGCCTGCTGCTGGAAGAGACCGAGTTCTTCGCCGCCCGCATCATCTCCCATGCCCGCCTCAGCTATGACGACGTCTCCGACTGGGCCGAACATGGCAAGGAACTGACCATAGACGCCGGCGTAATGGCCCAGCTGCCGCTGATGAAAGCCATGACCGAAGCCCGTATCGCCTGGCGTACCGAGCACGCCCTGGTGTTCCCGGACCGCCCAGATTACGACTTCGAGCTGGGTGAGAATGGGGCCGTACTGGCCATCCACGTCGAGCCGCGCCGCATCGCCAATCGTATGGTGGAAGAGTCAATGATCGCTGCCAACATCTGCGCCGGTCGCGTGCTGGGCAAGCAGGTTGGCTACGGCATCTTCAACGTCCATACAGGTTTCGATGAAGAGTCCCTCGATGGTGCCATGGAGCTGCTCAAGACTGCCGATGCCCCCTTCGAGAAGGAAGAGATCGCCAGCCTCACCGGTTTCTGCGCCCTGCGCCGCTGGATAGACAACCTGGACACCCGCTGGCTGGATGGCAAGATCCGCCGCTTCCAGAGCTATGCTCTGATGTCCGCCGAACCGGGCGCTCACTACGGCCTGGGTCTGGATGCCTATGCCACCTGGACTTCGCCAATTCGCAAGTACGGCGACATGGTCAACCACCGCCTGCTCAAGGCGGTGATCGCCGGCAAGGCACCGGGTCCGCGTCCCAGTCTGGAACTGACCGAGCACCTGACCGCTTGCCGTCGTCTGCACCGCATGGTGGAGCGCGGTATCGGCGACTGGCTCTATGTCCGCTTCCTGCAGAGCGCCGCTGGCACCGATCAGATCTTCAACGGCGAGATCATCGACGTGATGCGCGCCGGTCTCAAGCTCAGGTTGCAGGAGAATGGCGCCGTGGTCTTCATGCCCGCCCGTCATATCCTCGACAACAAGGAGAGGCTGGAGTGCAGCTGGGACAACAGCCGCGTCTATCTCGACAAGACAGAGGTGGTCTATGAGCTGGGCCAGGTTATCGAGGTCAAGTTGACCGAAGCGGTGGAAGAGACCCGCTCCCTCATTGCCAAACCGGCGGTGGCGTTGGTCCCGGGCCCAGCCCCGCAAGCCCCGGTAGCCGAGAGCACCGAGGCCCCTGCCGAAGCGGCCCCCAAGGCGGAATAAGCCAAAACCCTGCCGCTCGATGCAAAAAGCCCGCAACTTCTGCGGGCTTTTTTTATGGATGAGACAAAGGGGGATCAAGGGTCGGCCACTGTGTGACTAACCCGACACACAGAGTCGAAGGGAGGCCGTCCTCCCGGCGCGCGTGCTCGCTGAGCAGGGCACTGAACGGCCCAAAAAAAGACTCAAGTGGCTTGCCAATACCAGACTGGCTTGACTGACGGTCAGCGATGAGAACCTGAAAGTGGGTTACAAAATAACTGATTCATTGATTATTAATGCCTAATTTCGCTTTATTCATCGGTGAGATCATTATAAATCCCAGCACAGGCATTGCCTCAATTGGATACAAATTACCAAGATGAGACACGCATCACATTGACAAGGGGTTTGCGCAAACCAAATAAAGTGACCCAGATCTCAATTGATGGGCAATTTTGGCAGGAAAGATCGAAATGTCGCCAAGATACGGCGAAAAGATGTGACCTGAATCACTACAAATGGTGGGGGGTAGGCCAGGTATATGTGACAAACATCACAAGACACCCCGTTTCCAGCCCAGTCTGATAATGAAGTGGTAGATTGAAGTTGCTTAGACGACAGGGATGAGGGTTCGGCAAAACCCGTTATCCCGACTACCACTTTTAATCACACAGGCTCAAAACGGGGTGCCGTCATGTTATCACCGGATACCAAAGTCAAGATACAGAATTTTGGACGCTTCCTGTCCAATATGGTCATGCCCAATATAGGCGCTTTCATCGCCTGGGGCTTTATTACCGCCCTCTTCATTCCCACCGGCTGGCTGCCCAGTGAGACACTGGCCAAGCTGGTTGGCCCCATGATCACCTACCTGCTGCCGCTGCTGATTGGCTATACCGGCGGCAAGCTGATGGGCGGTGAGCGGGGCGGCGTAGTCGGCGCCATCACCACCATGGGTGTCATCGTCGGTACCGACATCCCCATGTTCATGGGGGCCATGATGGTCGGCCCGCTCGGTGGCTGGGTCATCAAGCGTTTCGACAAGGCGATGGAAGGCCGCGTCAAGAGCGGTTTCGAGATGTTGGTCAACAACTTCTCCGCCGGCATCATCGGCATGCTGCTCGCCATCCTCGCCTTCTTCGTGATCGGCCCCTTCGTCAAGGTGCTCTCTGGCGTACTGGCCGGTGGGGTGGGTTTCCTGGTGGAAAACCACATGCTGCCGCTCACCTCCATCTTCGTTGAACCGGCCAAGATCCTCTTCCTCAACAACGCCATCAATCACGGTATCTTCTCGCCGCTGGGCATTCAGCAGGCAACCGAGCATGGCCAGTCCATCTTCTTCCTGATCGAAGCAAACCCGGGCCCAGGCATGGGCGTACTGCTCGCTTACATGGTATTTGGCCGTGGCGCGGCCAAGCAGTCTGCCGCCGGTGCCTCCATCATTCACTTCTTCGGCGGTATTCACGAAATCTACTTCCCCTACGTACTGATGAACCCACGCCTCATCCTGGCGGTGATCGCCGGTGGCATGACAGGGGTCTTCACCCTGACCCTGTTCAACGCAGGTCTGGTCTCCCCCGCCTCACCGGGTTCCATCTTCGCCGTGCTGTTGATGACGCCGAAAGCCTCCCTGATCGGGGTCGCCCTCTCCATCATCAGCGCAACCCTGGTCTCCTTCCTGGTTGCCGCCATCTTCGTCCGTGCCCAGCAACCGGAAGCCGACGAGGCCGATGCCCTGGGTGAAGCCACTCGCAAGATGAAAGCCATGAAGGGTGGCAAAAACGACACTGTCGCCGCCAAAAAACCGGGTGGTGAACTGCTGGCAGTACGCAACATCGTGGTTGCTTGCGATGCGGGCATGGGTTCCAGCGCCATGGGTGCCGGCATGCTGCGCAAACGGGTGCAGGCCGCTGGCCTCGACATCAGCGTCACCAATCGTGCCATCGACCAGCTCGACGATCAGGTGGACTGGGTCATTACCCACCAGGACCTGACCGAGCGGGCTCGTCGCCACGCACCGAATGCACGCCATATATCCCTGACCAACTTCCTCGACAACGGCCTCTATCAAGCCATGGTGCAGGAGCTGAGCCTGACCCAGGCTGCCAACGACGATGTGGCTCGCCCCCCCCTGCTGGTTGCGGCCAACGATGACAGCTATGAACAGCAGGATCCCCAGGTGTTCACCTTGAGTCGCCAGGATATCCAGCTCGGCCTCATGGCCGACAGCAAAGAGGCCGCCATCAAGGCCGCCGGAGCCCTGCTGGCCGAACGGGGCTATGTCGAAGCCAGCTATGTGGATGCCATGCTGGAGCGTGAACAGCTGGTCTCCACCTACCTTGGCGAGTCGATTGCCGTGCCCCACGGCACCATAGCCGCCAAGGAGAAGGTGATCCGTACCGGCATCGTCATCTGCCAGTACCCGACCGGCGTCGCCTTCGGCGAGGCGGCCGATGAGGTGGCCCGCCTGGTGATTGGCATCGCGGCCCGCAACGACGAACACATTCAGGTGATAACCCGCCTGACCAATGCGCTGGATGAGCCCGGTCTTATCGACCGACTGGCCAGTACCCAGGATCCTCAGGAGTTTCTGGACTTGCTCGGTGGCGAACAAGCTGCCTGAACCTGCTCACATCATTGGTTAAAGAGGTTAATTTCATGAAAACATTGCATTTTGGTGCCGGTAATATCGGTCGTGGCTTCATCGGTAAACTGCTTGCCGACGCCAACCATCAGGTCACTTTCGCCGACGTCAACGAAACGCTGATAGATCAGCTAAACCACAGCCAGGAGTACAAGGTGCATGTGGTGGGGGCGGATCAGAAGCTGGATGTGGTACGCAATGTAGCGGCGGTCAGCTCCGCAGGCCCCGAGGTGATTGCCCGTATCATCACCGCCGATCTGGTCACCACGGCGGTGGGTCCCAACATACTGGACAAGATCGCCAGCACCCTGGCCAAAGGCTTGCAGGCTCGCTTCGTGGCGGGCAATCTCAACCCCCTCAACGTCATCGCCTGCGAGAACATGGTGCGCGGCACCACTCACCTCAAGCAGGAGGTACTCAAGTACCTGCCGCTCGAGTATCATGCCACCCTCGAATCCTGTGTCGGTTTCGTTGATTCGGCGGTGGATCGCATAGTGCCGCCTGCCGCGGCCAACGATGACCCCCTGGAAGTCACAGTAGAGAGCTTCAGCGAGTGGATTGTCGACCAGACCCAATTCAAGGGTGCCCTGCCCCTGGTGGCGGGCATGGAGACCACGGATAATCTGATGGCCTTCGTCGAACGCAAGCTGTTTACCCTCAACACGGGGCACAGCATCACCGCCTACCTCGGCAAGCTGATGGGCTACCAGACCATACGCGATGCCATAGAGGATCCGGTGATCCGCAGCAAGGTGCGCCGGGCCATGGAGGAGAGCGGCGCCGTACTGGTCAAGCGCTACGGCTTCGATCCCCGACTGCACGCCGCCTACATCGAGAAGATCCTGGCCCGTTTCGCCAATCCCTATCTGGTTGACGAGGTCGACCGGGTCGGGCGCCAGCCACTGCGCAAGCTGGGGGCCCAGGATCGGCTCATCAAACCGCTGCTCGGCACCCTGGAATACGACCTGCCCAATGAGGGATTGCAGGAAGGCATAGCCGCCGCCCTGCATTACCGCAACGCAGAGGATCCCCAGGCGGTCGAGTTGCAGGCCGCCATTGAGACGAATGGGGTGGCGACCACACTGGTACAGGTGACCGGCCTGGACCCGGCCAATCCGCTGGTCGCGGCCATCACGGCCCGCTACCAGGCACTCTAACCGGACTCACAGGGAGGGGATCCCCCCTCCCTGCTCATGACTAGCTGGACCCGACTGATTTATGACCACACACCAGGAAGATGATGTACTGGAACGACTCAACGAGCAGGATGGCCCCCGCGGCTTCTTCCTCGAAGTCGTCACCATCCTGGAAGAGGCCGTGGACTCCCTGATGCGGCGCGCCTTTCGCCAGGAAGAGTATGCCGTCAAATACGCCATCGAGCCCTTGCTCAACCAGAGTGGCCCCTTGGGCCAGATAGAGGTGCGCCTCAAGCTCATTTTCGCCCTCGGCCTGGTCTCTCTCGAGCTCTATCAGGACATAGACGTTTACCTGAAAATCCGCGATTTTCTGGTGCGCGACCCCAAAGACTACCGATTCAGTGACAAACCGGTGCGCGATCTGCTCGATCGACTGCATGGCATCAACCGCGCCGGTCTCATGGAGCTGGAGCCACCCGCCTCGGAAGAGGATTGGACCTTCTATCAGATGCAACTCGCCCGTCAGGACCAGATGGTGCGATCTTCGCTGGTGCTGGCCGTCGCCCACTGCGTCGGCGAGCTCCACAAAGAAAGTCCCATTTAACCCCGATTTCGCTCCCCCGAATGCCCCTCTTGCGGCTAGCCTACTTGTCTCAATCGAGCTAGGGTGTCAGGCTGACAGCAATACATCCAAGCCTGCTCTTTCTACTCCCTTTATGAGGTAGCCATGACCGCACTTTCGTTAGCGGGGATCGCGCTGATCTCCTTGCTGGCCCAATGGCTGGCCTGGGCCCTGCGGGTCCCCGCCATTCTGTTTTTACTGTTGACCGGGCTGCTGCTCGGCCCGGTGACCGGCGTGCTCAATCCGGATCTGCTGCTGGGAGACCTGCTGTTTCCCCTGGTCTCGCTGTCGGTAGCCGTCATCTTGTTTGAAGGGGCACTGACCCTGCATCTTGCCGAGCTCAAGGGCATCGGCAAGGTGGTGCGCAACCTCTGCTCCATCGGCATGCTGACCAGCTTTGCGGTGATAGGCGCCGCCAGCTACTTCCTGCTCGGCCTGGATTGGCGGGTGGCCATGGTGCTCGGCGCCGTGCTGGTGGTGACGGGACCGACTGTGGTGGCCCCCATGCTCAACGTCATCCGCCCGGTCAAGGAGATAGACAAGATACTGCGCTGGGAGGGGATCGTCATCGATCCCATCGGCGCTCTGTTCGCGGTACTGATCTTCGAAGCTGTACTGCTCGGCAGCCAGGAAGAGATGGTGACCCATACCCTCTGGGCCCTGGCCAAAACCGTCGGCATAGGCTCCTTCATCGGGGTCGCCGCAGGCTGGATCACGACCCTCATCATCCGCAAAGACTGGCTGCCGGTCAGCCTGCACAAGTTCGGGGTGCTGGCCCTGGTACTCGCCACCTTTACCCTGTCTGACTGGCTCAGCCATGAGTCTGGCCTGCTGGCGGTGACGGTTTTTGGTATCTGGCTTGCCAACCAGGATGGTCTGGATCTGGAAGAGGTGCTGACCTTCAAGGAGGACCTCGCCGTTATCCTTATCTCTTCCCTGTTCATTTTGCTGGCGGCCCGTCTCGATCTGGCCCAGTTGTGGCAACTGGGTCCCATGGTACTTGTCTTGCTGTGCGTGGTGCAGTTCGTGGCCCGCCCGCTCTGCATCCTGGTCTCGACCCATAACTCCAGCCTGCCTTGGCGAGCCAAGGCCCTGCTCAGCTGGATAGCCCCGCGGGGCATAGTCGCCGCGGCGGTCAGCGCCTCTTTTGCCATTAGCCTCAGTGAAGCCGGGATCCCGGATGCGGGTAAGCTGGTTCCCCTGGTGTTCGCCGTCATCATCTCGACCGTAGTGTTGCAGAGCCTCACCTCAGCGCCGCTGGCCGGCCTGCTCGGCATGCGTCAGCCCACCCCCAATACCTGGCTGCTGATCGGGGCCAACTCGGTGGCGCGCGCCATCGGCAAGGCGCTGGCGGATCAGGGCGTCCCCGTCTATCTGTCGGATCCCGCCTGGGAACACTGCAAGCTGGCTCGCATGAGCAACCTGCCCTGCTACTTCGGCAACCCCCAGTCCGAACATGCCGAGCTGCACCTGCCGCTCACCAGCATCAGCACCGTGTTGGCCCTCTCGCCCAATCGCCACAACAATGCCCTGGGCGTGCTGCACTTCTCCCACCAGTTTGGCGAGGATAAGATCTATTCGCTGCGCTCGAGCGATGTCCATGGCAAGGCCAACCGTGAGAGCGCCACCTTCCGGGCCCGCCAGGTGCTGTTTGGCAGTGACGTCAACTTCGCCCGCCTGAGCGGTCTGCTGGCCCGGGGTGGCCAGATCAAGGCGACCCGCCTCTCCGAAACCTTCGACTGGGTTGCCTATCAGGCCGCCAACCCCGGCGCCATCCCCCTGTTCATCATGGATGCCAGACAGCACACCCAGGTGGTGACGGGCTCGGTAGCACCGGGGCCAGGTGAGCTGATCATTGCGCTGCAACCCCCCAAAGAAAATGTCGCCAAAACCGAGGCCAGCCCTGGCAAGGACTAGACTTGTCATGACACCGCTTCGAGCAGGAGGAGGTCGGTATGACAGTCAATGAACTACGCCAGATCTATCGGCAGCAAGGGATACAGGAGGCAGAAATAGTGCACGATGCCATGCTGCCTGGCTGGATCGTCGAATTTCGCGGGGAGGGAGGACGCCTGTTTGAACTGACCGACAGCTTCGGCTTGCCGCTCAGTTTCGGCACGGTAGACGAAGCACGGGACCATATCCACAAAGTGGCCGATTGCCCTATCCAGGTCGAGCACCTCTATCACTTCTTTGAGCGCTGACCCAAACACTCAACCCCTGATAACAAAGACCCCGCCATGGCGGGGTCTTCTTGTTAGCCTCTCAAGTTATAGCGAAGGGGCACAGCCCCTATTCTGGCTGGCTCGGCACGTCGGGAGGCGCGGAGGATTCCAGTCTGCGCACCGGTCTTTGCAGGAACAGATTGGCCGGATAGGTGACCAGATCGCCATGATCGTCGCGCACCTGCACATAGAAAAGTCCTATCTCGAGGATGACACCGGTGACGGAATCATCCTTGTCGAGAATGCGGATCCTGTCCCCGATCCGGTACGGGAAGGCGAAAAAGATGGTGATGCTGGCGGTGATATTGGAGAGAATCGACCACTGGGCCACCATGGCGACCCCGAGTACTGCGAAGAAGGAGGAGGCAAGTACCACCAACCGGGAAAAATCGAGACCCCAGACTCCGGCCAGTACCAGCAGGGTCGCGCTGCCAAGCAGGAAGTGAAACACATGCTCGACGTAGCCGACCCGGCTCTCGCTAACCTGCTTGGTGCGTCCGAGCACCCGCAGGCTGCGTCTGATGATGCGTCGGATCAGACCATGAGCCAGCAACACCAGCAGAGTCAGCCCGAAAGATTGCCAAAGCGTCATGGTCACCACCAGTGCCGATGCTTGAGCCAGAGGGCGAGCACGACGGCCAGGCTGGTCAGGGAGGCGCAAAACACCCAGAAGGCAAGCGGACTCCCGGCTCCCGGCATACCGCCCAGATTTATGCCGAACAAGCCCGTCAGGAAGCTGGCGGGGAGAAACAGGAGCGCCATCACCGACATCTGATAGGCGCGACGGTTGGTCGCCTCCGCCACCATGTTGTTGATCTCGTCCGCCAGCACACCGGTGCGGGCGACCCCCGCATCCAGATCATCCAGCCAACGCCGCAAGCGGTCGGCGATGTCGAGCAGACGGCGCCTGTCGTCCTCGTCGAACCAACTGATCTTCTCGCTGGCGAGACGCGCAATGAGGTCCCGTTGCGGAGAGAGGTAACGGCGGATCATGATCAGCTGCTTGCGAATGCGGGCAAGCTTTCCATTGGTCGGCAGCTCCCGTTCCAGCACCTGCTCCTCCAGCGCCAGGATCTGATCGTGCAGCTCTTCGACGAACTCACCGGCGCGATCGGTCAGGGCATCGCAGATCTCCACCAGCCAATCGGCCGGGTTATCCGGCCCACCGCCCAGCTGCAGCTGCTCGAATACATCCTTCTCCGACAAAAGAGGACGACGGCGGCTGCTGATGATGAGATCCGGGGTAATGAAGATACGCAGGGCCACCATCTCTTCGGGCTTGTGATTCTGGTTGTGGTTGATGCCGCGCAGGATCAGCAGCACTGTCTCCCCCATCCGCACCAACTTGGGTCTGTTGCTCTGGCCAAGCAGTGCCTCGCGGGCCGCATCTCCCAGCAATGGAGTCTGCAGCAACCAGCGGGCCGCCTCCGGGTTGCCGTAATCCAGGTGCAGCCAGCTCGGTTGCTGGGCCGGCAACTCGGCGCCTGCATCTAACGGATGCTGGCCACCCTTACCGTCCAGGGTCAGACCATAGATGAAATCATTGGGTACCAGATCCACGACACCTCCTCTCATTACGCTGGATGACATTTGTTCGCCTCAGCCACAGCACGGCGACAGTCGCCCAGCTTACACCAAAGCTGGCCCCGACTCAGCTTTGCCCCAAGCCATGATAAGATGGGGCACCTTCATATTCTGGATATCAAACCATGCCCATCTGGGTCGATGCCGACGCCTGCCCCACTCCGGTCAAGGAGATCCTCTACCGCGCCGCCCATCGCGCCAAGATGCTCACCACCCTGGTCGCCAATCAGGGACTGAGGGTCCCCCCCTCTCCCTATATCAAGACCCAGCAAGTGGAGCAGGGTTTTGATGTGGCGGATCACGTCATCGCCCAGCAGGTTGTACCGGGAGATCTGGTGATCACCGGGGATATCCCCTTGGCCTCCTGGGTCATAGATGCCGGTGGCGAGGCGCTCAATCCGCGCGGAGAGATCTATACCAAGGAGACCATCAAGGCCCGTCTCGGCATGCGTAATCTGATGGAAGAACTGCGATCGGCTGGGGTTCAGACCGGTGGTCCTGCACCTTTCAACCAAGCAGACAAACAGAACTTCGCCAATGCCCTCGACCGGTGGTTGCAGAAGGGGCGACTCGGCTGACAGAGTCATGTCAGCCATGGGCAATTCTGCCAACCATATCGGGCTCATCACACCACAGCTGGCGAGGCAAAGCAGAAATCGGCTCGCCATGGGTCATGATTCGAGCATTTGGTGACCTGAAAACCCTCTGGTTTCAAATAGTTGCCGACAAGCACTTCTAAGCTGCTAAGATGCGCCGCCGCTCAACTCGCATCCCGGTTACCATGACAGCCCAAGGGCACCTGATTTTCTCCGTCACCTGCGCCCTGCTCGCCCACAAGCTACCGCTCACGCCAGCCCTGGCCGATGCCAATCTAGCCCAGACGGTGCTTGCCGCCCTGGCCAGTTCGCTGCTGCCTGATCTGGATCACCCCAACTCGCTACTGGGCCAGAGGCTACGCTGGATATCCATCCCCCTCTCCCGCATGACAGGCCATCGAGGCTTCACGCACAGTTTGCTGGCGGTCGCATTATGCATATTGGGACTCAATAGCGATCTCATGGCGGGTAGTGTGCCTCTCGCGGTTAAAGACGCACTCATCATTGGTTATCTGAGCCACTTGCTTGGCGACTGGCTAACCCCAGCAGGCATTCCCCTGTTCTGGCCACTCAAACAGCGCTTTCGCCTTCCTGGTTGGTCGCTCAAGAGTGGAGGTGCCATTGAAACAAGCTTTTGTACTCTGAGCCTGCTGCTCGCCGGTTATTGGGTCTACTGACGCAATCTCTGACATGACGCTATGGTCGATCTGGTCGTTATCTCGACCCGCAACGCTGCCCTTTCTCCGCATCAGCGCAGTAACTGGCTGCCCCTCAGCCATCCTCACTCAAGCATCTGAACCTGCCTCGTTCAGAAGAGAGCAAACCATATTGATATAACAAACATTATTGGTTTTTGAAAAAATACCTTACTTTTTATTCTATCAATAGAGTGTGGCGCTATCGGGTTTTATTGCCTAAACATATAAACAAAATAAATGTCATTAATATCAATAGAGGTTGGCAGTTAAAGGGATAGATACTTTTTGATTAATTAATTGCTCATATTAAACCCTCTTGGAAAATATTATCAATATGATGCCCTATAACCGCATAGAGCATGGTTTTAATAAGCCATTCCATTACCAATCAAAAATAACAAATTTAAAATCAATCTGATAACCACACAATCGATAGATGTAAACGGCTATTCACGCGATACGAAAACCATATCAGCCATTTAATCCATATAAGCGAAGAATGTGTAAGGGGAAATACTATGAGCAGGATGCTGAATATTTTTCTTCCACTGTTGTTTAGTTTGATATTGTTTGCCTGTGGTGGAGGGGGTGGTGGCGGAGACGATAGTAATTCTCCCAGCCCAAGTCCTGCCAAGAAATTAACGAGTCTCCAAATTACCGCCAATCCCATCGGAACTCAGGCCCGAGCTGAGGTTGATCCCCAGATCCCGCTAGGTATCGATACCCAATATCAGGCGGTAGGCGCCTACAGCGATGGCACCACTGAGGATGTCACCACCAAGGTGACCTGGAACAGCTCTGTCCCCTCAGTCGCCACCATAGATGACAGTGGGTTGGCTAAAGCCATGGAATTGGGGCAATCCACCATCACCGCCAGCTATCAAGGCGTGACGAGTAACAGCTCCATGTTTGAAGCTACGAGTGCCATCGTCACCAATATTCAGATCACAGCCCCTGCGTCCAAGTTGGCAAAGGGGCTCAAACTGCAACTAACAGCCATGGCCAGCTTCTCGGACGGAAGCAGCAAAGATATCTCTTCTCAAGCCAGCTGGATCAGCAATCAACCCACCTTGCTGTCTGTCGATGCGAAAGGACAGATCACCGGCAAGGCAAGCGGCACTGCGATTGTCACCGCCAACTTGCAAGAAGCGACAGGCCAGATAACTATCTCTGTCACCAATGCCACCATCAGCCAGATCCAGATAACTCCAGCCAGTCTAACCCTGGCCAAGGGGCTGACGAACAAGCTGACAGCTATTGCAACCCTCAGCGACCAGAGCACTCAGGACGTGTCCAGCCAAGTTGCCTGGTTGAGCAGTAATACCAGCATCGCCACCATCAGCACCCAAGGCCTTGTCAAAGCCATGGCGACCGGCAGTACCACTCTGTCTGCCAGCCTGCTCGGCGTGACAAAGAGCCTCAGTCTCACTGTCACCAATGCCACCCTCAATCAAGGCGGCCTGACCATAGCCAATCCCCCCCTGACCCTTGCCGCGGGCCTGACAGCTCAACTCGCCGCTACCGGCAGCTATAGCGATGGCACCACTGTGGATGTCACTGCCTCCGTCAGCTGGGTCAGCAGTGATCCGGCTGTCGCCACCGTCAGCCTGACTGGCCTGGTCACCGCCGTCGGCGCTGGCACTGCGACCATCACCGGGACTCTTGACGGACAAACAGTCACTCTGATGGTCACAGTCACTAGCGCAACCCTCAACCCGAACGGTCTGTCGATCACGACGCCTCCCTTGACCCTGGCTGCCGGCCTGACAGCTCAGCTCGCAGCTAACGGCAGCTACGACGATGGTAGCAACCTGGATGTTACCTCCAGTGTCAGTTGGATCAGCAGCGCCCCTGCTGTTGCAACCGTCAGCCCCTCTGGTCTGGTTACCGCCGTTGCCCCCGGCAGCGCCACTATCACCGGCACCCTGCATGGAGAAACCGCGACTCTGTCGGTAACTGTTACCAATGCCACCCTCAATACAAATGGCTTGGCTATAACAACCCCGCCCTTGACCCTGGCTGCGGGCCTGACCAGTCAACTCGCGGCAACAGGCAGTTATAGCGATGGCAGCAGCCAAAATGTCACGGCTTCCGTGAACTGGTCCAGCAACAATACCGCTGCCGCCACCGTCAGCCCCTCCGGTCTGGTTACCGCCGTCGCCCCTGGCAGCGCCATCATCACAGGTACCCTGGATGGCGAAACCGCGACTATCACGGTGACTGTCACCAGTGCCGTACTCGTCAACAATGGTCTGGATCTCACCACTGGCGCTCTGCTCAATACCCTGCCGGCAGGTACTACGACCCAACTGACGGTCACAGCTACCTTCACCGATGGCACCAGTAGCAATGTGACCACATCGGCGACACTTGTCAGTGACAGCACAGGAGTTGCTACTGTCTCACCCAGCGGCCTCATCACCGCGGTGGCACCGGGTACGGCAGGCATTACTGCCAGCTACGGCGGCCAGTCGAAGACACTGACCATCACAGTCACCCCGACCCTGCTGGCAGGCATACAGATCACACCACCCGTCATCAGTCTGGTTGAGACGCTGACCCAACCGTTAGTGGCCATAGGCCTGTTCGATAATGGCACCACCTCGGACATCACCGATCTGGTGACCTGGACTGTAACACCCGTTAATGCGGCCGTGGTTGGTGCCGATGGTCTGTTGACCGCCCTGCTACCAACAGCAGGAGGCACAGTCCAGGCCACGCTGACCGGCATCAACAGTAACCTGGCTCAGCTGGATATCAGCTCGCCCACCCTGCTTAACCTCGAGATCCTGGATGTGCCCGTCAACCTGGTTGCCGGACTGCTCTCCCAGCTCAAGGTGAATGCGGTCTATGACAATGGTCTGGTAGTGGATGTCACCAATCAGGCGAATTGGAGCAGCAGCAATCCACTGCTGGCAACCGTGGTCAATGGTCTGGTCACCAGCCTGCTGCCCGGCTCCGTCACCCTGACGGCCGAAGTAGGGGGGATCAGCAACACTGTGACCCTCAACGTCGGCAACCCCACCCTGGACAACCTGACGGTACAGGGGGATCTCAGTGACCTGCCCTTCGGGATCCAGCGCCAGCTGAAAGCCTTTGCCAAGTACTCCAACTCGGCGACGCCGATCGAGGTCACCGGTCAGGCCCAGTGGAGCAGCAGCAACCCGAGCGTGATCGCCGTTGGTAACCTGTCGAACAAGGGTCGGATAGAGGCCAAGGCCAGCAGCGGCACGGCAACCATCAGCGCCAGTCTCAATGGCGTCAACAGTCAGCCGACGGCGCCCATCTCGGCAGCACCCTCCACGGTGAACTCGGTCGTGATTCAAGGAGGCGCCTCCGGTACGCTGGTGACAGGCACCAATGTGCAGCTCTCGGCACAAGCCACCCTGAGCGGAGTGGGCTCGCCACAAGATGTCACCAATCTGACGAGCTGGACCAGTAGCAATACCGCAGTCTTGACCGTGACCCCACAAGGCCTGGTCACCGCCGTCAGCACTGGCTCGGCCACCATCACGGGCACCTACTCGGGCATCAGTGGCAGCCAGGCATTTACTGTCTCTGCAGCTTCCCTGAGCAGCCTGGCGGTGACCTGCAACATAGGGCTGTCGGTCAATCTCTTGGGGATCCCGGTTGCCAATCTGATCACCCTGCGGGCCACGGGCACCTACAACAATGGCTCGACTCAGGATCTCACCAACGTGGCGAGCTGGACCGAGAATGGTGCGCTCATCGGCATCAATCTTGGCTCGACCAGAACAGTGCTGTTGAGCGATAACGTCGTCTATGTCGCCAGTAAAGATGGTCTGACTGGTACTGTTACCGCCCTCAGCGGTTGTAACTAACCGTCGTCCCTCCTCAATCAAAGGGCTCCGTGATGGAGCCCTTTTTTTATCCTCATCGCCTCACTAACATGCCCTTACACATCGCCACTGAATGTTCAAAAACCCGCCACATTTAAGGCTCGCTTCTGGTACAATGCGCGCCCTTAGCGCCACGTGCGCCCCCGTTTTCCTTAAAAGTAGAGCCCTTGCTTGTGAACAACAGCGAATTTAGCAGCCTCAACCTCTCTCCTGCCCTGCTTGAGAACCTCGCCAGCCTGGGTTATCTGCAGATGACCCCGATCCAGGCGCAGAGCCTGCCCTTGGTGCTCGATGGTAAAGACCTGATCGCCAAGGCCAAAACCGGCAGCGGCAAGACTGCCGCCTTCGCCCTCGGCCTGCTCTCCCGGCTTAACCCAAACCGTCTCGACGTGCAGGGGTTGGTGCTCTGCCCGACCCGCGAGCTGGCGGATCAAGTGGCTCAGGAGATCCGTCGACTGGCCCGCACCCTGCCCAATATCAAGCTGGTAACCCTGTGCGGCGGCACCCCGACTGCACCGCAATCCGCCACCCTGGGTTTTGGTGCCCACATCGCCGTCGGCACCCCTGGTCGTATTCTCAAGCACCTGGAACAAGGCACTCTGGAGCTGTCCAGTCTGGAAACGCTGGTGCTGGATGAGGCGGATCGCATGCTGGACATGGGCTTTGGTGAAGACATCAACAAAGTCATCAGCTATGCCCCCGAGCGCCGCCAGACCCTGCTCTTCTCCGCGACCTATCCGGAAGGGATTGCCCAGATGAGCCGTGGCGTGCAGCGCAATCCGGTCGAGGTGAGCGTCGAATCTCTCCACGAAGACAGCGCCATCGAACAGAAGCTCTATGAAGTGCCCGCCGGTCAGCGGCTCGAAGCCCTCAGCTGGCTGCTCAGCCACTATCAGCCGAGTTCCTGCGTGGTGTTCTGCAACACCAAGCGCGCCTGCAACGACGTGGCTGACCATCTGGCTGCCAAGGGGTTCTCGGCACTGGCGCTGAACGGCGATTTGGAGCAGCGCGAACGGGATCAGGTGCTGGTGCGTTTCGCCAACGGCAGTACCTCCATTCTGGTTGCCACCGACGTGGCCGCCCGTGGCTTGGACATCAAGGAGCTGGGTGCCGTCATCAACTTTGAGCTGACCTATGACCCCGAGATCCACGTACACCGCATCGGCCGTACTGGTCGCGCCGGTCAGCAAGGCCTGGCCCTGAGCCTCTATCAGCCGAACGAAGCCCAGCGTGTCAACTTCATCGAAGAGTACCAGCAGGCCCCTATCCCCCATGGCGATCTGGCCAGCATTGGCCGCGAACTCAAGCCGATCGCCCCGTTGATGGCCACCCTCTCCATCGATGCGGGCCGCAAGAGCAAGGTGCGGGCCGGTGACATCCTGGGCGCCCTGACCGGTGAAGGCGGTATAGCCGGTAGCGACGTCGGCAAGATCCAGGTCTCCGAGCAATATTCCTATGTGGCGGTCAAACGTCAGGTAGCGAGCGTCGCCCTCAAGCGGCTGCAAGAAGGCAAAATCAAAGGCCGCACCTACCGCGCCCGCAAGCTGGGCTAAGGTTCAGGTTGTCGCCTGCTCCATAAACCACAGGCGCCCGTTGCAGGCGCCTGTGTCATCTTCCAACCAAGCCAGACCCCATGAGATGACCCATGTCACCACCCAATCCACCCGAAGTTAGCTGTCAGAACTGCGAGGCCTGCTGCTGTCGCCTCGAAGTGATGCTGTTTACCGACACCGGCGTGCCCGACCGCTATGTGGATGAGATAGAAGGACAGGTGCCCGTGATGCACCGGCTGGAAGATGGTTGGTGTGCGGCGCTGGACCGTAACACCATGATGTGCCGCATCTATGAGGTGCGCCCCCTTATCTGCCGCGAATTTGAAATGGGTGAACCCGATTGCGTCGACGAACGGGATAAATGGTTCATCAAGTTAGCCTGACGCTACCAAACCACGGCTCCGCCAGCTATTTCCCCTCTGTTCCTCTGGCAGCCTTTCACTCTTTTTCCGGCATCCTCCATCAATCAGTCCTCCATGCGACGCCTGAGGGCAAGCCTTGGCTCACCACCTGACCCGGCGGCAAGTTACACAGTTGCGGCTGGCAAAATCTTGCTGTTATCATCCGCGCGCCAAACCTTCCACCAGCGATAAGGTTTATGTTTTATGCCGAGGAGTGTCATGTGAACAATAAGGATGTGAGTCATTACCAACGGATCTGGCGCTGGCACTTTTATGCCGGTCTGTTTGTCGCCCCCTTCCTGATCCTGCTCTCCCTGACCGGGATCATTTATCTGTTCCAGCCCCAGCTGGATCGACTCATGTACCCAGAGCAGCTCATTGTCGTGCCGGGTGAGCAGCGTATGGATGCCGACTTCCTGGTCAACCGGGCGCATGACGCCTTGCCTGATAGCCAGATAGTGAAATACATACCAGCCCCGGCGCCTGATCGCAGCGACCAATTAGTGGTGCGCCAGCAGGATCAAGAGCTGACAATCTTCATCGATCCCATTCGTGGCGCCCTGCTCGGCACTCAAGATAATCGCTACAACCTGCAAGCCATTGCCCGCGCTCTCCATGCCGAACTGATGCTGGGTACCATAGGAGATCGACTGATTGAACTGGTTGCGGGTTGGGGTCTGGTGCTGCTCGGCACCGGTCTCTATTTGTGGTGGCCACGCAAGGGGCCCGGCATGCAGGGCCTGCTCTGGCCTAGGCGCGACCAGCGAGGCCGTCTCTGGTGGCGGGATATGCATGCAGTCGCCGGTTTCTGGGGGGCGGGGTTCCTCGTGCTGCTGCTATTGACCGGCATGACCTGGACCGGCTTCTGGGGGGACAAATTCGCCGGGGTATGGAACAGCTTCCCCGCCCAGATGTGGAATCAGGTGCCGAGCTCAGCGCCGCTGGCCCGCAGCCTGAATCATGCTCATGAACAGACTGTCCCCTGGGCAGTGGAAACCCAGCCGATACCGACATCGGTTGCTCACAACCAGGATGCCAGCCAGGCACAGAACGCCGCCATGCAGGAATCCGTCGCCCATGACCATAGCGCCATGAGTCAGGCTGGCGGCCCGGCCGAGCCCGGTCGCATCAGCTGGCAACAGGTGCTGGCAACCGCCGAGGGCCGCCAGGTGCAACCCGGCTATAGCATTACACCACCGTCGGGCTCCAGGGGTGTCTTCACCCTCTCGATCTTTGCCGACGATCCCCGCAACGATGCCACCCTGCACATTGACCAGTACAGCGGCACGGTACTGGCCGATGTACGCTGGCAGGACTACAATCTGGTCGCAAAGGCGGTGGAGACAGGCGTCATGCTGCACATGGGCAAGATGTATGGCTGGCCCCACCAGCTGGCCATGCTGCTCATCTGTCTGATGGTGCTGTTGAGCGCGGTCAGTGGTCTCTGGATCTGGTGGCGTCGCCGCCCGGCTGGCCGACTCGGCGTGCCGCCCCTGCCAAATCCTTTGCCCTCCCTGCGCGGTGCCCTCCTCTTGCTGGTCTTGCTTGGCCTCGCCTTCCCGCTGGTCGGCGCTTCCATGCTGGTCATCTGGCTGCTTGATAGCCTGTTGCTGAGCCGCCTCGGTGCCTCCCTGGCCAAACTGCGATAGTCCTCTGCTGAACAAAGGCCTCTTATGGGGCCTTTTTATCCCTCCAGCGCCAGAATGTGTCCGCTTTCACGCAGTCCCCCAGACAGCTATCTATCAATAGCCGCCCCTCCATCACGAGGATGCGAGCCAGTTATCTCTCCTCTATCACGCAATTCCCCACCATGAACGCTGGGCACACCAGGGATTTTCCCCTATGGTGGCGAGCACGCAGGGACGTGTAACTGCAAGCCTGACCCAGAGGATGGAGTTGGTGAGAATGCGAATACTGCACCGTTTCGCTTCCTCGATTGCAACCTTTTCCCTTCTGCAGTGTCTTACCGACGACAATAAAATAATGCCTGGGGAAACAGGCATATACAGGCTCATATCAGGAATCCTTAATGAAACAGCTCAAACTGTGGCTCGGCCCCTTCTGGCCTTTTGCCTGCTTCTCTTTACTCGCTCTCGCCATGCTAAGCCTCTCTCGAATGGGTCTGGCTCTCTGGCAGGAAGATCGCGTCAGTGCCGTCGCTGGCTGGGGCCCGATGTTGCTGCAGGGGATCCGGGTCGACTTCGCGACCCTCTGCTGGTTGTGGGGTGTCCCCGCCATGTTTACCATGCTGCTGGCAGGCCCCCATGGGATTGGTCGCGCGTGGCTCTGGTTGATGCGTATCTGGTTGACTCTGGGGCTCTGGCTCATGGTCTTCCTCGAAATTTCGACTCCCTCTTTCATTACTGAATATGGAGTGCGCCCCAATCGTCTCTATATCGAGTACCTCATCTATCCCAAAGAGGTGCTCTCCATGCTGTGGACCGGTCGCAAGGGCGAATTGCTCCTGGCGCTGGTGATCAGCGCCCTGACCCTCTGGGGAGGCTGGCGCCTGGCAGGCAATCTGCTCAAAGACCTGTCGCAGCCCCGCTGGTATCTGCGTCCCGCATTCGCCTTGCTGATCCTGGCTATTGGCTTCCTTGGCGCCCGCTCCAGCCTGGGCCACCGCGCCCTCAACCCGGCCATGGTCGCCTTTGCCGACGACCCCCTGGTCAATGCCCTGACGGTAAACTCCTCCTACTCACTGTTCTTTGCCATCAAGCAACTGGGTAACGAGGAAGATGCAGCCAGCATGTATGGGAAACTGCCGGATGAACGGGTCATCGAGCTGATCCGGGCTGAAAGCGCCCGCCCTGCAGCCGCCTTTGACTCGGTCAGCCTGCCAAGCCAGAGCTTCAACCCGGCCAGCCATCAGGGCAAACCGAAGAATCTGGTCATACTGCTGCAAGAGAGTCTGGGCGCCCAGTTTGTCGGTTCCCTTGGCGGCCTGCCACTCACCCCCAACATCGACGCCCTGAGCAAAGAGGGGTGGGCCTTCCACCAGCTCTACGCCACCGGTACCCGCTCGGTGCGCGGCATAGAGGCTGTGGTGACCGGCTTCACCCCTACCCCAGCTCAAGCCGTAGTCAAACTGGGCAAGAGCCAGACCAACTTCTTCACTCTGGCAGATTTGCTCAAGCAACGGGGTTACAGCACCAGCTTCATCTATGGCGGCGAGAGCCATTTCGACAATATGCGCAGCTTCTTCCTCGGCAACGGCTTTAGTCAGATCGTCGAGCAGAAGGATTTCAAGAACCCGGTATTCGAAGGGTCCTGGGGCGCCTCGGATGAAGACTTGATGGCCAAGGCCAACGACACCTTCGCGGCCTTGCACAAGGAGGGAAAACCCTTCTTCAGTCTGGTATTCAGCTCAAGCAACCATGATCCCTTCGAGTTCCCGGACAACCGCATCGAGCTCTATGAACAACCCAAGGCGACTCGCAACAATGCGGCCAAATATGCCGACTACGCCATCGGCGAGTTCTTCAAGCGCGCCAAGCAATCCGACTACTGGCAAGACACCCTGTTCCTGGTCATCGCCGACCATGACAGTCGGGTGGGAGGGGCAAGCCTGGTACCGATTCCCCGCTTCCATATCCCGGGAGTCATCGTCGGCGCCGGGGTGAACGCCAAACAGGATGAACGTATCGTCAGCCAGATAGACATGGCGCCGACCCTGCTCTCCCTCATGGGGGTGAGCGCCAGCTATCCCATGCTCGGCCAGGATCTGACCAAAACCCCGGCCGATTGGCCAGGGCGCGCCATCATGCAGTACGACAAAAACTTCGCACTGATGCGCGGTAAGGATGTGGTGATACTGCAGCCCGAGCAGCCCGCCGCAGGCTTCGTCTATGACGCGACCGCCCAAACCCTGATCCCGGCTCCCCAATCCGAGGCCATGAAGGAGCAGGCACTGGGACTGGCGCTCTGGGGCAGCATGGCCTACCAGAAGGGACTCTATCGCACCGCCCCCGAGGCTGAGGCTGAAACGACGCTCAAGTAATAGCGTTCAGGAGGGCCATGGCCCTCACCAATAAAAAACCCGCCAGTTGGCGGGTTTTTTATTGGTTTAACCTGGCTCAGGTCGTCAGAAAGCAGGGCAAAGAGCGGCTGAATCTGTGCTCGAACACCAGGGATGTCTCGAGGTGGACCACCTCCTCGCGGGAGGTAAAGTGATCAAATACGAAGTTGCGCAGATGTTCGGTGTCAGCCACGCACAGATGCACCAGGAAATCGTCCTTGCCCCCCATGTGGAACAGGCTGATCACCTCGGGCAGCCGCAATATGCTATCGCGAAACTCATCGATGATCTGGCGGCTGTGGCGCGCCAGCTGCAAGGAGACCATGGCCTGTATATGACCGCCGAGAGCCTGATGATCGACCTCGCAGTGGGCCCCCTTGAGCACGCCGTCCTGCTGCAATTTCCGCACCCGCTCCAGACAGGTGGAGGGAGCCACCCCGACCAGGGCTGCCAAGTCCTTGTTGGTCATGCCGGCATCCCGAAACAGGTGCGCCAGGATATCCAGATCCAGCTGATCCAGGTTTCTCATCTCTACTCCTTGAACCGATCAAATTGCTCCAACTCTGCCCGACAACCGCACTAAACACAACGCAGAAGACGCTGGTTCTCCCCCTGCATCATCGTCATAAACACTGCGGCTTGGGCGAAAATAGGCAACGGTAAGTTCAGGCTCGTCGCTAAACGAGCAAATAAATGTTTGCTTTTTACACAAGTTAACGACATAGTGCGCGCTGGCTAGTTAATCAGCCCTGTTTATGTTTACCCTGCAATGCTTCACCTCACGATGAACCCTGTCAGTATCCGCATAACCTTCTTCTGATTTACTCGCCTTGAGAACCGCCAGGCTGTCTGCCTGCGTTGCCCGGCTCTCACGGTGCAGACCCGCTCTGCCCACCTAATTTGATTTATGCATCAGCATATTCCTTGATAGTGCAGACGCCCGTCACTCGGGCTGGGTATTCCTGCGCGCTTGTTAACCCATGAGTTGACCGCGCCCATTAACCTGAAATTTGCCAAACAAGGAGCAACCATTTAATTTATATAGAGAAATTTAATAATGACTACCATACAAATACACAAGCCACTGCGTCGCAGCAAACCCATCAACTTGCCGCCCATGGATCCGAGCCCCGGCTATCTGATCCAGTTCAATACCCGTTTCAGCGGTGGCTTTGCCATCCAGTGCGACGGCTTCCCGGCCGAGTTCTCCATCGAAGACCTCGATTAACCGGGTTCATAATAGCCGCCAGCCGAAACAGACAGGCCACCCCAAGGGGTGGCCTGTTGCATATCCGGACTTGCTCGTTAGCAAACAGGTTCGAGCAGCAGACATTTATCGCTATCCTCTCCCAACCGGATACGCGCAGTTTCCTCCATCCCCAACTTGGCCAGCAGTGCCAGTGAACTCTGATTGCCCGGGCTGACGATGGCGACCACGTAGTCGATACCAAGCCGCTCCAGGCCATCTTTCAGTGCACCACGTACCGCCTCCAGGGCATAGCCCTGACCCCGATAAGCTGGCAGGAAAGCATAACCAATATCCACGTGCGTCAGAGTCTCTCGTTTGACCAGACCGCAGATGCCAAGCTTGGCCCCATCACTCTTTCGCGCCACCAGATAGAGGCCGAAACCATGCCGGCCATAGCTGACCCTGGGGCCCTGCTGGATGTACTGCTCGGCTCCCGCCAGATCGCGCACACCGCGATCGCCGATGAAACGATGAAAGTCGGGGTCATTGAGCAGTTCAAGAATGAAGGGGGCATCACTGGGGTCGAGTTCACGCAGGTGCAGGCGATCGGTGCGGATCATGGGTTTCTCGTGGCTTGAAGAGGGAAATAGAGAGCCTCAAGACTGCACCCGAGGGGGCCCGATGACAAGCGTCACGCCATTAAATCCGGGCCTGGATCGGATTTCCTGCCAACGCAGGCCGCCATCTGATGAGGCTTTCACCACTAAGACCGGACTCGGTATCTCAAGCAGGCTATAATATCCGCCCTTATTTTCTACCCTGTCCACATCGGGCGCCAAGAGCCAGACCATGACCGACCATAACCAAGATACCGCTGAATTTTTTGACGAAAAGACTCTGCTGGAAACAGTGGAAAACCAGCTGACCGAGGGTAATCCGCTCCAGGTCAAGGCGACCCTGATGCGCCTCACCATGAAGGGCATGCCCCGGGAAGAGGCTCTGCAATATATCGCCTGCGCCCTCGGCGCCGAGCTGATGGCGATGGATGCAGATCAGGGCCCCTTCAACCTGGTTCGCTATGGCCAGTTTCTGGACAGCCTGCCCGAGATGCCCTGGGCCGAATAATGCGCGAGCCTGGGCACGGCGGCAGCCATGCCCAGGGCTGAGTCGACCGGCGACTAGGTAGAATTCCTCCGCAGCCATTATCATTACTCCCACCGGATTGAGGAGATGTGAACATGCGCTGGCAAAACCGTCGTGAGAGCAACAATGTCGAGGATCGCCGTCAGCAGAGTGGCGGCAGCGGGGGCCTGCCCATTGGCGGCAAGGGGCGCTTGGTGCTGCTGGTGGTAGTCATGGTTGCCGGCTACTACGGGGTGGATCTCAGCCCGCTGCTCAATGGCACGGATCCCAGTCAATCCGTGTCGCAGCAACCCGGTCCCGGCAAACAGGGCACAATCCCCGCCAACGACGAGCTGGCGCGCTTCACCTCGGTGATGTTGGCTTCGACCGAAGACACCTGGGAACAGATCTTCCAGGCATCCGGCAGCCAATATCAGCCCCCCAAGCTGGTGCTCTATCGCGGCACGACTCGCACCGGTTGCGGCCAGGGGCAATCGGTGATGGGGCCCTTCTACTGCCCGGCCGACAAGTCCGTCTATATCGACCTCTCCTTCTATCAGGACATGAAGACCAAGCTGGGGGCCGATGGCGACTTCGCTCAGGGTTATGTGGTCGCCCATGAAGTGGGTCATCACGTCCAGAATCTGCTTGGCATCTCCACTAAGGTGCGTCAACAGCAGCAGGGGCTGAGCCAGGTTAAACAGAACCTGCTGTCGGTCAAGCTGGAGCTGCAGGCAGACTGTTTCGCCGGGGTCTGGGGACACCGGATGGAACGCGAGCAGATACTCGAACGCGGTGATCTGGAAGAGGCGCTCAATGCCGCCCAGGCCATAGGAGATGATCGCCTGCAACAGCAGAGCCAGGGGCGCGTGGTGCCAGACAGCTTCACCCACGGCAGCTCGGCCCAGCGTCTCGAATGGTTCAAGCGTGGCTTCGACAGCGGCGACCCTGCTCGCTGCAACACCTTCGCCAGCCGCTGATGTGATGTAAAAAGGGGCCGGCTCCTGCCAGGATCCGGCCCCTTTGCCATCCGGAAAGACTAGCCACACTGAGCGTGTGTTGGCTCAACAGGTAGCAGATCGGTGAACACGAAGCCGTCCCGAGTCACCGTTTCTCCTACCTCTATCGCCAAAGGCCGCAGGAACATGGGACCATCGACCGCCAGCGTGTGAAACTCGCCGTTTTCACCGCAGGGGTCCACCCCGGCAGGCAGGGCGGCCAACAGGGTCTGATCGAACTCATGACCTCCCAGGCGGGCATCCAGTTTCTTGGGATCCAGGGTGCTGATGTACGCCTTCAAGCCGGCGGCTATCATCGTCTGTGCCAGCTCGGTCGTGTCGCTGCCCCACAGCGGGAACAGCGGTTGAATACCGGTACCCTGCAGCTGTTGTTCGCGGTAAGCGCGCACATCTTCCAGAAACAGATCCCCGAACGCCATATGCCGGATCCCGCCAGCCACCACCTCGGTCACGAAAGCGGTCATGATGCGGGCGTAATCCTCGTTGCTGCACGGCCAGGGCAGATCCAGGGTGCGCAGCGGCAGACCCAGGCACTCAGCCTGCTGCATCAGCAGTTGTTTACGCACCCCATGGATGGCGACCCGTTCAAACTCCTGATTCAGGGTGCTGAACAACCCCACCACCTCAATCGTCGGATCCTGCTGCAGTCGATGCAGGGCCCAGGCGCTGTCCTTGCCACTGCTCCAGGAGAGCAGGACCTGTGTACGGGGCCTATCCATTTGTTTCATGCGATTCTCTCTTCGTGGGCAATACAGGGTTGCAAGACTGTATTGCAAATTGTGCGATTTACACCTAGGGACACAAAAGCATACTCTCGAGGCTGAGCGTATCCTCGGCATCGGGGAACAATAACTAAAAAATGATGGGGAAACATAAGGATATGACAACAGCCACACATGCGGATGGCCACGCCCGCCCACTGAACCGACAGGATTACAAGACCCTGAGCCTGGCGGCCCTCGGCGGCGCCCTCGAATTCTATGACTTTATCATCTTTGTCTTCTTCGCCGTGGTGATAGGGGAGCTCTTCTTCCCACCCGACATTCCCGAGTGGCTGCGCCAGTTTCAGACCTTCGGCATCTTCGCCGCCGGCTACCTGGCCCGCCCCCTTGGCGGCATCATCATGGCCCACTTTGGTGATCTGATCGGCCGCAAGCGCATGTTTACCCTGAGCATACTGCTGATGGCCTTGCCGACCCTGCTGATCGGCCTGCTGCCCACCTACGCCGTGATCGGCATTGGTGCCCCCCTGGCCTTGCTGGCGCTGCGCATCATGCAGGGCGCCGCCATCGGCGGTGAGGTCCCCGGCGCCTGGGTCTTCGTGGCCGAGCACGTGCCCGCCCGTCGGGTCGGTCTCGCTTGCGGCACCCTCACCGCCGGGCTGACGGCTGGCATACTGCTCGGCTCCCTGGTCGCGACTGCGGTCAACAAGAGCATGAGCCCGAGCGATGTCAGCGACTGGGGCTGGCGCCTGCCTTTCCTGCTCGGTGGCATCTTCGGTATCGTCGCCATGTACCTGCGCCGCTGGCTGCACGAGACACCAGTGTTTGCCGAGATGCAAGCCAACAAGGCCCTGGCCGAAGAGCTGCCCCTCAAGACGGTGCTGCGTGAACACAAGAGCAGCGTGGTGATCTCCATGCTGCTGACCTGGCTGCTCTCCGCCGGCATAGTGGTGGTGATCCTGATGACCCCCTCCTATCTGCAGAAACTGCACGGGGTCAGCCCGGCCGATGCCCTGTCGGCCAACTCCCTGGCCATCGTCGCCCTGACTCTGGGCTGCATCTGCTACGGCCGTCTCATCGACAGCCTGGGCAGCGGCCCTACCTTCATGCTGGGTTCCCTGCTGCTGGCGATTGCCAGCTACAGCTTCTATCACGGCCTGCTGAACGGGACTGAGCAGCTGATCCCCCTCTATATACTGGCCGGTTTCGCGGTGGGTATTGTGGGCGCGGTACCCTATGTCATGGTGAATGCCTTCCCGGCCGTGGTGCGCTTCTCCGGGCTCTCTTTCTCCTACAACGTGGCCTACGCCATCTTCGGCGGCCTGACCCCCATGCTGGTCACCTTGTGGATGAAAAATGACGTGCTGGCTCCTTCCCACTATGTGGTTGCCTTGTCGGCGCTGGGTTTCCTGCTTGGCCTCTTCCTCTGGCTGCGAGATCGCAGCGCGCGTCAGAGTGCCCCTCAGGTCGCCTGACATCCCATGATGAATGAAGCCCCGCCAGACGGGGCTTTTCCATACTGTTTCCAGTCGGCTTAGGCTGCATGATACAAACCCTCC
Organism: Aeromonas molluscorum; assembly: GCF_051376105.1. NCBI lineage: Bacteria > Pseudomonadati > Pseudomonadota > Gammaproteobacteria > Aeromonadales > Aeromonadaceae > Aeromonas > Aeromonas molluscorum. The sequence goes on along the minus strand of NZ_JBPQCY010000002.1, from coordinate 307,126 downwards.
GCCGGGCAGCTCACCCCGTCCTGCGCCCTCATTACCACTCTCACGAGGCTATTTATGTTCTTTCAGGCTGTACTGCTGACCCTGCTGGCCCTGTTGCCCATGGTAAACCCGCCCACCACGGCTACTCTGCTGCTGGGTCTGAGCAAGGGCATGTCCCGGGAACATGTGCGCCGCCAGATCAATCTCGCCGCCATCTATCTGTTCGTGACCCTCTGTGTCAGCTTCTTCATCGGCTCCTCCATCCTGGATCTGTTCGGTATCTCCATACCGGGACTGCGTCTGGCCGGTGGCCTCATCATCGGCTTTATCGGCTTTCGCATGCTGTTCCCGGCCCCGCCCCAGGCCGGAGAAACGGATGCCAACCAGAGCATCGCCTTTGTGCCGCTCACCATGCCCAGCATGTGCGGCCCTGGCACCATGGCTCTGGTGATAAGTGGTGCCGCCCAAATTGCGGATCTACCGGCAGATAGCCCGCGCCTGACTATCTACAGTGGTGTCGTGACCGCCTTCGCCCTGATGAGCCTGCTGAGCTGGGGCGTGCTCAAGCTGGCAGATCCGGTCTGCAAGCTGTTGGGGGAGACGGGCATCGATGCCATGACCCGCATCATGGGCTTCTTGCTGGTCTGTATGGGCATGCAGTTCTGCATCAACGGCATCAAGGAAGTTGCCCAGGATCCCGTGTTCCACAGCCCCCCTGCCGTCCAGGTAGAACACAAGAGTGCAAGTTCAACCAACCAAGCTATCGAGCAGGCGTGGGAAGGCGACGGCTCCTGAGCAAGCCGGATTGAAAGAGAGGAGAGTAGGGCTTTTTGGGTTGTTTTTTGTACATCTGTGATTCAGTTTGCGAGGATTAAGGTGGTATTGCCTCAACCATTTACCCCTCAGGAGATATGCAATGGAAGATATGCTGACTGAGATCCGTAGCTACAGCCTGTTTCATGAATACCTGAACGTGGTTGGTGTCGCCACCCCCTCTCCTGCCCGGTTCGTCCAGGACTGGGAATACAAGGATGCCGACCGGCTGCTGGCCAGGATCAAGACAGATCCTCAGGGCCATACCCGATATTACATCGATGCCAGAGCCATCTCGGTCAACTGATCCCCCTCCCACAGCCCCGGCATGGTCCGGGGCTTTTTGTTGCCTCCCACGTCGATAAAACAAGGACCCCGGCACTGGGCCGGGGTCTTTGTTCAAGCACGGGCAAGCTGGATGACCTGTTACTGGGTGCCGCCCACGGTGAGCTGATCCAGCTTGAGCGTCGGCTGACCTACCCCAACCGGCACGCTCTGCCCCTCCTTGCCACAGACCCCAACGCCGCGATCCAGCGCGAGATCCCGGCCCACCATTGAGACCTGGCTCATGGCTTCCGGGCCGTTGCCGATCAGGGTTGCCCCCTTGATGGGAGTGGTTATTTTGCCATCCTCGATCAGATATGCCTCGGAGGCGGAGAAGACGAATTTGCCGGAAGTGATATCCACCTGACCACCGCCAAAGTTGGGGGCATAGATACCCTTCTTGACCGAGGCGATGATCTCCGCCGGATCATACTCACCCGCCAGCATGTAGGTGTTGGTCATGCGGGGCATCGGCAGGGCGGCGTAGGATTCGCGACGACCATTGCCCGTCGGCGCTACCCCCATCAGGCGGGCATTCTGTTTGTCTTGCAGATAGCCTTTAAGAATGCCGTTCTCGATCAGCATGTTATAGCCGCCGGGAACCCCTTCATCATCTATGGTGACAGAGCCACGGCGCCCCTGCAGGGTACCATCATCGACGATGGTGCAGTGCTTGGAGGCCACCTGCTCACCGATACGTCCGGCGAAGGCGGAAGAGCCCTTGCGGTTGAAATCCCCCTCCAGGCCATGACCGACCGCCTCGTGCAGCAGCACCCCAGGCCAACCTGAGCCGAGCACGACGGGCATGGTGCCGGCCGGAGCGTCTATCGCCTCCAGATTGACCAGCGCCTGGCGTACCGCCTCGCGCACAAAGCCAAAAGCCCGACTCTCAAGACCATCAAGTTCCAGGAACCAGTCATAACCAAAACGGCCACCCCCACCGGCGCTGCCGCGCTCGCGGCGATCGCCCCGCTCGGCCAGCACTGTCACAGAAAGACGAACCAGAGGGCGAATGTCGGCGGCCAGGGTGCCGTCGGTGGCTGCGACCAGGATCTCTTCATAGACCCCATTGATGGAAGCCATCACCTGAGTCACCGCCGGATCCAGGCTGCGGGCAAACTTGTCCATCTGTTCGAGCAGGGCAATCTTCTGATGCTTGTCCAGAGTCTGCAGAGGATCCAGGGCGGGATAGAGCAAATTGGCCGAGGTTCTGGCCCAGGCCTTCACCTTGCCCTCTGCCCCAGCGGCGGCAATGCCACGGGCGGCGGTCACGGATTGCTGCAAGGCGCGCAGGCTCAGCTCGTCCGAGTAGGCGAAACCGGTCTTCTCGCCACTGACGGCACGCACCCCGACCCCCTGGTCGATGTTGTAACTGCCATCTTTGACGATGCCATCTTCCAGCATCCAGGACTCATGCCAGCTGCGCTGGAAATAGAGATCGCCAAACTCCACCTGGTGGCTCATCAGGCTGCCGAGCAGCTGCTGCAAGCGGCCTTCATCCAGACCATTGGGGGCCAACAGTGAGGCACTCACCTGATTCAATAGACTCAACTTCTTCTCCATCCCCGTCCGGGGTCAAAAATAGGGCTCAAGGTGCCCGGCGCTCTTCGGAGGCCAGGCTCGCCATCCGACAAGGCGGCGAGTGCCGCACGAGCGGCAATGTTCGGTTCAGGATCCCATTGCGAACAGGATCATCGGCCTCAAGTTGGCCTGATCTGATATGGAATACGCGTCGCCAGGTCGCCCCACTCGGCGCGGCATGTTGCAGAGGCGTACTCGCGCTGCTGCGGGCGCAGGCGGTGGGCATCTCAACGCAAGCGAGTATGCTGCAACACCGGCATGGCACGCGCCAAGTCGTCAATGAGAGCCGGATCCATTGGGGCCAGCACATTGGCGGGGCCATTGGCCTGCTGGGCCAACACCCGTCCCCAGGGATCGATGATCATGCTGTGGCCCCAGGTCTGGCGGCCCGTCTCGTGGCTGCCGCCCTGATTGGCCGCCACCACATAGCACTGGTTCTCGATGGCGCGGGCCCGCAACAACGGCTCCCAGTGCGCCTCCCCCGTCACCGCGGTAAAGGCAGCAGGCACCAGCAACACCCGGGCACCCTGGCCGCTCAGCCGACGATAGAGCTCGGGAAAGCGCAGATCATAACAGATAGAGAGGCCGAGGGGGCCAAAGGGCGAGTCGATCAGACTGACCTCCTGACCCGGGCTGAAGGTCTCGGATTCCCGGTAACGACCATGGTTGTCCGCCACATCCACGTCGAACAGATGGATCTTGTGATAATGACCTCGGCGAACCCCCGCCGGATCGAACACCAGGGAGCTGGTGTGGATATGGTCCGAGCCGGGAATGGTGGTGGGCATGGCGCCCGCCACCAGCCAGATACCCTGTTCTTGAGCCCACCGGGCCAACTGAGCCTGAATGGGTTCAGCCTCGCTTGGCACGGTCGCCAACGCTTCGGCCCCATCCAGATAACCCTGCCGCTCGCCAAAGAGGGCGAAGTTCTCCGGCAGCAACACCAGCAGGGGGCGCGCCGAGGGAAGCGCTGCCAGCAAACGGGCGATCTGCGCCCTGTTATCGGCCCAGTGTCGCCCCGAGATCAACTGCATAGCACATAGCCACATGACTCACTCCTTGTTCATCATCCGGTTGGAGGTTCAGCGCTGGGACGGGCCATCGTGCTTGGGATTAAGCAGGAAAGGACTCACCTCATTGGGGGGCAGGGTCGGTGCCACCTGCTCCACTGCCTGCTTCTGACCCCGGTTGAGCTTGATCATGGCCCTGTCCCGTCCCGCCTCGATAAGCTTGGGAGCGTCGATGGGGCCAGAGACTCGAAAATCGATGCGAGTGATGACATCCACCACGGGTTCGAGCAGCTTGGAGAGCGCCAGCACATAGAGCCCGGTGATGGGGGTCAGGGAGAAAGCCGCCACCACCGGCAGGGTGCCGCCCAGATTGGGGGAGAAGCTCAACTCATAATCTATCTGCCAACGCACCAGATCCAGCACCCCTTCACCTCTGAGATTACCCGCTGCCCCCTTCATGTAGAAGTCATTGTTTTGCACTGTGCCTTTGTCGATCCTGGCCGTGGCGGACATGGACTCGAAGTAGAAGCCCTTGTCGAACACATCACGAAAATCGAGGCGCAGCTTGCGCACTATGGAGTCCAGACTCAGCAAGGAGAGCAGCCGGGCGCCCTTGTCGTTCACCTCACGCAGGGTCCCGCCTTCCAGTTGGTACTCGGCCGTGCCATTCAGACTCGCCAGATCGAATCTATAGGGTACATCCTGCCAGCTGAGACTCGCCTTGGCCTTGGCTGGGGCATCGCCGATGGGGGAGATGTAACCGAGCCGCTTGAGCAGCAACTCGCTGTTTTTGCTGTTCACGTTCAGCCGGGCCCGGGTTTGCATGCCAGTGGCGCTCGCGGTCCAGTCGGCACTGCCGCTGAGCTGGCTGTTCGCCAGCCGCATATCGAGCCCTTTGAGGCTCACCTTGCCGGGAGTTGGCACCAGCTCTCCCTTGACAGACCCCAGGGGCAAGGCGCCAAAACGGCAATCCAGACAACTGAACTTGAGCCAGGGCATGGCATCCATGATTGCCCTGTCTTGATTGGCATCGGCACCGGGTCGCAGGTCCTTGCTACTGCCGGACCAGTAAATGCGGGCAAACTTGGCATCGACCGGCTGACGGGCTGCCAGGGGGAGACGCACCACCCCCATCACGTCCGGGCTGTCGATCATCACCTCGGTCGCCCCGGCGACGGGACCGACCGTGAAGTGCACCGCTTTGAGCAGGGCACTGCCCAGGCTCGCCTGTACCAGCTGACCGTCCACCCACCAGTCTTGCGGCAAGAAGGCGGGCCCCACCAGGGCCGTGCCCTTGTCTCCGTGCTCCGGCAACCAGCGATTGAGCTTGGCTATCCAGCCTGCCACATCGGCGTTGGGTTGGTTGATGGCGATCAGCATGGGTTTGTCACGCAGCCCTCGGCCACCGGCACCGCCCACATCCAGCCGCAGTCGGCTCAGATAGGGGCTCGCCTCGCCATAGACCAGACTGCTTTGCAGCGCGATATCTGTACCCAGAGTGCCATGAATTTCGGCAACCCCATCCAGACCTCGTACCCTGACCTTGAGCGGTTGGCGCATCCCAGCCGCCTTGTTGAGCGGGGCAGGCAGGGTCAGGGCCATGCCTTGCAGCGTCGAATCGAGACCGAGCTGGAAGTTGAACGGCTTGCCGCTTGGCAGATTCAAAGCCAGCGTGCCGCGCCAGTCACTGCGTCCCTGCAAGATGGCCAGGTCGCCTATCTGCTTCGGCTGGCGGGTACTGTCCCAATTGCCTTTGAAACCAAGCTCGACTTTGTAGGCCCCCGGCTGCTGCTTGCCCTGATAGTCCAGGGTCAGGGGCTGATCCCACAGGCTGGCCTTGAGGCCGCGAAAACGGGTCTGCTCGTTGTCATAATCGAGCCGGCCTTGCACCCGCGTCAGGGGCAGATCCAGAGCAGCCACCCGTACCCGGTTGTTGTTGAAGTCGGCGTGGCCTTCGGCCTTCACCTCCCCCTCGCCATCGAGAGGAATGTCGAGCTTGACGGACCCCTTGAGAGGACCGCGCACTTCCAGCTCACGCAGAGCCTGACCGACCGAATCATTCAGGGGCGAGGCTTGCAGGTAGTCGCTGATGGCCTTGCCTTCTCCTGCTACCTTGGCGTCGATGTAGAGATGGGCTCCGGGGTAGAGATCCGGGATCCAGGCATGGACATCGTCTGATCCCGCCTTGCCGAGCCGGGTTGAGTGGCTGCGCATATCCAGGCTGGCATTCTGGAACAGCAAGTCGATCTGCAAGTCGGTGAGGGGTTGCCAGCCGGGATCAAACTGGAAGCGCGCCCTCTCGAGGGGCACGGCCACCTGGAAAATGCCCTCTCCCTTGGCATAAGGGAAATCTTTGAACTCGCCATACCAGAGCAGATCTGCCCCCTTGGCCTGCCCCCCCTGAATGGCGCCACTCAGGTAATCGACCAGGCTCTTGTCCATCACGGCGAGGGGGAAGTAGCCATCAGCGTGGGCCGCATTCTTGACGTCAACGTGGCCGGTCAGGGCCAGGAAGGGGTGTTCGAACAAGTCGAGTCGAAAACGGCTGCTGAGGCTCAGGTCAGGGTTGTCGAGGCGAATGTCCTGGCCATAGAGCACCCAGCCCTGAGGGGCGTGCCACCAATCGAGACGGGCCGAGAAATCGTCGATGGGAATGACGCGCTTGAAGTGACGAGCCGGATCCAGCTTGTCTTTGCTCATCCCTAGCCGGGCGCTGCCGCCGGTCGGGGTGAGCCAGAACTCGCCGTTGAGATCCTCGACCCCTGGCACATCCTGCCAGGCCTTGAGTGTGAGATGGGCGAGGCGGCCACTCAGGGAGAGTCCCTGCCAGTCACCCGCCGCCTGCAAGGACAACGCCTGCAGCTCCCCTTCTGGCTGGGTCTGCTTGAGGGTCTCGGCCAACTCGGGATAGAGGCCAGAGACCAGCTGGCTCAGGCTGGCCGCCTGCTTGAGATCCACGGCGGGCACATAACCCTGGATCTTGTCGCCGATGCGCTCGAGTTGCAACCTGCTGCGCAACCAGGGTTTGCCGTCGAGCTTGAAGGTCATGTCGTGGCTGGCCAGTTGCCAGTCATCCCCCTCCCGACGCAGTTGTACTTTGCCCCCCTGCAGGCCCAGACGGTGAGTCTCGCCCTGTTTGGGATCTTTCCAGATGAGGTAGTTGTTACCAAAAGCGAGCAGGGAGTCGCCAATCTGGCCACCGGCGAAGCTGCTCCACAGCTGGAAGTCGAGCTGGCCATCGACCTTGGGCTCCCCCTGATGGATCCGGGCCAGCAGCGGGCCCAGATCGAGCTGCTTGGCGCCAAGGTAGAGTTGCCCCTCCAGCCTGTCGAAGCTGCGCGCCGGGCTGGTGACATCCAGGATCAGATCCAGGGTGCGCTCGCCCACGCCATTGACCAGATAAGCCTTGCCCACCCCCTGATGGCGCTTGCCGCTGTTTCGCCAGCGCAGATTGGCCACATCCAGCGCCCGCAACGCGCCAAGGGCAGTGGTGATGCTGACACGGGTGTTGTGCACATCGAAGGTGTCGAGTTGGGTCAGCAAGAAACGCAGCAGGGCCCGCTGCTGGTCATGGGGCTTCTCCTTCTGCGCCTCGGCTGGCTGGCTGAGATCGAGGTGAATATCACCATCGCTCAGTTGCAACTCGCCAAACACGGGCCTGAGCCGCTGCAGAGATTGCCAGAAATCGAGATGAGCCCAGACTTTGCCGAGGCGAATAGCAAAACGCCCCGAATCCGGGGCTATGGTGAAGTTCTCAAGGGCCAACGCAGGGCCGTTCTGGGTCCACCCCAAGCCGACGGCATCGACACTGGCCTCAAGCTGACTCCCCGCGAGCAAATGATCGAGCAGGGCCTGGCGATGTTGGTTGATCAGAGGACCGCCAAGGCGCACCAGGCTGACCAGCAGTGCCAGCAGTACGAAGCAGACTCCGAGGGCCAGCCAGCCCCGACTCAACCAACGGTGGATCACTACATCATCACCACATCAAATTGTTCCTGACCACAGAGCGGCTCGCTGATGAGTCGAACCTGCTTGCCGATAAAGACCTCCAGCTCGGCCAGGCTGTGGGACTCCTCCCCGCGCAGATAATCCGCCACGGCAGGCGCCGAGTAGACGGTGAACTGATCGGCATCGTAGGCACGGTTGACGCGGATGATCTCCCGCAGTATCTCGAAACAGACCGACTCCACCGTCTTGACCCGGCCGCGCCCCTTGCACTCCGGGCACTCGGAGCAGAGCACATGTTCCAGGCTTTCGCGGGTGCGCTTGCGGGTCATCTCCACCAGACCGAGCTGGGAGAAACCGTTGACGTTGGTCTTGGCCCTGTCTTTGGCCAGGGCCTGCTCCAGGCTGTGCAGCACCCTGCGCCTGTGATCCTCGGACTGCATGTCGATGAAATCGATGATGATGATGCCGCCGAGGTTGCGCAGCCGCAGATGACGGGCGATGGCCGCCGTCGCCTCGACGTTGGTGTTGAAGATGGTCTCTTCCAGATTACGGTGACCGACGAAGGCGCCGGTGTTGATATCCACCGTGGTCATCGCCTCGGTCTGATCGATGATGAGGTAGCCGCCGGATTTCAGCTCCACCTTGCGCTCCAGGGCGCGCTGGGTCTCGTTCTCCACATCGTAGAGATCAAAGATGGGCGACTCGCCCGCATAGTACTCCAGCTTGCTGGCAAGCTCGGGCACATACTCCTCGGTGAAGCGCTTGAGTGCCTCGAAGCTCTGTCTGGAATCGACCCGGATCTTGTCGAGCTCGGCGCCGACGAAGTCACGCACCACCCGAAACGCCAGGCTGGGATCTTCATAGAGGATCTTGCAGGGAGGGTATTTGTGCTTGCGTTCCAGGATCTTGCGCCACAGCCGCTTAAGGAAGGCGGCATCTTGTTCAAGTTCCTGCTCCCCCACTCCCTCGGCGGCGGTACGGATGATATAGCCACCGAGATCGTCCACATAACCGGCCACGGTGCGCTTGAGACGTTCACGCTCAGCTTCGGATTCGATCCGCTGGGAGACGCCGACGTGGGCGCTGCCCGGCATGAACACCAGATAGCGGGACGGCAGAGTGATGTCGGTGGTAAGGCGGGCACCTTTGGTACCGAGAGGATCTTTCACCACCTGTACCATGATGTCCTGCCCCTGACGAACCAGCTCGGCGATGTTGCCCGCCTGGAACTGTTCTTTCTCCTTGACCGCCACACACTCGGTATGGGGCACTATGTCGGAGGCGTGCAGGAAGGCGGCCTTGTCCATACCGATGTCGACAAAGGCAGCCTGCATGCCGGGCAGCACCCGGCTGATCTTGCCCTTGTAGATGTTACCCACAATGCCACGCTTGGCCTGGCGCTCTACGTGCACTTCTTGCAGCAGGCCGTTCTCGACCAAGGCGACCCGGGTCTCTGAGGGAGTGACGTTTACCAGCAGTTCTACCGACATAAGTTACCTTGTCTGTTCTAGTTTTGAATTCTGGGCAGCCATCCGGAACAGGGGCGGAGGTAACAGGGTAAAACCCGGGGAAAGACTCAGCCCGCCTGTTCCAGATGTGCCTTGATCAGTAGATCCGTCTCCAGCAAGGGCAGGCCGACCACGGCGCTGTAACTGCCCTCGATGCGGCTGACAAACTTGCCAGCAATCCCTTGGATACCATAAGCCCCGGCCTTGTCGCAGGGCTCGCCGGTGCGCCAATAGGCTTCGATCTCGCTCTCATCCAGCTTGCGAAAGGCCACATTGGTGGTCACCAGTCGCACATCACAGCGATCTTTCGTGGCCAGGGCCACCGCTGTCATCACCTGATGCACGCGACCGGAGAGCGCCTCCAGCATGTCTTTGGCATCGAGCAGATCCGAGGGCTTCTCCAGCACCCGATCACCGAGCACCACTATGGTGTCGGCACCGAGCACGGGAAGCACGCTTGGCGCTGCCGCCACCCCGGCCATCGCCTTGTCACGGGCGAGGCGGCAGACGTAATCCTGGGGCTTCTCACCCTCGAGACGCTGTTCCGGCACATCCAGCTTGAGCACCTCAAAGCGGTAACCGAGTTGGGTCAGCAGTTCGCGGCGACGGGGGGAGCCGGAGGCCAGATAGAGTTGCAGTTCGTTATGTTTGCTCATAATCACTTGATATTAAAGCGGCGGCGCACTTTGCGCAGCACCAGAAACACCCAAGGCCATATTAACATCGTGGAGAGGGTGGACCAGAAATAGGCCAGATTGAGGCTAGCACGACCAAACAGATGCTCGGCCCAGAAGATGGCGACCTTACCCACCAGGGAGAGCAGACCTATGATGAGAGCCTGCTGCCAGAGGGAGAAGTTGCGGATCTTCTGGAACTGGAACGCCGCCAGGTAGGTACTGATGGCCATGGCCATGGCACGCACGCCGAGGGTGCTGCCCAGCAGCACATCCAGCAGCAGACCGGCCACCCAGGCGGTGCCGACATTGGCCCGGTGAGGCAAGGCCAGTGCCCAGTAAATGAGTACCATGGCGAGCCAGTCCGGCCGGAAAGGTTCGAACTGAAAGGGGAGCGGCATGATGGAGAGGCTCAGGGCCAGCATGACCGAGAGCCAGATCCAGACTCGCCCGCTAGCGGGTTCCAGCATCAGCGGGTTGCTCCCGCGGCCGAGGCAGCCGGTACCACGGCCTCTGCGTCATGGACCTCGGGCTTCTTGTCAGTCCACAGCAGCAAGAGGTAACGCAATCTGTCGAGCGCCACCAGCGGCTTGGCCTCTATCTGGGCGAAGGGCTTGCCCTCCACATAGTCGGAGCGGGTCACGGTCGCCACCGGATAGCCTTCCGGGAAGCGGCCGCCCAGGCCCGAGGTGACCAGCAGATCCCCCACCTGCACATCGGTATTGCGCGGCAGGTTGCGCAGCTCCAGCTTGTCCAGCTCGCCACTGCCGGAGGCGATGGCGCGCAGATCGTTGCGCAGCACCCGTACCGGAATGCCGTGGCTGGTGTCGGTGATGAGCAGGACGCGGCTGGTGGTGGATCCCACGTGCAGTACCTGTCCTATCACCCCCTGATCGTTGATCACCGGCTGGCCGTTATAGACGCCATCCAGTGCGCCCTTGTTGATCAGTACCTGATGGCTGAAGGGGTCGGAATCCACCGACAGCAGCTCGGCCACCATCTTTCGGGACTCGTTATGAACTGGGGAGCCGAGCAGTTCTCGCAACCGCTGATTCTCATGCTCCAGATGATCCATCTTGAGCAGGCGCGAGCGCAGGGTGAACAACTGCTGCTCCTGCTGCTTGGTCTGCTCAATCAGGTCGGATCGGGTCTGCACCTGAGTCGACATGGTGTCGAGCAGGGAGCTGGGGGCATTGGCGATATATTGCAGCGGGCTGACGAGGGAGCTCAGATAAACGCGGACGTGACTGAACACACCGAAGCGGGAATCCGCAACGATGGCAGCAACCGAGATGATGACGGCGAGAAACAACCGTAACTGAAGCGAAGGGCCTCTACCAAAAATGGGTTTCATGAGTCGTCAAAAAAGAGCCGGCGCTCGGCCGGCTTTGGGTCTTATTCGTAGTGGAATAGGTCGCCACCGTGCATGTCGATCAGCTCCAGCGCCTTGCCGCCGCCACGGGCCACACAGGTGAGGGGATCTTCAGCCACGACAACCGGAATGCCAGTCTCTTCCATCAGCAGACGGTCGATATCCTTGAGCAGGGCACCACCACCGGTCAGCACCATGCCGCGCTCGGAGATGTCGGACGCCAGTTCCGGCGGAGATTGCTCCAGGGCCACCATCACGGCGGCGACGATCCCGGACAGCGGCTCTTGCAGCGCTTCCAGGATCTCGTTGGAGTTCAGAGTGAAGCTGCGCGGTACACCTTCAGCCAGGTTACGACCACGCACTTCGATCTCGCGCACTTCTTCGCCCGGATAGGCGGAGCCTATCTCGTGCTTGATGCGCTCGGCGGTGGCTTCCCCGATCAGGCTGCCATAGTTGCGGCGCACGTAGCTGATGATGGCTTCGTCAAACTTGTCACCACCGATCCGCACGGACTGGGAGTAAACCACGCCGTTCAGAGAGATGATGGCCACTTCAGTGGTACCACCACCAATATCGACCACCATGGAACCTGTCGCTTCGGAAACCGGCAGGCCGGCACCGATGGCGGCAGCCATGGGTTCATCGATCAGGTAAACCTCACGGGCACCAGCGCCCAGTGCAGATTCCTTGATGGCACGGCGTTCTACTTGGGTAGAACCACACGGCACGCACACCAGCACACGGGGGCTGGGGCGGAAATAGTTGTTGTCGTGAACCTGCTTTATGAAGTGCTGCAGCATCTTCTCGGTCACGTAGAAATCGGCGATAACGCCGTCTTTCATCGGACGGATGGCGGAGATGTTGCCTGGGGTACGGCCCAGCATCTGCTTGGCGGCATGACCGACGGCAGCGACCGATTTGGCGTTCCCGCGCTCTTGGCGAATGGCGACAACTGAGGGTTCGTTAAGGACGATCCCTTGATCTTTTACGTAGATCAGGGTGTTGGCAGTTCCCAAGTCGATCGACAGATCGTTGGAAAAGACGCCTCTGAGCTTTTTGAACATGGCTACGGGAAATCCTAAGAATTTGGAGGTGCGGAAAACCGGCTAACTTTACCAATGCGCACCCCAATCGGCAAGCGCTCAAACTGTCACCAATCAATCAAGCGCGACAAAAATGCGAGTCATCACTCACTGGCACAAGCAGACAAACACTAAGAAACAAGGAGATAAGAGGCGGGCTCAGGCCAAACAGCCCCGATCCTCGTCCAGATATCAGTTTCAGTGCATCACTTCGCGGCGATAAATAATTCTGTCATTACCGCGACCCATGCCGAAAATCGCCATGCCATTCAGGCTCTGGGGGTCCAAAAGCCAGAGCGGCCGCCGTCCTGGTTGCAACGCCGACTCGGGTTGCCTGCTCAGATCGAGCCTAAATGGAATACGCACTGATCGGCCTGGGGCCCCGAACTGCAAAAGGACGACGCCATCCCGTGCGGTTTCAGCCATGGTACCAGGCGCCATCTGACCCAAGCCGAGCCGGATCCGGGTGTTGTCATCCAGCGACAGATTGCCGCTTCCCTCATCGAAACTCTGATTGTCGTCGGTAAACAGGATGCCATCATCGCTTAGGGAGAGACGGGTACATTGATCCGCCAGCATATAGTGCCACTCCCCCGCCTGGTAATATTGCAGTTGCAGGGGCACCGCCAGCGGCGCCGTGGCCACCCCCTGCCGGGTGCCGGCCTGCACTCGGCCAAAGTAAGCCTCCATGGGCACCTCATCGATGAGCCTCGCATTGCAGCTGGCACCGCTGCATGTCCCAACCTGCACGTCATTGAAGTCGGGGTTGGCGATCAGGGTCCGCTCACCATCCTGATCCTGCATATAGAGACCAAACGAGAGGGCGCGGTAGGGGCCGTCCGGCTGGTCATCGGAGCGGCGGGCAAAGTCCGTCGCCCCCTTGAAATCGGCCTCCCCTGCCACCCAGGGCAGCGGCCCCAGACTGCGCAGCCGGGCGGAGAGTGACACCCCGTCTCGGTTGTTGGCCACGCTCAGATAGGCATCCCCCCTGGCAAAATCCCCTCGATAGTTTTGGGTTGTCTCGCCAAACTGATTGCGGGCCTGGATATTCAGCTTCGCCAGGAAGGGTTGCCCCATATAGGAAAACTCGCCGCAGGCGGGCATGATGTCGCCGCTGACCAGATTGAAATCCACCGGAATAAAGCGCCCTACAGGCGTGCTGATAGCGGGAGGAATGGTGTATCCGAAATAACCCGTTGCTGGGGATATCGCCACTGGTGGTGTCGCCGTCATCCGGAACACCCCGACCTCGCCCACCGACTGGCCGACGGAGTTGAGATTGTCGCCGCTCTTCTGGTTGGAGTGGTCGTAGCTGGACGTGCCGACCACTGCCTCCACACCGGGTTTGGGCGCCACCAGCTCGCTGCCCAGCGCAATATTGGCCAGCGCGAAGTTGGGGGTCGCCAGGTTGTCGCGGCACAAGTCTTTGTCATCGTCCGCTTGCCAGGCCACCCCTTTGATATCCAGCTGGAACGCCTCACCGGTCTTCTTGAACACGGCGCAACTGGCATTCCCTGCCGTACAGGAGCCCTCAGCGGGCGTGATGCAGAGCCCGACCGGACGGCTGATGAAGGTATCCGCTCCCGTCATCACCAGGCCGGCCGTGTCACCACTGCCATCGTGGCGGACATTGAGCTGCATCTTGCCCGCATCCGGATAGTTGACCACCAGGGTCACTTCACCTTTGGCATCGAAATTCAGGTTGCTGGTGATGGCCGTCCCCTGGGAAGTGGCGATGGCAGTGCCGTTGACCGTGACCCTGCTGTCAAAGGCATTGCTCGCCGGGCTGACATAGCCGCTCCAGAAGCTGACCGGCTTGCTCACATCGGCAAAACCGGGCACGCACTGCTGGCTCGCATCGTCTTTCTTGACCGCCTTCATCACCACCTGCTGCGGTTTGTTGGCCAGGGTATCCAGCACATCGAACACAAAGCCGCTGTCGGCAAAGTCCAGAGTACAGGCAGAGGCGCTGAGCGCCCCGCCCCCCGCCCGGCACAAGCTGGTACTCAGCGGTTTGGTGGACGGGGTCGAGCCGCTCACCCCCACGACCACGGCCCCCTTGAGGTTGTTGCGCAGCTGCAAGCTGGTGCTGCCGCCGCTGAAGCTCACCATGGCAGTGTTGCCGCTGTAGCTCACCTGATTGCTGGCGATCCAGCCATTGCTGCCGCTCTTTGCCGGTGTCAGCGTGGCGCTCACGGGATCGGTGAACAGCTGGCTGCAACTGGCATTGGCGCAGGCCCGGATGGTCAGGGTCTCCGGATTGCAGGTCAGGGGATGGCCACCATGGTCGAACTCAAAATGGTCAATCTGATTGCCTACGGGGTCGGAGCGCAGGGCGCAGATCCGGACATTGTCTATCTGGTGGGCATTAGTCAGGTCCCCGGTCGAGCCAGTCAGCGACAACAGGAAGTTATCAGGCACGGCGGCCTGGCCGCTCTGACCGGCAGCATTGAAGCTGTCGATCAGGGTGCTGTAACCGCTTCCCGTGTTGCGCTCGATCTTGACCAGGGACTGACCGCCGGTACGCGAATCCACCGTCAGCCGATAGCGATGGGGGCGACTACTGTCCGAGCCGCTGTCCACAGCCGGTGAGAGGCAGTTGCCGCCAGCGTTGTCGGCGCCGTTGTTGCAGGTGCCCTTGAGGTAGTTGTAGCCGCTGGTGCCTGAGCCCGAGCCACGCACCACCACGGACTGCTTGCGCCGCCCCTTGTTGGTCGCCCCGCCTTCGCCGGAGAAGTTGCCATATTCATCTATTCCCACCCCGAGCCAGCCTCCGGCAAAACCGCTGACACCTGGCTTGAAACCATAACCAAGCGGCCCACCGAAAGCCCCCGGCTGGGGGGTCACCCTGGCATCGGACAACACCACCGCCATACCGTCCGCCCCGTTGCCCCCATAGGCATACTGGTCGAATTCGATGGTCACCAGATTGTTGGCGGCGGGGAACAGGCGCTGATAAGTCGCCGAAGTGGACTGGCGGGGACTGGCCTGGGTCATGCCGAGCCGGCCATTGACGATGGCGGGGGTGAAATTGCCGCTGCTGCGGGCCACCACCCAGCTGTTGCCGAGGTTGCTGGCGGAGAAGTCGTCACTGAAGCAGAGCAGATCCTCTTCGCAGATACCGGGCCAGTCACCGGTAAAAGGTTCATGGATGATCTTGCTATTGTTCGCCATGGTGACATTTACCGCCGACACAGCCCCCGTCAGCTGAGCCTGCCCGCTCATGACCAGATCACCCGCATTCACATAGAGGATGGCGTTGAGCATGGCGTTGTCGCTGATGGTCATCCTGCCAAAGTGGTAGAACATCAGATCGTTGGCTTTGCCGCCGGCATTGACCTCCATCTGGTTACTCAGGGTAAGGTCACTCTTGAGGTAGAGCTGGGCGGCATCGCCGGTATCGAAGATCAGCTTGTCGTTGCTGCCAAGCTCCAGCTTGTCGATCCAGTGGCTGCCGCCACGGAAGTAGAGCCGGATATCGGACGAGCTCTGATGCTTGAATGTCCTGACATAGGGGGCCTGCAAGTAGCCATTGATGACGCCGTTGTCGCTCACCTCCAGGGTCTGATGCAACTTGAGGGTCAGATCGCCGCGACTACCCGCCGCCGTGATCCTGCCCTGGTCTTTCATCTTGAGTCCATAGACGCTGAGGGAGCTGTGGCCCTGCAGAGTCATGTCGCTGTTGTCCTCGACCGTCAGGTCCCTGATGGCCCAGTCGCCCGCCGCCATGGGCATCTGACTCTGCCCACTCAAGCTGGCCCTGTCGAGATAGTGGGGTTGGAAACTGGCCGTGACATTGCCAATCGAGCTGGTCGACAGCGCCAGTCTGTCATAAACGGTGACGTTCGCACCGGACAGCTTGCCGTTGCCGGAGACCGTCAGCTGATCCACGTGCAGGTTGCCACTGCCCTTGATGCCATCCGAGTACCCTGTGACCTGTACTGCCTTGGCATAGACGGTCGCGCCATTGAGGTTGAGCACGGCCCCGTCAGAGAGCGACAGGGTGTCGAAGCGATAGGTTTGCCCGGATTGCAGAGTGGCCAGGCAGTTGCCGTTGTTCCAGGAAGCGTTCTTGTAATTACCGGGCGCGGGGGTGAAGGCGCTGGTACATGCCAGGTTGCTCTGTCCGTTGTAGGTGGGGAAATCGCCGGGATCGGCCGGAAACTCATCGGGATCGCTGATAAAAGCCACATCCTTGAGGGGATTGGCCAAGGCCCCGCTGACGTTGCAATTGGCGATCCAGGTTCCCCCGTTCCAATAGCCGCCGTTGTTGCAGTTGGCATTTGGCTGGATGGTTTTGCCAAGGAAGGGGTAGTTGGTATCCACGGTGGCGCTGGTGATCCGGCTCTCCCCACTCATGGTGAGTCGGCCGGGAGCGGCATGACTCTGGACCGGGTAGGTGAAGGCCGCAGTACACTGGCTGGCGGCCTCAACCGAGGCTGAGCACCAGGCCAGCGCCAACCAAAGGGCGGGGTGAAAACGGGACATCATGGATTCTCACTCATCATAGGCGGTCTCACGGCGTCACTCCATCAAAGGCTTCCGCCACCAGGGTGCGGCTCACGGCAAAGTCCGGGCTGGCGCCCATCGGGGCCTCTCCACCACACTGCCCCTGGCTGGTGAGCCGGTAGGTGATGCTGATCTCGCCATCCCGCTGGGTCTGGACCTCATTGCAGCTCACCGCCACCTTACACCCCTTCAGGCCGGGATCATTGGCAAATGCCCGGGACGCCGCCACATTGGCGCAGGCGGCGGGCAGGTCGGCGCCACTGCGGTTGGGAAACAGTTGATAAAGGGCTATTTCCAGGCCGCTCTGGGCCGCCATCAAGGCCCGCACCCCGCGCACCTCCACCGTGTTTTTTTCACTGCTATCGAGCAGGAAACGCCCCATGGCCGCGGCAAGCAACGCCATGATGACGATGACGAAAAGGGCGACCATGATGGCGCTGCCACTCTGGGGCGTCATCATGCGAGGGGGCCTAGGGGACATTGAGCAGCTCCAGCTTGTGATTGAAGACGACACGCTCGCCGCTGCGCTCAAATTCCAGCCGCACTCCCACCTCGCTCTGGCTGAAGGCGGCGGGCTCCCGATAGAAGTAATAGGCCGCCGGGCGGATATGCTCGGCCATCAGGGCCGATGGGCTAACGCTGACGTCAGACCCGATGGCAGCACTGGCCCGGGTCAGGGTAGTGCCCGTCACGCAGTAGCGAACCTGCTGGTTGGCAAAGTAGACACGCTTGCCCGGGGAGTCCGCGGTGACGCTGCCATCCATTGTCAGCGACAGGGCACCCGACACAGGACTCTCTACCGTGGCAACCCCGGCGACGCAGCGGCCATAGACACAGCCCTGATCCAGGGTGAGATCCGGGTTTGCCAGGGGATAGACGATGGCCAGATCCTTATCCTGTTCGGGCAACACATCCGGCGTCACTATGGTGAGCCCAGCACTGACCGCCGAGCCCAGATAACGGCTAGCGGTGGTGATGGGCCAGAAGCGCAGGCAGGCTCCCTGATCCATCCCGTTCTGCGCATCATCTTCGATGCGCACCGAGCCAGGCACGGCGTCGCGCAACTCGCGATTGAGCCGCTCCAGGGCGAAGCGGGCATCGCTCATCAGCTGCTCACGGCGACTGGCATCGCCGTAGATCTGGGTGCCGATCCCGATGAACTGGCTGGAGAAGGTGGCCATGACCCCGAGCAGCAGGATCACCATGACCAGCTCGACCAGGGTAAAGCCCCTGTGCACCCCCATCAGTAATTTCCCCGATAGAGGGTGAAATCCACTTCACTCCCATCCGGCAGTCGCACCGTCAGCGCGACACGCTTGCCGATGGATTGCGCTCCGGCGCCCGGGCTGCCAAACAGCGCATCTGGCGTGACGGCGATCCTGATCTGATAGTGGCGATACTCTTGGTCGCTGACGCCGACAGCCGTCTGGGTAAACAGACTGGCATCCTGCCATTGTCCCGCGGTATCAAAATCGTCCACGTCGTTGTAGACATAGGGGGCGAGCCCCTCTTCATCGGGATCCGGGCCATAGCTGGTCGAGCAGGAGGGTATGGTGACGGGCGGGGTACCGGCCGTCTCGCCACAGCGATAACGGCCACCGTTATGATCCGAGTCTTCATCGAAGGATTTCTGCAAAATCTCGCTCAAGACCCGCTGCGCCAGCTGGGCGGCACGTACCTGTTGCACCGGATCGACCGACTGGGGGGCCTGATTGACAAGCAAACCCAGGATGCCGGTCAGTGCCACCGCAAGCAGCACCATGCCGACGACAAGCTCAATCAGGGTAAAGCCGCGGGCAGAGTTGGCATGGTTAAGGGAGGGCATGGATATACCCCTCGGCCTCGATGCGCAGCTGAACTGACTCCCCCCCTCCGCTCACAGTCAGCTCGCAGCCGGCGGTGCAGGTTCCCAAGGGACGGCCACTGCGTTTATCGAAACTGAGTGATGTCTCGGGGGAGAGGACAATAGTGCCGGAAGCCTGCACCGGGCGGCCCCGAGTCAGTTCGTTCGCACTCCAGTTGGCGATCGGGCTGGCACTGCAGATGCCCACCTGGGTGAGGTGAGCGAAGCGGTTCGCCTCCAGCACCAACTGGGTGCAGCGATCTGCGCCTTCGTTCATGTTCATGGTCTGCACCAGCCGCAGCCGGGCCACCAGCTCGTCGCGCAGGGTATGGATTTCAAAGCCGCCTTTGCCCAGCCATTTGGGCACGGCAAAGGCGGCCAGAATCCCGAGCAGCAGGATCACGATGACCAATTCGACTAAGGTAAAGCCTCTACTCGAAGCCATTGTCACTCTCGCTTGAGTCATCGCAGAAAAGCGGGGCATTGAGCCCCGCGTCATTGCCAGTCGGCTTAGTTACAAGTCGCACCACTCAGCGAGACCGAGAACGTAGCGCCAGCCACAGAGGGAGCTTTATAAACAACTTCACAGCTGTTGGCCTGATCTGTGGTGAATACACCATCATCATTTTTCTGCGACCAACCGCCATCAATGGTGACAGCCTCACCAATGCCAGCATTATCCGCTGTAGGGTAACCATAAACTGTCGTCACAGTACTATTTCCAGCAGAAACTGAAGCGGTTTTCTCTTTCTCTGTACCATCCAAAGCTGAACGGCTATAGACCAATTGAGCGCCACTTTGCAGGGCTGCAGCTACACCTTGGGCGGCAGCTTTGTTAGCATCATCCTGCAGATTCAGGAACTTGGGTGCGGCAGTGACCGCCAGAATGCCCAGGATGATGATGACGATCACCAGTTCTACCAGGGTAAAGCCTGCTTGTTTTTTCATCTCTTGTCCTCTGTCGATAATAAAATCAGTTGATATTGGTGGTCACCTGGCCGGAAGCCGGGCGGTAACTGAAACTCATGAACGCCTCAGTGCTCCCTTGCGGGTCCTGATACTGCCCATCACTACCCTTACTCAAACTATTGACCAGGTAGTAGCGACAAACGGAGTCGAGGCCATTACTGGATACGGTGGCATAGTATTTCAGGTCATTACCACTACTACGCACCTCGGAGAAGCTGGCAGTAGCCTTGGGGGGATTTTGCAGCAATCCATCCCAAATTCGCAAACAGCGCTGGGCTGTCAAGTTGGCCGGATCGACGTCAGCCGCTCCGCCCGCGGTATCCATGGGATAACCGGGAGAGAGCTCGCCATTGGCAATCTGGCTGTCGGTGGGAGTAGTCAGATAGAAGCGAGTGCCATCATAGAGCACGGTATTTTGTGCATCCTGCTTGGCCCGACCTTCGGCTTCCCACTGGGCTCGCACCAGAGAGACGGCGGTGGCATAGCCGCCCGACACCCCTTCCACGCTCGCCTTCTTCGCCTCGTCGGTCACGTCGAGAAACCGTGGCAAGGCGGTGGCCGCCAATATGCCCAGGATGACGATGACAATCACCAGCTCGATCAGCGAAAAGCCCGCAGCCCCACGGGGCAGACTCCCGCCTGTTGTGAACTCTCTGCGCTTGCTATATGCCATGGATCCTCCATCGGACGCGGTATTATTTCATGTAGATATAAAAAAATCATGGGAACGAGGTGAAAAGTTAGCCTCGTTCAGCCCCGCCTGGCGGCGCACGCCAAGGGGAAACCCGACCATCGGCGAAGCGATAGTGCAACCAGTGCGACTCGGCGCCAATGAGGCAGCCCCCCACCATTCCCCGAAATTGCAGCGGCAGATTGCCAAGCGAAGACGACCCCATGACGCTCTGCCACAGTTGCTGGCAATCGCTGGAAGGGGTTATCAATGGCGCCAGCCCCAGTGGCCAACCACGCTCACTAAATTGCCAGACCTGCCCCTGGGTGTGAAACTGTGCAGGTCTGCGCTCCTCGAGCCAGCGGCCATGGAGACGCTGCATCCGCTCGGCAAACTGCTCTCCAAGCAGGGTCAGACTGGTCGCCAACGCCTGATCGCGATGGCGGTGATAGCCGCCGACCAGGGTGGCGATGATCACCAGCAGCACCAGAATGGCCGCCAGCAGCCGATAGCCCGACAGCCAGCGAATGTCTTGCTCCCCCTGGCGACTCATCTTTTTCCCCAGCCCTCAGCCATCATCTTCCGGCCCTGACTGCACTCATCATGCCCCGCTGTGGTGACGTAACGAGGCCCAAACCAATCATCAAGTTCACAGCCATTATCTTCCGCCCCTGACCGCACTCATCATGTCCCGCTGTGGTGACGTAACGATGCCCAAACCAATCATCAAGTTCGCAGCCATTATCTTCCGCCCCTGACCGCGCTCATCATGTCCCGCTGTGGTGACGTAACGATGCCCAAACCAATCATCAAGTTCGCAGCCATTATCTTCCGCCCCTGACCGCGCTCATCATGTCCCGCTGTGGTGACGTAACGATGCCCAAACCAATCATCAAGTTCGCAGCCATCATCTTCCGCCCCTGACCGCGCTCATCATGTCCCGCTGTGGTGAAGTAACGATGCCCAAACCAATCATCAAGTTCGCAGTCATCATCTTCCGCCCCTGACCGCGCTCATCATGTCCCACATGGGAGTAAAGATACCCAGCGCCAGGATCAGCACCATGATGGCCACCAGGCCGATGAGGATGGGCTCGATGCGGGCGGTGAGGCTCTTGAGGTCGTAGTCCACCTCCCGCTCGTAATACTCGGCCGCCTCGTGCAGCAATTCGTCCACCTGGCCGGTCTCCTCTCCCACGGCGATCATCTGCATCACCAGGGGGGTAAACAGGGCACTGGCACCGGCGGTGCGCAGCAGGCTCTCGCCACGCTCTATGCCGCCGCGCATCTCGCGGATCCGATCGGCCATGAAGGCGTTATCCACCGCATCGGCCACCAGCGCCAGCGCCTGGTTCAGGGGCACACCGGCCTTGAGCATCATGGAGAAACTGCGCGCGAAGCGGGCCAACAGGGAGCGCTCGATGATGCTGCCGACTATGGGTAATTTAAGCTGCCATCTGTGCCAGCTCAGCTGGCCTGCCCGGGTGCGCACCCAGTGGCGCCAACCCAATACGCTCGCAATCAACCCCGCCAGCAGCAACCACCAGTAGTGCACGAAGAAGTGGGAGGTGGCGAGCAGGATCCGGGTTGCTAGGGGCAGCTCGACCCCGAACTTGGCGAACATGTTGGCAAAGACCGGGATCACCATGATGTTGAGGATCACCATGGCGATGCCGATGGCGATCATCACGAAGCTGGGGTAACGCATGGCGGCCTTGATCCTTTTGCGGGTCTCCAGCTCCAGATCGAAATAGTTGGCAAGCTGTTGGAAGGCTTCCTCCAGCTGACCCGTGTTCTCCCCCACGTGGATGATGGCGATGAACAGGCTGCTGAACACCTTGGGATGACTCTGCATGGCACTCGACAACGGCCGACCATTGCCCAGATCTTCCCCGAGCTGATGCAGGGCTCGTTTGAGGGGCTTGCTGTGGGCACTCTCTTCCAGGCCCGCGATGGCGCGCAATATGGGAATGCCGGCCCGGGTCAGGGCATACATCTGGCGACTGAACACCACCAGCTCTTCCAGTCGCACCTTGGATTCGAACAGCTGGGAGAGATTGATGTCACCACCGCTGGCACGCAGCTCGCGCAGCTCGGTCGGCAAGATGCCGCGCCGCATCAGGCTGTCGGCGGCGGCCAGTTCGCTGGCCGCCTCCAGGGTGCCGCTGACCGCCTTGCCAAGCTTGTCGCGTCCCTTGTATGCAAAGTTCGCCATGGCTT
The DNA here is from genome assembly GCF_051376105.1 of Aeromonas molluscorum. Lineage (NCBI taxonomy): Bacteria > Pseudomonadati > Pseudomonadota > Gammaproteobacteria > Aeromonadales > Aeromonadaceae > Aeromonas > Aeromonas molluscorum. Next base: position 284,625 of record NZ_JBPQCY010000002.1, on the reverse strand, counting down.
AACCCAGATCCTCGGCCAGACGCAGCACCTCATCCACCGAGGTAATGCCACTGCGGGCATAGTCGAGGGCAGTCAGGGCCAGAGGGCGATAGTGGGGGTGCTGGCGCGCGGCCCGGGCAAAGCCCTCGGTATCGTCACGGCGCAGGGCATCCATCATGGTCTGATCCAGTTCGAGCAGCTCGTAGACGCCAACCCGACCACGATAGCCGGTGAAGTTGCAACTCTGGCAACCACGACCCTTGTGATAATCGTGCTGGCCCGGCGCCTCCCCAGACAGGGTGGCCAGCCAGCTCTCTTGCCCCTCATCCGGCGCCTTGGGCTCGCTGCAGTGCTCGCACAGCCGACGCACCAAACGCTGGGCCACCACGGCGCGCAGGGCGCTGGCCACCAGATAGCCGGGGGCCCCCATGTCGATGAGGCGCAGGGCACTGCTGATGGCATCGTTGGTGTGCAGCGTGGTCAGTACCAGGTGGCCCGTGATGGCGCCGCGCAGCCCTATCTCCACCGTCTCGTTGTCACGCATCTCACCCACCAGCAGGATGTCTGGATCCTGACGCAGGGTGGATCGCAACACCTGGGAGAACGTCAGCCCTATCTTGGGATTGACCTGCACCTGGTTGACCCGGGGCAGTCGGTACTCCACCGGGTCTTCTACCGTGATGATCTTCTGACTCGGCTGATTGAGCTCGGACAGCGCGCCATAAAGCGTGGTGGTCTTGCCGCTGCCGGTCGGCCCCGTCACCAGTATCATGCCGTGGGGACGCTTGAGCTGGCGGCGAAAGCGCACCAGTATCTCGGGCGGCATCCCCGTCTCATCGAGGGAGAGAATACCGGCGCTCTGATCCAGCAGCCGCATCACCACGGACTCCCCGTGCTGCACCGGCATGGTCGACAGTCGCACATCCACGTCCCGGCCCCGCACCTTCATGGCGAAACGGCCATCCTGGGGCAGCCGCTTCTCGGAGATATCGAGACCCGCCACCAGCTTGAGGCGCAACACCAGCGCCTGGGCGATGCGCACCTCGTTCAATATGTTCTCGTGCAACACACCATCGATACGCTGGCGAATGCGCAGCACCTTCTCGTCCGGCTCGATGTGGATATCCGAGGCGCCCACCTGCACCGCATCCTCGAACAGGGAGCGCAGCAGCTTGGCCACGGTCGCCTCCCCCTCATTGCCCCCTTCCAGATTGCTGGATCCCAGCTCGAAGCCTGCGTCCTGATACTCCTCCTGCAACTGCTCGGCGAAGCTCTCTATCTCGCGAGTACGACGGTAGAGGCGGTCGAAATAGTCGAGCAGCTGACCCTCTCGGGCCACGGCGAGTTTCATCTCCCGCGGACGCAACAGATTGGCAATGGCATCCAGGGCGCTGAGATCGGCGGGATCCGACATGGCTACCGTCACCTCATGCTCGCTCTGATGCACGGCCAGCGCGCGGTAACGGCGGGCCTGCACCTCGGGCAAGAGGGCGACCGCCTTGGCATCGATGGTGAGGTTGTTGAGGTCGAAGAAGGGCACCCCCAGCTGGCGGGCCAGGAACTTAAGCAGCTGCTCCTCGCTGATAAAGCCGAGATCGATGAGGGTAGTCCCCAGCTTGCGGCTGGTCTGGCGCTGCTGTTGCAGGGCAAGTTGCAGCTGATCGTCAGAGACGATCTGCTCTTGAACCAGCAGATCGCCGAGGCGCATCTTCAGTCTCGGTTGTGCCATGAAAACTCCGGTGCTGTGGGCCCGCTTTGCAAGCGACGTCCCTGCTATCTGTCTGGGCACGCCCTAGGCGGGCTGTGCCATCTCACTGTTCAATACCATGGGGCCAAAGTGACCTCAGGGGCCGAGCTGGGCCATGCGCTGGCTGAGCCAGGCTTGGGAGGCTTCCCCCAGATTTCCGTGCAGCAGGGCATTGCGATAGGCGTCTTTGGCGCGCTGGCTGTGGCCCTGACCATCTTCCGCTATCCCCAGCCCCAGCCACCAGCGCCCCTGATCCGGCTGCACCCGCAGCAGCTGGACATAGAGATCCGCCGCCTGGGCATTCTGCCCCAGCTCCTGGCGCAAACCGGCCCAGGTTGCGTAGTAATCGAGGTTGCTGGCCAGGGGCGGATGGGCGCCACCGAGCCAGTCGAGGGCCCGTGGCTTGTCCCCACCGGCCAGGGCCAGACGAGCCAGCAGCAGCCTGAAATCGGCCTGCTCGGGTTGGCGGCGCACGCCGTCCTCGAGCAGGGCGCTGGCCTCGGCGAGCCGCCCCTGGCCATAAAGCAGACCCGCCAGCTGCTGGCGAGCCTCTTCGTTATCCGGGGTTTGGCGCAGCAGGGCGATGAACTGCTCCTCGGCCTCGCGCAGTTGCCCCTTGGCCAGGGCCGCCGTGGCTTTTCGTTCGCTCAGGGAAGCCAGTTCCGTCTGACTCAGCTCCACCGTCTCTATCTTGAGGGAGGCAGGACGGCGCGGCATGGGTACGACCGGCTGGGTATCGGCCTCCTGGGCCGCATCCAGTTCGGCATAGAGATCCGGCTGCAACTGTGCATCGCTCGGCTCCGGCTCGGCCTCGTCGGCATACTCAGACGCCTGTGACGGAGGCACCCCTTGAGCCGAGACGCTCTCCTCAAGGGATGGCGCCGGCTCGGTGCGGGCGAAACCGGGCGGCTGGCGCAACTCGGGCAAGGCGTGGGCCACCGCCTGGGTGCTGGGAGTGGGCAGTGCCACCACCAGATCCACGGGCTCATCCTCGGCCGCCGCGATCGGGGCGACGACCTGGGCGAGCGGCCGGATCGCATCATGACTCTGCTGCCAATAGAGCCAGCTACGCCAGCCCAATATGCCCAGCGCCAGGCCGCAAATCAGGGTGAGCAGCAGCATCCACCAGCCCTGGCCCCGCTGCGGTGCCACATAGACGGCGGCGCCATCGCCACTGCCCTGACGGCGTTCGAGATCGGAGAGCATCTTGTTAATCACGCTCACGACCAGACCCCCGTCGAGGCTGGCCACTGTTTGTCACTGCGGTTGATTCGATTCATGGCCAGACTCCATAGGTCAGGGCGGCGCCCAACACGAGCAGCAGGCACAGCCAGCGCCCCCGCCAGGGACGAGAGGCATCTTCGGTATCCTGAATGGCGAGCCGGACCTGGCAAGGCAAAATGCGAGCGGTGCCCTTGCCATAGCTGACCATCAGGCTCTTTTGGGCCAATACATTGATGAGACGGGGAATACCCCGGGAAGCGCGCCATAACAGGCGCTGCGCCGCCTTCGAGAAGAGGGGGGCACCGCGATAACCCGAGATGTGCAACCTGTGTTCCAGATAGGCGCGAGCCTCGTCCAGCCGCAGAGGGCGCAGGGCATAGGAGAAGCCGATACGCTGCCGCAGCTGGCGCAAATGAGGCTGTGCAAGGCGCACATCCAGTTCCGGCTGACCAAAGAGCACCACTTGCAGCAGCTTGTTCGACTCCGTCTCCAGGTTGCCAAACAGGCGGATCGCCTCCAGTGTCTCGTCCGGCAGGGCCTGGGCCTCGTCGATCAGCACCACCACACGAAAACCCTGCTGGTGCAGCGCGATCAGATGACGATGGATCCGGTCCGTGATGTCCAGCTCGCTGCTGTCCCGCACCGCCAGTCCCAGCTCCAGGGCCAGGGCGATGCGCAGCTCGGCTGGCGTAAGGTGCGGGTTGGGCAGCCAGGCGAGGCGCACCGGTTTCTGTTCCGAGCCAAGTTCGACCAGCAGCTTGCGACAGAGCAGCGTCTTGCCTGTTCCCACCTCACCGGTCACCTTGATGAAACCTTCCCCCTCGGCCAGGGCCCAGTGCAGCACCTGCAGCGCCTCCTCGTGGGGAGGCAGGCCATAGTAAAACCCCGTGTTCGGGGTCAGGGCGAAGGGAGGCTCCTGCAGACCGAAATGGTTCAGGTACATGGCACTGCCTTGCCGGGTGCCGATGGGCACAGGCCGCGAGCGCTCATCGCGACTCACTGATCCCGGGACGGATACCATTTGTCCAGCAGCTCGGAGGAGCGTTGCAGCTCTTTTTGCCAGGTGTCCTTGTCCACGACCGTCGGCTTGAGCAGGATCACCAGCTCCACCTTGCGGGTACTCTCGCTGCGGTTGGTAAAGGCTTCACCAATCCAGGGAATATCGCCCAGCAGGGGCACCTTGCTCACTATCTCCTGCTTCTTGGTTTCCATCAGACCGCCGATGACAATGATGTCGCCGTCATTGGCCTGCACCACGGTATCGGATTCGCGGATCGAGCTCTTGGCCAGGGGCAGCACCAGCGGATTGGCGGTGCCGACACTGATGGTCTTCTGCTGCTCCTGGGTGTCGATGACCGAGGGGTGCACATGCAATAGCACCCGATTCTGTTCGTCTATCTGCGGGGTCACATCCAGGGCGATGCCGGAGAAGAAGGGGGTCAGCTCCACGTTCGGATAGACCTGATCCTGGTTGCTGCTGCTGGTGATGGTGGTGGAGGCATCGGTGACGAAATACTCGTCCGTGCCGACCTTGATCACCGCCTTCTGGTTGTTGGTTGCCGTCACCCTCGGGCTTGACAGGGTGTTCACGTCCCCTTGGGTCTTGAGCAGGTTGACCGCCACGTCGAAGTTGCCGTCCGAGATGGTGAAGCCGGCGCCGCCTCCCAGAGCCTTGAAGATGGTATTGGTGCTGGCGGCGACTGTGTTGCCGACCAGACTGCCGATACCGGTGACGCCCTTGCTACCACCGTCCCAGGTCGCCGACAGACCATTCCAGTCCACTCCCTGTTCATAGCCTTCATTCAAGGCCACTTCCAGGATGCGCGCCTCCAGTACCACCTGGCGCTTGAGGTGCGACTCGGACTGGTTGAGGAATTCCCGCACTGCCTTGAGCTCCTTGGGATAGGCCCGCAGGGTGACCAGCCCAGCTTGCGGGCTGGTGATCACGGCCCGCCCCTCGCCCTTGCCGATCAGGGTCTGCAAGGAGTCCTTGAGATCTGTCCAGTAGTCGGTGTTGGTATCTGTTTCTATCTGGGTGCCATTCTGGCTGTCGCTGTTGCGACTAGAGCCTGATCCGTTGCTGCTATTGCTGTTGTTTCCGCTGTCGAAGTTATTGTTATTGCCGCTGTTATTGGGGTCGTTGGCGGTCACACCCCCGGTGTTGATGGCGGTACGGGACTGGCCACGGCGCGCCATCATCAGGTAGTTGACCGGTATGGTCTCGGTACGCAGCCCGGCCGGATAGATGTGATAGACATAGCCCTTGCGCTGCACGTCATAGCCATACATGTCCGCCGTCACCGCCAGTACCTCGGGCAGGGTCACATCCTTGAGCTCGAGGGAGATGAGCCCGGCCACTCCGGGGTGCACGGCCACGCTGTAGCGCGACCCTTTGAACAGGGAACCGAAGAAATCGACCGCCTCGACGTCGTGGGCGGCGATGCGCAGCCGCTTCTCGGGCAGGGCGGTGGGCAGGGCCGGTCGGGTCAGCGCCAACAGCTCGTTTTGCACCGAACTGGGCACCGCCAGGGCCTGCGCCTGCGCGTTGCGCTGCTGTTCGAGCCGGGCATCGGTGAGCGCCTCTTTGGCCGAGGTCGGCTCGGGGTGACGATAACTGGTGCAGCCTGCGGCCAGCAAGGAGAGGCTGATCAGGCAGAGTTGATGTCTTTTCATGAAATGAGGATGCCCTGACGTGAAATGCGATTCGAATTGGCGCATGGCGCCAGGATGGTGACGGCAAGGTTGAAAGGGACCAAGGCTGCCGTTGCCCTGATCTGGTACCGCAGAAGATGGTCCGGGGCCAGCACCGGGCTCACTGCAGTACCCCAGCGGAAAACAGCGCCAGTCGCAACCGCTTGCCGCCCTTGTCGAGCAGCACGGCATCGGCATCTATGCCAGCCAGTCGGTAGCCGTTGACCTGATCTCCCACCCGGTAGCTCTGGCCGTCCAGCACGGCGCGAGCCGGGCCATTGCCCAGCATGATGCTCTGCAGCCTGGGCAGACCGGCAGCCTGGGGAGCCTTGGCGCTCCCTGTCAGCCCATCCAGGGGCTGGGTCGGATCCCGCAACACCTCAGCCTGGGCAAGTGGTGCCAACAACAATATAAACATCAGCCACTTAGCCACGAATGAACTCCTTGCTGGTGCTCAGGGTGTAGATCTCCATCTCCACCACGGCGGTGGGATGAGCCTGCACCCGGTAGTCAAACAGCCGCCAGTAGAAGTGGCGGGGCAAGGCTTCCAATGCTTTGAGGTATTGATAAACATCGAAATACCCCCCTTCGAGCTTGAGGCGGATGCCGTGCTTGAACAGGTTATCGGCCTGATCTCCAGGCACCAGCGGAGTAGGCGCTATGGTAGTCAAGGCCAGCATGTGCAAGCGGGAGCTGTTGGCCAAGAGGCTCTCCAGCACGGCGGCCATCTCGTCGGCCGGGATCAGGTCCACCGTCTGGGCCTTGAGTTCATCGTCAATGCGCGCCAGCTGCTGCTTGACGCTGGTCAGCTGGTTGCGTACCCCGAGATTGGGATCCCGGTTGAGCTTGGCCTGCTTGCCCTGATTCTCCAGCCCCATGAGCTCGAGATCCCGCTGGGCCGTGACCAGCCCCTGCCGATCCTGATCCAGCCGGGCACCGGCCCCCTCCAGCCAGCCGTAATAAAAGAGCGCGAACACCAGGATCAGACCCGTCAGCAGGATCAGTACCCGCTCCCGCTGACTCAAGGCCGCGACCCGCTCGCAATAATGTTGCCACTGGGCCTTCATGAGTGCTCCTCGAGGTGCCGGATACCATTAGCTTGCCACTGCGCGCTCATCAGGGTTTCTCCCGCGCGATACCGCTCAGCTGGAACTGCAGTCGTCCCGCCTTGTCACGGCTCAGGGTCAGCTCACCAAACTCTTTGCCCGCCAGGGTCGGCATCTGCTTGAAGCGGTTGACCCAGGCCGGGACATCCTGACTGCTGCGCGCCACCCCGGCCAGGTTGATGTGACCTTCGTTGATCTCGATGCGCTCCAGGGCCAGCTTGTCACTACCAAGGCGGGCCAAGTCCGACATGATGCCGGCATAGCCCTGGGATTTTTGCAGGGAGAGGCTGCCAAGCTGGCGCATCAGCCCCTGCTTGGCGCTCAGTTCGTCGCGCTTGTCCGCCAGCTGGCGTTGCAGGGCCTCATCGGCCTGATGACGAGCCAGCGCCGCATCGAGCCGCTTGGCCTCATTGCGCTGCACGTCAAGCGCCACTCGCACCTGCACCAGCTCACGGCTCACCCCTTGCTGTTGCCAGGCATAGAGTGCCCCCATGCCAGCCAGCAGCACGGCGAGCAGACCCCAGGCCAGCAGCATCTGCGGCAGGCTGGCCCACTGGCGGCGGGGACGAAATTCGGCGCCGTAGAGGTTGATCTGGCGCTTCATGGTGCCGGCATTCATGAGCGGGCTCCCAGGGCTGCGCCATAGGCGGAGAGGTACTCGACTCCGGCCAGCACCGCCTTGTTGGCCATGGCCGAGACAGGGAAGCCGAAGGTCTGCTCCATGTGGCGCACCAGGGTGCCGATGAAGGGCGAGGCGATGGCCAGCTGCAGGGCGCTGAGCTCGGGCAGCTTGAGCTGACCGGCCAAATAATCGAGGGAGCGCTGTATCTCCAGCATCAGGCTGTCGAGTTGCATGCCATCGGGCTCCTGCTCTGCGGTCAGGGCGGAGAAACCGCGCAGTTGACGCGAGAAGCACAGCCCCCCCTGATGAAATACCAGCAGTTGCAGATCCTGGCCCTTGGGTTGCAAAAGCAGCATACGTACCTGCTGATCGCTCTCATACAGGGCGGTGAGCACCAGCTCGTCGTTCTGTATCGCCTCCAGCTTTGCCACGGCATTGACGCTGTCGGCCACCAGCTGGATCCGGCTCTTGGGCACACAGATAACATTGATGCGTGGCTGACCCGCGGGCGGAGTGGGCAGGTCCACATAATCCATCGCCAGTTGCATTACCGGCTCATTGACGTAATCCTTGACGGCCCAGGGCAGGGCACCGGCCATCTCGGCCTCGGGCACGGTAGGCTTGTCTATCTGCACCTGCTGGCAGAGGTTGGCGGCCAGGGCCACCCGCACCCGCGACTTGGCGAGGCCGTGACGCTGAAAGAGCTCGGCGATGGCAAGGGGCCACTCCTGCTGGCTGTTGACCTTGCGGGTGGCGAAGAGAGGGGATTCGCTGAGCGCGGCCAGCATGACCCTGTCCTGGGCCAGCAGCAGCCCCACCGGACGCCCTTGGGGCTTTGCGGAAAAAAAGGATGTCATGATCGCCGATACCTGGCCGCGAAAAACGAATCAAACCTTAACATATACAGTGGATTAGCCTCTAGATAAATGACGGACACCCAAGGCAGACTGCCCTCCCCCCTGCAAGCCATCAGCCACCCCTTACTGAACGAGTACGGGGTCAGTCTCTGGTGCAAGCGCGACGATCTCATTCACCCCCAGCTCTCGGGGAACAAGTGGCGCAAGCTCAAGTACCAGCTGGCCCATGCCCGGGAACAGGGAAAGACCCATTTGGTCTCCTTTGGCGGAGCCTACTCCAACCATATCCATGCCCTGGCGGCGGCTGGGTGCCAATTTGGCCTGAAAACTACCGGCATCATACGTGGTGAGCCGAGCGCCGTCAGTAATCCCACTCTGATAGATGCCAGGGGCTGGGGGATGGATCTCATTTTTGTCGACCGGCAGAGTTACCGCCGCCGCCAGGAGCCCGCCTGGCTGGCGCAGTTCGAGACACCAGATACCCTGATTATCCCGGAGGGCGGCAGTGCCCCCCTGGCCCTGCCCGGGGTCGCGGAGCTGGTCGATGAACTGCCCTTCTCACCGGATCTCTGGGTACTGCCCTGCGCCAGCGGCGGCACTCTGGCCGGGCTCGTCTCGGGCAAGCGTGCCGGGGAGCAGATCCTCGCCATCGCCGTGCTCAAGGGGGCCGATTTCATCCGCGAGGAGGTGTGTCGGCTCTATCCGGGCGCCGCAGAGGATCCTCACTGGCGCGTCGCCCTCGACCATCACGATGGCGGCTACGCCAAGTTCAGCCCGGCGCTCTGGCACTGGGTACGAGCCTTCAGCGCCGAAACGGGCCTGCCGCTGGAGCCCATCTACAGCGGCAAGGCGATGTGGGGGCTGTTTCGCGAGCTGGCGGCCGGGCATATTCCCAGGGGCAGTCGCATCGTCTTCATCCATACCGGTGGTCTGCAGGGGCTGGCTGGGTTGCGGGAACAAGGGCGGATCTGAGTCTGGTCAGCGCCACAACAAACAGGGCCACCCTTGGGTGGCCCTGTTTGTTGTTCGTCGATCGACTGGGGGACAGTTCAGTCACCTAGACCTGGGGCAAGGGAAGTCGCTCCGGCTCGGAGAACCAGGGCCCCTGACCGCCATAGACCCCCAAGTGGCGCAACATCTTCCACTCCTCCTGGCTCTCCACCCCGACGGCGATGACCCGCGCCTGGGTGTTGGCACAGCCGCCCACCAGGCTGCGCACCGCCATCTGGTTGACCTGACGGCTCTGGATCTCCCGCACCAGGCTGGGGTGCAGGCGCAGGAAACTTATCTCGAACTCCTTGATGTACTGGGTGCTCACCACATCCTGGCCCGCATGATCGATAGCCAAATGGCAACCTAGCATGCGCAAGGATCGCAGCGGCCGCTTGAGCGCCTCGTAATGACGCGTCACCTGGGCCTCGGAGAACTGCAACACCAGCCGCTCATTGGTGCTGCGCGGCAGTTGGAACAGGGCGAAGAAGAGCCAGCGCTGGAAGTCGCGATTGAGCATGCTCTGGGCGCACAGACTGAGGGTTATCGGCGGGCTCGCCTCGCCCTCGGCGCGCAGCAGCAACAAGGTCTGCTCCGCCACCAGCCGATCCAGGGGCAGCAACAGTCCCGTCTTCTCGGCCATGGGGATGTAGACACCGGCCTGCAATATGCGGCCCTGTTCATCCTGGATCCGGGTCAGTATCTCCTGCTGGAGCACCAGGGCACCGCGATCCTGCTGCACCGATTGGCGATAGAAATCGATGCCCCGCTCTTCCAGTCTGCGACTGAGCAGAGTGCGCCAGCGCACTGTGCCCTTGCTGCTTGGCTCAAGATCCAGCTGCTTCTCGTAGAGGAACCAGCCGCTGTGATCTTGCAGTCTGGCACTCTTGAGGGCCAGCTCGGCCTCTTCCTGAACCTTGAGCAGGGAGTCCGTGGACTGATAGCAGACGGCGCCGATGAAGACGGCAGTCTCCGGATTGACCTGCGCGGGCCAATGCAGTCGCTGCAGGCTCTTGAGCAACTGGCTGGCCCCGTCCACCATCTCGCTCTCGGCCATGTTGGGCAGCAGTACCGCGAACACCTGACCGGCGTAGCGCGCCTGCAAGGCGCCGTTGTGCTTGCGCACGAAGGTAGCGATGGAGCCGCTCGTCTCCTGCAACAACTCCCGCACCTGATGGGCTTCGTCTTCGAGGTCCAGCTCCTCCAGGCAGGCCAGCTCGATAAGCAGCATGCCACCACTCATCACGTTCGCCTCCATGATGGCGCTCTCCAGCCGGTTGTCGAAGAAGAGACGGTTACCTATGCCGACGTCCTTGTCGACGAAGGCATTGCTGCGAATGAAGTTATCAAAGCGGCTGCGTTCCTTGCGAGCATCGGTCAGTTCGGCGAGCAGCTTGTCGAGGGCGCTGCTGGCCGAAATGGGCCACTCCTCGGCAGGGTCATGGGCCAGCTTGGCCAGCTTGCCATCGAGGATCAGTTGGCCCCGCAGGGCCAGCAGCTCGGCGCCCCGCAGTTGCAGGCGCAACCAGCGGATCGAGTACCAGAGCCCGAACACCACTATCAATATGCCAAAGGAGATGCCGGACATGGCCTGCATCGAGTACTCGAACTCCTTGAAGGGGCGTTCCAGCTTGAAATCGGCGACCAGACCCGGCTGACGGTCAAGCTGGCGGTGATAGGGGATCAGCAGGCTCTCGTCTTCCTGAAACTGCACGTCGCGAAACCAGTAGATGCGTTGCTTGCCCTGGCGAACTTCCAGCTCGACCACTCGGGCCGAACGCAGCAGGGTCGGCAGCCAGCGGGTGAGATCCTGATGATCGTCGGCCACCTCCAGCTGCTTGTCGACCACCTCGACCAGGGCATTGATCTTGTTCTCCTGCATCTCGAACCCGAGCTGGCGAAAGCTGAATACCCCGCCAAGCAGCACCATGGCCATGGCCGCGATTACGCACAAGGTGATGAAGGAGACGAGTTGTGTGGTGAGTTTCATGGGCCTTCCGTTGCGCCAACGTCCGTGTTGACTCATGGTAACAGCCGGATCTGCACCCGCCTATGGGCAGGGATCCCACTGCTGAGATTAAGGGCGCGAGCATAATCAATAGCGCCGCCAATACCAAGGTGATTCGGGAAGGTAAAACTGAGGGGGGAGCAGAAAGAAAAGTGGTCCCGCAGAGGGGACCAAAACACTCATATCAAAACTAACACTCTGTGCTACTGACAAAACATACAGATACAGGAGTATTGAACACACGGTGAGTCAAACCGCACGGCTACTCTACCGAGTTCGGATAAGCTGGACAATTGTCATTTCTGACAGGTCACCGATTGAATCTTGTGCTGCCGACAATTAAAAATCAACTATTATCAGCAAGTTACCAACCACTGTTGAATGCGCATACCAAGTCATTCAAATTGATACTGCTAATCGTTATGATGGTTAAAACTCAATCGAGCCTGATGGTTCGACATTAGCAAGGTTGATCATGTCTCGACTCACCTCTTTGTGGATTAGCCTGGGATTGTTCTGCACTCCTCCACTGCTGTTATTGCTGCTCACTCCTCTGCTGACCGGCCCGGTCACCCATCAACTGCTCAAAGCCAAGGAACGCGAGCTGCTCGCCTACCAGGCAGAGCGTAACAAGGTGCTCGAGCACGACATCAAGAGCCAATTGACCCACTTCAAGTTCGACTGTGGGGCAGAGGACATGGCACTGCTGCGCAACCCCGACTATTACAGTCGCCATATCCGCCTCGCGGGGCTCCAGCCCGCACAAGGCAAGGGCTGTTCTACCCTGGGGTTGGGCCTCCCCCAGCTGGCAGACATCGAAGGTACGCCACTCTCCTCCGGCTTCGGGCTCACCGCCACCAAGCGTTCCTTTGGCACAGAGCAAGAATTGATGGTCTATGTCAAACGTTCAGGCAACCTGGCCTATTGGATTCTCAACAACAGCTGGACCCATGAACTGCTACGCACCCCTTGCCAAGGGTGCTTCTATCTGGAATTCACTCATCATGATCCGGCGCTTGAGCACCTCTATTTCCCGCGAGGCAACGCCGCCATCATGGGCCAGCCCCACGCGATAAAGCTCAACCACATGTATGAGCGCCAACGGGTGCAACAGACCCTGTGGGCAGGCACGGCCCTGCGTCAGCATGCCGCCGAGCAAATCCGTCATATAGGTCTGATCATTGCCCTCTCCCTGGGATTGCTGCTGCTCGCGGGTTACTGGTTGCTGCGCAACTACCGCAACTCCCTGGATGGCCTGCTCAAGCTGGGCCTGCAACGGCGGGAATTTCTGCCTTTCTACCAACCGATTGTCGATAGCCGCACCCATGAGGTCGTCGGCCATGAGGCTTTGATCCGCTGGCGACGAGGTGAGAATTTCATTCCTCCCGGGGTATTTATCGACTTCGCCGAGCGTCAGGGGCTGATCATCCCCATGACGGAGCAGCTGGTAAGCCAGGTCGTCGTGGATCTCAAGCTGCTGGCAAGCCCGCAGTGGGTCAGCGTCAATCTGGTCGCCGCCCACGTCGAACAGAGGCACTTGCAAGAGATGTTGCTGCGCTTGCACTGGCCGGATCCCCAGCGCCTCACCTTCGAACTGACCGAACGCACCCCCATCTCGGACATGAAGAGCGCCGCCCGAGAGATGGCGGCCCTGGGCCTGCGCGGTTACCACTTCAAGATTGATGATTTTGGTACCGGCTACGGCGGCTTCGCCTATCTGCAGCAACTGGGCATTAGCCGCATCAAGATCGACAAGATGTTCATCGATACCATAGGCACCCAGGATCTGAAACGTAACGTGCTCGATGCCATCATCACCTTTGGCCATAAATCGGGCATGGAGATGATAGCGGAGGGGGTCGAAAATCAAGAGCAGCTGGATTATCTCGCCGAGCGCGGCGTCTATCTGATCCAGGGTTACGTGTTTGCCAAGCCCATGCCGATTGCCGAGATTGCCAACTGGCATCCCCCCGTCAAGATGATGAAGGTGAACCCGAACCATCCCGGGGGGCACCAAGGCATACCCTCTACGGACAGCAAGCACTGAATGGCGCAAGCTGGCCTGTCCCAACCACCAGGGCGCCAGCCAGCCGCAGCACGGCCAGGGGGTAATAGGTCAAGGGAAAAAGCGACACGCCAGCCGTCGCTCGGCAGAAAAACCGGTCGGGCTACTCGCTGATCAGGTTCTTGCCGAGTCGCTTTGCCCGGTAGAGGGCGCCATCTGCCCGGTTGAGCAATTGATGAGACCCCTCCCCCGGCAAGTATTCCGCCAGGCCGAAACTGAGGGTGATGGGCAGTGGCGTCTGCAGCCCCACCTCGGCAATGTGAGCCCGGATCTTCTCGGCAACCCGGCGCGCATCCTGCAATGGGGTGTTGGGCAATATCAGAATGAATTCATCCCCACCCCAGCGCGCCAGGGTGTCTATCTCCCGCAACTGGTGCTTTACCTGACTCGCCAATTCGACCAGGGTCAGATCCCCGGCGCAATGTCCATACAAGTCATTGATTTGTTTAAATTCGTCGATGTCGAGGGTCACTATGCTCAGGGGCTGGTTGAACCGCTTGGCCCGCTCGCACTCCCGGCGCAGGGTCTGCTCCAGCCGATAGCGATTGGCGACCTGGGTCAAGGCGTCCGTTTCGGCCAGCCGCCGGTTCTCCTCGACCTGACGCTGCAACTCCTCGTTGGCACGGCGCAGCTCCTGGGTACACTCATCCACCAGTAGCGCGAGGGACTTGTTGGTCGATATCAGGGTCTCGAAATTGAGCTTCTTGTCATGAATGTCGCGGTGTGCCCCTATCATGCGGGCGGGGGTCTCATCCTGATGGCGGGCCACGATATGGCCGCTGTCCTCGATCCACAGATAGTCGCCGCCGCGGGTACGGCAGCGATACTCGATGCGGTAATGGGGGCTGCGACCGGCCAGGTAATCGTCGAAGTGGGTCATGACCCGGCCCAGATCTTCCGGGTGGATGAGGGATTCCCAGGTGAGCACGTCATTGTCCAGACTGTGGGGCTCATAGCCCAGCATGCGATACCAACCGGCATTGCGATAGACGTAACCCGAGTCGACATGCCAATCCCAGATACCGTCGCTGACCAGATCTATGATGGTTTGCACCACCTCGTCGCAGAGGTCGGGCAGCAGCGGATCCCTCTGTCGATAGCTCTCCTCATTCATGATGCCATCCTTGCTCACACTCATGGGGCGATTTAGTGGGATCAAGTGTAGGGGCATTAGGGCTAAAAATATCTGCGCTGGCGCCCGTAATAGTCAAAATCACACTTTTTTGGGGTGGTGCGATTCGAACGACACAGCGCGTGGAAAGCGGCTTCCCGGCCATCTGGGCCGGGATGCGAGCAGTGATGACGCAGGACAACCGACAGGCGTCGGGATGACTCCCGGTGCTCACCATGCCCATGCATCCACTGAACGCATCAATTCAAGACTTCAACCCCATGCGGACAGTCGAACATGGGCCAGCCAGGGCAGGCTGACTGGCGCCGGGCAGGGATCAGTCAGAGAGATAGTATTCCACCGTGGAAACCACCCGCACCTTCTTGATATAGGGGGTGCTTGAGTCGCGATTCTCCACCGTGAACTGGCCCTGGTTCGCGGTGCGGATCTTGCCGAGCCGACTGGCGGAATCCTTGGCAAACTTGTCGGCCACCTCCCGCGCCGAGCGGGTCGCCTCCTCCACCATCTGCGGTTTGAGCTCGTTGAGGCGGGTGAAGATGAACTCGGTCTGCTGATAATCCTGGCCGGCGAAGGCGATGCCCTGCTGGCCCAGCTCGGCGATGCCGTTCATCAGCTGGCGCACCCTGTCCACCTGGCCGGAGCGCACCGTGATGGTCTGGGCCGCCGTGTAGCGAAAGGCGCTCGCCTCGGCGCCGCCATAGGGCTGGGCCAGCTTGTCGGTGACGGCGGGAGGCGCTATCAGTATCTCCTCCTCGGCCACGCCGTTGAGCTTGAGATAGGCCAGAATGGCGGCCGCGCTCTTGCCCATCTCGCCATAGAGGCCGGGCAACTCGTTGCTGGCGCCGGAAAAACGAATGGGCCAGACCACGACATCGGCCTGCACCTCCTTCTCAGACAACCCCTTCACCGACACCCGCCGCTCATACTCCTTGGCCTTGAGCAGGCTGTTGCCGCCGATCCAGGCCATGCCCAGCAGCCCTGCCAGCAGCAGGCTGCCGAGGACAAGGGACGATTTCACACTCTGTTCCATAACAAACTCCCCATCAGGTGGTGTCTTGTGACCAGCCGTTCCTTAGTTGTATCAGAAGTTGTACCAGAACCCGGCCCCCCGCCAGCCCGGGCGCCCCCTCCTTGGACAAAGGCGAGGAAAAGTGGCGTCATACGCGACATATTGCGGCGGCAGAAAGGCGGGGAGGAGATAACGCGGCACCGAGGATATGATCGCCAGCCATGCCGATTCGGTTGACGGCAAAAACAGTCAGCCACGTAGGTTCGATTAGCGGAGCGTAATCGGACGGCGTATTTGCTCCCTTCTCCCGTTTATTAAAAAAGCAGGAGAAGGGCTGGGGATAAGGGGCAGGAAAAAAGAGATTACGCGGTAAACGTTGGGTTACGCTCAGCCACAACCTACACAATCGGTAGGTTGGTGCGAAGCCTCACACATTGGTTTTATATCATTTAAGCGCGATCTGAATCTACGCGACGAATGCTCAAAAGTTCTATTCAGAATGTTCAAATCGTAATGAGCCTGATGATAAAACCGACGATACCAATACTCCTCTTTATGGTTAGCATACCAACCTTCAAGTTTATGTATAAATGAATCCAATCTAGTTATATCCATCTTAGATGGTAAAGGAAGAATATTTAACACTCTAGTTTGCAGTGATATATATTGCTTATGTCCAATTCTCTTAAGTTTATTTACTCTACCTAGACACCTATTAAAACTACGCCGATAATCTCTACTAACTCTATAATCTGCAATTTTAGCAAGAGACTCAAGATTTTTAACTGAAGCCCTTATTCTAGACACCTCATCAGATGGTAATCTTGGTTCTTTGAAAGAGACTCTTAGACCATGAATTAAAATGTCTGTTGTCGAAGATCTAATTATAATTGTTTTGGTCTCATTTAAAGGGAGATTTTTTTCATATAACATCTGGCGAACAAGTTCGAGTGAAAATGAAAAGTCATATTCGGGATTGCGACTTGAGATTGTGATATCATCAACTAGTCTTGTGTAACTCAAACCTTTACTTTTTAGCCTTTGAACTATTGCTGGCTCAACATCAAATAGAACCGCACTAGCGATATAACTAGATGTTAATGCACCCTGAATTAACATATTGTTATGACAGCATATATCAACCAGAGCATTTGCAACAGCTCGTGGATATTTTAATAACTTATTGAACACATTGAAAACCAATTCTGGCGTAATATTATCGAAAAAATCTTTAATATCTATTTTTAACACGGATTGACTACCGCAATGCTTACTTGCACAAGCTACGTAGTCTTTAGAAATCATGGTGTTATTATAGTGATCATTTGGAACAGAACCATATATATATTCTGGCCAGATAATCGCGCCACCTTTTTGTCGGTGTTTATTCCATGGATTTCTTTTAGGACTACCGAAGATTCGTCGAACAATTCTTCTTTGTATCTTCCTTACTAACTTATGGGGGGCGTGGACATGCCTTGATGTTCCATCTGCTTTTGGCACAAAAAATTCTTTATACCTATCGCTAGGTGAAAGCGCCTTGAAATCTTCATATTCCGATGGGGGAATATCGAGGCAAGATAACAAATTATCAACAGTGCTAATTGAGTTTTTATATCGCCTTCGATAATTTAAGGTATTTTCCATAACATGCCTTTAAGATATACGCCTAGCCTACCCATACAATAGGATGCGACCCGATGAAGCCAAAAACTAGAATATGCCTGTTTGTTTACCTTCATCGGGGCGCGGCTAGGCGTATCAAGAGCTACGCTCGCTTGCGGGCGTTGCGATGGGGTGCCTTGCACAAGTAATGTGATACCGAGATAGCACACTACGCTCGTTAGGTTAGTAACCAGCATAAAACAAGCAACTTAACATCTAGTTATTTGGGATAGCGATACGCTACCGTCGACTAATAGTGTCATTTTGTTAGGTTTCGATCAACACCATAAATCTACTGGCCAAGATTAATAGACAACATTAACCCACTTTTATGACTCCCAACCTCTCCGCCAATCCGGAATAACGCTCGGTCTTTTTCCGCACAGCCTGTGCCAGCAGGGCGCGATCGCCATAGAGATCGAGGCGGGCCTTGGCGCGGGTGATACCGGTGTAGACCAGCTCGCGGGTCAGCAGGGGGCTGGGGCTGTCCGGCAGCACCAGCACCGTATGGGCAAATTCCGAACCCTGGGACTTGTGGATGGTCATGGCGTAGACGGTCTCGTGGGGCGGCAATCGGCTTGGCAAGAGCGCGCGCAGGGTGCCGTCCGGCTGCTCGAACCATACCTTGAGGCGACCAGTTTCATCGGGCAGACAGAGCCCCATATCGCCGTTGTAGAGGCCAACCCCGTGGTCGTTGCGCACCACCATCACAGGGCGACCGGCATACCAGTCGCCGTCGCGGGCAATCAGCCCGGCCCGTGACAGGGCCAGTTCCAGCCGCTCGTTTAGCCCCAGCACCCCAAACGGGCCATCGCGCAGGGCGCAGAGGATCTGGAAGCTGTTGAATGCCTTGAACACGGCGGCGGGATCTTCCCCCGCGCGGGCCGCCTTCAGATAGCTGCCGTAACCGGCCACTCCCTGGGCAATCAGGGCGTCGTAAGCCTCCCCCGCCCAGGGGTGCAGGCTGATGTCCTTGAATCCCGCACTCCAGACCGCTTCCACCGCCGTGGCATCTCCGCCGTTGCAGGCGCGCGCCAACTGGCCGATGCCGGAATGCTGATCAAAGCGCCAGCTTTTGGCCAGCAAACAGAGGCTGTCACGTACCGGTGCTCCCGCTGGCGTGCCCTGCAAGCGATAACCTGTCTGGCGGGAGAGCCAATGGGCCTGCGCGGGGCTGATGCCCTGTTCGATAAAGCTGCAGATATCGCCGAGCACGGCCCCCGCCTCCACCGAGGCGAGCTGATCCTTGTCGCCGAGCAGGATCAGGCGGGCGTGGCTCGGCAGCGCATCGAGCAGACGTGCCATCATGGGCAGGTCGACCATGGAGGCCTCATCCACCACCAGCAAGTCGAGGTGCAGCGGGTTGCCTGCGTGGTGGCGGAACTGGCTGCGCCCCGGGATCACCCCGAGCAGCCGGTGCAGGGTGCCCGCTTCTGTGGGGATGGCTTCCACGACCTCGGGGGCAAGGTCGAGGGCCAGCAGGGCAGAGCCGATACTCTCGGTCAGGCGTGCCGCCGCCTTGCCGGTGGGGGCCACCAGCCGGATCGCCGGGGCCTTGCCTGCTTGCAGGCCAGTCTCTACCAGAATGGCCAGGAGCTTCGCCACAGTCGTGGTCTTGCCGGTGCCGGGGCCGCCGGAGATCACCGCGAAGGGGCGCGCCGCCGCCGTGGCCGCCGCCAGCTTCTGGCCGTTGCAGCAGAGCGCCTCGGGCACCAATTTATCCAGCGCACTCAGATCGCTCGCCGCCTGGGCGCTCCCCAGCAAAGCCTCGATGGCGGGCCAATCCACCCCGTCAGAGAACACCAGATCCAGATACTTCTCGACGAAATGGCGGGCCGAGAAGTCGGGGGCGAGGCGGGCTTTGAGCAGCGCCGCGAACACCAGACCGTAGTCGCGGGCAAAGAGCCGCGACAGGGCCGGGGCAATCTCCGGCCATTCGGCTCTTTCACTTAAGGCGCGAAGGTGGCGGGCCACCCCTTGCTCATGATCGTGATAACGGGTGAGGTAGAGCCGCCCGCGCCAGAGCCGTAGCGGCCAGCGGGGGGCCTCCCCCTCATGAGCTTCAGAGCCAACCAGCGGACTTGCCGCAAACAGGGCAGGCCAGCTCGCAGGATCCGCCAGATCCGCCAGCAGATCCCGGCTCTGATCCGGATCCAGCCCGAAGGGGCGCAGGGATCCCTTCTCGTTACCGGCATGGGCCAGCATTTCCAGCGGCAGGCAGACGTGGCCGCGTCCAAGCTCGTAGCAGGCGAGCGCCGCCCCCAGCACCAGCTCGGGGCCGCCGCCAAGGTCTGCCACCAGTTTGGCAAATTGCAGATCCAGCTGGCGGATGCGCCCCCCTAGCGCCAGGGCCTTGAGCCGTTCGATCATCATTGCGCTCTTCATGCTTCTACCCCGTTATCCGAAACGTCTGCGGTGGCGGTCGTCGCCCCCTCGCTAAACAACCGATCCAGCCCCAGCACCAGCTCGCGGCTGGGTCGGGTATGAAACACCCCACCCTGGGGCATGCCGCGCAGGAACAGATAAAACACGCCGCCAAAGTGCTGGTCGAAGTCGTAGCCCGGCAGGCGCAGGGCGAGCAGCCGGTGCAGCGCCAGGGAGTAGAGCTGGTATTGCAGGTCGTAACGATGCTCAACCATGGCCCGCTCCAGCGCCGGCCGGCTGTAATCGGCCGGGCTCATGCCGAGGTGGTTGGATTTGTAGTCAAGCAGGTACCAGCGCCCCTGCCACTCGAACACCAGGTCGATAAAGCCCTTGAGCATCCCCTGCACAGTGGCAAAGCCCAGCGGCTTGTTGCCCCGCGACAGGGGGTCATGCTGCTGGCAGAGCGCGGTCAGTGCCGGCGCCGTCACCCGTCCCATGGGCAGGAAGAACTCCAGCTCCACCTGCTTGCGCTCGGGGGCCAGATCCCGCAGCCGCACCGGCTCGCCAAGGCCTGTTTCAAGGGGCGTCTCCAGCACCGCCTCCACCTGCTGTTGCAGCACTTGGGCCCAGCTCTCGTCGAAGCCATCTTGCGCCAGCAGGGTGGCGATATGCTGTGCCAGCGGCTCGCCCGCCGCGCTCTGAAAGTCGATGGTCTCGAACAGGCTGTGCAGCAATGTGCCGGGGCGCGCCCCCTTGGGGAAGGTGAAGATGGAGGGCTGGGGCGCCTCCTCCGGTTGCTCGGAAGCCAATGCAGCCGCCTCGGTGACCACCTCGTCATCGAAGCCGGGATTGGCCAAGACCCCCTTGCCGTGGCCGTTCCCCTGGGCCGCGAGACCTGAGTAGGAGCTGATCCACCAGTCCCGCTCCAGCCGACCGCTAAAGTGGCGCACCTGGGGCTCGCCCAGCTGCTCGTGCTCGGCCACCAGCGGGGCCGGGCGGGTGAGCGAGGGCTCACCGACCGCCACCCCGGGCAGCGCCTGGGCAAGCTCGGTGAGCGCGCTCGCCAGGGTAGCTGCGTCCCCCGCCTCCCCCTTTTGCAGCAGGTAGCCGATGGCGGTGTGGTGCAGATCGGTCTGCTCCGACTTGCCCGCCCCGGCCCGCACCGGGGCCAGCCCGAGCCAGGTGGCGTAGACGCCGCGAGTCAGCGCCACATAGAGCAGCCGCAAGTCTTCGGCAAGGCGCTCCTTGTCGGCTTCGGCCAAGGATCCCTCGGCGCCGGTCAGATCGAGGATGGTACGGTTCTCCCCCTCTCCCGATTCGTGGTAGAGCGGGGTCTCGGCAGTTCTGTGGCTGCAGATGAAGGGCAGGAAGACCAGCGGATACTCCAGCCCCTTGGATTTGTGGATGGTGACGATCTGCACCAATTTGCGCTCCGATTCGAGGCGCAGTACCTGTTCCGCATCCTGGCCATTGGGGCGGCTCACCGCCTCCCCCAGCCAGCGCAGCAGGGCATATTCGCCGTCCAGCTCGCAGCTCACCTGTTGCAGCAGCTCCCCCAGATGGAGGAAGTTGGTCAGCCGCCGCTCTCCATAGGGACTCGCCAGCAGGGAGGAAGCGAGATTGCGCCGGTGCAGCAGGGCTCGCAGCATCGCCAGCACGCCACGGCGGTGCCAGATCGCTCGGTACTCCATAAACTCCTGCACCGCGCTCTCCCACGCCCGCTCGTCGCTGGCCAGAGCGTCGAGCGCCCTGGCATCGAGATCGAACAGGCCGGTGGCGAGCGCCGCCCTAAGGCTCCTCTCCTCGCTCGGGTTCTGGCAGGCGTGCAAAATCAGCAGTATCTCCCGCGCCTCCACCTGCTCCAGCACGCTCTCGCGATTCGACAAATAAACCGAAGCGATGGCAAGGCGCGCCAGCTCCTGCTGCACCAGTCGGCCCTCGGCGCCGGTGCGCACCAGCACGGCAATGTCCCCGGCCTTGACCGGCTTGTCGCCAATCAGCGCCTTGCCCTCGCGGGCCAGGGTCAGCAGTCGGTGAATTTCCGCCGCCGTGGCACGGGCCATTCGGCTCTGGTAATCCCCGCGGTTGAAGGTGGGCTGGCCGGTCAGCTGCCAGCAGTGCAGCACGGGGGCAACTTGCCCGTCGAGTTGCAGTGCCTTGCTCTTGCCCTGCGCCTCCACCGGCAAGAAGGGGATATCCGCTTCATAGATAAAGGGATCTTTCGCCCGTTCGAACAGGCCGTTGACCGCCCCCACCAGCGCGCCGCTGGAGCGCCAGTTGCGCCCCAGGCTGTAGTGGGCGCTCACATTTCGCCGCGCCTGAATGTAGGTAAAGATGTCGGCACCGCGAAAACCGTAGATGGCCTGCTTGGGGTCGCCGATCATCAGGAGCGCCGTGTCCTGGTGGCCGCCGTAGAGGCGATGGAAGATGCGGTACTGCTGGGGGTCGGTATCCTGGAATTCATCGATCATCGCCACTCTATAGCTGGCGCGAATGCGCTCGCAGAGCCGCTCGCCCAGGCTGGAGCCGAGCGCCCCATCGAGATCCTTGAGCAGGTCATCGAACGAGAGCTGATGGGCCTGCCGCTTGCTCGCCTGCATCCGGCTGCGCACCACCTTGGCGGCCCGTTGCAGGATGAGATCCCGAATACCTGGGCGGCTCGCCAGCAGCTCGTCGATCTCGCTGAACAGCGGCAGGGTTGGTAACGCCTTCCCCTTGCTCAGCTTGGCCTCCAATGTTTCCTGGCCGAAGCGATCGAGATCCTTGGGCAGGGTATAACCGCTGGTCGGATCCTGTGCCCAGTCCCCGATCTTGGCGAGCCAGCCTTCGTAGTTCTTGCCGGTATAGAGCTTTATTTGCCCCTCTGTCTGGCGGCGGATCTCGTCCCCTTGCGCCAGCCAGCCATTTTTCACCGCCTCGATACGGGCCATGGCCACCTGATGGCGCTCGGCCAGGGTCTCGTCCCCCAGCGCAGGCAGTATCTCCAGCTCGCTGTTGTCGAGCCAGCTGCTCATCTCTCGCAGCAGGGCGGCGGGGCTCGGCCAGAGCGCGCGCACCGAACTGGCCAGGGTTTTATCCACCGGATAGAACTCGGTGCGCCAGTAGTCACTCACCGCCTGCAACCTGAGCTGGCTGTCATCGGTGAGAAATTCGGTTTCAAACAGGGCGCCCGATTCGAAGGCGTTCTGTTTGAGCATCCGCTGGCAGAAGCCGTGGATGGTAAAGACAGCCGCCTCGTCCATCTGCCGCTCGGCGGCCAGCAGGCGACGGGCCGCCAAGGGGTGATCCTCGACCTCCAGCAGCAGTTGGGTCAGCAGCGGATCTGTGCTCTCCCTGCCCATGAAGGCGAGGCGCGCCTCGTGGATGCGGGCGCGGATCCGGCCACGCAGCTCGGCGGTGGCGGCTTCGGTAAAAGTCACCACCAGGATCTCGGTCACCGAGAGCGGCCGTTCGTGGGCGCTGGGCTGACCCACATCGGCCCCCTCTTCGCCTTCTTGTTCGATAACCGGGCCGTGACCCAGCAGCAGGCGCAGGTAGAGCCCGGCGATGGTGTAGGTCTTGCCGGTACCGGCTGAGGCTTCGATCAGTCGTTCACCATGGAGGGGGAAACGCAGGGTATTGAGCGGGCTAGCCATTATTT
Organism: Aeromonas molluscorum; assembly: GCF_051376105.1. Taxonomy (NCBI): domain Bacteria; kingdom Pseudomonadati; phylum Pseudomonadota; class Gammaproteobacteria; order Aeromonadales; family Aeromonadaceae; genus Aeromonas; species Aeromonas molluscorum. Next base: position 261,526 of record NZ_JBPQCY010000002.1, on the reverse strand, counting down.
CAGCTCCTCCAGGGTTTGATGCAGCGGGGTCAGGTGTTCACGGGCCAGATCCTTCAACTGCCCCAGCACGGCGTCATCCAGTTCGGGGAAGCAGCGGGCAACATAGGGGTCCTCCCCTTCGCCATTGATCATCCAGCCACCATTGAAACGGCTGAGCGCCGCCTTGTCGGCGGCATCCGGTTTGTCCGGGTCCTTTTCCATCGCCTTGAACCAATCCCAGGCGGTATTGGGGAAGAAGGGCAGCGGTCGCTTCATGCCCTGCTGCCAGAGCGCCACCAGCGCCGCCAGCCTGGGGCGCGCCTCGTCGGCAGCCAGGGCCGGGAAGCGCCAGCTCAGCTTGGCATCGAACAGCAGGGTGTCGCCGGGAGCCTCGCTCAGGGAGAGGCAGAGGTGCTGGATCCAGCCCAGCAGCAGATCCTTGCCGTTGAAGCTGCCGGGCTTGATGATCAGCTGACGCCCCTTCTGGGTGTCAATCCAGCCTTGCAGCTGCCCTTGCGCCAGGGAGATATCGATCTCCACCGCCTGTTTCTGTGCCTCGTCACCCGCAACCCAGGGACGCAGCCGCTCGGCCAGGCCACCCATCTGTTTATCGAGGTCGTCCAGCAGCAGACTGCCGAACCAGCCCTGGGGCAATTGCCCCGAGAGGCGCAGCCGCTCGCGCCGCTTGTCCACACTATCGCTCCGCCCCGGGCTGTTCCCCTGTGCCAGATGGGAATCGAGCAGCAGACTCTTGAGCTGATAGTGCTGCAGGCCGTCCAGTTCGAACGGCTCGCTGTCTTCGATGTTGGCTTCGTTCAACTCGAACCACACCTTGAGACGGCGATTGAGGAAATACTTGGCGGGCTGGCGATAGAAACGCAGCAGCTCGGCCAGCTCCAGCCCCTGCTCCTTGCCCCATTCGGGGGGCAGTGGCAGCTCGCCACTCTGGAAATTGGCCGCCCCCGCCACGGGATCCAAGGCGGGCAGCCAGTCGACGGCATAGGTAAAGAGCCGCGAACCCGCCTCCGGATAGAAGTAATTGCGGCTGTAGGGGGTCAGCGGGTGCTCGACCACCAGGTGCTTGAGCAGCCGCTCGCCGGACTGCTCGTCTGGCAGTGTCTCATCTCCCGCCAGTACGAAGCCCTGGCGCACGTAGTCGACAAGCTCCGCCAGCAGCACTGAGGGCACCTTCGCACTGTTGTCCTGGGCGCTGAAGCCCTGATAGCTGATATAGAGCCCCTGCTGGGCGCTGAGCAGCGCCTCCAGGAAGAGATAGCGGTCATCGTCCCGGCGCGAGCGATCCCCGCGCCGACTGGCACTGGCCATCAGATCGAACCCCATGGGGGCCAGGGTGCGCGGGTAGACCCCATCGTTCATGCCAAGCAGACAGACCTGCTTGAAGGGGATGGATCGCATCGGCATCAGGGTACAGAAGTTGACCTGACCGGCGAGGAAACGCTGGCTGGATCGCTGCTCTCCCAGCACGCTGCCAAGGTAGTCCTGCACCAGATCCGCCGTGATGGGGCGCTCGAAGCGCGCCTCGGCCAGCGCCCCCTGCCACTCGACGAGCTGGCTGCGGATAAGTTGCAGCAGTCGCTCCTCCTCCTCGTCCGCCAGGTAGAAGCGCTCGAGCAGCTCATTGAGGCAAGCCGACCATGCGGGCAGGGAGTGTTCCCGTTGCAGACGCGGCAGGAACTCGGCGAGTGAATCGACGAACCAGGCCAGCTTGCCGAGCGCCAAGCCTTGTTGTCCCTCGATATCCGCGTAAGGCAATATGCCCGCCACCGGCTCGCCATCCCCCATGGCGAAGCCGAGCAACATGCGGCGCAGGCCGAACAGCCAGCTGTTGCCGGACAGGCGCGGCAGGTCGAAGCGCTCGGGGTAGGCATCGTCCAGTCCCCAGCGGATACCGGTCTCCTGCACCCAGACCCGCAGCTGGTTGAACTCGTCATCATCAAGCTCGAAGCGGCGCAGCACGGCGGGCACTTCGAGGATGGCGAGCAGCTCGCCGGCCCCCAGCCGGGCGTTGGGCAGCCTGAGCAGGGCGAGGAAGCTTTGCAGCAGCGGGCTCTCCTGACTCGCCGCCCGATCCGACACCGCGAAGGGGATCTGGCCGCGCGCACCAAACACCGCCTGAATATAGGGGCCGTAGCTGTTGACGTCCGGCATCATCACCACCACGTCTTTCGGACTCAAGGTCGAGTCCTGTTCGAACAGCGCCAACAGCTGGTCGTGCAACACCTCCAGCTCGCGCATCGGGCCGTGGCAGGCGTGGATCTGCAAGGATCCATCCTGAGGATCGACTGGGCTCTTGTGGTGGCTGCCATCCAGACTGAACTGGCCCTCGCCCCGCGAGGCCAGATCCAGTACATCTTTCTGGACGGCGCGCAGCAGCCTGGCGTTGCCGTTATCGTCCAGATCGTCTATCTCGACGAAGGCCTCGATTTGCGGCACCTCCAGCTCCATCAGCTGATGCAGATAATCCCGTCCCAGCTTGCCCATGGAGGCGAGCAGCGGGTTGGCGGGCCCTTGCAGGCTCTCTATGTCGGTGCCGGGTTTGAGCTTGCTTTCGAGGCGGGCCAGGGTCTTTCTGTCCAGCAGATCCCCCCAGTAGTAGCGGCAGGGGTTGGTGACGAACAGATGCACCTCCACATCCTCCCGGCTACCCAGGGCCAGCAAGGCTTCCACATAGCGCGGCGGCAACGCCGAGATCCCAAATACAAACACCCGTCGAGGCAGCTTGCCCGGCAGCTGGGCGCTCTTTTGCAGCTCGTGGATGAACTCTTCATAGAGGTTGGCTCTATGGTAGCCACTGGGGCTCAGCGTCAGGGTGCGGGCCACCAGCTCCCGCCACAGTTCGGGCTGCCAATCCTGGCCGCTCACCCCGGCCAGCTCCTGACTCCCCGTTCCGACAAGTCCCTCTCCCTCTTCCCAGCGGGCGATCCAGTCCGGCCGATAAACCAGATATTGATCGAACAGGTCAGCAACCTTCTGGCACAGCTGCCACAGCCGCACCTGCTCGGGCGCCTGCGCGGGATCCTGGCCAGGATCCTCCCCCCCGCCACTGCCCAGGTAGGCGGCCAGGGGCGCGAAGGCGGGGCGTTCCAGCAGGGCGGGCAATATGGTCATCAGCTGCCAGCTCATGGATCCCTTGTTGTAGGGGCTCTGGCGCGGCACATCCGCCAACACTTGGGTAAACATCTCCCAGATGAAACTGGCGGGCAGCGGGAATTCGAGATTGGCGGCGATGCCGAATGCCTTGGCCAGTTCCAGCTTGAGCCACTGGGCCATGCCAGGACTCTGTACCAGGATCTGTTCCTGCTCGAAGGGGTGAGCGAGAGGTGCCTGCCGGATGTGGTTGACCAGCAGCTCCTTGAGCAGATCCAGCTGATTGGAGTGGTAGAGGGTAAACATGGACGACTCCCGCCAATTCAAACGAGGGGGTGAGCACGGAAAAAGATGAGCGATTCCCGTCACTTCACACGAAATGAGATTGTCAGGGATCGGGAGGGAAGATGCAAAAGGCGCTTGTGGTCGTGGCGCAGGTCCCCATCACACTGCCAGCATTCGCTGCGGCAAATGGCGGGCATAAAAAAGCCGGTGCTGCTGCACCGGCTAAAAAGCGTTGGAAAACTTGAACTATCAGGCTGTTACCAGCACTTGCCGAGGCGGGCATCCAGGCTGAAAGCGCCAGGACCGGCCGCCGCCAGGGCCAGGAAACCACCGGCCACCGAGAGGTTCTTCATGAACATCAGCATCTGCATCTGTTCGGCAGGCTGGTAATGGAAGAGGAAGGCCGCCATCAGGGTAAAGCCGGCCATCAGCACGGCGATGCTGCGGGTAAAGAGACCCAGCATGATGGCAAGACCACCGCCAAGCTCCAGCAGGATAACCAGGGGCAGCAGGGCGCCGGGAACCCCCATGGCCTCCATGTAACCTTGGGTACCAGCGTAGCCGCCGATCTTGCCCCAGCCTGCGACCACAAACATCAAGGCCAGCAGAATACGACCAACCAGCAGTGCCACATCTCTCATCTTGTCCATCTTCAGATTCCTTTGATAACCAATCACAGTGTTAATAGTGTAAGACCAAATTTCTAACTAACTCATTTCACCCAATATTTATCTATCAGGGCAGATCAAACAGCAGTGCCTCGCTCGCCGTTGAGACGATCAGTGCCCAGTTCGCTTCGTCACGACTGAGTACTCCGTCGCCCGGCTGGGCGGCCAGACCGTTTGCGGTCAAGCTCCCAGAAATCATATGCAGGTAACCATGACGCCCTTGCAACGCCCATTCGAGGGTCTCCCCTTCGGCAAGTTGCAGGCGCCATACCCGGACCTGCTGCCGGATGCTGAAGGATCCAGCTTCCCCGGAGGGGGAAGCTACCAGCGTCATGCCTGGCTGGTTTTCTATCCGTTTCTGCTGATAACCGGGAGCCGTACCGAACTCGTTCGGCTCGATCCAGATCTGCAGCAGTTGCAGGGGCTCGCTCTGAGAGGGGTTGTATTCGCTGTGGCGAATGCCTGAACCCGCACTCATCAACTGGAAATCCCCGGCCGGGATCTGCTCGGCATGACCCAGGCTGTCCTTGTGCTCTATGGTGCCCTTGAGCACACAGGTCAAGATCTCCATGTTGGCGTGAGGGTGAGTGGCGAAACCGCCACCCGCTGCCACCATGTCGTCGTTGATGACACGCAAGGCTGAGTGCCCCATCCACTCTGGGTCGTAGTAGTGACCAAAGGAAAAACTGTGGTGAGTATCGAGCCAGCCAAAGTTGGCGTGACCTCGATCTGCTGCGGCTCTCAATTGCATCATGGTGTGCTCCTTACGCTATCAAGCAGTGGTTAACGCTGGCGACCGTCACCCAGACCGAAGGGGACACGGTACTGGCTGGACTCGTTGCCCAGGCTGACGGTCAAGGTGCCCTGAGTGCGGCTGGGCAGTTGTACCCGCTGAGTGCCCATCAGGCTGGCATGGACAGAGGTCAGCAGATCGCCGGACTCGTCACGAACCTCCAACATGGGGTTGGATTTGCCATCGATGACGGCGCTGGCTTGCCAGTTGACGAGCAAGGTACCCGGGGTGGCGCTGAAGTCAGCTGGCACGCTGGCCTGGGCCAGACCGGAACTCATCAGGCCTGCAACGGCCAGCACTTTGATTAGGTTTTTCATGTTCAATTCTCTCTTGAATTTTTATGTCATTGATAGGCCGTTCGGCCTGGGCCAATGCATCCATGCAAGAGACTATGTCAAATATTATGTTGTTCTTTTACTGAAAGCTGACCGACTATTCTTGAGGAGGTCACAGCCTGGAACTGCACTTATTTGGCCACTGAGCCATCCTGCTCAAGCGATGATTGAATGTTAAACCTGCATGACTTAAGTTGTTAGCGAGATAATCTGGCGATCATATTCAAAAATTTTGAAGGCTACTCATGAGCAAAGAACGCGCACTGACCCTGGAAGCCATTCGGGTGCTGGATGCCATAGAGAGACGGGGCAGCTTCGCCGCCGCCGCGGAGGAGCTGGGCAAGGTGCCTTCGGCACTGAGCTACACGGTGCAAAAACTGGAAGATGAGCTGGATGCCATGCTGTTTGACCGCAGCGGCCACAGAACCAAGTTCACCCCGGCCGGACGCATGCTGCTCGAGCAGGGTCGCTTGCTGCTGGCGGCAGCCGAGCATCTGGTGGGGGAGACCCGCGCCCTGGCGCGAGGCTGGGAAACCGACATCACCATAGCCGTGGATACTCTAGTGCCGGTGCAGGCGCTCTATCCGCTGGTGGAGCGGTTGAGCGAGCTGACCGATACCCGACTGCGGTTTCGGGCCGAGGTGTTGGCGGGCAGTTGGGAGACACTGGAAGATGGCCGTGCCGATCTGCTTATCTCCTCCTTGACCGGCGATCAGATGCTGACCGGCATCAAGCATCAGTCTCTGTTTGAAGAGGAGATGCTCTATGTGGCGCACCCGGATCACCCCCTGCATCAGGAGCCCGAGCCTCTGGCAGACGAAACCCTGCGCCGCTACCGCGCCATCGCCATCGCCGACACGGCGCGGCGCAAGCCCGCCCTCACCTACCGCCTGCTCGACAAGCAGCCGCGGCTCACCGTCAGCACCATGGCCGAAAAACGCGATGCGCTGCTGGCGGGGATCGGCGTCGGCACCATGCCGCTGGGCTGGGTAGCAGAGGATGTCAGGGCGGGCCGACTCAAGGTGATCAGCCCCGAGTATCGTCACCCCATCACTGTGGTGCTGGCATGGCGACGGGACAGCATGGGCAAGGCCAAGAGCTGGCTGGTGCGGGAGATACCCAAGCTGTTTGTCGCCAAGGCGTAATGCGTCACCGCTTGACGCCGTTGGCAAATTAGGGGAAAAGAAAAAAGCGGAACCCTGACGGGATCCGCTCAATTTGCCAGGAAAGAATAAAAACCTTTCGGTTTAAAAAAACCCTTAAATTGGAAGCAAACAATCGATTTCGCAACCAGGAAAGTCTCGAATTCGATTCGTGTTCGATTATGCGCGAACCAATATTCCTCGCCAGCACAATGTTGCAGAGTTGAAGGATGTGCACCGTCCGGTGTCATTTTCTGCAACCTTTGCCCCAAACTGGCCAGATCATCCCGCTTATTTCGGCCCCTTGCTTTCCCCTGTTTTTTAAAGTGTCAATATCTGAGCCCGAACCATGGAAAAGGTACACTTTTTGGCGGTTCATCAAATGCACATAAAGGAATGACGCATGACCTATAGCCAGACCCTGGCCAACAACATCCTCGACACCCTCAAGAAGACGCTGATCGACAAGGGGATCCGCTATCAGACCCTGGCCGAAGCCATGAACGTCTCCATCGCCACCATCAAGCGCATGATGAACAAGCCGTCCTTGCCATTCGATACCCTGCTGGAGATCTGCCATCTGGTGGGGCTCTCCTTCGAAGAGCTGCTGGAGCGCACCCAGGAGGCCCAGAGTCGCCGCGCCGTCTTCACCCAGGAACAGGACGAGGCATTTCACAACGAGCCGGGGCTCTACGCCTTCCTCGCCAACATCTTCTGGCGCGACAAGACACTGATCGATCTCAAGCGGGAGTATGGCCTGACCGATGCCTCCTGCTACCTCTATCTGCGCAAGCTGGAGAAGCTCGGCATACTCCAGCTCGGCATAGACAACAGCTTCCATTTTCTCATCAGCGAGCGGATCAACTTCGAGCAGCACAGCCGCTTCGCCCGCCAGCAGGCGCGCCAGGCCATGTCGGTGCTGGGTGACTATCTGGTGGAAAACATGCACAAGCAGAACAACTACATGGCGCTGTGCCAGTTGCATCTGGACGAGAGTGAGGCGTTCGCCCTGATCGAGCGGATGAAGGAGTACTGGCACCAGGAGCTCAAGCTCAACCGCCCCGCCATCGGCCAGCGGGAAGACACCAAGACCTATACCATGTCGTTGCAACTGGCCGACTGCGGCTATCAGAGCTTTGACGATCTCATCCCCAACATAGACGGCTAAACCTCAGCACAGGCCTCGTCCCCGGGCGAGGCCTGTCTCCCGCTCAGTCATGGTGGGCCGGGGCGAGTATCCAACGAGATGCATATTGCATCCGGCCGCCAGTGCTCTATATCGCAGTCGATCAATGCCCCGTCCTCATCGTAATTTATCCGCACCAGCCGCAGCACTGAGCTGCCCTGGGCAAGATTGAGCACCCGTGCTATCTCTCCCCGTGCCGCCACCGGCGTCACTTCCAGCCGGGCCCCCCCCTGCCCTATGCCATATTCACGCCAGTAGAGCTCGGTGAGTGACCCCGCCAGAGGCTGGCACTCGATGCCAGGAAAGCGGGTTGCCAACAGATGATGGCTGACGTGCAGCACGGGGCGGCCATCGATCAGCCGCTGGCGACGGATCCCGAACAACGGGGTGAAAGGGGTAATGGCCATCCAGTGACAGAGGTCGCTGCTGGCCAGCTCGCTCCCCTGACCGAGCAAGCGGGTCTCGGCGCTCCGTTGCTGCTCGGTGATCCACTGATGGAAATGGGTGTGACGAGCCGGATCGTAAATCAGCCTTGGCGGCGCCACGAACCAGCCCCGCCGCTCGGCACGGTAGATGATCCCCTCTGCTTCCAGGGTCGAGAGCGCCTCCTTGACCGTGATCCGGGTGGTGGCAAAACGCTCGCTCAGGGCTCGCTCGGCGGGCAGCTGCTGGCCAGCCGTCAACTGGCCGCTGTCGATATAACGGTGCAGCGTCTGGCAGATTTGTTCACTCTTGGTAAGGAGTCTGGTCACGAGCCTGTCCTGGCATAGTCCAACGAATCGAATGCCATGCTTATATCCCGCCCAGATGAAGCTGCCATGACAGGCTACTTGCTACTCGAATGTCATCCAATCGCCACAAAAGCATCCCGGTACCGTCACATTGCCCCCCTAGCATCGTCCTCGAACCTTAACTGACCTAGTCCAGAAGGATGGGATGATGAAAACCTTGATCGCAAGTGCACTGGCCATCGCGGCCATCAGCCAGCCGTTTTTTGCAACGAATAGCTATGCTGCCGACAACATCGCGGATCTTGAAAAAGCCGCTCGCGGCGAAGGCCAGCTCAACAGCATCGGCATGCCCGATAGCTGGGCCAACTGGAAAGATACCTGGCAACAGCTGGGTGGCGTTTATGGCATCAAGCATCAGGACACCGACATGAGCTCGGCCCAGGAGATAGCCAAGTTCGCCGCCGAGAAGGCCAATGCCACCGCCGATATCGGTGACGTGGGTGGCGCCTTCGGCCCGGTCGCGGTCAAGCAGGGCGTCACCCAGCCCTACAAGCCCTCCACCTGGGCAGACATTCCCAACTGGGCCAAGGATGCGGACGGCCACTGGATGCTGGCCTATACCGGCACCATCGCCTTCCTGATCAACAAGGATCTGGTCAAGGCCGCCCCCACCAGCTGGCAATCCCTGCTCGGCGGTGACTACAAGGTGACCCTGGGGGATGTGGGTGTCGCCTCCCAGGCCAACAACGGCGTGCTGGCCGCGGCCTATGCCACCGGCGGCAGCGAGAAGAATCTCAAGCCCGCCTTGGAATTGTTTGGCAAGCTGGCCAAGCAGGGTCGCCTATCTCTCAACGATCCGACCATCGCCAACATCGAGAAGGGCGAGGTGGAAGTGGGGGTGCTGTGGGACTTCAACGCCCTCAACTACCGTGATCAGATAGACCCGAACAAGTTTGCCGTGGTGATCCCGAGTGACGGATCCGTCATCGCCGGTTACACCACCATCATCAACAAGTGGGCCAAGAACCCCAACGCCGCCAAGCTGGCACGGGAATACATCCTCTCCGATGCCGGTCAAATCAACCTGGCCCGGGGCTATGCCCGTCCCATCCGCAGCAATGTGGTGCTGCCCGATGACGTGAAAGCCAAGCTGTTGCCCGCCGAGCAGTATGCCAATGCCAAGCCGGTGCAGGATCACGCCGCCTGGGAGCTGAGCTCCAAGGCCCTGCCGCGCCAGTGGCAAGAAACCGTCATGATCAACATGCAGTAAGGACACGCCAGTGCAACACAAGGTGATAGTGGTACTTGTGGATGGCTTGTCTGCCGAGGTAGCCCACACCATGGGCTACCTCGCGGGCATGGTGGAGGCACAGCGCGGCCTGTATACGACCCTGAGCTGCGCCCTGCCCTCCCTCTCCCGCCCGCTCTACGAGTGCATCCTGACCGGAATTCCACCGGTAACCAGCGGCATCAGCCATAACGGTGTCAGCCGGCTGAGCCGGCATGAATCCATCTTCCATCTCGCCCGAGCCGGCGGCAAACGCACCGCGGCCGCGGCTTATCACTGGGTGAGCGAGCTCTATAATCGCAGCCCCTGGCAAGCGCTGCGGGATCGCTTTACCCATGACGAGCAGCTGCCCATCCAGCACAGCTGCTTCTACTGGGATGACGGCTACCCCGACAGCCATCTGCTGATGGACGGGGAGTGGCTGCGAACCCAGTATGACCCCGACTTTCTGCTGATCCACCCCATGGGGGTGGACGATGCGGGCCACAAGTTTGGCCTGGACTCCCGCCAGTACCGCAATCAGGCGCGGCGCATGGACAGCCTGCTGGCCGATCTGCTGCCCCAGTGGCTGGCCGAGGGGTATCAAGTGGTGATCACCTCGGATCACGGCATGAACGAGGATCTGAGCCACGGCGGCACCTTGCCGGCAGAGCGCACCGTGCCGCTCTGGCTGTTTGGCGATGCCTTCGTGGCCCAGTGGCCAGCTGGTCCCGCCATCCAGCAGACCCAGCTCTGCGGCCTGATGGCCGACCTGCTCGGGGTTGCCCATGACAAGCCGAGCGGCCCGCCACTGCTCAAGGCCGCTTTCTTGCGCGAGGTGCATTGATGATGCCTGCCACCACAGAGATCCTGCCGGATCACGCCACGATCCCGCGCCGTACCCGCCGCCACTGGCTACCCGCCCTGGTGCTGCTGCCATTTTTCCTGTTGCTGATCCTGTTCCAGCTCGCCCCCATGGTGTGGGTGCTGGTGGGCAGTTTTCAGACCCCGGATGGCTGGGGCCTGGGTTATTACCGGGAGATCCTGAACTCCCCCTTCTATCTGCAATCTTTCACCAACTCATTGCGCATCGCCGGCATTGCCAGCCTGGCAGGGCTCGCCATCGGCACCCTGGGGGCGGCGGCGCTGCGCCACAGCGGTGAGCGGGTCAAGCGCATGCTGCTCGCCTTCGTCACCATGACGGGGAATTTCAGCGGCGTCCCCCTGGCGTTCGCCTTCATCATCATTCTCGGTATCAACGGCGCCCTTACCCTGCTGCTCAAGTCCTGGGGCCTCATCGACGGCTTCAACCTCTACTCGGGGGCAGGTCTCATCCTCATCTACACCTATTTCCAGATCCCCCTCGCCCTGTTGCTGCTCTATCCGGCCTTTGATGCACTGCAGGATGACTGGCCCCAGGCCGCCGCGCTGCTCGGCGCGAGCAAGGGGCAATATGTGTGGCAGGTGGCCCTGCCGGTGCTGACGCCGGCACTGCTCGGCACCCTGATCATCCTGTTTGCCAACGCGGTGGGGGCCTATGCCTCCGCCTATGCCCTCACCACGGGCAACTTCAACCTGGTGACCATCCGGGTGGCGAGCCTGGTATCGGGGGACATCTTCCTCGAGCCCAATCTCGCGGCAGCCCTGGCGGTGATCCTGATGGTGCTGCTGGGGGTGGTGACGGCGGCGAATCAGTGGCTGCTCAAGCACAGCTACCTTGCGAAGGGGAATAGCCATGAGTGAACTCCAGCCAAGCTGGCCGCGCTGGGTGCTCGGCGCCCTGGTAACCGTCCTGATATTGCCTCTGCTGGCGACCCTGCTCTATTCACTCTCTACCCGCTGGGGAGCCACCCTGCTGCCGGATGGCTTCACCTTCGACTGGTATCTGCAGCTGTGGGAGGATCCGCGCTTCCTGGCCGCCTTCGGCCGCAGCCTGCTGGTCTGTTTCGCCACCCTGCTATTGGGAACCCTGGTGCTGGTACCGACAGTGCTGGTGGTGGCCTACTACTTCCCCAAGCTGGATCCCTGGATGAACCTGCTGATCCTGCTGCCCTTCGCGGTGCCACCCGTGGTCTCCTCGGTGGGGCTGCTGCAGATCTACTCAAGCGGCCCGTTACCCATCATTGGCACGCCGTGGATCCTGGTGGGCACCTGGTTCACCATAGTGCTCCCCTTCATGTACCGGGCGCTGGCCAACAGCTTGCAGGGCGTACCGCTGAAGGATCTGATGGATGCCGCCCACCTGCTGGGGGCCAGCAGCGCACGCGCCTTCGCCCTGGTGATACTGCCAAATCTGCGCAAGGGACTGCTCTCGGCGCTGTTTTTGTCACTCTCCTTCCTGCTCGGCGAGTTCGTGTTCGCCAACATGCTGGTGGGCACCCGTTACGAGACCCTGCAGGTCTATCTCTACAACATGAGATCCACCTCGGGCCACTTCACCAGTGCCCTGGTGATGAGCTACTTCCTGCTGACCCTGCTGCTCACCTGGGCAGCCAATCGCTTTCATCGGTGACGGCCACATGTTCCGCACCCCTTGCTGCCCGGCAGCCCAACCTGATCGGTGACAAGACATGTTCCATCTAGAAGTGAATCAACTGCACAAATCCTACGGCGACACCAAGGTATTCGAAGGGATAGAGTTCGGCATCCGCAAGGGGGAGCTGGTGACACTGCTCGGCCCCTCCGGCTGCGGCAAATCCACCCTGCTGCGGGCGCTGGCCGGGCTGACCCCGGTCGATGGCGGCCAGGTGCGGGTAGCCGGTGAGGACATCACCTGGCAGGCGCCCCAGAAGCGCGGCATCGGCATGGTGTTCCAGAGCTACGCCCTCTTCCCCAACATGACGGTGTGGGACAACGTCGCCTTCGGCCTCAAAATGAAGCCTCAGCCGGGGCGTGAACTGACGGCCAGCGTACAGGAAGCGCTCAGCCTGGTGGAACTGGATGGCTTCGAGCTGCGCTATCCGAACGAACTCTCCGGCGGCCAGCGCCAGCGGGTTGCCCTGGCCCGGGCCCTGGTAGTGCGGCCACGCATCCTGCTGCTGGACGAACCGCTTTCGGCCCTCGATGCCCGCATCCGCCGCAGCCTGCGCCAGCAGATCCGCGAGATCCAGCAACGTCTGGAGCTCACCACCATCTTCGTCACCCACGATCAGGAAGAAGCGCTCACCATGTCGGATCGGGTGTTTCTGATGAACAAGGGAGAGATAGTACAAAGCGGCACTCCGGAGCAGATCTACACCCAGCCTGCCAATGAATTCGTGGCGAGCTTTATCGGCCACTACAACCTGTTGAGCCCCGAGCAGGCCAACCGGTGGCTGGGCGGATCCCGCAGCGCCAAGCTGGCACTGCGGCCCGAGGCCATCGCATTGCTGCCTCAGGAGGCCAGCCCTCCCGAACCCCATCTACCCGGGGTAATACGCCACCAGCAACTGCTCGGCAATATCATCCGCTATCAGGTGGCGTGCGAGGCGGGGCTCTTGACGGTGGACGTCCTCAACCGCTCGGCCCGTGACCTGCTGCCGGTAGGTCGTGCAGTCACCCTGGCGGTGGCCCGGGATCAGTTGCGTGAGGTAGCATAGCGATGCAGCAGACCCCATTATTACCCGGTGCGCGGTCACAGGCCCGCCCGCTATCCCCAGCAAGGAGCTGACATGGCACTGGCACTGTTTGATTTGGACGAGACCCTGATTGCCGGGGATTCCGCCAGCCTCTGGCTGGAGTACATGGTGGCCGAGGAGCTGGCCCCGGCGGGCATGGTGGCCGAGGAGCAGGCCATGATGTCCCTCTACCATCAGGGCAAGATGGACATGCACCAGTACATGGCATTTACTCTGCAACCCCTGGCGGGCAAGACGCGCCAGTGGCTCGACTCGCTCTGTACCCGCTTCGCCGAGCAGGTGCTGCGCGAGCGCCTCTACCCGCAAGGGCTGGCCCGTATCGATTGGCATCGAAAACAGGGCGATACCCTGGTGCTGATCTCCGCCTCAGGCGAACATCTGGTCGCCCCCATGGCGCGCATGCTGGGGATGGATCACTGCATCGCCATCCTGCTCGATGAGGAAGAGGGTCTACTGACCGGTCAGACCCGGGGCACCCTGAGCTTTAGAGAGGGCAAGGTGGCGCGCATCAACCAGCTGTTTGGCGGGCTTGACGATCCCTGGCAGGGGAGCTTTGGTTACAGCGACTCCCACAACGATCTGCCGTTGCTGCAAGCTGTGGCACTTCCCCATGCGGTCAACCCGGCGCCCCGCCTTCGCCAAGCCGCCGAGCAGGCGGGTTGGCCCTGCCTGCACTGGCAACTCGTCGAGGAAAAGGTGCAATAACGGCGATCAGGGGCCGAGACAGCCTCCATGATCCGGGGTTGGCGCCACCGCTCCCGCTTGATAGCAGCGGTTCTTGCCCGCCCGCTTGGCGCGATAGACCTCGGCATCCGCCGTGACAATCAACTCCTTGGCCTCCCGGGCCTGGCCACTGGCCACCAGGCCGCAGCTCAAGGTGACCCGCAGTCCCGGCTCGCGCCACACCAGCGTCGCAATCTGCTCACGAAACTCGTCGAGCAGGGCGAAGATCATCCCCGGATCCTCCCCCATGAGCAGGGCCACCAGCTCCTCGCCGCCGTAGCGGCAGACCCAGCCCCGCTCGCCCAGCTGTTCCATGGCCAGGGTGGCAACCCGCTTGAGCACCATGTCCCCGGTGTGGTGTCCGAAGGTGTCGTTGACCGCCTTGAAGTCGTCGAGATCAAACATGGCGAGGAAGAAGGGTTCCCTCTCGTCAAGCAATTCTGCCAGCTGATCATCGAAGAAGCGGCGATTGTAGAGGCCGGTCAACTTGTCGAGGTTCGCCAGCTGCCGGACTTCATGAAGATCCTGACTGGTTGCGGCCAGCTCGGCATAGATGTGCTTCAACTCCCGAATGTCTCCCAGCTGAGTCGCCGAGGGATCATCACGGCTGTAGCGGATCATCCGGGCAATCTCGTTGAGCATGCTCTTGAAATAACGGGTCCAGACGATGGCCAGCACCAGATAGAGCACCGACGCCAGCACCACCATCAACTGTACGTTGAGAGAGGCCCGCGCCACCGTCTGGTTAAGACTGGCCGCGGGCTTGATGCTCATCAGCACCCAGCCCTGTTCCGGCAAGTGGCTGTAAGAGACAAACTGACTATTGCTCTCATCGAGGAAGAGCCCCCTGTCATCGGCAAACCGCCTGAGCCAGCCGGGGTGGGGCATCATCTTGAATAGCTGCTGGGGTTCAGGGTGAGCCAGCTGACGACCCGAGGCATTGATGATGCTCTGATAGCCATCTTCCCCCGGGCGGTTGAGCAAGGCCGAGAGCGGCTGCAGCTGGGCATCGACCGCAAACACCCCCAGGGTCTTTCCCTGGGGATCGGTGAGAGTCTTCGCCATGGAGATCAGCAGGTTCCCCGTGGTGTAGTCGTAATAGGGCTCGGTCCAGACCAGTCGCCCCGGGTGAGTCATGGCCAACTGGTACCAGGGTCTGGTACGGGGATCATAGGCGGGATTCTGATCCCAGTCCGGGTAGCTGAGCACCTGACGCCGCTCGGTGCCGAGGTAGATGGCGATAAGATCCGGGGCCAGCCCCTTGTAGAGTCGCCAGTCATGCAGGTAGATGTTGGTGTGGCCAAGTTCACTGCCACTGACATCCTCGGCCTTCACTTGGCCATAGATAAGGGTAAACTGTCGCTCCAGCTCGGCCAGGTAAGGCTCAACCAGGCTCTCGCGCAACTGGTTGTTGTTGGCGATGAGACGCTGCTCCAGTTCCTGTTGCAGGCTGCGGGCCATGTGCAGATAGTAAATGCCCCCCAGCACCAGCACTGGAATAAACAGAACAAGCAGGCCAAGCCTCATGCGGCTCACCAGAGACCAATACTTTTTGGTGGTAGGAGACTTGCTCAAACTGGACTCCAGTGACAGGGGCGTTTGAGTCAGATTAACAGTCCGTCGCGACTGCGTCCAAAGGAAGAAAAGATGCTCACTGACCCACAACCAACGTTGCCATGCTGACCCACGACAACTGGATCACGATTCATTTTTGCGCCCTGATACTGCTCACCGGCGCCCTCACCTCTGAGTACTTTCTGTTCAGGCGCGGCATGTCCATCGAGCAGGTGCGCAAGTTGCTGATCGCCGATGGTCTGGCGGCGCTGGCCCTGTTGCTGCTGTTTGTCAGCGGCTTGATGCAACTCTACGCAGATCCTCAGGGACCGACAGAACTGCTGCAATTGCCAAGTTACCGGCTCAAGCTGGCACTCTTCATGCTGATGGCGCTGAGCTTCGGCTATCCGAGTCGCCTCTTCTATCGCTGGCGGCAATCCCTGCGCCGAGGCAGGGCTCCCATGGTGTCGACTCAACAGCAGCTGTGGGTGATCTGGATATTGCGCATCGACCTGCTGCTGCTGATGCTGATCCCGCTGCTGGCCCACACCTCCAGCTCCTGAACCCGTCGCAGAAGGATCGTCTGAGCCCGACCAAGACAAACACCATGGCAGTCGGTATGGTGATGAAGGAACTTCAACTTTTTGATTTCAGGGATGAAACCTATGCGTTCTAACATGATGTTGCTGATGGCTGCCGCCATCTGGGGGTTGGGCTTTGTCGCCCAGCGTCTGGGGATGGATCACATGGGGCCTTACACCTTCAATGGCCTGCGCTTTCTGCTCGGAGCCCTCTCTCTCCTGCCCCTGCTCTGGTGGCTCAAATCCCGCCAGCCGCTCCAACAGAACGGTGAAGACAACCCGCGCCTGCTGCTGATCGGCGGCAGCCTGGCAGGCGTCGTGCTGTTTTGTGCCGCCTCCCTGCAACAGGTGGGGCTGCTCTACACCACGGCCGCCAAGGCGGGTTTCATCACGGGTCTCTACATCATACTGGTGCCGGTGATCGGTCTGCTGCTGCACCACAAGACGGGGGCCAACACCTGGGTAGGTGCCCTGATCGCCGTGGTCGGGCTCTATGTGTTGAGCGTGACCGAGGATTTCACCATCGGCTATGGCGATCTGCTGCAAGTGATCGGCGCCCTGTTCTGGGCTATCCACCTGCTGGTGCTGGATCACTACTCCAACCGGGTCGCCCCTATCCGCCTGGCCGGGGTGCAATTCGTGGTGTGCGGGCTGCTCAGCCTGGGCACAGCGTTCGCCATCGAGACGCCGACCCTGGACGGCGCCATCGCTGGCTGGCAAGCCTTGCTCTATGCCGGTCTGGTGTCGGTCGGGGTGGGTTATACCTTGCAAGTCGTGGGGCAACGGGGCGCCCATCCGGCCCACGCCGCCATCATCCTCAGCCTGGAAACGGTGTTCGCCGCCATTGGTGGTGTGCTGCTGCTCGGCGAGATCCTCGACGAACGCGCCGTCATCGGCTGCGTGCTGATGCTGACCGGCATGCTTCTCTCCCAGGTAAGACTGCGCTGGTGGTGGAAGTCCCGCCGCAACAAGCTGCCCGGCTAACCTTGAGTGAGCCCCTCCTATTATTTGGCGGCGCCCTGATGCTGCCCACCCATAGGCTGCTATCCCAGACAAGACTGTGCTGGTGGGGGACCTTCCGCAAGGATCGCCTGTCAGAACAGGATTGACCACCCTCGCGAGCCGCCCATGAAAAGAGGAGCCGATATGGCTCCTCTTTTCCTTTCGTCCTGTACCTGCCCCATCAATCCTGAACGCTGGAGCAGAAGCTGACATCGTCACGCAGGGGGTCATTGCTCGTGCTGTGATAAAGCTCGAAGCAGGGGCCATCGCCAAACGCCAGCCCCGCCGCCACCAGATCGCCGATGTGCTCCTGCCACAGCGGTCCGTACTGGCTGCGATCCGTGATGACGTAGCGGGACTGGGCATAACGCCCGGCGGGGATAAGCTGGATCTCCACCTCCCCCGACCCGATCGTCCCCACCGGTGCCGTCACGCCGATGTCGGTGCGACATAACTCGGGCGCCGTGACTTCCGGGTTGTCATGGTAGATAAAGACCCACTCGGCCTCTGCCAGTCCTCGCGCCGAGGCCCATTGATAAAGGCGCTGGCAGACCGGATCATAACCCTCGCCATAGGGGCCGGTGACGCGGATATAGGCCAGGGTTCGGCCACTCATCTGCTCGGTTTTCATCCTGAAACTCCTCTCGTTTGACACCTCTTCATCCTGACCGGGGAGCGGGGAAGATGCGTGTCCATCCTTGCGGTCCCCGTGTCCATTCTTGCTCTCTTGCAACCTGTGGGGATAACGGCGCAACTCCCCGGGCGTCATGGCAAACTGCTTGCGAAAGGCCTTGGCGAAGGCCTGGGAGCTGGCAAAACCGGCCCCCAGAGCGATGCTGGTGACAGGGTCGCTGCCATAGCGCAGCGCCACGGCGGCCCGTTCCAGCCGCAACCTGCGTTGCATCTCCCCCGGGGACTCCCCCGTGACGGCGGTAAAGGCCCGGTGAAAATGGTAGCAGGAGAGGCAGGCCAGGGCCGCCACCTCGGTCAGGCTCAGTTCGGGGTTTTGCTCCAGGGCCCGGATGGCGGGTCTGAGCCTGACCTTGTAGTCGATCATGGCAGCCGTACTCGCCCCATATGCAGGGCATCGACGAAAAGCCCCTGACGAAATGCATAGGCCGGTGAGCAGCCTTCTTGCTCGAAACCGAATTTACGATACAAGGCGATGGCGGCGGCATTGTCGCTGTAGACGGTCAGTTCGAGGCGCTGCAGATTAAGCCAGTTATCCGCCAGGTCGACGGCCGCGCCCAGCAGGGCCGACCCCACCCCGCGCCCGGTCCAATCATCGCGTACCCCCATGCCGATTCCCCCCACATGGCGGCGCCTTGGATTGGGCTCGAGCCAGAGCCCAAGATCCCCGACCAGCAAGCCATCCACGATAGCGACCAAGCCATGGCCGGCGCGCTCGCTGAGCCGCTTCTGCCACATGGCCAGGGTGGGATAGGGCAGTTGCAGCGTCCCTCCTTGAGCGCCGGGCATGGCATAGAGGTCGCGCAGGGCCTGGGCATCGCTTGTTTCCGCCTGACGGATCTGGATCTCATACATGGTTTTACTCCTCCCTGATGAGCCCCCATCTTGCCGAAAAACGGCGTCGGTTGCATCCACCATCATGGTCATTTGCAATGCCTATCAAAGGGTTATAAAAGACCGATTAGCCGCAGTCCGGCGCGTCCCCTAGATTGAGCCCATCATCACAAGGAGATAGCCCATGACCGACAAGACTCTGCACAGCGCCAACGGCGCCCCCGTCGTCGATAACAACAACAGTATGACCGCCGGCCCGCGCGGCCCCGTATTGATGCAAGATATCTGGTTGATGGAGAAACTCGCCCACTTCGACCGCGAGCGCATTCCCGAGCGGGTAGTGCACGCCAAGGGCTCCGGCGCCTATGGCACCTTCACCGTCACCCACGACATCAGCCAATTCAGCAAGGCCGACCTGTTCAACGCCGTCGGCAAGCAGACCCCGGTCTTCCTGCGCTTCTCCACCGTCGCCGGTGAGAAGGGCGCCGCCGATGCCGAACGGGACGTGCGCGGCTTCGCCCTCAAGTTCTATACCGAGCAGGGCAACTGGGATCTGGTGGGCAACAACACCCCGGTCTTCTTCATCCGCGATCCGCTGAAATTCCCCGACTTCATCCATACCCAGAAGCGGGATCCGCGCACCAACCTGCGCAGCGCCACCGCCGCCTGGGACTTCTGGTCACGCCATCCGGAATCCCTGCACCAGGTCACCATCTTGTTCAGCGACCGCGGCATTCCCAAGAGCCTGCGCGAGATGAACGGCTACGGCAGCCACACCTTCAGCTTCATCAATGACGCGGGCGAGCGGCACTGGGTCAAGTTCCACTTCAAGAGCGAGCAGGGCCACAGCTTCTACACCGATGAAGAGGCGGCCAATGTCGTCGGTCAAGATAGAGAGACCAGCCAGGCGGATCTGTTCAATGCCATCGAGCGGGGCGACTTCCCGCGCTGGAAGGTCTATGTGCAGGTGATGCCGGAGGCCGAGGCACAGACCTACGAGATCCACCCGTTCGACCTCACCAAGGTGTGGCCCCACAGTGACTACCCCTTGATCCCGGTCGGCATGCTGGAACTGAACCAGAACCCGGACAATTACTTCGCCCACGTGGAGCAGGCCGCGTTCACCCCGGCCAACGTGGTGCCCGGCATCGGTTTTTCGCCGGATCGCATGTTGCAGGGACGGCTCTTCTCCTATGGTGATGCCCAGCGCTACCGCCTTGGCGTCAACCACGGTCTGCTGCCGGTCAACGCCCCGCGCTGTCCGTTCAGCGGCGCCCATCGCGACGGCGCCATGCGCAGCGACAGCAATGGCGGCGCCAGCCCCAACTATCAGCCGAACCGCTTTGGCACTCAGCAGCCGAGCGAGCGGCACGAACCGGCCTTGAGTCTGGAAGGGGCTGCCCTGCACTACGATTTTCGTGACCATGACAGCGATTACTACAGCCAGCCGGGGGATCTCTTCCGCCTGATGGACGAAGGGCAGCGCGCGCGCCTCGCCGCCAACCTGGCGCGCTCCCTCATCAACGTGGAGGATGACGCCATCGTCGTCGCCCAGCTCAAGCACTTCGAGCAGGCCGACCCCGAGTACGCCAAGCGGGTGGAGCTGGCACTGGCTGCCCTGCAGCGCTAAGCCGCCATGCACCATGGCATGGCATGGCATGCACCATAGCAACGGGGCCTGCTGGCCCCGTTTCAAGCAATGCCCCCAGACAGGCTGGTCAGCCATGCTGGCCCGCCGCGTATCCCCGGGCGGAATGCATAAAAAACGGGAACCCTGGGGTTCCCGTTTCTCATCAATCGGTCTCAATCCCGAACGGACCGCGCTTCGCGCTCTTCCCGTTCCCTGACCAACAGGCGTTTGTACCACCAACTATTGCGACGACGTTGAATATTTGAGGAGCGACGAGCCATAGTCTTGGGTCCCATGCCAATTGTGAGCGAGGGCGCATTATGCGATAGCCATCCGGTCTCTGTCTTTAACTGGATCAAGAAAAGCCTCAGCGGGGAGTCTGAATGCGCTCAATCTGCGCACCGGGCTGCGCCTCGTCACTCGGCTCCTGCGGCAGAGGCCGCCAGGCCAGCGGGCCGTTACTCTCCTGGCTGTTGATGGGGCCGCAGACCAGGCAGGATCCCCCCTGCTGGATGCGGGCACCGAGGGAATATCGCTGATCCGCGAACCAGCAGATCCGCTCTGTCGTGATGCCCAGCGGCAGCAACAGATCCGTGCCCGCCCGGGTTGAATGACGAGCTGGCTCGGCCACCGCCACAGTACTCAGGCCCCACAGGGCCAGCATGATGCCGACTGATTTCATAACGACTCCTTGGTTACCCCTTGCAGACGACCAGAGCGGGGGAAAACTTGATTAATAAGTCGCGGGCCAACTGGCATTCCGGAACCAATATGGTAGCCTGCGAGCGCCGCGCCGCCCTGTACAGGAAGTGGCCGCCACAACTCCTGGAAACCTGGCCCTCACTGGGCCGAGATTACCTTAATTATCAAATCGTTATTTGGATTCTCTCCCAATGCGTATTATGACCTTTCTCAAGGCCGCTTGCCTGAGCCTGATGTTATCCGCCTGTGTCGCCCCCCTGCTGATGATGGGTCCCTCCAGCCAGCTGATGTGGGCCCTGCTCAAACCCCTGGTTGGCTTCGATCCCAATGAGGTCAATCTGTTCGAACAGCCTCTCATCAAGGACAGGATGACGGCCCTGCTCGGTCCCAACTACGACACCACCGTCGCCCTGCTCAAGACCGCTGGCGAGCTGCAACAGGAGGGGCCGCTCTTCTATGTGGTATCCCGCTATACCCCGGTGCCTGACATGGCCCAGAAAGCCGGTCTGGTCTGGAACTCGGACACCAACCAGATGGCGGTCAAGCTGCTCAAGGGAGATGTGGTCGAGGTATTTGGCGAACAGCTGGGGCAGGTGACCCCGAGCTGGCCAAGCGAGATGGATGGCTGGCAACATGCCAGCACGGATGCCCTCAAAGAAGCCATGACCGGCTCCGCCAGTACGGTGCTCAATGGTGCCGTGCAGGGTGCGAGCAAATCGGTGACAGAGACCGCCAACAAGGCCGTCAGCGATCAGACCAAAGCAGTCACCGACAGCGCCAGCAAGGCGCTCAGCGATCAGACCAAAGCGGCCACCGACAGCGCCAGCAAGGCGCTCAGCGCTCCGACCAAAGCGGCCACCGACAGCGCCAGCAAGGCGCTCAGCGCTCAGACCAAAGCGGCCACCGACAGCGCCAGCAAGGCGGTCAGCGCTCAGACCAAAGCGGCCACCGACAGCGCCAGCAAGGCGCTCAGCGCTCCGACCAAAGCGGCCACCGACAGCGCCAGCAAGGCAGTCAGCGCTCAGGCAAAAGCGACCACCGACAGCGCCAGCAAGGCGGTCAGCAATGCAGTGCCGACTCAGGACCCTCAGGCAGCCGCCCGCGCAGCGGCCGAAGCCGAACTGGAAGAGCTGTTGAAATGATTCGCTCTGGCGCTCACCGCCAGAGCATCACTCCCGGGCCTACACTCTTGGACAAGGAACTGATACCGGGATGATGCTCATGGTGCGACTGTTTGTCTCGCTTGGATTGCTGGCCGCCCTGGTCAGTACGCCAGCAACGGCGCTGACCTACTACTCCGAGCAGAATCTGCCCTTCAATGGTGTCGATGAACAAGGACACAGTAGCGGCTTCAGCGTCGAGTTATTGCGCCTGATGTGGCAGGAGTTGGGGCAAGACGAGGCCCAAATCCAGTTCCTGCCATGGTCCCAAGCCTGGTATCTGCTGACCCAGCAGCCCGATGCCGTACTGCTCACCACGGCTCGCACCTTACCCCGTGCGCACCATCTGCAATGGGTCTGCCCCATCAGCCGGTCCCGCATAGTGCTGATGGCCAGGGCCGATCACCTGCCCCAGATCCGCCACAGGGCCGATCTGCTCACGCTCAAGATAGGGGCCATGCAGGCCGATGTGGGCGAACAGTTACTGCTCAATCGTGGTATGCCGCCGACTCAGTTGATGACGGTGCCGCGCATGGATCTGGTCGTACGCCAGTTGCTGCTGTCTCGCACCGATCTGGTCGCCGGCAACGAAACCATGCTGCGCTACCAGATCCGCCAGCTTGGCTATCCCGCCCAGCAGTTCGTCACAGTGGCGGTTCTGGCCGAGCAGGATAACTGCTTCGCCTTCAATCCCGCCGTGGATCCGGCCGAGGTGGCACTGTTGCAGCAGGCCCTCGACAAGGTGCGTCAGGGCCCGGCTTTTCAGGCCTTGCAGACCCGCTACAAAGAGATGCTGAACCAGACCGCCGATGACGCCCTGCCAAACATAGAGTGAGGCAATCATACGCAATGACGAAGAGGCCACCCTGGGGTGGCCTCTTCGTTGCACCGACACCGGTTATTTGTAGAGGTTGTCCTGCTCGTTATCCTTGCCGACCGCAGATTCGCTGTGCTCGATGGCGGTACGGATAAGATCCACCCCGGCGCGGATGATCAGCACCCCCATGTTGACCAGCTTGACGCAGACCCACATGAAGGTGATGAGCAGTATCAGCTTGAGCACCGTCTGGAATGCCTCCAGGAAGTTCTGCTCCAGCTGACCCGTCAGCCCGTTGGCACTGCTCATCAGCCAGGTGTAGACCTCGCGCACGAAGGGGATACGACTCGGCATCTCTAACACATCCAGCGCCGCTGGCAGGGCCTGGCAGATGACGATACTGCCGAACAGTACCAAGATGACGCCGAGACCGATGCCGAGATAGAAGCCGAACTGTTTCATAGGAGATCCCAAGGGTTGCTGCATGGAGAGTGAGGATAGCTGCCAATAGTAGGCACAGCCGCGCGCCAGAGCAATCTCGGTGGGAGAAACCACCCGCATTCAACGCTGGTTACGCAACGGAAATCGTTGCCCAAGTCACTGATTTCTGTGACGCTTATCCTACTGCCCCTGGAAATGGACTCCTATGCTCAGATACGCTTGCTGCCTGCTACTCACCCTGCTCCTCGCCGCGCCGCTTTGGGCCGATCAATCCAAGCCACGGGGCGCCGTGTGCGTCATCAAGCAGCAGGATAGAGTGTTGTTGGTGCAAGACAGAGTCTCGTCCCGCTACGGCCTCACTGGTGGCTATATCGATGCCGGTGAGACCCCGGTCCAGACGGCCCTGCGCGAGTTGTTCGAGGAGACCGGTCTCGAGGGACGGATCATCGCCTCCCTCGGTCGCTGGCAGTCGGCAGAACTCTTTGCCTGCCAGACCCTGACCCCCATAGTGGCGCAGCTAGGCACGGGGGCGGTCTCCCTGCTGCATGCCCCCAATAAAGATGGAGAGGTGCTCAGTGCGCTGCTGGTGCCCCCCAGTGCCCTGCCCCATGTGCTGAGGCGTTTCCCGGATCAACTCGACTGGCTGCTCCCCCGTCTCGCCCAGATCCCCGATAGCGAGGTGCGTTGGCAGACCGACTTCAGTGCTGAAGCCAATGCGCTGCACCGTCAGGAGCTGCCGCTGATCCGCCAGCTGCAAACGGCTCTGGGCCCACACAATCTCTGGCTCCAACTTGCCAATCTGAGCGGTTCGGCCCCCTTCCTGCTGTTACTGGTGCCTCTGTTGCTGCCCCTGCTCGGCTGGCACAGAGTCTTGCAGTTGCTGTTTGCCATGCTGTGGCTAAGCCTGCTGGTGCAGCTCACCAAAATAGGCATTGGCTGGCCACGCCCCTTCAACTTTCAGCCTGAACTCGCCCTGCGCGCCGTATCCGGCTTCGGTATGCCGAGCGGCCACTCCGCCACGGCCATGCTCGGTTGGGGGCTACTGCTGCGCTGGGCCTGGCCCAAACACCGCTGGCTGGCATGGGGGCTGAGCCTGCTGCTGGCGAGCGCCACCGGTCTGGCCCGCGTCTGGCTCGGAGTGCATTTTATCTCGGACGTGGCGGTCGGTCTGCTGCTCGGTCTCTGCCTGCTGCTGCTGCGCCCCTGGCTGCTGCCTATGGCACAGCGCCAGCTGCCCTGGCTACTCCTCGCCAGCCTGGCCGGTGTCGCTGCCGCCGCACTGCAATCCCCTCCCCTCGCCGCCATCGGCATCGTCAGTCTGACGCTGCTGCTTGGCAGCAGGATCCCGGTCAACCGGGCATGCCGCCGCCCCTGGCTCACCGGCTTTGTCGCCCTGGCCGGTTGCCTGCTGCTGGGGCTGCTCAGCGCCAGTCTGCCGTTATTGATCACCAGTTCCCTGTTGATCCTGAGCGGGCAAGGGATACTCTATGGACTCTTGGGACTCTGGTTGAGCCATGGCCTCTGGTGGCTTATCTCCCTCACCGACGACCACAATCGGGGTTCAACCCCACGCAAGGAACACAATGATTATTAAGAAACCGGATCTGGCCAAGCTCACCCTGGGAGTCTTGTTTCTCAGCATCTTGCTCGCGTCCTGCTTCCTGGTGCTGCGCCCCTTCCTACCTGCGCTGGTGTGGGCCACCATGATCACCATCGCCACCTGGCCGCTGATGCTGATGATGCAGCGTCTGCTGTGGGGGAAACGGGCCCTGGCGGCTTTCGTCATGACCCTGGTGCTGCTGCTGATCTTCGTGATCCCGCTGTTCATGACCCTGGCCAATGTGGCCGAGAAGGCGCCCGTGCTGATCGATCTGGCGACCACCATCAGCAAGTCACCGCCACCCGAGCTGCTCTGGCTCAAGCAGATACCACTCGCGGGGGAGAAGCTCTTTGAGCTGTGGCAGCAGATCCTGGCCAGTGGTGGTCAGGTGTTGTTCACCAAATTGACCCCCTATTTCGGCCAGACGGCCCGCTGGCTCGCCTCTCAAGCCGGGAATCTGGGACTCTTGTTTGTCCACTTTCTGCTGACCGTGGGGATCTGCGGCCTGCTCTACCACTCGGGTGAGACTGTCGCACTTGGCATACGCCGCTTCGCCCATCGTCTGGCCGGTGAGCGGGGAGATAACGCCACTGTGCTCGCCTCCCAGGCGATCCGCGCCGTCGCCATGGGGGTGGTGGTGACCGCCCTGGTGCAATCCTCAGTCGCCGGGCTCGGCCTGCTCATCGCCGGCATCCCCTACACCATGGTCCTGGTAGTGGTCATGTTCCTGCTGATCGTGGCCCAGATAGGCCCCTTCCCGGTGCTGTTGGCCTGCATCGGCTATCTCTACTGGAGCGGTGATACCACCTGGGGCACCTTCTTGCTGGTCTGGTCACTGTTTGCAGGAACCCTGGACAACTTCCTGCGCCCCTTCCTCATCAAGCGCGGTGCCGACTTGCCGCTGATCCTGATCCTGGTCGGTGTCATCGGCGGCCTGCTGGCGATGGGGATCATCGGCCTGTTCATCGGCCCTGTGGTGCTGGCGGTGGGTTACACCCTGCTCGATGCCTGGATCAAGGAAGGGGATCAGGAGGAGTCCAAAGCCCCCTCCTCCGTCAAGATGGAGTGAGCCAGCTACAGCTCGATCGCAAATCGCACCGCCCCCCGTGGGCGGTGCGATTTTTGTGGGCCCGGGGTGGATCACCAGCCTCTGAGGCAGGTCACTGAATTGGCGGGGCAGCCGTGGTTAAATGGACAGCCTCCATCTTGCCGGATATCGATGTGACTCTGCCATCCGACCGCACTTCGCTCATGGCCTGGCCTGATTATCTGCAGGCCTCCTGGCGGCGCTGTGCCCATCAGACCAGTACCCGCCTCTGGCATCCGCCCCATAGCGCCAAGGGACAGACCCTGCATAGCCTGCAGCAACGCAAGCGAGACCTGCTGACCACAGGGGAGATGGCCCTCGAAGATCTCTACGAATTCATGGAAGGGCGTCCCTGCGCCCTGTTGCTGACCGATGAGAGCGGTTGCCTGCTGGCCCAGACCGGGCACACCGAGACCCAAGCAGAGCTGGCCCTCCTCGGCTTTGGCCCCGGTGCCTTCTTCAGCGAGGGACGCATCGGCAGCAATGCCATCAATCTGGCGGCACTGGAGGGGGTACCGCTCTGCGTCAGCGGCCCGCAGCACTTCAACCAGACCCTCCACCCCTGGCACTGCTGCGCCAGCCCCGTCTACAACAGCCATGGTCGTCAGGTCGCCATAGTGGCGCTGGCCTGCAAGGTGGAGGACGCGACCGTCGGGGATCTGGCCCTCACCGTCAGTGCCGGGCGCGAGCTCGCCAACCTGCTGCAGATGGAGACCCTGATGCAGGAGTCCCAGCGCCACCTGAGCGAGCTCTACGCCTTGCTCGATGGCATGGATGACGGCGTGCTGGCCTGGGATCCCCAGGGCAAGCTGCGCTATCTCAACGCGCTGGCGGCCCAGCGGTTACG
Organism: Aeromonas molluscorum; assembly: GCF_051376105.1. Lineage (NCBI taxonomy): Bacteria > Pseudomonadati > Pseudomonadota > Gammaproteobacteria > Aeromonadales > Aeromonadaceae > Aeromonas > Aeromonas molluscorum. The sequence goes on along the minus strand of NZ_JBPQCY010000002.1, from coordinate 234,747 downwards.
ACTCGATCCCGCTCTTTGCCTGGGCCACCCTCTGGAGCAACATCTGCAATTGCCCCAGCGACTGCGTCTCGCCATTGAGCAGCAGACGCCCCTCAGCCATCAGGCTCTCACCCTGGAACAGGGCGGAGACTTCATCCATCTCCTGATCAGCCTCAAGCCGTTGCCAGGGCCGGACGGGGTCAGTTTCATCGCCCTGTTGCACCCGCTGGACCGGCTCAGGGCCCTCGGCCAGTTACGGCAGACGGGGCAGGATCTCGCCACCCTGACCGGGGCGTCCAGCGCCATGGCCAAGCTGCTGCGCTCGGCCCACCAGGCAGCCTCCAGTCAGGGGGCCATATTGATCCGTGGCGAGGAGGAGGTGGGCAAGGCCAGGCTGGCGGAGGCGATCCATTTCGCCAGCGAGCGAGCATCCGCCCCCCTCGTCAGCCTCAACTGCCAGGCACTGCCAAGCGAGCGCATGGCGCTGGAGCTGATGGGCTCTGACGAGGCGGGGCAGGAGCGGGCCGGCAAGTTCGAGCTGGCCCATGGCGGCACCCTGGTGCTGGAGCAGGTGGAATATCTGGCCGCCCCCATGCAGGCGGCGCTCTTGCAGTTGCTCAAGACCGGCCGGATCCAGCGCTTCGATTCGGCGCGCCTCCTGCCACTGCGAGTCAGGATAGTGGCGACCAGCAGCGCCGACCTGGAACAGAGGGTGCAAGAGGGGCGGTTCGGCCGCCAGCTGCTCTATGCCTTGCAGGGTTGCGAGCTTTGGGTTCCTAGCCTGCGCGAGCGCATCGCCGACCTGCCCACCCTCATTGCCCAACAACTTCAGGCTCAGGGCCGGGAACCCGCCCCTCGCTTCAGTCGCGCGGCCCTGGATTGCCTGCTGGCTTACTCCTGGCCCGGCAATCTCGGGGAGCTGCGCAGTGCCCTTGCCCACGCGCTGCTCCATTGTGATGAGGGGGTCATCCCGCCAGAGGCACTTCCCGCCGCCATTTCACAGGGCCACAGATTGCTGGCCGACGAAGTCGTGGGCCAGCCGCTGCTCACCCTGGCGGAGCTGGAGCGCCAGGCCATACTGCGCTGCGCCCACGCCTGCAAGGGGCAGGTCAGCCAGATGGCCCAGCATCTGGGCATCAGCCGCACCACCCTCTGGCGACGGCTCAAGCTCATTGGTATCGACCCCGCCGATTACCACGGCTGACGGCGACCCGGGTTCTGATCCGCCCCGATAAAAACCTGCCCAGTATGAAACAACAAGGCCCCGCAGTTGCGGGGCCTCTTCATATGACAAGGTAACGAGTGGGCGCGGTTATGACAGCCCCAGTTGGTGGGCGGTGACGATGGCCGCCAGCACATCCTCGGCGGTGACCTTGAACGGCATGTTGTGGATGGTCTCCCCCTCGGCGGTAGAGGCTTTGGCCACCTCCAGCAGGCGCGCCATGTCCAGCGCCTTGACCCCCATCATATGCAGGTTGGTGGGCAGGCCAATCGAGCGGCAGAAGGCCAGCACGGTGTCGATCTCCGCCATGGGCGCGTTCTCCAGCACCAGCTGCACCAGGGTACCGAACGCCACTTTCTCACCGTGGTAGAGGTGGTGACACTCATCAAGCTGGGTCAGGCCGTTGTGGATGGCGTGGGCGGCGGCCAGGCCGCTGCTCTCGAAGCCGATGCCGCTCAGGTAGGTGTTGGCCTCGATGATGTTCTCCACCGCCTTGGTGCAAAGCCCCTGCTCCACCGCCAGCTTGGCCTTGTAGCCATCGGCCAGCAGAGTCTGGTAGCAGAGCTCGGCGATGGCTTGGGCCGCCAGGGTCGGAGCACCGCCGGCCATGGTCTTGCCGCCGGAGACCTTGTTGGCGCGCGCCTCGAAATAGGTGGAGAGCGCATCCCCCATGCCGGAGACCAGCAGTCGCACCGGGGCACGGGAGACGACACCGGTATCCATGATGACCATGTTGGGGTTGGTCGGGATCATCAGGTATTCGCTGAACTGCCCCTCCGGGGTGTAGATGACCGCCAGCGCACTGGTTGGCGCATCGGTGGAGGCGATGGTGGGGACTATGACGACCGGCACTTTCAGGTAGAAGGCGACCGACTTGGCGGTATCGAGCGTCTTGCCGCCACCGATGCCGATGATGACGTCAAACGGCGTCTGGTTGCAGCGAGCCAGCAGCCGGTCTATCTCGGGACGTGAACACTCGCCGTTGAAGCAGTCGAACTCGGGCTTGATCTCCACGCAGTGGAAGCTGCTGGCCACTGTGTCGCCAACCAGCTTGGTGACAAAATCGTCGGCCAGGATCAGCGGCTTGGTGCCGAGCGCCTTGACGTAGCTGCCGATGTTGGCGAGGGCCCCGTTGCCTTGCACGTATTTGCTGGGGCTGATGATGATGCGGTCCATTGTTATCCCTCTCTCTTGTTCTTTAAGAATCGGGGCGAAGGGGGCGGCCATACCGAGGAGCCCTTCGTCTTGAGCGGCGCGGCACTGGTACACAGAGCCAATGCAGCGCCTTGCAGTAGGGGGGGGCGAGCGACGCTCAGTCGCCGAAGCGCTCATCCGCCAGCCGTTGGAAGCAGATCAGGGCCCCGTCGGCCTCTTCTCCACGCGCAAGCAGGGTGAGTCTGTCTCCCTGGCGCACGTTGAGCATGGTTAGCCGGGTCAGGCTGCGGGGATTGGCCTCTTTCTCCCCTTTTTGCAGCCTGAGTTCGGCGGCAAAGGGCTTGAGGGCAGCTACCAGTCGGGCTGCGGGGCGCACATGCAGACCGTGGGGGTTATCCACCACCACCTCGCAGCGCAGCCAGCCGTCGTCGGCAACGGGGGCTGTCTCGGTGGAAGCTTGCGCCGCGCTGGCAGGCAGCATCGCCTGTTTCGGGCCCAGCGCGCCGAGTGCCTCGGCGGCTACCTCGTCCAGTGTCAGGCCGGAACCGGCCGCCACCACGGCGGCCAGGGTGCCCTCGACCAGCGGGGCCGGGCAGAGCCGCACCCTCGCGCTCAGCTCCGGGGGCAGCAGTTCGAGGGCGGTTTCGGCGCTCAGCAAGGCGCTGCCAAGATCCATCAGCACCAGCACGCCGCTGCCGTCGTCCGCGTTTTCTATCGCACTCATCACGGCGATGGCATCTGTGCCTATGGGGTGGTCGGGGTCATCGACCCCTGCCGCCAGCAGCAGGCGGGCCGGGCTGCCCAGCTGGTCGGCCAGCGCTTTCAAGCCGGCCGCCAGCTGGGCGCTGTGAGAGACAACTACGATTCCGATCATGTCACAACCTCGCTCTGTCACGCAGGGCGGTCAGCAGCAGCAGGGTCGAGGTGGCCCCGGCATCCTGATGGCCTATGCTGCGCTCGCCAAGATAGCTGGCGCGCCCTTTGCGGGCCTGCATCTGGATGGTGGCCTCGGTACCAGCTGCGGCAGCTGCCACCGCCTTGTCCAACGCATCGTTGAGTGACAGCTCTTGCTGCTGCGCCTGTTGCAGGGCGGCCAGCGCGGGCCACCAGGCGTCGCACATTGTCTTGTCACCGGGTTCGGCGCGGCCCCGGGAGACGACCCCCTCCACCCCATCGGCCAGCATCTTGCCAAGCTGGCTCAGAGTCAGGCTCTGACAGGCGTCAGTACTGACCGCCGCCCGGATGAAGAAGGTGCCGTAAAGCGGGCCGCTGGCGCCACCGACCGAGGAGAGCAAGGTCATGCCGGTGGTTTTCAGCACCTGGCCTATGTCCTTGTCCGCCACCGCAGGCAGCTTCTCGGCCACCTTGGCAAAGCCGCGCTGCATGTTGAGACCATGGTCGCCATCACCGATGTCGGTATCCAGCGCCGTGAGGTAGTCGCGCTCCCGGGTAAACAGCGGCTCGCAATCGAGCAGCCAGTTGACGATTTGATGTTTGCTTAGCATGAGAGTAAGGGATCCTTAGCAGCCGCGACGCAGGGCGGGGGTGTGAACGGGGGCATCCCACAGGGTCATCAGTTCATCATCCACCTTGAGCAGGGTGATGGAGATGCCGGTCATGTCGAGGGCCGTGCAGTAGGGGCCTATCAGGTTGCGTACCAGATGGATGCCAGCCTCCTCGCACAGACTGGCCAGTCGGCCATAGACGCCATACAACTCGGAGAGGGGGGTGCCGCCCAGACTGTTGACTAGGGCGATGACACGATCGCCCTTGTTGAGGGGCTCGATGAAGGTGTGCTCTTCCTGCCAGCTGCCGGAGGCTCTGTCCCAGTGACGCAGGGTGCGGCCATAGGGGGTGTTGTCCGCCAGCTCGCTGAACATGTCACCCACCAGAGTATCGAGATCGGTGAAGGGGCGGCGCGCTATGCCGGGTTCGCCGTGAATGCCCACCCCGAACTCCATCTCGTTGTCCGCCAGGGTGAAGGAGGGCTTGCCGGCGGCAGGCACGGTACAGGCGTGCATGGCGACGCCTATGGTACGACTCTGATTGTTGATGCGATGGGCCAGCGCCTCGCAACGGGCCAGGTCATAGCCGGCTTCGGCGGCGGCCCCCACCAGTTTTTCACCCAGCACTGTGGTAGCGACACCGCGTCGGCCAGCGGTATAGAGACTGTCTTTGACCGCCACGTCATCATCAATGAGGGCAAACCCCACCTCGATGCCATCTGAGTGCAGCAACTCTACCGCCGTCTCGAAGTTGAGCACATCGCCGGTGTAGTTCTTCACCAGAAACAACACCCCCGCCCCGCCATTGACGGCCTGGCCACATTCGTACATCTGATCCGGGGTCGGGGAGGTGAAGATCTCACCGGGACAGGCACCATCCAGCATCCCCATCCCCACCAGACCACCATGCATGGGCTCATGACCACTGCCACCGCCGGAGACCAGCGCCACCTTGCCCTGCACCGGGGAATCTGCACGGGTGATGTAGTGCGGTTCGATGCGGACCTTGAGCTCGGGGTGGGCGGCAGCCATTCCCATCAGTTGTTCACGGACCACGGCATCGACGGCATTGATCAGTTTCTTCATGGCTCACTCCTTGGCATGCCACCCCATGGGTGGACAAATGGTTGATGGAGCCAGTCTAGCGGGATAACGCGGGATAGAAATGACGGCCTGTTCGGTTCGGATTTGAAACAGGAAAAGGGAGGGTACGTTTCAATCTGAAACGTGAGATACCGAAAGGAGCCCGAATTGTTAACCTCCTCACACCGACAAAAAAGGGCTCCCGCAGGAGCCCTTCTCGATAGCAGGGGATCAGATTGCCCAGCCACCGGCATAGAAGACGACCAGCGCCACGGCAATGATGACAGTGCCGATGTTCAACTTCTTCCATTCACCGGCAAACAGCCGACCCACCACCAGAGCCACAAAGCCCAGCATGATGCCGGTGACTATGTTGCAGGTCAGCACGATAAAGACGGCGCACAGCATGCCCGCCAAGGCATCGACCGAATCGCTGAAATCGAGCTTGGTCACGTTGCCCAGCATCAGCAGGCCGACATACATCAGTGCTGGCGCAGTGGCATAAGCCGGTACCAGATAGCTCAGCGGGGAGAGGAAGATCATCAGCAGGAACAGCACGCCAACCAGTGCAGCCGTCAGACCTGTCTTGCCACCGGCCGCAGTGCCTGCCGCGGACTCGATGTAGACGGCGGCAGGGGCACCACCGACCACACCGGCTACCATGCTGCTGACCGAATCTGCAGTCAGTGCCTTGCCGCCGTTGATGATATGACCTCGCTCGTTGATAAGCCCCGCCTGACCCGCTACGGCACGTATGGTTCCGGTCGCATCGAACACAGCCGTCATCACCAACGCCAGTACGGTCGGGATCACAACCGGGTTCAAGGCACCCAGCAGATCCAGGCTGCCTACCAAGGATCCATGCTCACCGGTCAGACTGGGCATGGCGAAGAAGCCCTGCCAGGTTACCGCGGGATCAAAAATAAGTCCCAGCACGGAGATGGCGACTATCACCATCAGTATGCCGCCCGGTACCTTGCGGCGCTCCAGACCGAAGATGGCTGACAGGCCCAGAATGGTCATGATGACGGGAAAGGCAGTGAACTCGCCGAGCTGTACGGGCAGACCGGCGCCTTCATTCTTGATCACCATGCCGACGCTGTTGGTAGCGATCAGCAGCAGGAAAAGACCAATGCCGATACCTGTGCCGTGGGCGATACCGGACGGCAGATTGGCCAAGATCCACTGACGAACACCAGTGACACTGATCAGGGTAAAGAGCACCCCCATCAGGAAGATGGCACCCAGCGCGACAGGAATGCTCAAGCCCTGACCCAGTACCAGACTGAAGGCAGTGAAGGCGGTGAGGGAGATAGCACAACCAATTGCCATCGGCAGGCGCGCCCAGATCCCCATCAGCAAGGAGCCAAACGCCGCGATCAGGCAAGTCGCCACGAAGACGGGGCCTTGATCAAAACCGGCAGCACCCAGCATATTGGGCACCACTATGACGCTGTACACCATGGCGAGGAAGGTGGTCATTCCGGCCAACAGCTCCTGGCGCACACTGCTACCACGTTCGGAGATGGAGAAGTAGGAGTCGAGAAATCCGCTCTTGCCGGTGCGGGCCGTCATTTCTTGCGTTGCCATAACTCATCCTGAAAAGTGTGAAGGAAATCGTTTGCGTAGATGGCGCGCAAAATAGCAAGAATTTAGCGAAATTGCAGCGTGTAAGGCCGTATTTCCCCGATTTTTTCGATTTAGAGTCTCATTGAGGGCCATATTTGATGAATCACCCAGCGTCGTCAGCTTCTACACTTCGAGAGAACCCACCTCAGCCGGAGACAAGCCCATGCACACAGGAAACCTGCTTGCTCACATTCCCTCTCCCCTGCCCACAGAGTTGTTCAGCGACTTGGTCAGTACCAATCACTTCCGGATCGAGCGCATTCTCTCCCAGGGGCAACACACCCCGACCGGTGAATGGTTCGATCAGGATGAGCACGAATGGGTGCTAGTGGTGCAAGGTGAGGCTATCTTGTTGTTTCTCGAGCCGGAAGCCGGGGCCCAGGAGCGTGTCCATCTAGGACCGGGAGACTACATCAATATTCCAGCCCACTGTCAGCATAGGGTTGAGTGGACCCACCCCAGCGAAACTACTGTCTGGCTCTGCATCTATTACTGAGCTACCCGGGCTGGTAGAGAAGGCGGCAGGGGGAGCATTCGATAATTGGCTAAATGGCCATTCAATTAAAAAGTAACATGATGGTTCGCCCCTTGAGTCAGGCCGAGAAGATAGGGTTGTTTGACTCACAGAAAGGAAAGAGAAAGGGACTGACTGGCTTATCGCAGAGTATGTAGAACTGCCCTGATACTGCCCATCGTGGCTTATGAGCGCAAAAAGCAAAAAGGCCTTCCCGAATGGGAAGGCCTTCTCTATTTAGTGGCGGAGCGGACGGGACTCGAACCCGCGACCCCCGGCGTGACAGGCCGGTATTCTAACCAACTGAACTACCGCTCCGCAATTTGGCTAGCGCTATGCTAAATCTTCTGCCGTTTCATCGAGGTGTCATCCTCTCGGCCAATGATGTGAACGACACATCATTGTCTAATTAGGAGCCTGGCAGTGTCCTACTCTCGCATGGCGAATGCCACACTACCATCGGCGCTACCGCGTTTCACTTCTGAGTTCGGCATGGGATCAGGTGGGTCCACGGCGCTATGGCCGCCAGGCAAAAACTTCAATCTCGGAAAGCTGACGTGAATAACGACTTCGCTAGTTGCTTGTCACTATCACTGAATTTGTAAGTAGTTCATGCACTTGCTACAAGCACCAGAAACACTTCTTGGGTGTTGTATGGTTAAGCCTCACGGGTAATTAGTATGGGTTAGCTCAACACGTCGCCGCGCTTACACACCCCACCTATCAACGTTGTGGTCTCCAACGGCCCTTTAGGACCCTCAAGGGGTCAGGGATGACTCATCTCAGGGCTCGCTTCCCGCTTAGATGCTTTCAGCGGTTATCGATTCCGAACTTAGCTACCGGGCAGTGCCACTGGCGTGACAACCCGAACACCAGAGGTTCGTTCACTCCGGTCCTCTCGTACTAGGAGCAACTCCCTTCAATCATCCAACGCCCACGGCAGATAGGGACCGAACTGTCTCACGACGTTCTGAACCCAGCTCGCGTACCACTTTAAATGGCGAACAGCCATACCCTTGGGACCGACTTCAGCCCCAGGATGTGATGAGCCGACATCGAGGTGCCAAACACCGCCGTCGATATGAACTCTTGGGCGGTATCAGCCTGTTATCCCCGGAGTACCTTTTATCCGTTGAGCGATGGCCCTTCCATTCAGAACCACCGGATCACTATGACCTACTTTCGTACCTGCTCGACCTGTCCGTCTCGCAGTTAAGCTGGCTTATGCCATTGCACTAACCTCCTGATGTCCGACCAGGATTAGCCAACCTTCGTGCTCCTCCGTTACTCTTTGGGAGGAGACCGCCCCAGTCAAACTACCCACCAGGCACTGTCCGCGAGCCCGATTCAGGGCCCTGCGTTAGAACATCAAACATACAAGGGTGGTATTTCAAGGACGGCTCCACGACAACTAGCGTCATCGCTTCAAAGCCTCCCACCTATCCTACACATGTAGGTTCAATGTTCAGTGCCAAGCTGTAGTAAAGGTTCACGGGGTCTTTCCGTCTAGCCGCGGGTACACCGCATCTTCACGGCGAATTCGATTTCACTGAGTCTCGGGTGGAGACAGCATGGCCATGGTTACACCATTCGTGCAGGTCGGAACTTACCCGACAAGGAATTTCGCTACCTTAGGACCGTTATAGTTACGGCCGCCGTTTACCGGGGCTTCGATCAAGAGCTTCGCTTGCGCTAACCCCATCAATTAACCTTCCGGCACCGGGCAGGTGTCACACCCTATACGTCCACTTTCGTGTTTGCAGAGTGCTGTGTTTTTGATAAACAGTCCCAGCCATCTGGTCACTGCGACTCCCAACTGCTCCATCCGCAAGGGATTTCACTGTCAAGAGCGAACCTTCTCCCGAAGTTACGGTTCTATTTTGCCTAGTTCCTTCACCCGAGTTCTCTCAAGCGCCTTGGTATTCTCTACCCGACCACCTGTGTCGGTTTGGGGTACGATGACTTGTAATCTGAAGCTTAGAGGCTTTTCCTGGAAGCATGGCATCAATGGCTTCACCACCGTAGTGGCTTCGTCTCGTGTCTCAGCGTTGCATCTCCGGATTTGCCTAGAGATACCGCCTACGCACTTTCACCAGGACAACCGTCGCCTGGCCCACCTAGCCTTCTCCGTCCCCCCATCGCAATTACAAGTCGTGCAGGAATATTAACCTGCTTCCCATCGATTACGCCTTTCGGCCTCACCTTAGGGGTCGACTCACCCTGCCCCGATTAACGTTGGACAGGAACCCTTGGTCTTCCGGCGAGGAGGCTTTTCACCCCCTTTATCGTTACTTACGTCAGCATTCGCACTTCTGATATCTCCAGCATACCTCTCGATACACCTTCGCAGACTTACAGAACGCTCCCCTACCACTCACACATAAGTGTGAATCCGCGGCTTCGGTGCCTGGTTTGAGCCCCGTTACATCTTCCGCGCAGGCCGACTCGACTAGTGAGCTATTACGCTTTCTTTAAATGATGGCTGCTTCTAAGCCAACATCCTAGCTGTCTGAGCCTTCCCACATCGTTTCCCACTTAACCAGAACTTTGGGACCTTAGCCGGCGGTCTGGGTTGTTTCCCTCTTCACGACGGACGTTAGCACCCGCCGTGTGTCTCCCGGATATTACTTACTGGTATTCGGAGTTTGCATGGAGTTGGT
>NZ_JBPQCY010000002.1:70000-220000 GCF_051376105.1 Aeromonas molluscorum | reverse complement strand
GCTTCACAGCGATACCTTTCAGGTTGAGCAGGATTTCAAGAATGTCTTCCTGTACACCTTCTTTGCTGCTGTACTCATGCAGTACGCCGTCGATCTCGACTTCTGTGACTGCACAACCGGGCATAGATGACAGCAAAATACGACGCAGGGCGTTACCCAGCGTGTGACCAAAACCACGCTCAAGTGGCTCAAGAGTCACTTTTGCGTGAGTCGGGCTAACTTGCTCGATGTCAACTAGCCGCGGCTTAAGAAAATCTGTTACAGAACCCAGCATTGTGTCCTCTCTTTAGAAGCTAGCTTTACTTGGAGTAAAGCTCGACGATCAGCTGCTCGTTAATGTCGGCAGACAGGTCAGAACGCTCTGGCAGGCGCTTGAAGGCACCTTCCATTTTAGCGGTATCAACCTCTACCCAAGTCGGCTTCTCACGCTGACCAGCAACTTCCAGGGAAGCTTTGATACGCGCTTGCTTCTTAGCCTTCTCACGAACGCAGATCACGTCCTCAGGGGAAACCTGGAAAGAAGGAATGTTAACAACGCGACCGTTTACCAGGATAGCCTTGTGGCTCACCAGCTGACGAGATTCAGCGCGGGTAGCACCAAAGCCCATGCGATAAACGACGTTATCCAGACGACCTTCCAGCAGCTGCAACAGGTTTTCGCCGGTGTTGCCTTTTTGACGGGCAGCATCACGGTAGTAGTTGCGGAACTGTTTTTCCAACACGCCGTAGATACGACGAACTTTTTGTTTCTCGCGCAGTTGCACGCCGTAGTCAGACAGACGCGCTTTACGCGCACCGTGTTGACCAGGAGCAGTGTCAATCTTGCACTTGGAATCTATCGCACGAACACCTGACTTCAGGAAGAGGTCGGTGCCCTCACGACGGCTAAGCTTAAGCTTAGGACCGATATATCTTGCCATCTTCTTTCTCCAACAATCCTAGACCAATTAGCAACCAGCGTTATACGCGGCGCTTCTTGGGAGGACGACAACCGTTGTGCGGGATCGGAGTCACATCAGTAATATTAGTGATGCGGAAACCAGCCGCGTTCAGCGCGCGGATGGAGGACTCACGACCGGGACCCGGACCTTTGACCATGACTTCCAGGTTCTTCACGCCGTATTCTTTGGCGATCTCACCAGCACGCTCAGCAGCTACCTGGGCAGCAAACGGAGTGGACTTACGGGAACCACGGAAACCTGAACCACCAGAGGTAGCCCATGACAGAGCATTGCCCTGACGGTCGGTAATGGTCACGATTGTGTTGTTGAAAGATGCATGAACGTGTGCAATACCGTCGCTCACTTGCTTTTTAACGCGCTTGCGAGCACGAGTCGGAGTTTTAGCCATTTTCTACCTTCCCGTTACTTCTTGATAGCCTTGCGCGGACCCTTACGGGTACGAGCATTGGTCTTGGTACGTTGACCACGAACAGGCAGGCTACGACGGTGACGCAAACCACGGTAGCAACCCAGATCCATCAAGCGTTTGATGTTCATGGATATCTGACGACGCAAGTCACCTTCAACGGTGAATTTACCTACTTGCTCGCGCAGACTCTCGATCTGAGCTTCGTCCAAGTCTTTAATTTTCACATTCTCAGCAATACCGGCTGCGGCACAGATGGCCTTGGAGCGGGTACGACCGACGCCATAAATCGCAGTCAAAGCGATGACTGCATGCTTATGGTCAGGAATGTTAATGCCAGCGATACGGGCCACTGTTCACTCCTACATAGAGTAGATAACGACCACCACAAAGCCCGTGAGCGGATACATGGCGGTCAACCAATACACAACAAAAGTTGGCTGGCTATATTAGCCAGCACAACTGTTTGTTGCAAGTCCTAACCGTAAAAAATTAGCCTTGGCGCTGTTTATGCTTTGGCTCGCTGCAAATCACACGCACCACACCGTGACGCTTGATGATTTTGCAGTTACGGCAGATTGCCTTAACGGAAGCACGAACTTTCATTGCTTAACTCCGTAACTACGCCGACCTTTAGCGGCCGTAGCCCTTCAGGTTGGCCTTCCTCAGGACGTCACCATATTGATGAGACATCATATGGGTTTGTACCTGAGCCATGAAGTCCATGATAACTACCACAATAATCAGCAGCGAAGTGCCACCGAAATAGAACTGTACGTTCCAGGCAGTCATCAGGAACTGGGGTACCAGACAGATAAAGGTTATATAGAGTGCACCTGCCAATGTCAGGCGAGTCATAACCTTATCGATATAACGTGCTGTCTGCTCGCCCGGGCGAATCCCCGGGATAAAGGCTCCACTCTTCTTCAGGTTGTCTGCCGTCTCGCGTGGGTTGAACACCAACGCAGTATAGAAGAAACAGAAGAAGATAATGGCTGCTGCATACAGCATCTCATACAAGGGCTGACCCGGCTGCAGGACCATAGAGACCTGCTGCAGAACGTCTGCTACCTTGCCCTCGCCCTGACCAAACCAAGAGGTAATGGTCCCTGGGAAGAGGATGATACTGGATGCAAAAATCGCAGGAATCACACCAGCCATATTTACTTTCAATGGCAGGTGTGTGCTTTGCGCGGCGAATACCTGGCGGCCTTGTTGACGCTTTGCATAGTTAACGACGATACGACGTTGACCACGCTCTACGAACACCACAAAGTAAGTCACTGCGAAAACAATCAAGCCCAGCAACAACAACAGCAGGATGTGCAATTCCCCTTGACGTGCCTGTTCGGCCGTAGCACCAATGGCATGAGGCAGCCCAGCAACGATCCCGGTGAAAATAATCAACGAGATGCCGTTACCGATACCACGCTCGGTAATCTGTTCACCTAACCACATTAAAAACATGGTGCCGGTGACCAGACTCACAACCGCCGTGAAATAGAAGCCCAAACCCGGATGAGTCACGAGTCCTTGCATCATATTCGGCAGACCGGTTGCGATACCAATGGCCTGGAAGGTTCCCAAAATCAATGTACCCCAGCGGGTATACTGATTGATCTTGCGACGGCCGGATTCACCTTCTTTCTTGAGTTCAGCAAGAGCGGGATGAACCACGGTCAGTAACTGGATGATGATCGACGCCGAAATGTACGGCATGATCCCCAACGCAAGAATAGAAGCACGCGAGAGTGCACCACCACTGAACATGTTGAACATCTCAATGATGGTGCCCTTCTGTTGCTGGAACAACTCGGCCAGTACGGCGGCGTCAATACCAGGAATCGGCACATAAGAGCCTGCACGGAAAACGATAATCGCCCCGAGAACGAAGAGCAGACGGCTCTTCAGTTCACTCAGACCACCCTGCGCTTTAACATCCAATCCTGGTTTCTTAGCCATTGTACTGATTATTCCTCGATTTTACCGCCAGCGGCCTCGATGGCTGCACGTGCACCTTTGGTGACGGACACACCACGAACGGTCACAGCACGGTCAATGTTGCCAGACAGAACAATTTTAGCGAACACGATGTTCTTAGTCAGAACGCCAGCTTGCTTCAAAGTGCTCACATCGACCACATCACCTTCCACCATGGCGATTTCGTTCAGACGCACTTCGGCAGAAACCAAAGATTTGCGAGAGAAGAAACCGAACTTCGGCAGACGGATTTTCAACGGCATCTGGCCGCCTTCGAAACCAGCGCGGACTTTACCGCCACCGGAACGAGAGGTCTGACCTTTAACACCACGACCACCAGTCTTGCCCAGACCAGAACCAATACCACGGCCCGGACGGTGCTTAACAGACTTAGAGCCAGGGGCCGGAGACAGAGTGTTCAGACGCATGCTTAGCCCTCCACCTTAACCATGTAGTAAACCTGGTTGATCATACCGCGGACGCAAGGAGTATCCTCCAGCTCAACGGTGTGACCAATGCGACGCAGACCCAGACCACGCAGAGTCGCCTTATGCTTAGGCAGACGGCCGATAGAGCTGCGCGTTTGAGTTACTTTTACAGTGTTAGCCATGTCGCATTACCCCAGAATTTCTTCAACGCGCAGACCACGCTTGGCAGCGATCTGGGCCGGGGATTGACCCTGTACCAGAGCGTCTACAGTTGCGCGAACAACGTTGATCGGGTTAGTGGAACCGTAGGTCTTTGCCAGCACGTTGTGGATACCAGCAACTTCCAGCACAGCACGCATGGCGCCGCCTGCAATGATACCAGTACCTTCAGAGGCCGGCTTCATGAACACGGTGGAACCGGAGTGAACGCCTTGCACCGGGTGGTGCAGAGTGCCATTGTTCAGTTCTACTTTGCTCAGGTTACGTTTAGCCTGTTCCATCGCTTTTTGAATAGCGGCGGGAACTTCACGGGCCTTACCGTAACCGTAACCTACACGGCCGTTACCATCACCCACCACGGTCAACGCGGTGAAGGACATGATACGACCACCTTTAACAGTTTTCGAAACACGGTTTACTGCAATCAGCTTTTCTTGCAGTTCGCCGGCTTGAGATTCGACTTTAGCCATCTTCGACTCCTAGCTTAGAACTGAAGACCAGCGTCACGAGCAGCGGTAGCCAGAGCGGCTACACGACCGTGATACTTGAAACCGGAACGATCGAAAGATACGTTCTGAATGCCTTTGGCGATAGCTCGCTCAGCGATGGCTTTCCCGACTGCGGTAGCTGCATCAGCATTACCGGAGTACTTGATTGCTTCACTGATGGCTTTCTCTACTGTGGAAGCAGAGGCCAGAACTTCGGAACCGTTGGCTGCGATTACCTGCGCGTAGATATGACGCGGGGTACGGTGAACAACCAGACGGGTTGCTCCCAGTTCCTGCATCTTCTTCCGAGCACGAGTAGCACGACGGAGACGAGCTGCTTTCTTGTCCATAGTGTTACCTTACTTCTTCTTAGCTTCTTTAGTACGCACTTGCTCGTTGGCATAGCGTACACCCTTGCCCTTGTAGGGCTCCGGAGCGCGGTAAGCACGGATATCGGCGGCGACTTGGCCAACCATCTGCTTGTCTACACCACGGAGAATGATCTCAGTAGCGGTAGGACACTCAGCGGTCACACCAGCCGGCAGCGCATGCTCAACCGGGTGAGAGAAGCCCAGGGCCAGCGCGACAGCATTGCCCTTGATGGAGGCTTTATAACCTACACCAACCAGCTGCAGCTTACGCTCGAAGCCTTGGGTAACACCGATTACCATGTTGTTGACCAATGCACGTGCAGTACCAGCCTGAGCGTCGGCACCAGTGGAGCCGTCGCGCGGGGCGAACTTGAGTACATTGTCTTCTTTGGTCACTTCTACACCGGCGTGAATAGAACGAACCAGGGAACCTTTACCACCTTTGATGGACAGTTCCTGACCGTTCAGAGTCACCTCTACGCCAGCAGGAATAGTGACGGGTGCCTTAGCAACACGAGACATATCCTACCTCCTATTAAGCGACGTAGCAGATGATCTCACCGCCCATGCAAGCTTTACGAGCTGCACGGTCAGTCATCACACCTTTAGACGTGGACACGATAGCAACACCGAGACCGCCCATAACTTTCGGCAGATCGGTAGTGCGCTTATAAATACGCAGGCCGGGACGGCTCACGCGTTGGATCAGTTCTACAACCGGTTTGCCCTGGAAATATTTCAGTTCAATTTCCAGTTCCGGTTTCACATCGCCAGCTACGGAGTAGCCAGTGATGTAACCTTCTTCTTTCAGCACGTGGGCGATAGCCACTTTCAGCTTGGAAGAAGGCATGGAAACCGCAACTTTGCTCGCCGCTTGACCGTTACGGATGCGGGTCAGCATGTCCGCGATCGGATCTTGCATGCTCATAGTCTAACTCCCGAGATTCTTACCAAGAGGCCTTTTTGAGACCTGGAATTTCGCCCTTCATGGCATGCTCACGCACCTTGATGCGAGACAGGCCAAACTTGCGCAGGAAACCGTGCGGACGACCAGTAATATTGCAACGGTTACGCTGGCGGGACGGACTGGAATCACGGGGCAGCTGTTGCAGTTGCAAGACAGCATCCCAACGCGCTTCTTCAGAAGCGTTCATATCAACGATGATAGCTTTCAGCTCGGTTCGCTTAGTGGCGAACTTGGCTACCAGCTTCGCACGCTTTGCTTCACGTGCTTTCATGGATGTTTTAGCCATAACCCTAACCTTACTTGCGGAATGGGAAGTTAAAGGCAGCCAGCAGAGCACGGCCTTCTTCATCGGTATTCGCGGAAGTGGTGATGGTGATATCCAGACCACGGACGCGATCGACTTTGTCATAGTCGATTTCCGGGAAGATGATTTGCTCACGCACGCCCATGGAGTAGTTACCACGACCATCGAACGCTTTAGCATTCAGGCCACGGAAGTCACGGATACGCGGTACGGAGATGCAGATCAGCCGTTCCAGGAACTCCCACATACGCTCGCCACGCAGGGTTACTTTACAACCTATCGGGTAGCCTTCACGAATCTTGAAGCCCGCAACAGATTTGCGAGCTTTGGTGATCAGCGGCTTCTGACCGGAAATGGCAGCCATATCGGCAGCAGCATTTTCCAGCAATTTCTTATCAGAAATCGCCTCACCAACACCCATATTCAGGGTGATTTTCTCGATCCGAGGGACTTGCATGATCGTCTTGTAACCGAACTGCTTTGACAGTTCTTGTGCTACATCGGATCTGTAGTAATCATGCAGTTTCGCCATCGTTAAACTCCAATTACTTCACAAGTTCGCCGGTAGACTTGAAGAAACGAACTTTTTTGCCGTCTTCAATCCGGAAACCAACGCGGTCAGCTTTGCCAGTGGCAGAGTTGAACAGCGCTACGTTTGAAACATCGAGGGGGGCTTCTTTGGTGACGATACCGCCAGCCTGACCCAAAGCGGGTACCGGCTTCTGGTGTTTCTTCACCTGGTTGATGCCTTCCACGAGAACCTTACCTTTAGCAATCAGGACTTGAGTGACTTTGCCACGCTTGCCCTTGTCTTTACCGGTAAGAACTATCACTTCGTCTTCGCGACGGATTTTAGCTGCCATCGTTCGACTCCTTACAGTACTTCGGGTGCCAGGGACACAATCTTCATGAACTTCTCATTACGTAGTTCACGGGTCACCGGGCCAAAAATACGAGTACCGATTGGCTGTTGGTTGCCGTTAAGCAAAACAGCCGCATTGTTGTCGAAACGGATGACTGAGCCGTCCGGACGACGAACGCCTTTACGGGTGCGTACGACCACCGCATTATATACATCACCTTTCTTCACTTTACCGCGAGGAATGGCTTCCTTAATGGAAACTTTGATGATGTCGCCGATGCCGGCATAACGGCGGTGCGAGCCACCCAGAACCTTAATACACATTACACTGCGAGCGCCGGAGTTGTCGGCTACACCCAGCATACTTTGCATCTGGATCATTTTAGTGCTCCGCTTTGTTTACTTCTTATCCCATACGGGATCTGGCTGCCTTCAAAAGGCGCGAAACTATAACACAGAGAAATTGGAAAAGGTAGCCTAAAAAACAAACGGCCCCTGATGGGGGCCGTTTGGACTACAAAAGACTGATTAAGCCTTTTCCAGGATCCCGACCAGGGTCCAAGACTTGGTCTTGGACAGCGGACGGCACTCGCGGATTTCCACGAGATCGCCAGCTTTACACTCGTTGGTCTCATCGTGTACGTGCAGCTTGGTAGTGCGCTTGATGATCTTACCGTAGATCGGGTGCTTTACCTTGCGTTCGATAGCGACAGTGATGGATTTGTCCATCTTGTCGCTAATTACACGACCTTGCAGAGTACGGATTTTGTCAGTCATTACGCACCTGCCTTCTCAGTCAGTACAGTCTTGATACGTGCGACGTCACGACGCACTTGCTTCAGAGTGTGAGTCTGAGCCAGTTGGCCAGTGGAAGCTTGCATGCGCATGTTGAATTGCTCACGCAGCAGACCCAGCAGCTCCTGGTTCAGTTCATCGACGCTCTTTTGACGCAGATCTTGAGCTTTCATCACATCACCGTCTTAATTACGAAAGTGGTCTGAACGGACAGCTTAGCAGCGGCCAGGGCGAATGCTTCACGGGCCAGGGCCTCAGGAACACCGTCCATCTCGTACAGAACCTTGCCAGGTTGGATCGGGCATACCCAGTATTCGACGTTACCCTTACCTTTACCCATACGAACTTCGAGGGGCTTTTCGGTAATCGGCTTGTCCGGGAACACACGGATCCAGATTTTACCCTGACGCTTAACGTGACGGGTCATGGCACGACGGGCTGCTTCGATTTGACGAGCAGTCAGTTGACCACGGGATGTCGCCTTCAGGCCAAAGGTACCGAAGGATACTTCGTTACCAGAGTTGGCCAGACCGCGGTTACGACCCTTATGGGTCTTGCGGAATTTAGTACGCTTTGGTTGCAACATTTACCGAATCTCCTTACTTACCGCGGCGTTTGTTATCGCGCTTGGGCTTCGCAGGAGCTTGCTCTTGAGCAGCGGCAGCATTAACTGCAGCCAGACCACCCAGAACTTCGCCCTTGAAGATCCAAACCTTAACGCCGATCACACCGTAGGTGGTGTGGGCTTCAGAAGTTGCGTAGTCGATGTCGGCACGCAGGGTGTGCAAAGGCACACGACCTTCACGGTACCATTCGGTACGCGCGATTTCAGCGCCGCCCAGACGACCAGACACTTCCACTTTGATGCCCTTGGCACCCAGGCGCATTGCGTTCTGTACGGCGCGCTTCATAGCACGACGGAACATTACGCGACGTTCCAGTTGGGAAGTGATGCTGTCAGCAACAAGTTTGCCATCCAGCTCCGGCTTGCGGACTTCGGAAATGTTGATCTGTGCAGGCACGCCAGCGATAGCGGCGACAGCTTTGCGCAGTTTCTCAACGTCTTCGCCTTTCTTGCCGATCACGACACCCGGACGAGCAGTGTGAATGGTCACACGGATGCTCTTGGCCGGACGCTCGATGGTGATCTTGGACAAGGAAGCGTTTTTCAGCTCCTTGGTCAGGAACTGGCGTACTTGGAAATCGCTGTACAGGTTGTCAGCGAAGTCTTTGGTGTTCGCGAACCAGGTAGAATTCCAAGGCTTGGTAATACCCAGGCGAATGCCATTAGGATGTACTTTCTGACCCATTGCTTATCTCCCAGCCTTAGCGTCGGATACCACTACAGTGATGTGAGCGGTACGCTTGAGGATACGATCCGCGCGACCTTTAGCACGAGGACGGATGCGCTTCATGGAGGGACCTTCGTCGACCATGATAGTAGCAACACGCAGTGCGTCGATATCGGCGCCTTCGTTGTGCTCAGCGTTTGCAATGGCAGATTCCAGCACCTTCTTCACCAGAACTGCAGCCTTTTTCGGGCTGAAGGTCAGGAGAGTCAGAGCCTTGTCTACGGACAGACCACGTACTTGATCGGCTACCAGACGAGCTTTCTGGGCAGAAGTACGGGCATAACGGTGTTTAGCGATAGCTTCCATCATTTATCCCTTAGCGCTTCTTAGCCTTCTTATCAGCAGCATGGCCGCGATAAGTACGAGTCGGTGCGAATTCACCCAGTTTGTGACCGATCATTTCTTCGGTAACGAAAACCGGAACGTGCTGACGACCATTATGGACAGCGATGGTCAAACCGATCATGTTCGGGATGATCATTGAGCGACGGGACCAGGTTTTAACCGGCTTTTTATCCCCGCTTTCCACCGCTTTCTCTACCTTCTTCAGCAAGTGCAGGTCAATAAATGGACCCTTCTTGAGAGAACGTGGCATGGTGATTCCTCTATGTTAACAATTACTTGTTACGACGACGTACGATGTACTTGTCGGTACGCTTGTTCTTACGGGTCTTGAAGCCCTTAGCCTTCTGGCCCCAAGGGGACACAGGCTGCATGCCCTTGTTACGACCTTCACCACCACCGTGCGGGTGATCGACCGGGTTCATCGCCATACCGCGAACGGTCGGACGAATACCACGCCAGCGGTTGGCACCGGCTTTACCCAGTTGACGCAACATGTGCTCGGAGTTACCCACTTCGCCGATAGTGGCGCGGCACTCGGACAGAACTTTACGTACTTCGCCGGAACGCAGACGCAGAGTTACATAGTTACCTTCACGAGCCAGGATCTGGATGAAAGTACCAGCGGAACGAGCCAGCTGGGCACCTTTACCAGGCTTCATCTCAACGGCGTGAACGGTAGAACCTACCGGGATGTTGCGCATCGGCAGGGCGTTACCTACCTTGATGGCTGCATCAGCACCAGAAGCGATCGGATCGCCAGCTTTCAGGCCTTTCGGGGCCAGGATGTAACGACGCTCACCGTCTGCATACAACACCAGGGCGATGTTAGCGGTACGGTTAGGATCGTATTCCAGACGCTCTACTTTGGCAGGAATGCCGTCTTTGTCGCGCTTGAAGTCGACGATACGGTAATGCTGCTTGTGACCACCACCGATATGACGGGTAGTGATACGACCGTTGTTGTTACGACCACCGGACTTGCTTTTGCTGTCCAGCAGAGCGGCAAAGGGCTTACCCTTGTACAGCTCTTGGTTGACGATCTTAACGACGTGGCGGCGGCCCGGAGAAGTAGGCTTGCACTTAACGATTGCCATTTTTCAGAACTCCTCTTACTCGGCTGCGCCCATGAAGTCGATGTCCTGACCAGCTTTCAGGGTCACATAAGCCTTTTTCCAATCGGAACGACGGCCTACACGCGCACCTGAGCGCTTGGTCTTACCCTTCATGTTCAGGGTACGGACGGTCTCAACTTCGACCTCGAACAGTTTCGCAACTGCAGCTTTGACTTCCGCCTTGGTGGCGTCGACAGCAATTTTGAACACGATAGTGTTCTGCTTCTCGGCGACCATGGTGCTCTTTTCAGAGATATGCGGAGCCTTCAGAACTTTCAACAGACGCTCTTCGCGGATCATGCCAGCATCTCCTCGATTTGCTTAACTGCATCAGCAGTCATCAGAACCTTGTCGAAAGCGATCAAGCTGACGGGGTCGATACCGGCTACGTCACGCACATCGACCTTGTACAGGTTGCGAGCGGCGAGGAACAGGTTCTCATCGACTTCAGCAGTCACGATCAGAACGTCTTTCAGTTCCATCTCTTTCAGCTTGGCGATCAGTTCTTTGGTCTTTGGCGCTTCGATGCCGAATTTCTCGACAACGATCAGGCGCTCTTGACGTACCAGTTCGGACAGGATGCTACGGATAGCGCCGCGGTACATCTTCTTGTTTACTTTTTGGCTGTGATCTTGCGGCTTAGCAGCAAAAGTCACACCACCGGAACGCCAAATAGGCGAACGGATGGAGCCAGCACGGGCACGACCAGTACCCTTCTGACGCCACGGCTTTTTGCCGCCACCAGACACTTCAGAGCGAGTCAGCTGCGCACGAGTACCCTGACGGGCACCTGCGGCATATGCAACGACGACCTGGTGAACCAGAGCCTCGTTGAATTCGCGCCCGAAGGTAGTCTCGGAAACTTCAAGAGCGCTCTTGGCGTCTTTCATTACCAATTCCATTACTATCTCCTCAGACGTTACGCTTTAACGGCAGGTTTGACGATCACGTTGCCGTTGGTAGCACCCGGTACTGCACCTTTGATGAGCAGCAGGTTACGTTCAGCGTCAACACGAACCAGTTCCAGGTTCTGAGTCGTTACACGCTCAGCTCCCATGTGACCAGCCATCTTTTTGCCCTTGAATACCTTACCCGGGGATTGGTTCTGACCGATAGAACCCGGAGCGCGGTGAGACAAGGAGTTACCGTGGGTCATATCCTGGGTGCGGAAGTTCCAGCGCTTAACAGTACCGGCAAAACCTTTACCCTTGGATGTGCCGGTAACATCTACCAGCTTAACGTCAGCGAAAAGATCTACTTTCAACTCGCCGCCAACAGTGAATACTTCACCGTTGTTCAGACGGAATTCCCACAGACCACGACCGGCTTCGACACCAGCTTTGGCGAAGTGGCCCGCTTCCGGCTTAGTTACACGGCTGGCTTTTTTGGCGCCAGTGGTAACCTGAATAGCGTTGTAGCCATCGGTTTCTACAGATTTGACCTGAGTTACACGGTTAGCTTCAACTTCGATAACAGTCACCGGGATAGAAACGCCATCTTCAGTGAAGATGCGAGTCATACCCACTTTGCGACCTACAAGACCGATTGTCATTGTTATCAATCCTTTCCGTAATTAGCCCAGGCTGATCTGGACGTCTACACCGGCTGCCAGATCCAGACGCATCAGGGCGTCTACGGTCTTGTCAGTCGGCTCAACGATGTCTACCAGACGCTTGTGAGTGCGGATCTCGTACTGATCGCGCGCATCTTTGTTGACGTGCGGGGAGATCAGGACGGTGAAGCGCTCTTTGCGAGTCGGCAGCGGGATAGGACCGCGAACCTGCGCGCCAGTGCGCTTTGCAGTTTCAACGATTTCCGCTGTGGACTGATCTATCAGACGATGATCAAAAGCCTTCAGGCGAATACGGATTCTTTGGTTCTGCATTGACAGAGCTCCAATAGATAAAAGAACATAAACCAACACCGCCCGACCGGGAATTATCCCGCCAGAGGTGTGATTTTTCACGTTTCCCCCCATATCGGGAGGACTGTAAGGCTGGCGACTCGTAAACGGGAAGCTCAGCATGCAGACATATCGTCTGGCTTACCTCATGGGTAAGCGGGGGGAATTATACGGATATTTTCAATTGGCGCAAGCTGCGCCGTGCAGATAGTGCACGATTTTTACTCGACTCTGTTCCGCTCAGGGGCCCGGACCGCCGGACTGCCACCCGCCCCATCCAGTCAACGACAGTGCCAGGCTCAGCCTGCTAGACTGCGGGGCCAATTGCCCCTTCAGCTGGTCATGCAAGGATCTGCAGTATGTTGAAAAATCAGAAGAGAGCCTATCAATACGGCCTGTGCGCCGTGGCGCTCTGGTCTACGGTTGCCACCGCCTTCAAGCTGTCACTGCGCTATTTCGAGCCAGTACAACTGCTGCTGGTCGCCGCCCTCACCTCGACCCTGGCCCTGGGTGCCCTGGTGATCAAACAGGGCAAGTTGCCGCTGCTGCGCCAGTACCTGAAGGAGCGTCCGCGTTACTATCTGGCCCTGGGCACCCTCAACCCTTTTCTCTATTACCTGCTGCTGTTCAAAGCCTATGACCTGCTGCCGGCGCAACAGGCGCAGACGATCAACTACACCTGGGCCATCAGCTTGAGTCTGCTGGCCGTGCCCTTCCTCGGCCAGAAACTGCGCCGCCGGGATGGGGTGGCCATACTGCTCGGCTACTTCGGTGCCCTGGTGATCGCCACCAAGGGGGATGTGCTCGGCCTGCAGTTCGACAGTCCGCTTGGCGTGGGGCTGGCATTGCTCTCTACGCTGATCTGGGCGAGCTACTGGATCCTCAACACCCGTAATCAGGGGGATCCCATCGTCAGCCTGCTGCTCGGCTTTCTGCTCAGCCTGCCGCTCATTCTGGTGGCCACCTGGTGGCTGGCCGATTTTCAGATGACGGCCTGGCAAGGGTGGGCTGGCGCCATCTATGTCGGGCTGTTCGAGATGGGTTTTGGCTTCGTGCTCTGGTTGATGGCCATGCGCAGTGCCACGGATACGGCGCCACTCAGCAACCTTATCTTCATCTCTCCCTTCGCCTCGCTGATCCTGCTCAACCTGCTCCTCGGCGAGGAGATACACCCGGCCACTCCCATAGGCTTGGCTCTTATCGTCATCGCCTTGCTGGTGCAGCAGCTCAAATACGGCAAACGCTACCGTAACCAGATAACGCCAGATGCCTGAGCAAGAGACCGGATAACACAAGGGGGCCATTGGCCCCCTTGTATATTTGGAAGGACTCCATTTAGTCGACCCACTCCAGTGGCTGCTGTTTGGGCAAGCGGATCTCGACCAGCAGGCCGTTCCAATCCGAGACGCCGAGCCGCAGGGTGCCATGGTGCTGAGCCACTATCTTGGCGACGATGGCGAGCCCCAGGCCGCTGCCTCCGCCGGTGCGCGCCTGATTGCCCTGGGTGAAGGGTCTGAGTACCCGCTGATAATCTGCCTCCGGTATGCCGGGGCCATCATCCGAGATCCGCAGCCGGACCCAGTGACCATCGTCCCTCAACTCCGCCTGCACCCGGCGGGCGCCATAGCGCTGGGCGTTGCCGCACAGGTTGTTGAGCACCCGCCGCAGGCCGAGGGGGTGGCACTCCACCAATACGGCCTCGGGCGGCAAGGCCAGCTCCAGCTCCAGGTCCTGCTCCCCTTGTAGCAGCAGTACATCGTGGATCAGCTGGGTCAGGTCGATGGGCCTGGTCTCCACACTGCCGGCTGGCCGTATGTAGTCGATAAACTGATCGATAATGGCGTTGGTTTCATCAATGTCGGCGTTGATGCTCTCCTTGAGCCCCTCCTCCCGGGACGACATCATCTCGGTGGCGAGGCGGATGCGGGTGAGCGGCGTGCGCAAGTCGTGGGAGACACCGGCCATCATCAGGTTACGCTCTTCGATCAGCTCCTTGATGGAGTGGGACATGTGGTTGAAGCTGCGGGTCAATCGCCTCAACTCCCGTGACCCCTGCTCGTTCAGGGCGTCGGGAAACTGACCCCGAGCGACGGCAATGGCCCCCGCCTCCAGCTCCTCGAGGGGGCGCATCAGTTGACGGGCAAAGCGCCAGGCGGCAAACAGGGTCACCACCAGCAGCACACTCAGGTAAAACATCAAGGGCTGGATATCGTCATCATCGATCTCGGTAAGCGGCACCCGCAGCCAGATGGTGCTGGCCTGGGGTGGCTGGATCCAGATGATGTAGTGATCCTGGATCTCCACCCGCACCTTGGCCGCCCCGCCCAGCTCTTCGCTGATCCCCTCTTCCAGGTATTGGTAGCGTTTTGCCGTCTTGAGGCCGTGCTGTTCCGCCTCGCCCTGACTGTAGATATCGATGCCTGTGGCCAAGTAAACCAGGGCCTCCGCCTCGTCGGGCAGCATGCCATCCCGTTGGGCGGGGAAGATGAGTTTGACCTGATTGGCCAGCAGGTGGCTGATCTGCTTGACCGTGGGCTCCAGCAGATAGTTGTAGAAGGCAACGTACGAGACCAGCTGATAGACCACCAGCACCGAGGCCAGAAACCAGAGGGTGCGGGAGAACATGCTGGTCGCGCGTCTCATCGGCTCTCCCCGTCCGGCACGAACACATAACCCAGGCCCCAGACGGTCTGCAGGTATCTGGGCTGGGCCGGATCCTGCTCCAGCAAGCGACGCAGGCGCGACACCTGCACATCGATGCTGCGCTCGGTCGCCGTGTACTCCCGGCCGCGGGCCAGGTTCATCAACTTGTCGCGGGAGAGAGGTTCACGGGGATGGCTCACCAATACCTTGAGCACGGCGAACTCGCCGCTGGTCAGAGAGAGGGGCTCATGGTCCCGGGTCAGCTCCCGGGTGGCGAGATCGAGGCGATAGGCGCCAAAGCTCACAACCTTCTCGGTGGCGGAAGGCGCCCCCGGCAGCTCCACCTGATGGCGGCGCAGCACGGCGCGGATCCGGGCCAGCAGTTCCCGCGGATTGAATGGTTTGGGCAGGTAGTCATCAGCGCCCATCTCCAGACCGACGATGCGATCGACCTCGTCCCCCTTGGCGGTGAGCATCAATACCGGGATCTGGTTACCCGCTTCACGCAGGCGGCGACAGATGGAGAGTCCATCCTCGCCGGGCAACATGAGGTCGAGCACCATCAGGCTGAAGTTCTCCCGCGCCAGCAGGCGATCGGCCTGTTCGCCATTGGCGACGCCGCGCACCCCGAAGCCCTGCTCGCTCAGATACCGCTCCAGCAGGGCCCTCAGCTTGAGATCGTCATCGACCACCAGCACCTTGTATTGCTGACTCATTTTGCCTCTCCTTACCCATGAAGGGTCATCCTAGGCGCTTGCCCTGCCCCGGCCAAGACGAAAAGTGTTACCGGTTATTGCTTGGGGGTCCTGCCCCGCGCCTCGAAGGGGCCGTAACGGATCTCGTTGATATACCAGAACTGCAATCCAGATGGCGTGCTCACCTCCACCTCGTCATCGACCTGCTTCTTGAGCAGGGCGCGCGCCAGAGGGGAATCCACGCTGAGTTTGCCTTCAGACAGGTTAAATTCATCAGGTCCCACCAATCGGTAGCGCACCCGCTGACCGGCTTCATCTTCCAGCTCAACCCAGGCGCCGAAGAAGACTCGCCCCTCCTGCTGAGGGCTGGGATCCACTATGGTGAGCGCGTCGAGCCGCTTGCCGAGAAAACGCAGCCGCCGATCAATCTCACGCAGCCGCTTCTTGCCATAGATGTATTCGGCATTCTCGGATCTGTCACCGAGCGCCGCGGCCTCCGACACCGCCTGCGTCACCCTGGGGCGCTCCTCCTTCCACAGGGTCTTGAATTCCCGATCCAGTTCGAGCCACCCTTCGCGGGTGATATAATCGCTTTTTTTCATCTTTACATGTCCTCGCCACTTGGGTTCTATTCTAACCCCGCGCGGGGTAGGCTCGCGAGCCGCCAGCCAGTGACCATGGAGACCCAGAGCACAGATGCAGACCATAGAACGACAGATAGCCGCCGAACTCAATGCCCGCCCACAGCAGGTACATGCCGCCATCCGCCTGCTGGACGAAGGGGCAACCGTGCCTTTCATCGCTCGCTACCGCAAGGAGGTCACCGAAGGACTGGATGATAGCCAATTGCGCACCCTGGAGACCCGACTCGGCTACCTGCGTGAGCTCGAAGAGAGGCGCCAGGTGATTCTCAACTCCGTGCAGGAACAGGGCAAGCTGACCCCGGAACTGGCCCGCGCCCTGGGCGAGGCCGACACCAAGACCCGCCTCGAAGATCTCTACCTGCCCTACAAACCCAAACGCCGCACCAAAGGGCAAATGGCCATAGAAGCCGGTCTTGAGCCCCTGGCCGAGCGCCTGTTCGCCAATCCCAATCTGGACCCAGAACAGGAGGCCGCCATCTTCGTCAAGGTCGAGGCGGGCATCGCCGATACCAAGGCTGCCCTCGATGGCGCCCGCTACATCTTGATGGAGCGCTTTGCGGAGCAAGCGCCCCTGCTCGCACGACTGCGCGATTACCTCTGGCACAACGCAACCCTGCGTGCCCGGCTGATCGAGGGCAAGGAGCAAGAGGGAGCCAAGTTCAAGGACTACTTCGCACATGACGAACCCCTGCACAAGGCCCCCTCCCACCGGGTATTGGCCATGTTGCGCGGCCGCAACGAGGGCATGCTCAACCTGGCACTGATCGTCGGCGAGGAGGAAGCCAGCCACCCCTGCGAAGGCATCATCGCCCACCAGGTCGGCGTCAAGGCCGAGGGCCGTCCCGCCGACAAGTGGCTGCAAGGGGTGGTGAGTTGGACCTGGCGCATCAAACTCTCCTTGCAGATGGAGACCGAGCTCATCGGCCAGATCCGCGAACAGGCCGAAGAAGAGGCGATCAAGGTGTTCGCCATGAACCTCCAGGATCTGTTGATGGCGGCACCGGCCGGCATGCGCTGTACCATGGGGCTGGATCCCGGCATCCGCACCGGGGTCAAGGTGGCCGTG
Source organism: Aeromonas molluscorum (assembly GCF_051376105.1). Lineage (NCBI taxonomy): Bacteria > Pseudomonadati > Pseudomonadota > Gammaproteobacteria > Aeromonadales > Aeromonadaceae > Aeromonas > Aeromonas molluscorum. The sequence continues at coordinate 202,458 of NZ_JBPQCY010000002.1, read as the reverse complement.
GTCGATGCCACCGGCAAACTGGTCGATACCGCGACTATCTATCCCTTCGAGCCGAGAAAGCAGGTTGAGCAGAGCCTGGCCACCCTGCGCGACCTCTGCGTCAAACATAAGGTAGAGCTGGTCAGCATCGGCAATGGCACCGCCTCCCGCGAGACGGATCGCCTGACGGCCGAACTGTTCAAACGCTACCCGGAGGCACGTGCTCAGCACATCGTGGTCAGCGAGGCGGGCGCCTCCGTCTACTCCGCCTCCGAGCTAGCCTCCCAGGAGTTCCCGGATCTGGATGTGTCCATCCGCGGCGCCGTTTCCATCGCCCGCCGCCTGCAAGATCCCCTGGCCGAGCTGGTCAAGATAGATCCCAAAAGCATAGGGGTGGGCCAGTACCAGCATGATGTCGGTCAGAGCCAGCTCGCCCGCAAGCTCGATGCCGTGGTGGAGGATTGCGTGAACGCGGTCGGTGTGGATGTGAACACGGCCTCGGTACCGTTGCTGACCCGGGTCTCCGGCCTCTCCCAGACCCTGGCCCAGAACATAGTGACTTACCGTGATGAACATGGCGCCTTCAAGAGCCGCCAGCAGTTGCTCAAGGTGAGTCGACTCGGCCCCAAGGCGTTCGAGCAGTGTGCGGGCTTCCTGCGCATTCGTGGCGGCACTCACCCCCTCGATGGCTCGGCGGTGCATCCTGAGTCTTACCCTGTGGTGGAGCGGATCCTGGCGCAGCTCAAGCAGGCGGTAGACGACCTGCTCGGCAACGGTCCGCTGCTGCGCAGTCTCAAACCTGCCGACTATGTCGATGACAAGTTCGGGGTACCGACCGTCACCGACATCATCAAGGAGCTGGACAAGCCGGGCAGGGATCCCCGTCCCGAATTCAAGACCGCCACCTTCAAGGAGGGGATAGAGAAGATAAGCGACCTGCAACCCGAGATGGTGCTGGAAGGGGTGGTCACCAATGTCACCAACTTCGGGGCCTTCGTCGACATCGGAGTCCATCAGGATGGCTTGGTTCATATCAGCTCCCTCACCGATCGCTTCATCAAAGATCCCCGGGAGGTAGTCAAGACAGGGGACGTGGTGAGGGTCAAGGTGCTGGAAGTGGATGCCCCCCGCAAGCGCATCAGCCTCACCATGCGTCTGGATCAGCAGGCCGGTGATCAGGGAGGACGCAAACCCAGGAACGATGCAGATAGCAAGGCTGCGCCCCGGGGGCAAGCTGCCAAACCTGCTCGCCCCCCACAGCAAGGGAGTAAACCGGTCGAGAATGCCGCCTTCGGCAACGCCTTTGCCGCCGCCTTTGCCAAGGCTAAAAAATAGCGTCTCAGGTGAATGTCACCCAGCAACAAAAAGCCCCGCGAGGGGCTTTTTGTTTTTCCGATCTCATCATCTGCCATCTATCCCATGCAGAAGTGCCGAGTCCTGGGTGCTGACAGAACCATCAGGGGGCAGCGGGTTCAGATTTTCAGATCAAATTGCTGGGGCGATGCGGGTCTGCTGGCACTGCGATAACGCAGGGCTATGGCCTGGCTGCGCAGCTCCATATAGGCATTCAATACCCCGCCTTGCATCCCGGGATAAGCATGCTGGACAGCGCGGGGCTGCAAGCCAGTTCCACCTATATCAAGCGCCGAGGCCCCTGTATTGGATCCCCTCTTATCCCCTGCCTGCCCAGCATCTTGATGACGCTCCCGATGCGCCTCCTGCTGGTTGCCCCCCTGACCGGCCTGATGGCCACCCTCATCGGCCCGCAGTGGTCCAGGATGCGGTGCCGGGGACAAGGTACCCATACCCTCGCGCACCACAGACTCTCGAATGGGTCCCTGACTGTGAGCCTGCCTCTCATGATCCTGCTGGCTGGCCGATTTCTGGCTGCCCCCGGAGGCGGCCCCCTGGGGAGCTTGAGGGATCAGCTCGGCGCGGCGATTATCGCTGCGCGCCGCTTCCGTCTGAGGTTGCAGCGCATTGGGAAGACTGGGGGGAAGTGTGACGTTGAGGCTCATCATAGTGCTCGGCCACCCCGAGGGTGGCCGAGCAGGCCTCTTAGACCCGAATGTCGATCAGGCTGCCGAGCATGTCGCTGGCCGTCTGGATCACCTTGGCCGAGGCGCCGGCCTCCAGTTCACCCAGCTTGAGATTGATCAGCTCGTCGGTGATTTCGACCGGAGCCGCGCCTGACTCACGGGACGCGCCATTGACGCTGGCAATGGCCTCGCTTGCCTGGCCAACCCTCTGCTCGGCCCGCTGATATCCCTGCAGGCCAGTCGTAAAGGCGGAATCAATTTGCATAGTGCTATCTCCCTGACAGTGGCTTAAGTATCCACCGCCCCGCAGGATTATCAAAGCATGACGCTCGATTTTTAATCAGCACGGCCACCCGCCATGGCGAGCCACTCCCTGATGCCGGTGACGAAGGGGCTCGGGTGGGAAATAAAGGGAGCATGGGATGCCTTGCTCAGTACCTGGCTCTCGCTGCGAGGATAACGTTCATCGAGCAGAGGAATGCCAGCCCTGGGCACCAGGGAGTCGAGGCGACCATAGACTCGTAACCAGGGCAGTGCCAGCTGCGCCAGCTCCTCGCGCAAATCCACCTCGGCCAGCATAGTCAGCCCCGCAGTGAGGGCGGCCAGCTGCGGCGCAGGCCGTTCAGCCAACCACTGCTTCAACTGGCGGATGTCGTCCCGGGCATGTTCGCTACCCATGGCCTGAATGGCGAGGAAGCGCTCCACCGTCTGGCGAAAATCGCCGCCAAGCGCCGCCATGAACCCCTCCAGCACCTTGGGGGCTATACCGGGCCACGCCTCTCGCGCCATAAAGCAAGGGGAGCTGGCAACGGTGATAAGGGAGGCAACACGATCCGGCTCATCGAGAGCAATGCGGCTCGCCACCAGGCCACCGAGCGACCAACCGAGCAGGTGGGCACGCGGCGGTAATACCGCGACAACCTGCCGAGCCAGCCAGTTGAGGTCGTAGTCTACCCCCTCGGCCAGCGAACTGGCACCAAAGCCTGGCAAATCAATTAGATGCAACCGAAAATGCGGGCTGAGCAGCGGCGCGATCCCATGCCAGACGGCACCATTCATGCCCCAACCATGCAACAACACCAGATCTGGCCCCTGGCCGAGGCGCTCCACCACTATGCTCATCAGACTCCCTCACATCAATTCATTGGGGTCGCATGTTAAAGCGCCTGCTCGCCAAAGCAAGTCCGATCCTCGGCACCCCGGCCGACTGGCTCGGGCTCTGCCTGCTCTGTCGGCAACCCTGTGACCATGCCCCCCTGCTCTGCCACTGCTGTCGAGTCAGCCTCCGCCAGCACGTGCATCGCTGCCAACTCTGCGCCGCCCCTCTCGAAGGTATCTGGCCTCTCTGTGGCCGTTGCCAGCGCAGACCACCCCCCTGGGAGAGGCTGCAAGTGATAGGGGACTATCTGCCGCCCTACCCCTGGCTTATCCCTCGTCTGAAATATGGTGGCGACTTGCTGCTGGCCCCCCTGCTCGCCAGGCTGCTGGCGGATCATCTGACTCTGGAGGAGCCCCCCGAGGCAATCATCCCTGTGCCATTGCATTGGTGGCGCCAGTGGCGCCGTGGTTTCAATCAGGCAGAGCAGCTGGGTCTCTGTCTGAGCCGTTTGACCGGCATCCCCCTCGACCCCCAGGTCATTCACCGTATTCGGGCAACCCCTCAGCAGACTCAACTCAGTGCCGGCCAGCGCCGCCGCAATCTCAAAGGGGCCTTTCACATCAACCCCCATCCCTATCGGCATGTCGCCCTGCTCGATGACGTGGTCACCACGGGGGCGACCGCGGGCCAGCTGAGCCGGCTGCTGCATCAGAGCGGAATTGAGAGAGTCGAGGTGTGGGCCTTGTGCCGTACCCTGCCCCATTTCAAGTAGCCATGACCCGGTGAGCCAACTGGAACAGCAGCAACATCACAATGCCATAGGTCGCCTTGAGGTGTAGATCCTGCGTGCCATCTCTGTGTGTCCGGGGCTTGAACACTCGCTACCCAAGGGACGGCAACCGCGTTATCATGAATACCCTAGTCGTACACTCAGGTTTATGAGGATAGTGATGATCAGCATTTCCGACACCGCCCAGGCGCATTTCCGCAAGCTGCTGGAAAATCAGCCTGATGGCACCAATATCCGGGTGTTTGTGGTCAATCCGGGAACCCAGAACGCCGAGTGCGGCGTCTCTTACTGCCCACCGGATGCGGTGGACCCGGAAGATCAACACCTCCCCTTCAGCGGCTTTGACTGCCTGGTCGATCCGCTGAGCGCCCCTTACCTGCTTGATGCCACCATCGACTTCGTCACCGATCAGATGGGCTCCCAGCTCACCCTCAAGGCGCCGAATGCCAAGATGCGCAAGGTGGCCGATGATGCGCCCCTGATCGATCGCATCGAGTATGTGCTGACCTCCGAGGTCAATCCCATGCTGGCCGGTCACGGCGGCAAGGTAACCCTGGTCGAACTGACCGAAGACAAGCTGGCCATCTTGCAGTTCGGCGGCGGTTGCAACGGCTGCTCCATGGTCGACTACACCCTGAAAGAGGGGATCGAGAAGCAGTTGCTGGAGAAATTCCCGGGCGAGCTCAACGGCGTCAAAGATGCGACCGAGCACAGCCGTGGCGACCACTCCTACTATTGATAACGACGGCATGAATGCTCCTGTGTTCATGCCCGTGATTAAGTGAAGCGCACAACGCCCTCTGCGCCCACGATGAAAAAAACCCCGCCAAATTGGCGGGGCTTTTTACTACCGGATGATCAGGATTCAGCCAGAGATCACTCGTCGCGCTTGTCACGGCTGAGCAAGGCGATGGCAGCCTCTTTCGGATTCCGACCCTGATAGAGCACCTGGAAGATCTGCTCGCAGATGGGCATCTCGACCCCATAACGGGCCGCCAGCAGATGCACTTCCTTGGTGTTGCGATAGCCTTCCACGACCTGACCTATCTCGGCCATGGCAGTATCCACCTCTTTACCGGCCCCGAGCGCCAAACCGAAGCGGCGGTTGCGGGACTGGTTGTCGGTACAGGTCAGCACCAGATCGCCGAGCCCCGCCATCCCCATGAAGGTCTTGGCATCGGCACCCAAGGCAGCGCCCAGACGCTGCATCTCGACCAGACCCCGAGTGATGAGCGCGGTTCTGGCGTTGGCGCCAAAGCCCAGTCCGTCCGAGAGACCAGCACCGATGGCGATGACGTTCTTGACCGCCCCCCCCAGTTGCAGACCGATGAAGTCCGGATTGGTATAGACCCGGAATGAACGGCCACAGTGGAGCAGATGGGAGAGATCGTCGGCAAAATCGTCATGGGTCGAGGCGACCGAAATGGCTGTCGGCAGACCGGCGGCCAGCTCCTTGGCGAAGGTAGGGCCCGAGATCACCGCCAACGGCATGGCATCTCCCAGCACTTCCCGCGCCACATCCTGCAACAGGCGGCCGCTGTCCGGCTCCAGCCCCTTGGTGGCCCAGGCGATACGGGTATCGGGGCGCAGGAAGGGTTTGAGCTCGGTCAGCACCTGGCCAAATACATGGCTCGGCACCACCAGCAGCAACACGGGGGCGGCCTGCACAGCCTGCTCCAGATTGGCACTCAGTTGCAGCATATCTGGGAAAGGCACATCCGGCAGGAAGGCCTTGTTGCAACGATCGGCTTCCAGCACGGCGACATGAGCCGGATTATGGCCCCATAGCAGAGTCGGATGACCGTTACGGGCCAGAGAAATGGCAAGGGCGGAGCCATAGGACCCCGCCCCCAACACCGAAATCGCGATCGGGTCGGCCATTGATCAGGCTTCCGCTGTTGCCTGTTGCGCCTGAGCCTGTGCCATATGCTGGGCAAACAGGGCATCGAAGTTGACCGGAGCCAGGTTCAGCTGCGGGAAGGAACCCTTGCTGACCAGGTTGGCCACGGCTTCGCGGGCATAAGGGAACAGAATGTTCGGGCAGAATGCGGCCAGGCAGTGTGCCAGCTGTGGCTCAGGCAGGTTGCCGATGCTGAAGATACCGGCTTGCTGCACTTCACACAGGAAGGCGGTCTCGGTTTCCAGTTTGCAGGTGACGGTCAGGGTCAGTACAACCTCGTAAACACCGTCAGCCAGGACACTGGTCTTGGTGTCCATGTCCAGCTTGACGTCCGGTTGCCACTCTTTCTGGAAGATGTGCGGCGTGTTCGGCGCTTCGAAAGAGACATCCTTGGTGTAGACACGCTGGATGTGGAATTCAGGTTGTACTTCCTGGTTGTTGATTTCGTCAGCCATTCTTTTGATTCCTTTGATAAAAATGTTGGGCGCACGCCCTTAATCAGCGTTTTTTGGTCACCGGCAGATTGTCTGCACGCCATTGGGCCATGCCACCGCTGAGCACATATACCTGCTTGAAGCCGGCCTTGCTCAGCTGGCGGGCCGCGCCACCAGCGGTCATCCCCGACTCGCACACCACTATGATGGGGGCATCTTTATGCTTTTCAACCGCGCCCAGATTATTGGCCTGGATCTGGCTGGCGGGCAGGTGTTGAGCACCGGCCAGATGGCCCTTGGCATATTCGTCCTGGCTGCGGGTATCAACCACGATGGCATTCTCACGGTTGATAAGCAGTGTTGCACCGTGGTTATTCACCGTTTTTACCGGAGAGAGGCTAGCGCGCACTGTGGTGTAGATCAGGGTGCCTGCCAGACCCAACCACGCCGCCGACAACAGCGGGTTGCGGGTCGCAAAATCCAAATACTCTTGCATCTTTTACTATCCAAAGACCGAGACAAGTGGCCGAGTATACATGGGCCCCCTGTGAAGATCAGCCATCTTGGCGGCAAAGCGAGAGCGGGCTCCCATCAAGACGCCGCGCCAGGCCACCTCTCCCTCGAGGGAGCAGAATCCGGACAATGATGGGGGCATGGTGGCCATCTTCGGCAACGAGATAACCCTCGATAGACAAGCTGACAACATGCCGAAACGGCCCGGTAACAGTGAAAAACCAAGAGGGAGAGACGCTTGGGGATCAGGTGACTATTTCGGCAGATGTAGTAATATTACGCTAGTTTCGATTCCCCAGTTCATTCCTATCCGAGAGGACATAGCTTTATGTCAACAGCGAAGAAACCCCTGGTTTTGGTCATCATGGACGGTTGGGGCTACAGCACCAAGCAAGAGCACAATGCCGTTGCCGCCGCCAAGACCCCGAATCTGGACCGCCTGGCCCATGACTATACCAGCACCCTGATTTCCGGTTCCGGCCTGGATGTGGGCCTGCCCGATGGCCAGATGGGCAACTCCGAAGTGGGCCACGTCAACATTGGTGCAGGTCGCATCGTCTATCAGGAGCTGACCCGCATCTCCAAGGATATTAGCGAAGGCACCTTCTTCAACAATGTTGAACTGGGCAAGGCCGTCGACAGCGCCGTCAGCAACGGCAAAGCCGTGCACATCATGGGCCTGATGTCTCCGGGTGGCGTACATAGCCATGAAGAGCACATCATGGGCATGATCGAAATGGCTGCCAAGCGTGGCGCCGAGCAGATCTACTTCCACGCCTTCCTGGATGGCCGCGACGTACCGCCGCGTTCCGCCCAATCCTCCATCGAGCAGTTCGACGCCCTCTTTGCCCGCTTGGGCAAAGGCCGCTTCGCCTCCATGATCGGCCGTTACTTCGCCATGGACCGCGACAACCGTTGGGATCGCGTGCAGCAAGCCTATGACCTGATGACACAGGGCAAGGGCGAATTCACCGCCGACAACGCCAGCGACGCCCTGGCCGCCGCCTATGCCCGCGACGAGAACGACGAGTTCGTCAAGGCCACCCGCATTGGCGCAGCCGCTCCCATGCAAGACGGCGATGCACTGATCTTCATGAACTTCCGTGCTGACCGTGCCCGCGAAATCACCCGCGCCTTCGTCGATAGCGATTTCACCGGCTTTGCCCGCGAAGCGACCCCTGCCCTGAACTTCGTGATGCTGACCGAATACGCGGCCGACATCAAAGCCGTCTGCGCCTATCCGCCCACCGCCCTGGTCAACACCCTGGGTGAATGGCTGGCCAAGCAGGGCAAGACTCAGCTGCGCATCTCCGAAACCGAGAAGTACGCCCACGTCACCTTCTTCTTCAACGGTGGCGAAGAGGCTTGCTTCCCCGGTGAGGATCGCGAGATCGTCGCCAGCCCGAAAGTGGCCACCTATGACCTGCAGCCGGAGATGAGCTCGGAAGAGCTGACCGACAAGCTGGTCGGCGCCATCAAGAGCGGCAAGTACGATGTCATCATCTGCAACTACCCCAATGGCGACATGGTCGGCCACACCGGCGTGTTCGATGCCGCAGTCAAAGCCTGTGAAGCCGTTGACCACTGCATCGGCCGCGTCACCGAGGCCCTGGCTGAAGTCGGCGGCGAATGCCTCATTACCGCCGACCACGGCAACGCCGAGAAAATGCTGGACGAAGAGACGGGTCAGGCTCATACCGCCCACACCAACCTGCCGGTTCCACTCATCTATTTCGGCCGCAAGGCAGAAGTGGCACAAGACGGTAAATTGTCCGATCTGGCCCCGACCATGCTCACCCTCATGGGTCTGCCTGTGCCGCCGGAAATGACTGGCAAGCCCCTGATGATTCTGAAATAATCCTGCCCCATGCGGGGATGCGGATATTTTTCACTCAAAACCAGTCGCGTCTGCCTGTTGGCAGGCGCGCTGTTTTTTGCGTTTGGCCCGGCCCCAGTGTCGGCGGCCAACGAACTCGGTCAGATGCAGTCCCAGATAAAGGATCAGCGCAAGACCATCAAGCTCAGCAAGGGCGAACTCGCCAAGCTCAACAACCAGTTGAAGCAAGATGAGCAATCCATTTCCGCAGCGGCCGCCAAGCTCAACGAAACCAAGCGGCAACTGCAGCAGAATCAGCGCAAACTGGTCAAACTGCAACAGAACAAGAGTCAGTTGGAGCAAGAGGCCAAGCATCAGAAGCAACTGCTGGCCAAACAGGCCGAGAGCGCTTTCCAGGCCGGTAATCACGACTATCTCAAGCTGCTGCTCAATCAGCAGGATCCGGCCAAGATCAGCCGCTCCCTCGACTATTACGACTACCTCAACAAGGCCCGCATCGAGGCCATAGATGCCCTGCGCGCCACTCGTACCAAGCTCGCCAAGAACCAGCAAGCCACCCAGCAGACCGAACAGGCACTGCAAAGCCTGCTCGGCGAGCAACAAGAGCATCACCAGACCCTGCTCGCCAGCCAGCAGAGTCGCGCCAAGGTGCGCAACCAGCTACAGCAATCGGTTCAGAACGATGAGCTGAAGCTCGACAAACTGGTCAAGGCTGAACATGCCCTCAAAGCCAAGCTCGAAGAGCTCAGACGCAAGCGGGAAGAGCAGGAGCGTCGGGAACGGGCCGAGCGGGAACGTCTCGCCAAGCTCAAGGCCGAGCAGGAGCGCCAGCGTCGTCTGGAGGCGCAACGCCTGGCCGCCGAACAGAAAAGAATTGCAGAACAACAGCGGATCGCGGCCCAACAACGGCAAGTCGGCGAACAGCAACGGCTCGCCGCACAGCAGCAGCAAGTCGCCGCACAACAAAGCAAGGTGGCACAGCAGCAAGCCGCCGCACGCAGCAGCGCCAAGGCAAGCACTGGCGCCTACGGCGGCCTCAGCACCGGCGGCAATCTGCGCTGGCCGGTACAGGGCCCGATCCTCATCTCCTACGGCTCCCAGCGCACCGCTCAACTCAAGTGGAAAGGCACCCTGATCGGGGCCAATGAAGGCACCCAGGTCAAGGCGGTCGCACCGGGTCAGGTGGTCTACGCGGACTGGCTGGACGGCTTCGGCATGCTGCTGGTGATAGATCACGGCAAGGGCTACATGAGCCTATATGGTCATAATCAGTCGCTGCTACGCCAGACTGGCCAGAAAGTGGAGCAGGGGGAACCCGTCGCCCTGGTCGGCGACAGCGGGGGTCAGGACAGACCTGGCCTCTACTTCGAGATCCGCTACCAGGGCGAGGCGATCAACCCTAGCAAGTGGCTGGCTCGTCGCTGAGATCGATGCATCCGTACCAACAAAGAGCCCGCGACTGCGGGCTCTTTGTTGTCGGTCACTCACCAGGCAGGCCTGGGCGAAATGTTGAAAAATGACTGAATGGCGAGACTCAGGGGAACACTTGAATGCCGAGGGTCTCCAGCAGGCCCTGCTGCTGGTACTCACTGATCTGGGCTCCCTTGAGATCAACCCGGCGCAGATCCAGGCCGGGCAGGTCGCAGCCACGCAGGTCGCAGTCGGTGAGCCTGACGCTCTGCCAGTCAAATTGGCCAAACTCCCCATGGCTCAGATCCGACCCCACCAGGGAGGCGCCGCTCAGGTTCGCGTTCTGCCAGCGATTGTTGCTTAGCTCACAGCGCTCCAGCAGACAGGACTCCAGATTGGCAAAGCTGAAGTTGTTGCCGGTCAGATAAGCCTCGCAAAAGTAACTCTTGGGGGTGATCTGGTTGGCGAAGCTGGCCTGGGCCAGATTGATGCCCACCGCTTGGCAGTCGCGCATCGCCAATCCCAGGCACTGGCTACGGCTGAGATCCGCCAAGGTCAGATCGCAACGCAGAAAACTGGCCTCCCGCAGATCGCAACCCTGCAGCTGGCAGTACTGCTCCGTCTCCCTGTCGTAGAAGCGACACTCCACGAAGCGGCACTCCCGCAGATCCAGCCAGGAAAAGTTGCACCCCAGGAAGACACAGTGCTCGAATTGTTCCCCCTCTACCTCATCGGCCTCGAACCTGTGCCCCTGGAAGGTCTTGCCCTTCACCATGATTCTCTCCTTCTCACTGGCGTCATATGCTGACTTTTTTGCGCAAAAACGATAATGTTACAGGTAACATTCTCCCGGGATCCCATCATGAACGACAGCCGTAAACGCCGCCCCACCCTGCAGGACATTGCCGATCTGACCGGAGTGACCAAGATGACGGTGAGCCGCTACCTGCGCGATCCCCAGGCCGTGGCCGACGCCACCCGGGAGCGGATCGCCGCCGCCGTCGAGCGGCTCGGCTACATCCCCAACCGGGCCCCGGACATTCTCTCCAACGCCACCAGCCGTGCCATCGGCATACTGATACCCTCCCTCTCCAACCAGGTGTTCTCAGCCCTGGTGCGTGGCATAGAGTCGGTGACCCGGCCCGCAGGCTATCAGACGCTGCTGGCCCACTACGGTTACAGCCCTGAGCGGGAAGAGGAGCAGGTGGCCTCCCTGCTCTCCTACCATGTGGACGCCCTCATCCTGTCGGACAGCCTGCACACCACCCGGACCCGCAAGATGATAGCCACCGCCGGTATCCCCGTGGTGGAAACCATGGATCTGCCGGAGCAGCCCATCGATCTGGTGGTCGGCATGGATCACAGAGCCGCCGCCCGGGCCATGGTAACAGAGATGCTGAGTCGAGGGCGCCGCCGCCCCATCTACCTGGGAGCCCGGCTCGATGTGCGTACCCGGCTGCGGATGGAGGGTTATTACCAGGCCATGGCGGAGGCTAATCTGCCCGGTCGCCACCTGCTGACCGAGCGCGCCTCCAGCTTCACCCTGGGGGGTGAGCTGCTGGATCAGGTCCTGGCCGAGTACCCGGATCTCGATGGCCTTTACTGCACCAACGACGATCTCGCTGTCGGGGCCCTGTTGCGCTGCCAGGCGCTGGGCATAGCGGTGCCGGAGCGACTCGCCATCGCCGGCAGCAATGCCCTGGACATTGGCCGCGCCATGAGCCCCAGCCTGGCCAGTATCATTACTCCCCGTGAAGCCATAGGACGCGAGGCCGCCACCCTGCTGATGGCAAGGCTCGCTGGCAACCCCGTGCCCCAGACCCGGATCGATCTCGGCTTCTCCCTCTATCAAGGTGAAAGCCTGGGCTGACCCCCTTCGCCTCCTCACCCGCAGCAGGTGCCGGCCAAGCGTGGCCGTCGACAGCCAGAACAAGCGAGGCCACCCTAAGGTGGCCTCGCTTGTGGGTGCCGTCACGGACCCGGGAACATTGGCTCTTGAACAACTGCGGCTTAGCGTGTCACCAAGGCGACCGCCTCACGGGAGAGGCGGGTCACCTCTTCCCAGTTGCCACTCTTGACCGCTGCCGCTGGCAGCATCCAGGAGCCGCCGACAGTCGCGACGCATTTGAGCGCCAGATAGTCGTCCACGTTGTTCGGGCCAATGCCACCTGTGGGGCAGAAGCGGATCTGCGGCAGGGGCGCGGCGATGGCGGCGAGTGCCTTGGTGCCGCCGTTGGCTTCGGCCGGGAAGAATTTGAGATGGTCATAACCCGCTTCCAGTGCTTGCATCACCTCGGAGGCGGTGGCCACCCCCGGGATCAGCGGCACCGTGCCGCTGGCTGCATGAGCCAGCAATGCCGGTGTCATGCCCGGGGAGATGACGAAGCGGGCCCCGGCAGCCACGGCGGCATCGAATTGCGCCGGATTGAGCACTGTCCCTGCCCCCACCATGGCGTCCGGCATCTCCCTGGCTATCAGGGCGATGGCTTCCAGCGCCACCGGGGTACGCAGGGTGATCTCGAACACGGAGATACCACCTGCCAGCAGAGCCCTGGCCATGGGCAGGGCCTGTTCCAGGTCGCTGATGACCATGACAGGTACCAGCGGAGAGGCGGCAAACACCTCGGCCGGGGTCAATTTCCAGTTTTTCATCGTCTTTTCCTTATTCGACTCGTCATTACTCGAAAATGGTGGCGCCGCACTCGGCGCTCGATACGGAGCGGCGCATCACGCTGAACAGTTCACGGCCCCACCCCTCTTGTTCAAGGGTGAGATCAATCTCGGCCTGGGTCCGGCCAGTCAATTCGGTCAGGCAGTCAAGGCGGCCAGTCTCTGCATCCAGACGCAGCATATCGCCGTCCTGCAACAGGCCGATGGCGCCGCCATGCAGCGCCTCCGGCGTGACGTGGATGGCGGCCGGTATCTTGCCGGAGGCGCCGGAGAGGCGACCATCCGTGACCAGGGCCACCTTGTATCCCGCCTTCTGCAAGTTGCCGAGCACAGGCATCAACATGTGCAACTCGGGCATGCCGTTGGCGGCAGGCCCATTGTGACGCACCACTATGATGGCATCCTCATTGAGCTCACCCGCCTGATAAGCGGCAGCCACCGCATATTGGGAAGAGAAGATCCGGGCCGGTGCCTCGACCACGCGGTACTCGGGCGCCACGGCGGAGACCTTGATGACGGCGCGCCCCAGATTTCCGTCGAGCACCTTGGTGCCGCCACTGGCCTGGAACACCTGGCCGGTCGGTGACAACACGCTGGGGTCAGTGCTCTCGCCCACCGGATGCCAGGTCAACTTGCCGTCGTTCAACTGTGGCGCGGTGAGGTGATCCTGCAGGGTGCCGAAGGTGGGGGTGGCGTCCATGTTGAGCAGATCCAGCTCGGCCAGACGGCGCATCAAGCCGGGCACGGCACCCGCCTGCTGGAAGGCGTTCACGTCGGCCGGGCCATTGGGATACATGCGAACCAGCAGCGGCACCACATCGGAGAGATCGCTCAAGTCATCCCAGGTCAGCACCAGACCCGCGGCGCGAGCCAGGGCCACCATATGAATGCTGTGGTTGGAGCTGCCGCCGGAGGCGAGCAGGGCGACCAGACCATTGACCAGGGTGCGGGCATCCAGCACTTCGCTCAACGGACGGTAGGCGGGCGAACCCGGGATCAGGGCGCTGATGCGGCGAGCCGCCTCTGCGGTGAGGGCGCGGCGCAACTCGCTATGGGGATGGACGAAGGCGGAACCCGGCAGCATCAGTCCCATGGCCTCGAACACCAGCTGGTTGGTGTTGGCCGTGCCGTAGAAGGTGCAAGTACCAGGCGCATGGTAGGCGCCGCACTCCATCTCCAGCAGCGCCTCACGACCCACTTCCCCTGCGGCATACTGCTGGCGCACCTTGACCTTGTCGTCGTTGCTGATGCCGCTCGCCATGGGACCGGCGGGCACAAAGGCGGTGGGCAGGTGGGCGTGGGAGAGGGCCCCCATGATCTGGCCCGGGGCTATCTTGTCGCAGATGCCGAGCAGCAGGGTCGCATCGAAGGTATTGTGGGACAGCGACAGGGCGGTGGCCTGGGCGATGAGATCCCGGGAGAAGAGCGACATGTCCATCCCCGGCTGCCCCTGGGTCACGCCGTCGCACATGGCGGGCACGCCGCCGGCGACCTGGGCGCTGTGGCCAAGGGTCGCCAGGGTCGCCTTGATCTCGTCCGGATAATCTTTATAGGGTTGGTGGGCGCTCAACATGTCGTTGTAGGCCGTGACGATGCCGACATTGGCGCGAGTCATGTCGAGGATGCGCCCCTTCTCGTCCGTACTGCAGGCGGCCACGGCGTGGGCCAGGTTGCCGCAGGCCAGGGCGGCGCGGGTCTTGCCTTGCTCGGCCTGACGGGCGATGCGGGCCAGGAAGCGCTCACGACGGCTGGCGCTGCGCGCCTCGATCCGGGCCGTGACCTGGGTGATTACCTTATGGGTCATGCTGTTTCCTCCAGGGCGTGAACGGCGCGTGCGATCACCTGATCCAGGCTGCCGTCTATGTCGATACGATGAACTCCGACTTCCCCGTCCGGGCGCTCCAGGGTATCGAATTGGCTTTGTAACATGGACTCCCGCATGAAGTGGCCATGGCGGGCCTTCATCCGGGTCAGGATGAGATCGTAACCACCGTCGAGGAACAGGAACTTGACCGCCTGATTGCCCTCGCGGATCTGATCACGGTAGCAGCGCTTGAGGGCGGAGCAGACGATGATGCCCACTTCGTTCTTCTGCTCCAGGCTGTAAGCCGCATCGCGGATCCGCTCCAGCCAGGGGGCACGATCCTCATCGTTGAGCGGGTTGCCACCGGCCATCTTCTGGATGTTGGCTCTGGGGTGCAAGTCATCGCCATCGATGAACTTGGCTCCCAAGGCTTCGGCCACCTGGGCCCCCACGGTAGACTTGCCGCTTCCGGACACGCCCATCACGATAATGCTCTTACCCGCCATTGTTTGACCTCTATCCCATTTTTCAAAAAACGTGCTGTCGATGGGTTCTAACTTACCACGTTACCGGTAACATGTTACCGGTAACAACGAGAATTGTGAAGTCTGCCACAGACTGAGCATACCCAGAGACACCCGGACTTCTGCAGTTAAGTCCTGGCTATATACATAAATAAATCAACCACATATAGCCTGCCGATGGATCGGCAGGGTGTCGATACTGAACTTGGTATAAGGAACGCATAAGAATGTCTGACCTCTCCCTGATCATGACGGCCGCGGGATCCATCCTGCTGCTGCTCTTCCTGGTGATGAAGGCCCGCCTGCACGCGGTTGTCTCACTGATCCTGGTCTCCATGGTGGCTGGCCTCGCCGCTGGTATGAACCCGGCCGACATCGCCGCCACCATACAAAAAGGCATGGGCGGTACCCTGGGCTTCGTCGCCGTGGTGGTTGCGCTTGGCGCCATGTTTGGCAAGGTGATGGAAGTCACCGGTGCCCTGGATCGCATCGCCCATACCCTGCTCAACAAGTTCGGGGTGGACAGGGCCAACTGGGCCATCGCCCTGACTGGTTTCGTCTGTGCCCTGCCGCTGTTCTTCGATGTGGCCGTGGTGCTGCTGATCGGGGTGGCCTTTGCCATCGTCCGCCGTGGCGGCGGCAGCGTGGTGAAAATTGGTATCGCCCTGCTGGCCGGCATCGCCACCTGTCAGGCGTTCCTCATTCCGGCACCAGGTCCCATTCTGGTGGCATCGCAGCTGGGGGCCGATTTTGGCTACATGATACTGTTCGGGCTGATCGCCGCCGTGCCTGCACTGATCCTGGCCGGCCCCCTGTTCGGCAGCTTCATCAGCAAGCTGGTCGATGTGCCCTTGCCGCTGGATGCCCAAAGCAGCATTCATGATCACGGCGACAAGCTGCCCTCCTTCGGCCTCGCGATGGGTCTCATCGGCCTGCCGCTGCTGCTGATCGGCCTCAAGACCATCGTCAGCCGCTTCGTCGAGGCAGGCTCCAGCCTCCATGACTGGCTGGAGTTCATCGGCCACCCCTTCACCGCCATCATGGTCGCCTGCCTGGCCGCCTTCTATCTGTTGGGAATGCGCCGCGGCATGAGCCGAGACGAAGTGATGAACGTCTGCTCAAGCGCCCTTCAGCCCGCCGGTATCATCATCTTGGTGACCGGGGCTGGCGGTGTCTTCAAGCAGGTATTGGTGGATTCTGGCGTCGGCGCCGCCCTGGGCAACATGCTGGCCGGATCGGGTCTGCCCATCGTCGCGCTGGCCTTCATACTGGCCGCCGCAGTGCGGGTCATCCAGGGCTCAGCCACCGTCGCCATGCTGACTGCCTGCGGCCTGGTACTGCCCATGCTGGAGCCCCTGGGGCTCAACGGTGCCCAGCTCGCCGCCATCACCATCGCCATCGGTGGCGGCTCCATCGTGTTGTCCCACGTAAACGACTCCGGATTCTGGTTGGCGAACCGTTATCTGGGGCTCACCGAGAAGCAGACCTTGCAGACATGGACCTTGATGGAGACCATCATCGGCACCACGGGCGGCGTGGTTGCCATGATCATTTTCAGCCTGCTTTAAGCACAAGCATGTCAATAAAAGGCCTCCATCTTGAGGCCTTTTTCACCTTTCTGATGATTGTTGCTTTGGCTGAAGGGGTGAGATTGCTAGAATCGCCTATTCGTCGCCCCGAGTGGAACGCTTAACTCAGTGATATCAGGTTTCTCTATGCATTCATCGGCCCATTATCGACACCTGCTGGCGAACTTGCCCCAGATTGCCGTCGCCGCACAACAGTTCCAGACACTTTACAGTGCCCGGGATTTCAAGAGCCGGATCCTTTCGCTCATCCAGCACGCCCGCCAACGCATCTATCTGGTCGCCCTCTATCTGCAAGATGACGAGGCTGGCCGCGAAATCATGGCCGCCCTCTACGCTGCCAAGCAGCGCAATCCCGCCCTCGACATCAAGCTGTTCGTCGACTTTCACCGTGCCCAGCGCGGCCTGATCGGCAAAGGCAAACAGGGGGGCAACCATCTGATGTATCAGGAGATGGCTGCCCAGCATCCGCACCAGATCGAGACCTACGGCGTACCGGTCAAGGGGCGCGAGCTGCTGGGGGTACTGCATCTCAAGGGCTTCATCTTCGACGACACCCTGCTCTATTCCGGTGCCAGCCTGAACGACATCTATCTGCATCAGCAGGAGCGTTACCGCTTCGACCGCTATCACCAGATAGAGAGCACCGAACTGTGCCGCGCCATGGTCAACTACGTGGATGACCAGTTCGTCGCCAATCCTGCCGTACAGCGCCTCGACAGGACAGAGATCCCGACAGCCAAGCAGCTCAAGGGCCCCATCCGCCGCTTCAAGATGAGCCTGCGCCAGAGCCAGTACCGTTTCAATACCAGCAAGGCCGATGCCCAGCAGATCGCCATCACCCCGCTGACGGGCCTGGGCAAGCGCAACAACCTGCTCAACCGCACCATTCGCAATCTGGTGCGCGCCACCGAGCGGGAGATCTTTATCTGCACCCCCTATTTCAACCCGCCCAAGGAGCTGAACAAGGACATCGAGTCCCTGCTCAACCGGGGTTGCAAGGTGACCTTCGTGGTGGGTGACAAGACGGCCAACGACTTCTTCATCCCCCCGGGCGAGAAGTTCAGCACCATAGGCGGTCTGCCCTATCTGTATGAGACCAATTTGCGCAAGTTCGCCGAGCGCAATCAACATCACATCGATGCGGGCAGGCTGGACCTCATGCTGTGGCGCCACGAGCGCAACTCCTATCACCTCAAGGGCATCTTCGTCGACGAGGAGTGGGCCCTGCTCACCGGCAACAACCTCAATCCCCGCGCCTGGGCACTGGATCTCGAGAATGGCTTGCTGATCCAGGACAGGGATCATCAGCTGGCCGAGCAGTTTGCCGCCGAGAAGGCCAACATCCTGGCCAATACCAGCCGCATCGGCAACTTCAGCCAGGTGGAAGAGCCCAAGGATTACCCGGAGCAGGTGCGCAAGCTGCTGGCCCGGATCCACAGGGTCAAGGCACACCTGTTGTTGAAACGTATTATCTGATCCCCTGCCCATGCTGCGCCCAACACCAAAGGCCTGCCGTTTTCGGTAGGCCTTTGTCATGGCGGCTGGCCACTTGTCGCTGCAACGCGGCTTGCACCGAAACCTCAATAGCCCCTATCATCTGGACATATTTACAGTATTCGCGGGCATCTAATTGATGAAATTGGATAAAATTCCTCTCGATAGCCTGAAGGGTGTCGGTAGCAAGATGCAGGAGAAGTTCGAACGGCTCGGACTGGCCACCGTGCAGGATCTGCTGTTCCACCTGCCCCACCGCTACGAGGATCGCACTCAGGTGTGGCCTATCGGCGATCTCATGCCCGGCCTGCATGGCGCGGTCGAGGGTGAGATCCAGGATACCCAGCTGGTGATGGGTCGTCGCCGCATGCTGGTGTGTCGCATCAGCGACGGCACCGGCTCCCTCACCCTGCGCTTCTTCAATTTCACCGCAGCCCAGAAGAACAGCCTGGCCCAGGGCCGCCTCATCCGTTGCTTCGGCGAGACCCGCCCGGGCAAGTTCGGTCTGGAGATGACCCACCCCGAATACAAGCTGCTCGGCGAGGAACAGGCCGGTCAGACCGAAGAGGCGCTCACCCCCGTCTATCCCGCCACCGAGGGGCTGCGTCAACTCACCCTGCGCAATCTCACCGATCAGGCTTTGCTATTGCTGGCGCAACACGGGGTAGAAGAGCTGCTACCCGCCGGTCTCTACCCGCAGCAGACGGATCTGGCTGCCGCCCTGCAGCTGCTGCACAGGCCACCCCCCTCGGTCGCCCTGGATCAGCTCGACAGTGGTCAGCATCCGGCTCAGCGCCGTCTGGTACTCGAAGAGCTGCTGGCCCACAACCTGTCGATATTGAAAGTACGCGCCCAGGCCCAGACCCAGCGGGCCCACGCCCTGGCGCCAGCCCCCGAGCTGGTCAAGCAGCTGCTCGATGCCCTGCCCTTTAGCCCCACCGGTGCCCAGAGCCGGGTAGTGGCCGAGATAAGCCACGATCTGCAGCAAAGCCATCCCATGATGCGGCTGGTGCAAGGGGACGTGGGCTCGGGCAAGACGCTGGTTGCGGCCTTGGCGGCGCTGCAGGCCATCGGCAGCGGTTGCCAGGTAGGCTTGATGGCGCCAACCGAGCTGCTGGCCGAGCAACACGCCATCAACTTCAATCACTGGCTGGCCCCTCTGGGTATCCAGGTCGGCTGGCTGGCCGGCAAGCAGAAGGGCAAGGCAAGGGAGGCTCAGCTCGCCGCCATTGCCGATGGCAGTGTGCGCATGATTGTCGGCACCCACGCCATCTTCCAGCAGCAGGTGGTATTCGAGCGCCTCGGGCTGGTCATCATAGATGAACAGCACAGATTCGGGGTGCACCAGCGCCTCGCCCTGCGCGAAAAAGGGGAGCGGGAAGGAGTGCATCCCCACCAGCTGATCATGACCGCCACCCCGATACCCCGCACCCTGGCCATGACCGCCTATGCCGACCTCGATACCTCCATCATCGACGAGCTGCCGCCGGGTCGTACCCCGATCACCACGGTCGCCCTGCCGGACAGTCGCCGTGGCGACGTGATTGATCGGGTCAAGCTCGCCTGCGAGGAGGGCAAGCAGGCCTACTGGGTCTGCACCCTGATCGAGGAGTCCGAGGTCCTCGAATGCCAGGCCGCCGAGGATACAGCCACCGAGTTGCAGACGCTGCTGCCCGGCCTGCACATCGGTCTGGTACACGGCCGGATGCGTCCCGTCGAAAAACAGCGGGTCATGGAGGAGTTCAAGGCGGGCATATTGCAACTGCTGGTCGCCACCACCGTCATCGAGGTGGGGGTGGATGTACCCAATGCCAGCCTGATGATCATCGAGAACCCGGAGCGACTCGGGCTGGCCCAGCTTCATCAACTGCGGGGCCGGGTTGGCCGGGGATCGGTTGCCTCCCACTGCGTGCTGCTCTATCACGCCCCTCTCTCCAAGACGGCCCAGAGCCGGCTCGGGGTATTGCGGGAGACCAATGACGGCTTCCTCATCGCCCAGCGGGACCTCGAACTGCGCGGCCCCGGGGAGCTGCTAGGTACTCGCCAGACCGGACTGGCGGATCTCAAGATAGCCGATCTGGTACGCGACCAATCGCTCATTCCCCAGGTGCAGAAGCTGGCTCGCTATCTGATGGATCAGCATCCGGGCCATGTCGAACCCCTGATCCGCCGCTGGCTGGGCCTGCGGGATCACTACTCCAATGCCTGAACCCGGAGAGCCCCACACCAGGGGCTCCCTCTGCTGCCACTTAATCTGATGCCAAGGAGGCTGTGACTCATGAATGCCTGGTTACGCGCCCTGCTCTACTTTCTCGCTTTCCTGTTGCTGTTCGTCTGGATGGGGTTGGGGCTGTTCGATGCCCAGCGCGCCAAGGATCCCATCGCCAACTGGCTCAGCCGCCAGACCGGTGAACCCGTTGCCATCGGCAAGCTGGTATTCAACCCGCTTCATCCCTACACCCTGCTGGCGGAGCAAGTTAGCTATGGCAAGGCAGTCAAGTTTGACAAGGTCTATATCGAGGTCGATAGCATAGACTGGCTCAGCCGGGATGTGCGCCTTGCCCATCTGGACCTGATCAAGCCCAGCATTCGCTGGCCACTGCCCAACCAGCTGCCAAGCCTGCCGCTGCGCTCCCTCATTGTGCAAGACAGCAAGATAGACGGCCTCAACCTCATCAGCGATGAACTCAAGCTGCAAGGGGCCAGCGCCACCCTGAGCAACTGGCAGTTGCTCAGCCCGGGCCAACCGGTGCTGGCGGATCTCTCACTCAACATCAACCGTCTGGAGACGCCCAAGCTGACCCTGACCCGCCTGGCGCTGGCTGGCAAGCTGCAGGGTCAGGTAGTGACCACGGATCGACTGGTAACTCAGCTGTTTGAGGGTGTCGCCGAGGCTGGCGTGGTGCTGGACTGGCCCGCCCGCAGTCTGCGCCTGCAGGATCTCAAGGCCAGGGGATTGCGCATCGAGCTGGCCGATCTTGGCAACCAACCCTGGCCCCTGCGCCGGGTCAGCCTGGATCGCGGTGACTTCCAGCATGTCAGTCTCAACTCCCTGGAGGGCGAATTTTCCCTCAATGACTTCAATGGCGAACTGAGCCAGTTCGAGTGGCAGGCAGGCACCTCGCCCAGCGGCCAACTGCTCGGTAGTCTGGGGGATGCGGGGCGTGGTCTGTTCCAACTGGAGAATATCGAGGGGCAGCTAAGCTTCTCCGGCCAGCAGATCAACGCCACCCTCAAGGGGGAAGGTTATGACGGCAGCTTCGACACCATGTTCAGCCTGGATCCCGAGCGCCAGCAGCTGCGTCTGCGCCAGCTGACCCTGACCGGCATGGACATCAGCCTGCCACAGGGGTGGTGGCAAGCCTGGCAGACTGCGCGGCCGACCCGGCTCGAGATAAGCCAGCTTCATTTCGACAGGCTGAAGGTGCTCTCCTTCGATGATGCCCTGCCACTCTCCCTGAGCGGCTGGAACCTGAACCTGGAGCAGCTGGCCCTGGATGGCCGACACCCCCTGGCCCTGAACGAACAGGGGCTGCTCAACAGCGACTGGATAGAACTGGCCTGGGACGGCCTCTCGGCCCGCAACGGTCAGTTGGCCCTCAGCGCGACTCCCGGGCTCTGGCAGCTGAGCAAGCTCAGCAGCCAGCTGCCCGATGAGGGCAGCCTGACGGTAAGTGGCCAGTGGAGTACTCAGGCGCAACCCGCCTCCAGCCTCACCCTCAAGGCAGTGCAGCTGGATCTGGAACAGTGGGGCAAGTTGCTCCACAGCCCGCTCTCGTTTGCTGGCAAGGCAGATCTCGACTTGAACCTGCAAGTCAGCTTGCCAGACTGGCGCACCAGCCTGAACGGCACCCTGAGTCTGGATGCCAGGGATCCCTTCTGGGACAAGGTGAAACTGGATCCCCTGCTCGATGAGTGGCTCGCTCAAGCCGCTCCCCCGGGCCTGAGCCAGGACGCGCTTTGGCAGGCCATGCAGGGGGGGGATACTCCCTTCTACCAGGGGGTGCTGGCCGCTAACATTCAAGGTGGCAAACTGCAACTGACCCGAGGCGGCGCCTCTACCATTACCCACTTGCTCGCCTTGAGCGGCGGTCTGGATCTGGGTAGCGAGCGATGGCAACTCGACGTAGGCGTCCTCAATCGAGAGGGGTGCGCCGAGCTCATCGGCCAATGGCGCGGACCGCTCGCGGCCCCCGAGCTCGCCTGGCAGTTCAGCGCAGGCAAGGCAAGCTGCGACTGGCAGGCTGGGGTCAGCTACCCCGCTCAGGGCCGCGACACGCCAATCCATCGCCCCCCAGTGCCCTCCCCCGGCAAACCGGCCGCGGCGGGCTCAAGTGACTGATCTTTGATGCCGACTCTTCTACCATGCCCATCAATACAAAGGCCTCCCTTGGGAGGCCTTTTGACGGCTGCAACGATGGTGGCGCGCTAACTGCGCTTGGACGGCTGCACCACATAGCGGCCGAGAAACTCGGCGGCGAGCTGGCTGCCGCTGAACAGTTTGATCTTGAGGCTGAACTTGGCTGATTTCCCCTCCCGCAGCGGTTGCAGCACGGCGGGCATCCCCTCACGGGCAACTCTGGCCTCCGGCTCCTTGGTGACGGGGCGGTAATACTTGATATCACCCTCCGCCAGCACGGTATCGCCGACCAGCCCCTCTTCCTTCAGCTGCAACCAGATCAGGCCCCAGCCCGCCAGCACGCACTGGCTGTAGATACTGCCGGCGAACATGGTGTCATGGACATTGAGATTGGCGGCCAGATTGGCCTTGAGATGGAAGGTCTGGCCATCATAGTGGGTGATGTGCACACCCATCTTTTCGCTGATGGGTATACCACGCGCCCAGCGGGTGGTGAGGTCCTGGCACCATTGGGGTCTGTATTCTATGGTCTGCAGCGGGCTCAGGGATTTGATCATTTGGCGGTGAGGAATTCGACCGAAAGAGACCGGGCCCTCACCCACCTCAAGAAAACCACATCTGCGATAAAACTCTACCGCCTCCTGGCGGGCATTCATCACCAGCCGTTTGACCTTCTCTTCACAGGCGAGTTGTTCCAGATCCGCGACCATACGCATCCCCAATCCCTGACCACGGTACTCGGGCAGCATGGCCATGAAGCGGATCTGGGCCTCGTCTCCACCAACGAACAAGCGGCCCACGGCGATGGGCGTACCATCGGGGGCCAGCATCATGCGATGGATGGCGACTGAGTCATATTCGTCTCGCTCGGAACCAGGGGGGAAGTTGAAAGGCTTGCGCAGCAGTTCCCAGCGCAGCTTGTAGTAAACATCCAGCTCTGACTCTGTTTGAGGGGTTACCACCCGGTACATAGCTACATCCTTGAGTTACACTGGTCGAAAGCCATCTTGCCGTGCAATTTCATGGACTTCAATCTACAGACGTATCAGGCCGAACAGTTATTGCATCTGGGAGTCAGTCCGAGCCGCCGCATTTGCGTCCAGCAAAATAGCGAGCATCGCTGGCTGGAGATAGATGGCGTGGTGCAATCCGCCATGGTGCGTGCCGCCCCGCAACGGCTCTGTCTCCCCCACCAGCAAGCCATCGCCGACCTGCTGCCGACGAAGGCCGAGCGCATACTTGAGCTGGGCCTTGGTGGCGGCGATATCGGCCGCCACCTGCTGGCTCGCTGGCCAGAGGCGCAGCTCGACAGCGTGGATCTCGACGCCGAGGTGATAAGCCTCTATCGCGACTTCTTCATGACGACGGGAAGTGCGGAGCGCCAGTGCCTGCATCAGGCCGATGCCCTCGCTTTCCTGCTCGAACAGGGCGCTGACTACGATCTGGTCCTGGTGGATCTGTTCAGTCAGGACGGCAACCCGCCTCTGCTGTTCACTCCCCACTTCTATCAAGCCCTGGCGAGTCGACTGCGCGGTGAACTCATCATCAATCTGCTGCCCAGAACCGGGCGAGAGCTGGATCAGGTATTGCTGTTGGTCGAACGCTGGATAGGCCAGACAACGTTGAGAGGGGTGCCGGGTTGCATCAACCAGATAGTTCATGCCCGCAAGGCTTGAGCACCCGAGCCTACACCTGCAGCCAGAAGGTGACGGGGCCGTCGTTGAGCAGTGCCACCTTCATGTCCGCGGCGAACCGTCCGGTCTCGGTCCTTAGACCCGCGACTCTGGCTTGGTCGATAAAGTACTCATAGAGCCTCTTGGCCTCGTCTGGCCTGGCGCCACCCGAGAAGCTGGGCCTCATCCCCTTGCCGGTGTCCGCCGCCAGGGTGAACTGGGATACGACCAGCAGGCTGCCACCCACCTGAGCAACATTGAGATTCATCTTGCCCTGCTCGTCACCGAAGATGCGATAGCCGCTCACCTTGTGCAGCAGCTTGTCGGCCTTGCCCTCATCATCACCTTGCTCGACCCCGAGCAATACCAGCAAGCCCTGATCTATGGTGCCAACGACCTCACCCTCAACGATAACGCTGGCCTCGCTAACCCTTTGAATCAATGCAATCACCCGCGACTCCTTTGCCTGGTACAGGTTGAAATGAAACGACCGCCTCGGGGCGGTCATCCATGTTACCAACAACAGGCTGGCTCAGCCCAACTCCTCAATCACCGGCTTCTCATACTCCCCGAGACAGGCCGTGGTCTCGGCGCCGAGCAGAACAACCAGCCAGCTCAGATAGACCCAGACAAAGAGAATGGGAATAGTGGCCAGGGCACCATAGATGGCCTGATAGGAGGGGAAGTTGGTGATGTAGAGCGCGAAGCCACGCTTGGCCAGCTCGAATAACACGGCGGCCACCATGGCGCCGACCAACGCGTGGGAGAGCCGAACCTTGCAGTTGGGTACCACAGTATAAATAAGCAAAAAACCAATAACGGAGAAGAGGAAGGGCAGACCCCGCAGCAGCCAGTAACCGACCCCGAACAGCGCCTCTCCCTGGAAGATACGCAGCGAAATGATGTAGGAGGAGACGGCAATGCTGGCCCCGATGAGCACAGGGCCCAGGGTCAGTATCATCCAGTACATGGCGAATGCCTGGCCGAGCGGCCTGCCTCGGGTGGATCGCCAAATGTAGTTGAGGTTCTTGTCGATGGCCGAGATCAGCATCAGGGCCACCACCACCAACGCCCCTATCCCCACGGCGGTGGTGTTGGTGGCATTGGCTACGAAGCCATCTATGTACTGCTTGAGGGCATCCCCCGCCGTCGGCACGAAGTTGGCATAGACGAACTGCTCCATCGCCTGCTTGAGCCCTTCAAACACCGGAAACGCAGACATCATGCCGAACACCACGGCTATCATGGGCACCAGGGAGAGCAGGGTGACATAAGCCAGATAGCCTGCGGTGACCGTCAGCCTGTCTTGTTGAAAACGGCCCCAGACGAAGTGGGCGAAATGACGGCCATCGTGGCGCAAGAACGCAGAAGCGTGCGCCAGCTGCCGACGAAAGTGATGCTGCATATTAACTTCCTACGAGACAGATCCTGCCCCCTATTGTGTCAGACTCATCGCCAGATTGCCCGATCCCAGACACAATGAGTCCTGTTTCCTGCCTCACTGCGCCGCCCCTTGTGGTTGCCTGCAGGATGGCCGCCACCTCAACATCACCAGCCGGCTCCTGAAGCCATCCCCGGCATTCGCCCATAAAAAAATCCGAACACCAGGGGTGTTCGGATTTTTTATCATCCACCATCAAGCCAAGTTATCGGCCTGATGGGAGAGAGATCAGGCGCGACCGGAGCGCTTGCGATCCATCTCGGTCAACAGTTTCTTACGAACACGAATTGCCTTGGGAGTGATCTCGACCAATTCATCGTTGTCGATGAATTCGAGGGCCTGTTCCAGGGTCATGCGGATCGGCGGAGTCAGCACTTGAGCTTCATCGGTACCGGAGGCACGCATGTTGGTCAGCTGCTTGCCCTTCAGGCAGTTCACTGTCAGGTCGTTGGAACGGGAGTGAATACCGATCACCTGGCCTTCGTACACTTCGGTAGCGTGACCGATAAACAGACGACCGCGGTCTTGCAGACCAAACAGGGCGAAGGTCAGGGCCTTGCCGGTTGCGTTGGAGATCAGCACGCCATTCTGACGCTCGCCGATGCTGCCACCCTTGTGCGGACCGTAATGGTCGAAGGTGTGGTACAGCAGGCCGGTACCGGAAGTCATGGTCAGGAACTCGGTCTGGAAACCGATCAGGCCACGGCTCGGGATCATGAAGTCAAGACGGACACGACCCTTGCCATCCGGAGTCATGTTGGTCATCTCGCCCTTACGCAGGCCGAGCTGTTCCATGACAGAACCCTGGTGGGCTTCTTCCACGTCGACAGTCACAGTTTCAAACGGCTCGTGCAACACGCCATCCACGGTGCGCAGGATAACTTCCGGACGGGATACCGCCAGCTCGTAGCCTTCGCGACGCATGTTTTCAATCAGGATGGAAAGGTGCAGTTCACCACGGCCGGAAACGCGGAACTTGTCCGGATCTTCGGTCTCTTCCACGCGCAGGGCCACGTTGTGGACCAGCTCCTGGTTCAGACGCTCCATGATGTTGCGGGAGGTCACGAACTTGCCTTCTTTACCGGCGAACGGTGAGGTGTTGACCTGGAAGGTCATGTTCACGGTCGGCTCGTCGACGGAGAGTGCCGGCAGGGCTTCAACAGCATTGTTGTCACAGATGGTGTCGGAGATTTTCAGCTCGCCCAGACCGGTGATGGCAATGATGTCGCCCGCTTGCGCGTCAACAACTTCGGTACGGGACAGACCCAGGTAGCCAAGTACCTGACCGACTTTGCCGGTACGGGTCTTGCCGTTGGCACCAACGACGGTGACTTGCTGGTTGGTTTTGACGCGACCACGGCTGATACGGCCGATACCGATGACACCCACGTAGGAGTTGTAGTCCAGCTGGGAGATCTGCATCTGGAAGGCACCGGCAGGGTCACCCTTCGGCTGCTCCACGTTGTCAACGATGGCCTGGAACAGGGGTTCCATGTTGTCGGACTCAACGTTTTGGTCCATGGTGGCCCAACCGTTCAGTGCAGAGGCGTAGACAACTTTGAAGTCCAGCTGCTCATCGGTGGCACCCAGGTTGTCGAACAGATCGAAGACCTGATCCATTACCCAGTCAGGACGAGCACCCGGACGGTCAATCTTGTTGATGACGACGATCGGCTTCAGACCCTGGGCGAATGCTTTTTGGGTGACGAAACGGGTTTGCGGCATAGGGCCGTCAACGGCATCCACCAGCAGCAACACGGAGTCAACCATGGACATGACACGCTCTACTTCACCACCGAAGTCGGCGTGACCCGGAGTATCAACGATGTTGATGCGGTAGTCTTTCCAACGGATTGCAGTGTTCTTGGCGAGAATGGTAATACCACGTTCTTTTTCCAGATCGTTGGAATCCATCAGACGCTCTTGACCATCAGTGGTACGGTCGAGGGTTCCAGACTGCTGCAGCAGCTTATCAACCAGGGTAGTTTTGCCGTGGTCTACGTGCGCAATAATCGCAATATTGCGTAAATTCTCTAACATTCTCGCCTCAATCACCGGGTAAAATTGGGCGCTAATTGTACTCTCGCCTTTGTGATCTGCCTAGCAGAATCGCAGTAGATTCACGCACGGCAATGGATCTGGATCATAGACCCGAGCCAACAAGCCTGTTTAGATGGGGATCCTGCCCCCTTGCACTTGTTTGGCGCACCAAAACGATCCCCAGTAGCACCAATTTGGTGCAATGTGGCGCAGAACCAGCAGATTTTGGGACGCCAAGATGCGGCAACTGCCCTGAAATCAGGCTGTCACAAACTTGGCACGATACTCGCTTAGTGTGAAATCGATGACGAATTCACCCAAAGAGTTTTAACACCGGAGGTTACTTAGCATGTCAGCTCAGAACGTAATGGCCTTGATCCAGGAACATGAAGTCAAGTTTGTCGACCTGCGCTTTACCGACACCAAGGGTAAAGAGCAGCACGTTTCCATTCCTTCCCACCAGGTCAACGAAGAGTTCTTCGAAGACGGCAAAATGTTCGATGGTTCCTCCATCGGCGGCTGGAAAGGCATTAACGAGTCTGACATGGTGCTGATGCCGGATGCGGCCTCCGCCAAGCTGGATCCGTTCACCGAAGAGACCACTCTGAACATCGTCTGTGACATCCTGGAACCGGCCACCATGCAAGGCTACGATCGCGACCCGCGCTCCATCGCCAAACGTGCCGAAGACTTCCTGAAGTCCAGCGGCATTGCCGATACCGTCCTGTTTGGACCGGAACCCGAATTCTTCATGTTCGACAACATCACCTTCTCGAACACCATGGGCCACAGCTTCGTCAAGATCGAATCCGAAGAAGCCGCTTGGAACTCAGGCACCGCCTACGAGCACGGCAACAAGGGGCACCGTCCCTTCGTCAAGGGTGGTTACTTCCCGGTTGCACCGGTTGACTCCTCCCAGGACATCCGCGCCGCCATGTGTCTGGTGCTGGAAGAGATGGGCCAGGTGGTCGAAGCGCACCACCATGAGGTGGCTACCGCCGGTCAGAACGAGATCGCCACTCGCTTCAATACCCTCACCCTGAAGGCTGATGAAGTCCAGGTGCTGAAGTACGTGATCCACAACGTGGCCCACGCCTACAACAAGACTGTTACCTTCATGCCAAAACCCATGTTCGGTGACAACGGCTCCGGCATGCACTGCCACCAGTCCCTGGCCAAAGATGGCGTCAACCTGTTCGCTGGCGACTTGTATGGCGGCTTGTCCGAAATGGCGCTGCACTACATCGGCGGCATCATCAAGCACGCCAAGGCCATCAACGCCTTCGCCAACCCGACCACCAACTCCTACAAGCGTCTGGTACCAGGCTACGAAGCACCGGTCATGCTGGCTTACTCTGCCCGCAACCGTTCCGCTTCCATCCGTATCCCGGTCGTACCTAGCCCGAAAGCCCGCCGTATCGAAGTGCGCTTCCCGGATCCGGCCGCCAACCCTTACCTGGCCTTCGCAGCCCAGCTGATGGCCGGTCTGGACGGTATCATCAACAAGATCCACCCGGGCGATGCCATGGACAAGAACTTGTACGATCTGCCGCCGGAAGAAGCAGCAGAAGTGCCGACCGTTGCCGGCTCTCTGGACGAAGCCCTGGCTGGTCTGGACGCGGACCGCGAGTTCCTGACCCGCGGCGGCGTGTTCAGCGACGACTTCATCAACTCCTACCTGGAGCTGAAGCAGCATGAAGTGGACCGCGTACGCATGACCCCGCACCCGCTGGAGTTCGAACTGTACTACTCTGTCTAACAGATACAGTCAGAACCCAATGCATACAAAACCCGCCTCATGGCGGGTTTTTTCTCTGATAGGCTTTAAGCGGGATCCCACCAAGGAGAGATGGATGAGAATGAGCCGCTATGCCGGGTTCTTGCTGCTGGTCTGCCTGAGCGCCCAGGGTGCCAAGATCTACTCCTGGATCGACAATCGGGGGATCACTCACTACACCAGTGCCCCTCCCGCCGGCCAGCAAACCCAGGAGATCGATCTGCGAGTCGCACCTCTGGTTGGCACAACCACCCACTCGGTACAGGTCGATAATTACAACCACCTCATTGGCGCCGATATCAAGCAGGCCGAACTGGCCATCTCCCTGCTGTCCCCCGAACCAGACAGCACCCTGCGCGACAACACAGGCAACATAGTGTTTGAAGCCCAGGTCACTCCCGTCCCGCCGACCCAGTACGACTTGCGCCTGTTGCTCGATGGCAAGGAGCGGGGCCGGGCTCACAACACGCTGATGATCCGCCTGGAAAATCTGGATCGGGGCACCCATAGGGTGCAGCTCGAGCTACTGGCAAAAGACGGTACGATCCTTGCTAAATCAGATGTTGTGACTTTCTATCTGCACAGAACCAGAGCCAATCAGGCAGCCAACCCGGGCCCTGCGCCTCATAAAGGGTGATCCTCTGCACCTATGCGGGTAGACTGAATGCACTATATTGGTGCATTGCCGGTGTGTAGCACCGTTTTAGGGAGAAACCTGTGCCAGTCCGCTCGGATCAAGCCAAGACATTACTCGACAACCTGCTGACCGCCGTCATTCTGATGGACGAGCGCCTCTGCATTCAGCACGTCAATCCTGCGGCTGAGCAGTTGCTCTCCCTCAGTCAACGCCGGCTGATCGGGCTGGAACTGCCCCATCTGCTGGAGCACATCTCCCTCGACTTGCAACGCTTTCGCCAATGCCTCATCTCGGGGCAAGGCTTCACCGACAGTGAAGTGACGCTCGTCGTGGAAGGAGAGCCTCGCCTGGTCGAACTCAGTGCCAGCCCCCTGGCCGACCATGAGCAGCGCTTGATAGTGGTTGAGCTGCGCAAGATCGATCAGCAGAAGAAGATCAGTCAGGAGTTGCAGCAGCATGCCCAACAACAGGCAGCCAGGGAGTTGGTGCGCGGTTTGGCCCACGAGATCAAAAATCCGCTCGGGGGACTGCGGGGGGCCGCCCAATTGCTGCAAAAGGAGCTGCCAGACCCTGCCTTGCGCGAATATACCGGCATCATCATCGAGCAGGCTGACAGGTTGCGCTTGCTGGTCGATCGCCTGCTTGGCCCCCAGCGTCCCGGCCGCCATCAGGTTCACAACGTCCACTCGGTACTGGAACAGGTACGCCGTCTGGTGGAGTTGGAGCTGCCCGGCGGGATCCACATAGAACGGGACTATGACCCCAGCATTCCTGAATTTGAGATGGAGCCGGATCAGCTGCAGCAGGCCTTCCTCAACATAGTGCGCAACGCCGCCGAAGCACTGGTCAGCCAGACGGGCCTCATCAGCCTGCGTACCCGCACCGTGTTCCAGATCACCATCCACGGCCAGCGTTACCGGCTCGCCGCCGAGATCAAGATCATCGACAACGGCCCCGGCATCCCGGATGCCATCCGTGACACTCTCTTCTACCCCATGATTACCGGCAAGGAGGGCGGCACGGGGCTCGGACTCTCCATCGCCCAGAACCTGATCGATCAGCACAAGGGCCGCATCGACTGCATCAGTTGGCCAGGACATACCGAGTTCACCGTTTATCTACCGCTTCGCAAATAAGGGAACTTCATGACCGCAAAAGTATGGATCGTCGATGACGACAGTTCGATCCGTTGGGTGCTGGAGCGCACCCTGGGCAACGAGGGTTTCGAGTGCGAGAGTTTCGCCGATGGCGAGGCCCTGCTGCACTCCCTGGAAGCACGATCTCCCGATGTGATCCTGTCCGACATCCGCATGCCCGGCATAGATGGCCTCAGCCTGCTGGAACAGATCCATCGTCGTCAGGCGGACTTGCCCATCATCATCATGACCGCCCATTCGGATCTCGACAGTGCAGTCAACGCCTATCAGCGTGGCGCCTTCGAATACCTGCCCAAGCCGTTCGATATTGAAGAGGCGGTCACCCTGGTGCGCCGCGCAGAGAACCACCTCAAGGAGCAGCGCACCAAGCGCAAGACTCGGCCGCAGGATGCCGCCAGCAGCCCGGAGATCATCGGTGAAGCCCCCGCCATGCAGGAGGTGTTTCGCGCCATCGGCCGGCTGTCACGGTCCAGCATCTCGGTGTTGATCAACGGCCAGAGCGGCACCGGCAAGGAGCTGGTCGCCCATGCCCTGCATCGTCACAGCCCGCGCTCCCACAAGAATTTCATTGCCCTCAACATGGCAGCCATCCCGAAAGACCTGATCGAATCAGAGCTATTTGGCCATGAGAAAGGAGCCTTCACCGGGGCCAACAACATACGTCATGGCCGCTTCGAACAAGCGGATGGCGGCACCCTGTTTCTCGATGAAATAGGTGACATGCCACTGGATGTGCAGACCCGGCTGCTGCGGGTACTGGCCGATGGTCAGTTCTATCGGGTTGGCGGCCATCAGCCGGTACAGGTGGACGTGCGCATCATAGCCGCCACCCACCAGAATCTGGAGAAACGGGTCGCCGATGGCGAATTTCGGGAGGATCTGTTCCACCGCCTCAACGTCATCCGCATCCATATCCCGGCCCTCAAGGAGCGCCGTGAAGATATCCCCCAGCTGGCTCACCACTTCCTGCTGCGAGCCGCCAAGGAGCTCAACGTGGAGGCCAAGAGCCTGCACCCTGATACTCAAGTGTTCATCAGCCGACTGCCCTGGCCCGGCAACGTGCGTCAGCTGGAAAACGTCTGTCGCTGGCTGACCGTCATGGCCTCGGGACAGGAGGTATTGGTCGCCGATCTGCCCACAGAGCTGCTGACGCCGATCACCAGCGTCGCCGAACCGGGTCAACCCGCACTCGCCGGTGGCTGGCAGCAACAGCTGCGCGACTGGGTCGCCGCCAAGCTGGCTCTGGGCGAGATAGACATACTGGCCGACGCCATGCCTCAGTTCGAACGGATCATGCTGGAGACGGCGCTGGAGCATACCCATGGCCACAAGCAAGAAGCGGCGCGCTTGCTCGGCTGGGGCCGCAATACCCTCACCCGCAAACTCAAGGAGCTCGATTTTTCCTGAGTATCGGCCGGCCCCCAGCCACAAGGGGGCCCCGCCATTTACCAGCCCCCTTTGCCTACCCATTCAGGTCCCACTCACAACCATGCCAGCGCGCAACTCCCCCCATCCGGGCTGAACAACAGCACACATGAATGCGCCGTCTTTCGATGCCATTCGCAAGACGGCGCTAGATGTTGACGCGGGTCAGGCTGACGTCGGCCCTGGTGCCTCACTGACAGGGTGGATGACCCTCAGCGATAAAACATAACCCTCACCCCGCCTGAAGGTTCAATACGTCTTGTTGCCCAGCAAATGACCATCGACCGGCGACGGCAACCCGTACTGGGAGTACTTGCCATGATACGCCTTGGTGGTCTGCTCGAGGGCGCCCTTGAATCTGGGATCCTGGGGCAGCTCCTGGCTATTGATTTAGAGGGACAGATCCCAGGCTTGCTGGTCGCTCAGACTGCCTCCCTGAGAGAGCGACATGTTGCTCTTGATGAAGGCTGATGCCTTGTCAATCCTTATTAATGACATCTAAGGTCGCACTCTCCCATGGCAAGAGGCAGTCAGTCGGCCTGTGTCTCTTTGCGCCGCGCAGACATGAAAACGCCAGCCCGAGGGCTGGCGTTCTGACAACGGATGAGACCACTGGCCTCACTGCGATATGGTGAGACCATCGCTGTCTGCACCCAGGCTCAACAGCTTGCCAGGGACAACCCGGCCACTGAGCAGGGCCTGGGCCAGCGGGTTTTCCACCTTCTGCTGGATAGCCCGCTTGAGGGGGCGCGCCCCGTAGACGGGGTCGAAACCGGCATGGACCAGCTTGGTCAGCAGTTCCTCGCTCACCTCCACCTCGAAGCCCTGGGACTCCAGACGACCCATCAGGCTCTTGAGCTGGATGCGGGCGATGGACTTGATATGATCCTCGCCGAGCGGGTGGAACACCACCGTCTCGTCGATCCGGTTGATGAACTCCGGCCGGAAGCTGCGGGTCAGCAACTCCATCAGCAGGGCTTTCATCTCCTCGTAATCCTTCTCGGCATAGTGCTCCTGGATCAGATCCGAGCCGAGGTTGGAGGTCATGATGACCACGGTATTGCGGAAATCGACGGTACGACCCTGACCATCGGTCAGGCGACCATCGTCCAGCACCTGCAACAGGATGTTGAATACATCCGGATGCGCCTTCTCCACCTCGTCGAGCAGGATCACCGAGTAGGGACGACGGCGTACCGCCTCGGTCAGATAACCGCCCTCCTCGTAACCCACATAGCCAGGGGGCGCCCCCACCAGCCGGGCCACGCTGTGCTTCTCCATGAACTCGGACATATCGATGCGCACCATGGCGTCCTGGGTGTCGAACAGGAACTCGGCCAGCGCCTTGCACAGCTCGGTCTTGCCCACCCCGGTCGGCCCCAGGAACAGGAAGGAGCCGATGGGGCGATTGGGATCGGACAGCCCGGCACGGGAGCGACGGATGGCGTTGGACACGGCTTCTACCGCCTCCTCCTGGCCGATCACCCGGCTATGCAGCTTATCCTCCATCCGCAGCAGCTTGTCGCGCTCCCCTTCGAGCATCCGCGCCACCGGGATCCCGGTCCAGCGCGCCAGCACATCGGCGATCTCCACGTCGGTGACGCGATTGCGCAGCAAGCTGGTCTCCTGCATCTCGGCCTGGGTGGCGAGATCGAGCTGCTTTTCAAGCTCGGGGATGCGGCCATATTGCAGCTCTGACATCCGGGCCAAGTCACCGGCGCGACGGGCCACCTCGAGATCCTGACGGGCCTGCTCCAGCGCCGCCTTGATATGCTGAGTACCGGCCAACGCCGCCTTCTCGGCCTTCCATATCTCTTCCAGCTCGTTGTATTCGCGCTCTTTCTCGGTCAGCTCCTGACTGAGCAACTCCAACCGCTTGCGACTGGCATCATCATCCTCCTTGAGCAACGCCTGCTGCTCGAGTTTGAGCTGGATGATGCGCCGCTCCAGCCTGTCCAGGGATTCTGGCTTGGAGTCGATCTGCAGGCGGATGCTGGCCGCGGCCTCGTCGATGAGATCGATGGCCTTGTCAGGCAGCTGGCGATCGGCGATATAGCGGTGCGACAACTGGGCCGCCGCGACGATGGCCGGATCCGTGATCTGCACATGGTGGTGCAGCTCGTAGCGCTCTTTCAGACCGCGCAGGATGGCGATGGTGTCCTCCACCGAGGGCTCCTCCACCAGCACCTTCTGGAAGCGGCGCTCCAAGGCGGCATCTTTCTCCACATACTGACGGTACTCATCCAGGGTGGTTGCACCGACGCAGTGCAGTTCCCCCCGCGCCAGAGCGGGTTTAAGCATGTTGCCCGCATCCATGGCCCCTTCGCCCTTGCCGGCGCCGACCATAGTGTGCAACTCGTCGACGAAGAGGATGACGTTGCCCTCCTCCTTGGCGAGGTCGCTCAGCACCGCCTTGAGCCGTTCTTCGAACTCACCGCGATACTTGGCACCTGCTACCAGCGCCCCCATGTCCAAGGAGAGCACACGCTTGTTCTTGAGCCCTTCCGGCACCTCACCGTTGATGATGCGCTGAGCCAGTCCCTCGACGATGGCGGTCTTACCGACACCGGGGGCGCCGATCAGTACGGGATTGTTCTTGGTGCGGCGTTGCAGCACCTGGATGGTACGGCGGATCTCTTCGTCCCGCCCGATCACGGGGTCAAGCTTGCCTATCTCGGCACGCTCGGTGAGATCGATGGTGTACTTCTCCAACGCCTGGCGATTCTCCTCGGCGTTGGCATCATCTATCTTCTTGCCGCCGCGCACCTTGTCGATGGCCTGTTCAAGCTTCTCCTTGGTCAGCCCCTGGCTGCGCAGCAGCTCACCGAGGTTGCCCTTCTCATCGAGGGCAGCCAGCAGGAAGAGTTCAGACGAGATGAACTGATCCTTGCGTTGCTGGGCCAGCTTGTCGCAGACATTGAGCAGGCGACCCAGGCCGCTGGAGAGCTGAACGTCACCCTCGACACCGCTCACTTTGGGCAGGCGATCAAGCTCTTCGCCGAGGCGTGAGCGCAGGGCATTGATGTCAATCCCGCACAGCGTCAGCAAGGGACGACTAGACCCACCATCCTGATTGACCAGCGCGGTCATCAGATGGACGGGTTCGATAAATTGGTGATCACGACCCAGTGCGAGGGACTGGGCATCGGAAATAGCGACTTGGAATTTACTGGTCAGGCGATCGAGGCGCATTGCACTCCTCCCTTTGAAACAGACGCCGCCATGGCGGCAACAACAGAACTTTCTGATAAGGAAGATGAGGTCTGCGGCCACGATTTCAAGGGGAGAGGTTGTTTATTTTTTCCCCACCCCGGGTGCCAAGGCAGACCCGCCCCCTCGGCAAGAAGCGGGCCTGATCACGACGCCAGCCAGATCAGCAATGCCATGGAACCGGTTTGACCCTCGCGGCGCCAGGAGTAAACGCGCTCACTGATGGCGATGGGCGCCCTAAGCGTCACCCAGCCAGATCAGCGAGGCCATGCGGCCGGTTTGGCCATCACGGCGATAGGAGTAAAACCGTTCGCTGTCACTGAAGGTGCAGTGCTCACCCCCATAGACGGCCTTCACTCCGGAGCGGGCCAAGCGCAGCCGGGCCAGCTGGTAGATATCAGCCAGCCATTTCCCGTCGTTGGCGGATGGCATGAACGCGACAACCGCCTGGGCCTGCTGCGCCATGAAGGCATCCCGCACCTCGCTCCCCACCTCAAAGGCACTGGGCCCTATGGCCGGGCCCAACCAGGCGAGTATCTCGGCCGGATCGCAGTTCATCCCTTTGATGCTGGCCTCCAGTACGCCCCCCTGCTCATTGCCTAATAAGCCACGCCAGCCAGCATGAGCGGCCGCCACCACAGTACCGGCCCTGTCGCACAGCAGCACAGGCAGACAGTCCGCCGTCATGACGATACAGGCCAACCCGGCTTCATGGGCGCAGACGGCGTCGGCATCCGGCACAATATCGTATTGATTGCTGACCTGATGGACGGCGGTGCCATGCACCTGATTGAGCCAGTTGAGCCGACCCGGAATACCCATTTCCTGCTGCAAGCGAGCACGGTTTGCATCGACCAGCAGAGCCTCATCCCCGACATGACTCCCCAGATTGAGACCGGCAAAAACCCCTTGGCTGACCCCGCCATCCCGGGTGGTGGAAAAGGCCCGGACCCTCGGCGGGGCAGGCCAGTTCGGTATTATCGTCTCCATCACTGACTCCTTATGAATCATGCAAAAATGCCATAAAAAACGGGGCACCCACTGGATACCCCGCCCTTAACACTTCCCTGGCCCAGCCCGTATCAACCGGCTGGGCCGCCGACGCTTAGCCCCAGATCAGATCATCTGGATTGGCCAGGGTATCGGCACGCATAGCCTCCATAAGCTCCACCATGTCCTGAGGAGTGGAGGAGTGCCACTGCATGACCTCGCCCGTGATGGGGTGAGCCAGTTGCAGCATGGTGGCATGCAAGGCCTGACGGTGGAAGCCGCGCAGCGCAGCAGTCAGCTCAGGCGTACCGTTACGCAGCAGACGCATGCGACCACCATAGGCGGGATCGCCAACCAGAGGGTGCTTGATGTGCGCCATGTGTACCCGGATCTGGTGAGTACGACCGGTTTCCAGTCGCAGTCGCAGGCGGGTGTGGCCACGAAACTTCTCATGCACCCGGTAGTGGGTCACGGACTCACGGCCATTGGGAATGACTGCCATGTGGGTACGCTGGGTCGGATGACGACCTATGGGCGCATCCACGGTACCGCCCGCGGTCATGTGCCCTATGGCCACCGCTTCATATTCACGGGTGATCTGGCGGGCCTGCAGCGCCTCCACCAGATGAGTCTGCGCCGGGATCGTCTTGGCAATGACCATGAGGCCAGTGGTGTCCTTGTCCAGACGGTGAACAATGCCGGCGCGGGGCACTTCGGCTATGTCGGGATAGAGGTGCAGCAGGGCGTTGAGCACTGTGCCGTCCGGCGTGCCAGCCCCCGGATGAACTACCAGACCTGCCGGCTTGTCGATCACCAGAATATGCTCATCTTCGAACACGATGTTGAGCGCTATATTCTGGGCATCCCAGCGGGTGTCGTCTGCCAGTTCGACCGTGACATGGACCTGCTGCCCCGAGATGACTTTCTCACGCGGGGTGTTGGCAACCTGACCATCCAGGGTCACTCGGTCTTGCAGGATCCACTCCTTGATCCGGGTACGGGAGTAGTCGGGAAATATTTCTGCCAGAGCCTGATCGAGTCGCTGCCCGAATTGGTGATCCTGGAATTCGCCTGTCAATTCAATATGCTGGCTCATGTATGGTCTCTTGAGCGGGGGTTTCAATTCGAAATAATCCGGCTATTCTAGCTTTTCTTTTAGCCAAGCATAACGGATACTTTGCCAATTTCGTGGAAATGGACCGGATGTTGTTGATGGGAAAGAAGTCTCACCTGCTGATGTCACTCGCCTTGGTCGCTACCCTGATCACTGGCTGTTCCAGCACCAAACCCAAGGTACCCGACGAACCGCCGGAGACCCTGTACCAGAAAGCACGCCTCAAGCTGGATGCCGGTAACTATGTGAATGCTATCGAGTTATTGGAAGCATTAGACTCTCGTTACCCCTTTGGCGCTTACTCTAATCAAGTGCAACTCGACCTCATCTATGCCTATTACAAGCAGGATGATACCGCCCAGGCGACCGCCAATATCGACCGCTTTATCCGCCTCAATCCGGCGCACAAAAATATAGATTACGTTTTCTATATGCGTGGCCTGACCAACATGGCGGGCGATTATAATTTCTTCCAGGATCAGCTCGGCATAGCCCGGGATGACAAAGACCCCTCCTACGCCCGTCAAGCGTTCCAGGATTTCAAGACACTGCTGCAGAACTACCCGAACAGCAGCTACGCTGCCGATGCCCGGGCGCGCATGATAGGTCTGAAAAACCGCCTCGCTCGCTACGACCTGAGCGTGGCCAAGTATTATGTGAAACGCGATGCGCTGGTTGCGGCCGCCAACCGCGCCAAGCAGGTAGTTGAGACCTACCCGGATACGCCGGAGACCGAAGAGGCACTGGAGATCATGATCGAGTCCTACGACACCCTCAAGATGCCAACCCTGGCCCAGCACGCCCGTGAGGTGCTCGGCAAGAACTACCCAGAAAACCGGCACGCCAAGAGCTGATAGTCACTCTTCCAACAAAAACCGATGGCCTAGGCCATCGGTTTTTTTTCGCCCGTCGGGTCTCGGGCGACCCAACGTGGCCCTGCAAAAGCCGATCAGGCACACAGCTGATGCTCGGCTCACAACAGGGTCAGTTGCGCTGCTTGGCCCGCATGATGTTGATGATCTCTATATCGGTATCCAGCATACCCTTCTTGGAGAGCTGGCCCAGGTTGGCAATGGTCTGATCCACGTCATCCGAGACGATACCCTCACTCTGGGGCACTCGCAGGTTGTTGATCGCCATCAGGGAGGATTTGACCGCCGCTGAGGTAGAGGTCGACACCTTCATGGAGCAGGCACTGCCCGCGCCGTCGCAGATGATGCCGGAAACATCGCCAATCATGTTATTGATACAGTGGCTTATCTGTTCGAACTTGCCCCCCAGCAACCAGGTGATGGCGGCACCCGCCCCCATGGCAGCCGTGCTGGCAGCACACAGGGCAGAGAGCTTGTTCTGATACGTCTTGATGTAGATGGCCACCAGGTGGCTCATCACCAGCGCCCGGATCAGCTGCTCCTCGCTCGATGCGAGGAAGCGGGCGGCGGCGACTACCGGCATGGTGGCGGCTATGCCCTGGTTGCCCGAGCCCGAATTGGACATGGCGGGCAGCATGGCGCCGTCCATGCGCGCATCCGATGCAGCAGAGGAGAGTCGCATGGCCAGCGTCATCAGATCGTCGGAGAGTAACTTGCGCTCCACCTGATCGGTGAGCATCTTGCCGATGCTCAGGCCATAACCCTGCAACCCTTCGTCAGCCAGGGCCTGGTTCATGCTGGCCGCCTCGCCAATGAAGGTGATATCGGCCAATGGCACGTCAAGAGAGAACTCGACTATCGCCTTCAGGGTCAGGGCGGGTCTGGCCGATTTGGCTGGCTGGATCTGCACCCCGGGGGCACTGGCTTGCTCCATCAGAACCTCGCCATCCTTCTCCATCAGCACGATGCGCGTGTGATCCGTGCAGATCACTACCCGGGCACTGTGACCATCAGCCTCCGCCAGCACCTCGGCGTAGAGCACATCAGGCACATCCTTCACATCGACCTTGATGAGGGGCAGCAGCGCCTTGGCTTGCTCCACCTGCGCCGGGGTGAGGGCCTTGAGCACTTCCAGCCCCCCATCGGGGTTGCCCCCCGTGATCCCCACAGCAGCAGCCACAGGCAGGCCTATCATGCCGGTGCCGGGCACACCGACCCCCATGCCGTTCTTGAACAGATTACCACTGACCCAGACGCTCAGCCGCTGCGGCGGCTGGCCCAGCAGGCGGCGGCAGTTGGCGGCAGCCAAGGCCACCGACATGGGTTCGGTACAACCCAGGGCCGGCACGACCTCACGCTTGAGCAGGGCAATAAACTCGATCCATTGTGGCTTCATCTGCAAATGCTCCATGGTCTGGCGCGGCGCCTCTTCTATTTCTGTGAATACTAATTATTGCGGGGAAACTAAAATTTAGTTGATAAACCCCGACGTGATGGCAGGCATTATGCCCGACTTTTGAACGATTGCCACAGCCAAGCCCGGGGAATAGTGGCGGGTTAGCGTTGCAAAAACAGGCGTGAGGGCCGAGTGGCTATCAAGCCTCGCAACCCACGTTGACAAGGCCATCATGGCCGCACCGCCGCGAATCTGCCAACCCACAGGCCGATTAAACCAAGGCGGAGCAGGATCCGACATCGCAAGAAAGCCAGACAGCAGGCACAGAAAAGGGGGCCTTGGCCCCCCTTGAATACTGCTATGACGTTGAGGATCAGAGTGCCTTGAGGATAGCCTCGACGCTGGCCTTGGCATCGCCAAACAGCATCTGGGTATTGTCCTTGAAGAACAGCGGATTCTGGACACCGGCATAGCCCGTGTTCATGGAGCGCTTGAAGCCGATGACGTTCTGCGCTTTCCACACTTCCAGTACCGGCATACCGGCGATGGGGCTGCCCGGATCTTCCATGGCGGCCGGGTTGACGGTGTCGTTGGCACCAATCACCAGCACCACATCGGTGTCGTTGAAGTCGTCATTGATCTCGTCCATTTCCAGCACGATATCATAGGGGACCTTGGCTTCTGCCAGCAGCACGTTCATGTGGCCTGGCAGACGACCGGCAACCGGGTGGATACCGAAGCGCACTTTGACGCCACGATCCCGCAGCTTCTGAGTGATCTCGGCCACCGGATACTGCGCCTGTGCCACCGCCATGCCGTAGCCCGGGGTGATGATGACGGAGCTGGCATTTTTCAGCATGTCAGCCACGTCCTCGGCGTTGGTCTCACGGTATTCGCCCATCTCCTGGTCAGCTGTGGATGCCACGCCGTCGGAGCCGAAGCCACCGGCGATCACTGAGATGAAGGAGCGGTTCATCGCCTTGCACATGATGTAAGAGAGGATGGCACCGGAGGAGCCCACCAGGGCACCCACCACGATCAGCAGGTCGTTGGAGAGCATGAAGCCCGCCGCCGCCGCCGCCCAACCGGAGTAGGAGTTGAGCATGGAGACCACGACCGGCATGTCGGCGCCACCGATGGAGGCCACCAGATGCCAGCCGAACGCGAAGGCGATCAGGGTCATCAGCACCACCGCCATGGTGGAACCACCGGCGTTGACGAAGTGCACCATCAGCGCCAGCGAAACCAGCACGGCCAGCAGGTTCAGCTTGTGGCGGTGTGGCAGCATCAGCGGCTTGGAGGAGATGAGGCCACGCAGTTTGCCGAACGCCACTATGGAACCGGTGAAGGTCACGGCACCGATGAAGATACCGAGGAAGACTTCCACCAGGTGGATATTCAGCATGGCGCCGGTGAGGTGCTCAGCCTGAGCGGCACTGGCCGCCTGCTCGAACGCCGCCCGGGCCGCGGCCAGGGTCGCATCCAGGTTGGAGCCGACAGAGACCACAACGGCTGCCGGAGCGGATGGATGCAGATCGATGAAACTGTTGAAGCCCACCAATACCGCCGCCATACCGACGAAGCTGTGCAGCACGGCCACCAGCTCGGGCATCTCGGTCATCTCGACCTTGAGTGCCAGA
The DNA here is from genome assembly GCF_051376105.1 of Aeromonas molluscorum. Taxonomy (NCBI): domain Bacteria; kingdom Pseudomonadati; phylum Pseudomonadota; class Gammaproteobacteria; order Aeromonadales; family Aeromonadaceae; genus Aeromonas; species Aeromonas molluscorum. The sequence goes on along the minus strand of NZ_JBPQCY010000002.1, from coordinate 160,644 downwards.
CGCACGCCGATGGCGCCGCCGATGACCATGGCCAGGATGATCCAGTGCACACCACTGGTTTCCGGGTTGAGTACGGTGGCGACGAGGGCAATGGCCATCCCCGCGATACCGAACAGGTTGCCATGCTTGGCCGTTTCTTGCTTCGACAGTCCGGCGAGACTGAGGATGAAGAGCACGGCGGCAACGATATAGGATGCTGTTACCAGTCCTTGAGACACGTTAAACCCCCTTAATCCTTACGGAACATCTTCAGCATGCGCTGAGTCACGGTGAAGCCACCGAAGATGTTGATACTGGCAATCAGCACGGCGACAAACGAGAGCGCGGTGACGAGTGTCGAACCCTGACCAATCTGCAGCAAGGCGCCGACCACGATAATGCCGGAGATGGCATTGGTGACCGACATCAGCGGCGTGTGCAAGGAGTGAGATACGTTCCACACCACGTAGTAACCGACCACACAGGCCAGGATGAATACGGTGAAGTGGGACAAGAAGGCGGCGGGTGCCACGGATGCTACCCAACCGAAGGCGGCGATGCCAAGAGCACCAAACACGAACTTCTTGTTGGATGGCTTTTTGGCTTCAGCTTTCTTGAGCGGAGCGGCGGCCGGTTTTTGCGGCGCGGCAGAGACGGCGATGGCGGGCGGCGGGAAGGTCACTTCACCGGCCTGGATCACCGTCATGTTGCGCTGAACTACGTCTTCGAAGTCGATGGCAACCTGGCCGTCCTTCTCCTTGCACATCAGCTTCATCAGGTTGACCAGGTTGGTACCGTAGAGCTGGGAGGATTGGGCAGGCAGGCGGCCGGGCAGGTCGGTGTAACCTATTACCTTGACGCCGTTGGGGGTCACGAACAGCTCGGTCGGCTTGGTGTATTCACAGTTGCCACCGGTTGCCGCAGCCAAGTCCACAATGACGGAGCCCGGCTTCATGCTGTCAACCATCTCCTTGGTGATCAGCTTCGGAGCCGGACGACCCGGGATCAGGGCTGTGGTGATGATGATGTCCACTTCCTTGGCCTGCTGGGCAAACAGCTCCATCTCGGCCTTGATGAACTCATCGGACATCACCTTGGCGTAACCGTCGCTTGAGGCACCATCTTCACCGCCGAAGTCCAGCTTGAGGAACTCCCCACCCATGGATTCGATCTGTTCGGCCACTTCCAGACGGGTATCAAAGGCGCGCACTATGGCGCCCAGGGAGCCGGCTGTACCGATGGCAGCCAAACCGGCCACACCGGCACCGATCACCAATACCTTGGCGGGTGGAACCTTGCCGGCGGCGGTGATCTGGCCGGTGAAGAAGCGACCAAACTGGTGCGCGGCTTCGACCACGGCGCGATAACCGCCGATATTCGCCATGGAAGAGAGGGCGTCAAGGGACTGGGCACGGGAGATCCGCGGCACCATGTCCATCGCCATCACATTGATGTTGCGCTCGGACAGCTTCTTGACCAGCTCGGGGTTTTGGGCTGGCCAGATGAAGCTCACCAGGGTGGCGCCATCTTTAATTTCGGCGATCTCGGCATCGGTCGGCGCATTGACCTTGAAGATAAGGTCGGCTTGCCAGACGCTCGGCACCACGCTGGCACCGGCAGCCTCGAAGGCGGCATCATCGAAGCTGGCCAGCTGACCTGCGCCAGTCTCGACCGCAACTTCGAAGCCGAGCTTTTTCAGCTGCTCAACGGTGGCCGGGGTCGCTGCGACCCGGGTCTCACCGGCGAGACTCTCTCTCGGTATTCCAATCTGCATGACTATTCCCTGATGGTTAATAAATAATCGCGTTCTAGTGTCTCATCTCTCGCGAAACAAGGCGCGGCCAAATTGCAGGCCAAGGACTCTTTGTTATGAAAATCAGCAGGCTCTTCCACAACCTCCTGTCATGGTCAGGCCCCCACTTTTCAGGTGCGAATGTGATTAGTATCAAATTTTGGAGTTTTATTACAACCGCCTTACTCCGACAGTAGGAACAGATTTCATCCTACCCCGAGTAGCGATTAAAAAAAACAAACCAAATTAGCCACTTATAACAGTAAAAAAGACCATTAAAAGTGATCCAACCAGTCAAAAAAAATGTTTTGCCCTGTCTCTAACTTAGAGCAATTTGTTCCAACAAAAACCGCGGCTCGACCCCTGCTGGCCACCAAGGGCCCAAAAACAACAATTATGCAACAGAAACCGATACCGGAACCCCATGTTGCGCCTCATCCCATCTGGCGCCAAATTGATTCTTGCGGTCGGGACCATCGCAAGATCCCATCGCGGATACAGGCTCTGGGTTGCATAACCCGCCATGCCGCCATACTTCGGATCCCGAGCCCCTGCTGGCCAGCACCTGCCGACATGGAAAGGGCTGCCATCGGCAGCCCTTTTTGCATCTTTTTACCGCATCACTCAGAGCTTGAAGCGTCCCAGCTCCTGGGCCAGCCGCTCGGTCAGCGACTTGAGCTCGGCGGCCTGGGCCGCCTCTTCGCCCGCCTGCTCGGCCAGCTCCTGAGAAACGTGGCGGATATTCTCGGTATTACGGCTGATCTCGCTGGTGACCGAGGTCTGCTCTTCCGCCGCCGCCGCTATCTGGGTTGCCATGTCGCTGATGGTTCCTATGGCCTCATTGATCCGCCCCAGGCTCTGGTTGGCAGACTCCGCATCCTCAACGCTGGTACCTGCCAGCTGGCGACTGGCTTCCATACCGCTCACCGCACGACGGGTGGTCTGCTGCAACGTCTCTATCATCTGTTGAATTTCATCGGTGGAGTCGTGAGTGCGCTTGGACAGAACCCTCACCTCGTCGGCGACCACGGCGAACCCCCTGCCCTGCTCACCCGCCCTGGCCGCCTCTATGGCGGCGTTGAGGGCCAGCAGATTGGTCTGCTCGGCGATGCCGCTGATGGTCGCCAATATGCCGCTGATCTTCTGGGCATGGGCATCGAGCTCGTGAATGATTTGACTGGCATCGGCCACCTCATCGGCCAAGCCAGTGATACTGCGCTGACTCTGGCCCACCTGGGACTGGCCAGCAATAGCCAGCTTGACTGCCTCCCCCGAGGTGGTCGCGGCAAACTCGGCATTACCGGCTATCTCCTGGGTGGCCGATGCCATTTCGGTCACGGCCGTGGCAACCATGACGATCTCGTCCTGCTGCTGACGCACCTGCTGGCTGCGGGCCTGGGCACCGGCCGCCTGACTGCGAGACTGTTCGGCCAGTTGCTGACCCACCTCCCGCAGCCGGCTGACGATACCGTGCAACCGGGCCACAAACTGGTTGAAGCTGCGGGCCAGCTGGCCAACCTCGTCCTGGCTGCGAGTCTGGATCTGGACGGTGAGATCTCCCTCGCCATGGGCGATGTCATTGAGGGCGCTCGCCACCCGGCCCAGATCCTGGAACAGGTATTTGAAGGTGCTGGTCAAAACCAGACTGAACAGCAGCAAGAGACCGCCGCCTATCATCACCAGTTGCCACAACAGGCTGTCGAGAGGCGCCAGCAGCACATCCCGTTTCATGACCATGGTCAGCAGCCAGTCGGTATGGGGAATGGCACGTACCAGCACCATGCTGGCCTGACCGTCTATCTCGACCTCCTGCAGTGACCCCTGCCGACTCATGAGCTGCAGATGGCTGACATCCAGATTGGCATCCAGATCCTGACTCCGCTTCAGGGTCAGCGCCTGGTCGGGATGGGCGACGATGAGGCCGTTCTTGTCCAGCAGCATGGCGTAACCATCTCCGTGCACCTGCATGGCCAGTACATCCTTGATCAGCTTGTCCAATGCCAGGTTGGCACCGACCACACCGGCCAGCTTGCCTTGCTGCATCACAGGCGCGGCCAGAGTGACCACCAGTTGCTGCATGGTGACGCTGACATAGGGCTCAGTGATGATGAGGCCGCCCGCCTTGACCGCATCCTGATACCAGGGTCGCTCTCTGGGGTCATAGTCCCCCTTGTTGAGGGCCGGGTCGTTGCGGGTCATCACCCCCTCGGTCGAGCCATAGTAAGCCAGCCCGAAGCCCCCGGAGCGCAAAGTCTGCTGCAGATGAGACACCAGATCCGCCGCCGGATAGCTCGCTATCACATCCACCTGAGCACTGAGGCTTTCCCGCCTGTCCTGCATCCAGTTGCCTATCCCTTCCGCGTAGGCACCGGCGTAGTTGCGTGCCTCACTATCAATGGCACTCAGTGTCTGACTTTTCAGGCTGAAGTAGACGGTCGAGCCCAGCAGGCAGACGGTCAGCACGACGACCCCCAAACTGGTCGCCAGCAACTTGCCACGCAGAGAAAGCTTCATGGAATGTCCTTAATCGCTATTCGTGTCGTGAAGAATAAAACGGCATGCTTTGTAAGGACTATATCGACGGCGATGGTGCAAGCATTAAACAAAGGACACCATTAATGAATTACATAATAAGCGGCGACCGATCCAATGACGGGGTTCAAACGGACTTTATGGTATTGGCAGGGAGGTGTGGAAATATGCGGCGAGGTGAAATCGGATTGGGGCACGGACGATGAAGGCGTGCTGATCAAGGACAGGTCAATGGGCTGGCGAGGAGAGAGGCTCGGGCTCAATCAGCCAAGAACCATATTTCAGGCGTAAAAAAACCGACTCGTGAGTCGGTTTCTTCGGAAAATGGCAGGGGCGGCAGGACTCGAACCCGCAACCATCGGTTTTGGAGACCGCTGTTCTACCAATTGGAACTACGCCCCTGCAACAAACGAGACGAATTATACAAAGCGGAGATCAAAGGTAAAGGCTTTTTTTTAGGATTATGGCGTGATTGCTCGATTGCTGTACAAGAGTGTTCATTTTAGCTCACCTGGCTGGTTAACTGCCTGTATTTACAGCCCCGTCTGGCTAGGAAAGCAGCAAAATTGGGATTAGGGTAAGAGAGTGATCAGGGAGGTAGCAAATGCTCAACTATCGACTATTACAGCAATTGGCACCGCTCAACTTCCGGGATGAGTGCAAGACAGAAGCCCTGCCCGACTATCTGGCCCGGGTCGGCCCTCTGGCTCCCTTCATTCCTGAAAATGTGCTGGCTCAGTGGTTGTATCGCCATTGGCGCGGTTTCGAGTCCAACTGGAGCTTTATCGATCTGGCCCGTCACCACTTTGAGCTGCAGAGCTGGCCCAGGGAGCGTCTGCTGCAGATCGGTTCGCGCCACATGGAGGCGATCGAACGCTGGCAGGAGCTGCTCAGCCACAACAGCTACGTGCGCCGCTCCTGGCTAGGTGACTACATGCTGCACCAGGGTAGCTGGCCCGAGCCCATCATAGTGCTGGCGACCGATGAGCAGAGCCTGTATCCGGACGGCCGAGCCATGCCTGTCCCTTATTGTCTGCTGGAGGGGCATCATCGGTTGGCCTATTTGCGGGCCATGGTCCTCGAGGGTGCGCAACTGCAACCGCTACACCAGGTCTGGCTTTGCCGCCCCATTCGCGACAGTTAAACGTTTTTCCGCCGTAAAAATGCCTAAAAAATAAATTTTTGACAATTGAAAATCCAACTCTATAATCTGTCCGGTTTTGAAAAAGGTCGGGATATGTTCACGCAGTCACACACTCAGAAAATCGCCTCGCAGCCGGGTGGAACGCACCAGCGTCGAGTCGTTGTTTTCGTCTCCCGGCCCATAGATCCCCAATTATTTTTAAAGAGAGCCCCTGTTTCAGGGGCTTTTTTTTGTGCCAGAAAAACCTCATAGATGCCAAAGGGAACGCAGACGATGACCAATCCTCTCTATAACAAACACGTCATCTCTATCTCGGATCTGACCCGCGCCGAGATGGAACTGGTGGTCGAGACCGCTCAGCGGTTGAAGGCCGAACCCAACACCCAGCTGTTGCACAACAAACTGGTCGCCAGTTGCTTCTTCGAAGCCTCGACCCGCACCCGACTGTCATTCGAGACGGCGGTGCAGCGTCTGGGCGGCAACATCATCGGTTTCGCCGATGGCGGCAACACCAGCGCCAAGAAGGGCGAGACCCTGGCCGACTCCATCAAGATCATCGGCTCCTACTCGGATGCCGTGGTAATGCGCCATCCCAAGGAAGGGGCAGCCCGCCTCGCCTCCGAGTTTTCCCGCGTGCCTGTCATCAACGGCGGTGACGGCTCCAACCAGCATCCGACCCAGACCTTGCTCGATCTCTTCTCCATCCGCGAGACCCAAGGCAAACTCGATGGCCTGAACGTGGCCTTCGTCGGCGACCTGAAGTACGGCCGCACCGTTCACTCCCTGGCCCAGGCCTTGAGCCTGTTCAACTGCCGCTTCTTCTTCATCTCCCCCGAGGCGCTGGCAATGCCGGACTACCTGTGTGAAGAGCTGGAAGAGAAAGGCATAAGGTTCAGCGTGCACGAGACCATGGAAGAGGTGATGCCGGAGCTCGACATCCTCTACATGACCCGCGTCCAGAAAGAGCGTTTCGACGAAACCGAATACAAGCACATGGCCGCCAAGTTCGTGCTGGACCTCAGTACCCTGACCGGTGCCAAGCCAGGCATGAAGATACTGCACCCCCTGCCCCGGGTTGATGAAATAGACGTTGCCGTCGACCAGACCCCCCATGCCTACTACTTCCAGCAGGCGGAGAACGGGGTCTATGCGCGCCAGGCACTGCTGGCACTGGTACTGAACGAAACCGTTTAAGGAGCACGCCTTGGCCGAGAAGAATCAACGGCCAGCGGCAATCCGTCACTCTATCGTGCGCCAGGCACTGGCGCTGAATGAATCCGCCTGAGGGGAATATCATGCCTGACAAGAATCAACTGCAAGTCGAAGCCATCCGTCACGGCTCCGTCATAGACCATGTCCCTGCCGGTCAGGGCATCAAGATCCTGAAGCTGTTCCAACTGATCGAGACCCAGGAGCGGATCACCGTCGGCTTCAACCTCAAATCCGGCGCCCTGGGCAAAAAGGACCTCATCAAGATTGAGAACACCCGGCTGACCGAGCAACAGGCCAACCAGCTGGCGCTGTTCGCCCCCAATGCGACGGTCAACATCATCGAAAACTTCAACGTGGTGAAGAAACATCAGCTGGCTCTGCCGGAGTTCATCACCGGGGTCTTCCACTGCCCCAACTCCAACTGCATCTCCCACAACGAGCCCGTGGACAGCTACTTCAGCGTGCGCGAGGTCAAGGGCGCGGTACGGATGAAGTGCAAGTACTGCGAGAAGTCCTTCACCCAGGATATTGTCAGCGAGCGTTACTGATAGCTCCGCCACCTGACGAGCGCTGAAATGGATCAGTGATTGGGCCCCAAGGGGCCCATTTTTGATACGGGTCACAGCCCACCGCTGTCGATTAGCTATAATTTACCATCTCAACCATGGTTAGCCCCATGGATCCACTAGCCGATACTTTTTTGTCAGTCGATCCCACCAGTGTCTTTGCACCCTGACAGAGATTTCGCTGATGACAAAGGCAAAGGACATCCATCTTGGTCAAGACCCATTTCCACCCGGTGGAGCAGGAAACCGACACGGCTCAGCTCGATGCCTGCCGCCGAATCATTGGCCAGCACTGCTTCAGCACCCAGGAAGAGATCCGCAACGAGCTTGCCAAGCAGGGCTTCACCGACATCAGTCAGTCCACCATCTCCCGGTTGCTGCGTCGCCTCGGCGTGGCCAAGGCCCAAAACGCCAGCGGCAAGAAGATTTATACCCTGGTAGAGGATCAGCTAGAGCCGGCCGGTTGCAGCCGTTCTGTGCACGACATGGTCCGCTCCGTCGACCATAACCGTCAGCTGGTGCTCATTCACACCACCCCGGGCGCCGCGACCGTGGTGGCTCGCCTGCTGGACCGTCATGCGAATCCCGAGATCATGGGCGCCGTCGCGGGCAACGATGTGGTGCTGGTCGCGCCCCGCCACATCAGTCGTACCCGTCAGGCCCACGAAGCCGTGCTGCGTACCCTGGCCCAGGCACGCTGACCCCTCTCTTGCCCAAGATGAAGAAGAGGCGACCTCAGGGTCGCCTCTTCTTCATCTATTCCATTGCCGGGGATCCAACCGCTGATGCGACATCTCCGTGGTTGCACAGCGCCCAAACAACAGGGAGCCCATGGGCTCCCTGTTGTGACATCAATCATCTTGCTCAGAGAGCGGCTCCCAGGCTAAGACAGGCCATGATCAGCACTGTCAATATGCCCAGCAGGGGGGCGACCCACTTCAGCCAGCGTACATAAGGCACCTTGGCAATGGCCAGGCCACCCATGACCACGGCGGAAGTCGGCGTCACTAGGTTGACGATGCCGGAAGCGGATTGGTAGGCGGTAACCACCAGATCGCGGCCCACGTTGGCAAAGTCCGCCAGGGGCGCCATGATCGGCATGGTCAGCACGGCCAGGCCAGAGGACGATGGCACCAGGAAGGAGAGCACCACTTCCAGGGCAAACATAACGTTGATGAACACCACGTTGGACAACCCAGCCACCAACCCTTCGGCGCTGTGCAGTATGGTGTGGGTGATCATCCCGTTATCCATCACCACTACTATACCGCGAGCGATACCTATGATGAGGGCCACGCCGAGCAGGTCGCGAGCACCGTCGATGAAGTTGGAGGTCAGTTCTTCCTCACTCATGCGGGCGATCAGGCCCACTATGATGGCAGCAGCCAGGAAGACGCCGGAGATCTCGGCCATCCACCAGCCCAGCACGGCCACCCCGTAGATCATCACCCCGAAGGAGGCTGCAAAGATGCCTAGCACTATTTTGCGGGTCAGGGTAAAGGTCAGCATTTCGTCACCCTTGCTACCAAGGAAGTGAGCGCGGTTCTCTTCCCACTTGTCGGCAACCACGGATTTGCTGGGATCGTTGCGCACCATCTTGGCGTAACGCATCACGTAGGCAACGCAGATGAACCAGCCCACCACCAGCATGGCGACACGCAGCCAGATACCATCGGTGAAGGAGATACCGGCGGCGTTGGCGGCAATCACGGTGGCGAACGGGTTGATGGTGGAGCCCAGGGTACCGATACCGGCACCGAGCAATACTGTCGCTGCGGCCACCAGAGGGTCGAAGCGGGCCGCCATCATCACGGGCACCAGCAAGGTGTAGAAAGGCAGAGATTCTTCAGCCATGCCGTAGATGGTCCCCCCTGCGGCGAACAGCGCCATCAGGATCGGGATCATCCACTCCTCACGGCCACGCAGCCGGTAGGTTACTCGCTCGATACCGGCATCGATGGCGCCAGTCTTGGTGACTATGCCAAGGAAGCCACCGATGATCAGAATGAAGAGGGCAACGTCGATGGCGCCCGCTTCATAGGATTGGTGATTGTAGAGACCATCGATAGGTGCCAGCAGCACGTCGACTATCCCCTGGGGATTGCCGTCGACCAGCTTGTAGGTACCGGCTACCGGCACTTCCTTGCCGAGAGCTTCATTCATGGTCATGTCATATTTGCCGGCCGGCACTATCCAGCTCAGGGCGGCAACAAAGGCGATCAGCACAAACAGTATGGTGTAGGCTGATGGGAACTTGAATTTGGTCATGGTCCAACATCCTTCTGTGGGGTGGTATCCATGCAGGCTGCGGGTAGGGGTTAGAGGTATTATTCCGCTGTCACATGGTTGAAAAACCGGGGGTTTCCCCCCGGTACCACTACCGCGACCTTAGTCGCCCAGCGTAGCAACCATCACTGCCTTGATGGTGTGCATCCGGTTTTCGGCCTCGTCGAACACGATGCTGTGCTCGGATTCGAACACGTCCTCGGTCACTTCCAGACCTTTCATTCCGTACTTGTCAGCCACTTCCTTGCCCATGGTGGTCTCATCGTTGTGGAACGCCGGCAGGCAGTGCATGAACTTCACATCCGGGTTCTTGGTGGCATTGATGACATCCATGTTGATCTGATAAGGCGTCATCAGTTTCACCCTTTGATCCCAGGCTTCCTTCGCCTCACCCATGGAGACCCAGACATCGGTGTAGAGGAAGTCGGTGCCCAGCACGCCCTCTTTCACATCTTCGGTCATGGTGATGCGGGCGCCGGTCTCTTCGGCAATCAGGCGGCACTTGGCGACCAGATCCTCTTCCGGCCAGAAGGCTTTCGGAGCGACTAGGCGGATATCCATGCCCATCTTAGCGGCGCCAACCATCAGAGAGTTGCCCATGTTGTTGCGAGCATCACCCAGGTAGGCGAACTTGATTTGATCCAGACGCTTGCCCTTGCCGTGTTCCAGCATGGTCATGAAGTCGGCCAGGATCTGGGTCGGGTGGAACTCATTGGTCAGACCGTTCCAGACAGGGACACCGGCATGGGCACCCAGCTCTTCCACGATCTCCTGGCCGTAACCACGGTATTCGATACCGTCATACATGCGGCCCAGCACGCGAGCGGTGTCCTTCATGGACTCCTTGTGACCAATCTGGGAACCACTTGGCCCAAGGTAGGAGACTTGCGCGCCCTGGTCGAAAGCTGCCACTTCAAAGGCGCAACGGGTACGGGTGGAGGTTTTCTCGAAGATCAGCGCGATATTCTTTCCGCCCAGATGCTTACGCTCGTAGCCACCATATTTGGCTTTTTTCAGGTCGATGGCCAAGTCGATCATGTATTGGATTTCGCGCGGGGTGAAGTCCAGCAGTTTCAGGAAGTTACGATTACGCAGATTGAAAGCCATGATGAGTTCTCTCTTATTTTGTTCAGACCAATAGTAGGCAGTGAAGTTGACTAGGCTGGGATGGCCAGATTGGCCACTATGCTGGTACCGGCCTCACCCTTGAGGATGGCCAGACCATCTTCCAGGCAACCTATACCGACGCGACCCTGGGTCGCTCTTACAAATTCGCAGGAAGCTTCTATCTTTGGCCCCATGGAACCTGCATCGAATGGGATACCAGCCAGATCATCAGGACTGGTGGTGCGCAGCGGATGTTGGGTCGGTTTGCCCCAATCCAGGTAGACGGCATCGGCATCGGTGAGGATCAGCAGGGTATCGGCCTTGATCTGCTTGGCCAGATAGGCGGCAGACATGTCCTTGTCGATGACGGCCTCCACCCCGGTCAGACGCTCGCCATCCCAAGTCACGGGAATACCACCACCACCGGTACAGATGATGAGGTGCCCCTGAGCGATCAGGGTCTCGATGGCATCGCCTTCAACGATGCGCTGGGGTAGCGGAGAGGGCACTACGCGGCGGAAGAACTTGCCGTCTGCCTTGACGCTCCACTGCTTCTCGGCGGCCAGGGCGCGGGCCTCGGCTTCGGAGTAGACGGGGCCGATATATTTGGTCGGATTGGCAAAGGCCGGATCCTTGGCATCGACCTGCACCTGAGTCAGCAGCGCGGTGACGTTGCGGCTCGGCATCAGATTCTTCAACTCCTGGATCAGCATGTAGCCGATCATGCCCTGAGATTCTGCACCCAGCACATCCAGGGGATAGGGAGCGACCTTGGTATAGGCGCTGTTTTGCAGAGCCAGCAGACCCACTTGCGGGCCGTTGCCATGCACCAGTACCACATTGTATTCCTGGGCTATCTGGGCGATGGTCTTGGCGGCGGTGGCAATATTCTTGCGCTGGATATCCGCTTCAAGGGGCTCACCACGACGGAGCAGGGCATTCCCCCCCAAGGCGACGACGACAGTTGGTTTTTTCATAGTGGTTAATCTCGATGCTTTATTTGTGTGGCGCCAGCCTCTGCCGGCGCCACGCCGTCCGGTTAGATGCCGTCACGTTCCATCGGGCAGCTCATGCAGCGGGCGCCACCGCGGCCACGTCCCAGCTCTTCGCCCGGGATGGACAGCACAGTGATGCCGGCCTTGTCGTATTTTTCGTTGGTGTAGGTATTGCGCTCGTAGCCGACGACCACACCAGGGCGCACGGTCAGTACGTTGTTGGCATCGTTCCACTGCTCGCGCTCGGCCTCGAAGCTGTCGCCACCGGTGGTGATGAGCTTGAGCTGATCCACACCCAATGCTTTCTCGATGGCCGTCACGAAATAACCCTCCTCCTTGATCTTCATGCCGGTATTGCCATCCGGGGTCAGACTCCAGCAGTTCACATCTTTGCGAATGACTTCCGGATAGACGGAGAAGGTATCTATGTCCATGTGGGTCATGACGGTGTCGAGGTGCATGCAGCTACGGTGTTTCGGCAGTTGCATGGCGATGACTTGCTTGGCCTGACCGTGCTTGAACAGGCTGCGGGCCAGATGCTCGACCCCTTGTGGCGTGGTGCGCTCGGACATGCCAATCAGCACGGCGCCGCGACCGATGACCAGGACGTCACCGCCTTCGATGGTGGAGTTGTCATAGTCATGATCCTCATCACCGAAGTACTTGATGAAATCCTGACCGGCGAACTGCGGATGCCAACGGTAAATGGCCTTCACATGGTTGGTCTCGCGGCGGCGAGCGGCCTTGGCCATGGGGTTGATGGAGACGCCACCGTAGACCCAGCAGGAGGTGTCACGGGTAAAGAGATGGTTGGGCAGCGGCTCTATGATGAAATCGGTCGGGGCGTGCATGCCGACTACCATGTTGACGCCATTAAACGGCATCTCTGAATAGGTGAGACCGCCGGAGAGGATCCGCGCCAGCTCGCGGTGGGGCATGTCCGACAAGAAGCAGCGGACATCATTGGCAAGGGCTGAGCCGAGGCGATAATCGGAGACCTGATGTTGCAGCAGCCAGGCTTTGGCTTCCGGCACATCCAGGGTTTCGGCCAACAGATTAGTCAGCAGGAAGACTTCGACATTCTGATCGCGCAGTACTTGGGCGAACTTGTCATGCTCTTCACCAGCCCGCTCGACAGAGAGGACATCATCGAACAGCAGGTCCTGACAGTTGGAAGGTGTCAGACGTTTGAGACTGAGATTGGGGCGATGCAACATGACACGACGCAGTTGGCCAACTTCAGAACCTACATAAAATTTGCTCATGGTTATATTCCGTCTTTCTGGGGTCCATGCGAGTGATTGAATAGACTCCTTCTATTCTTTCTCATGGCCAAGGCGGGATATTCTTTTTGTAGGGTACTTGGCTTGTGTTCTATCCTGCCTCTGCCTTTCGAGTTAGAGATTAGGTCTGTAAAAACATGAAAAACCAGACTTAGATCACATGCAACCACAACTGAATAAAATGCAGCCCATTTGTTTGATCCCATCGACATAACCAGCAATTAAGCTTCGGACCACTTAGCATAACCATTCATTATTATAGTACTTTATTCCTTTTCCCCGCCTCATGCTCGTGCTGTTAACTCATATTCCACAAGCACCAAAAAATACATTTTATAATCAAATACAATAACTTAAATTAATGCGCCATCAATAAATGGCTTTATATGCAAGTGTTTGCATTTTTCACATCGTCTTGAGGGAACATCATCGCGATAAAAAGTCATACCGCCATGATTTCATGCATAGATATTTTATTGTTCTGGATCAAGACAAGTGACTCAGGATAGTGGGGAAAGGGCTGTCAGCCCCAAGAGCCATGGGCCTGTCCGGCTGGCTATGCAATAAAAACGCATCTTGCGGCTTGTCACTCCAGTGACGTCGCCTTTCACTGTTTTGAAACTTTTTTCATTAGTTGAATTTATGAAAAATCCTTGCAGTGGGGGTTTGCTCAACTTAACTAGAAAAGTGATCCGGATCACAACGGTATCCATATGACGTTAACGCTTCCGTCATAAATGTCATCAAGGAGAGCTCCATGAACATCAAACCCCTGCTTCTGCTTGCTGCACTGGTTCTGCCCATGACGCCAACCCTGGCTCAGGCAGACGGTGCCCCCGCCATACCTATGGTGGTATGCCATGTGGACAACATGCCGCAAATGCTGGTACCCGAATACGTCTGCATCTGGCGCGGCGGCACGCAACACTACTAAGCAGCAATGCAAGGGAAGGCCCGCCTTCCCTTGCTTCTTTACCCCATCTCCCTATAGCCATGCCCGCTTCACTGACGCTTGCTCGCCCTGCCGACGGGCAGTTCACCATCCTCCCGTCTGTTACCCCTCTCCTCTTGTCACTATGGCGGCAGATAACAGAAGGGACTGCGCTGGCCAGCTTCTCCACTTTTGCAGGCAATGTCTGGGGCTGGCCTAGCTCCCCGCCCTGACAGTGCTGAGTTCGTGTCCGGGAGACAAGCTTCTCCCCCACATTCAGGGCTGCATCGGGGGCCCTCGCCGCCATGATCAGTGCCAACAGACGCGGAGCCTGCGGCTTAATCCATTCGGATGAGTTCGACTGAGACTGGTTTGAACTTCGTGTGAGATATTCGCCATTAAAGGCGTGAGCGATAAGCCAAAAACCAGACAGGCAGAGTCGGATTGACACATCTTATAAACCGCAATAAAAAACGATAGAGAATTGATTTAAAACAACAATTAACTAGAGTTGACTTGATGGAAAAGCAAGGGGGTAAAACGTTTTTCAAGATCGCGTTGTTAGCCAGTCGAAAATCCTTATAGTTACTCCTGCACGGACGCAGTCGAAGTCAATCAGGAAGATTGGCTGCCAGGGTTGGGCAAATGGACTCACCACAGGATGTGGTAAAGGACACCTCCCAGGATGGAGAAAGTGCGACGGGAATGGATGACTCGTCAGGCCATGATGGCTAAAGGACACCCCAAAGGATTGGGAAGGGGAAACCTAAAGGAAGAGGTATAGTCAGGGATTGCAGGGAGCAACTTCGTTCACGGATATGAACGATAAGACTATCGGGGGCGACGCATGTCGCCCCCATCTTTATGGGTTTTCGCCACAGATACCCAACCCCGTAGCAAGAGGCGACTTTCGCCGCCCCGCTCATCTCTGCGTAATTAAACCCACTCTGCTGGCTACGCCAGGCGAAAATGCGCCACGATCTGGCCCAACCTGTCATAGGTCTGCTTCATGGCCCCCGAACTGGCGACGGTGGCCTCACCATTGCCCTTGAGCTGACGGATCACTTCGGCGATGGCACTCATGTTGCGATTGATCTCCTCGGCGACCGCACTCTGTTGCTCAGCGGCAGTGGCGATATGAGTGATTAGGCCATTGATCTCCACCACCTCGCCCATCATCGTATCCAGAGACTCGTTTACCCGAGTCGTGTTCTCGGCCGCGCTCTGGCAACGTTGCCTTGTCATGGACATGGCCTCCACCACCCCAGTACTGCCGCGCTGCAAGCGGGCCAGCATGGCCTGTATCTCCGCCGTGCTCTGCTGGGTTCGGGCCGCCAGCGAGCGAACTTCGTCTGCCACCACGGCAAAGCCGCGCCCTTGCTCGCCGGCACGCGCCGCTTCGATGGCGGCATTGAGGGCCAGCAGGTTAGTCTGCTCGGCGATGCTACCGATAACCCCCAGGACAGAACCAATTTGCTGTACTTCTTGCTGCATCGCTTGTACCGAGCCCGATGTCGCTTCCACCTCATCTACCAGAGCCATGACGCTGCGCATAGCGGTATCCACCACCTCCCGCGAAGCCATCGCCAGTTGCTCGCTCTGGCGGGTCAAGGTGGCGGTATCTGCGGCGCTGCGGGAAACGGATACGGCGGTGGCGCTCATCTCGTTGACTGCGGTGACAACCTGCTCCGTCTCGCTGACATGGGTCGCCAACAGCCGTTGCGCGGCCAGGGTCTGCCCGGTCAGGCCGCCTATCTCGCGGTGCAGTTGACCGCTTGCCTGTCTCACCTCCAGCATCATCTCCTGCAACTGGGCGATGAAGCGATTGATGCCCGCCGATATCTGGCCGAGATCGTCTTGGCTGGCCACCTGTAAACGCCGGGTCAGATCGCCATTCCCCTCGGAGAGGGCCAGTACCAGTCCTTTCAAGGAGATAATGGGTCTATAGGCCAGATTGAACGCCAGCATGGCCAACGCCATCACCACCACGGCAACCCCGAGCAGGGCCAGGGTGATCTTGCCGTTGATGGCCTGGGTCATGGTCTGGATATAGGTCTGGTCGATGAAGCCGGTCAGTCGCCACGGCTGACCGCGAATGTCCAGTTCATGCACCTTGGGGAGGGACTCACCACCCGGTTTGTCGCTATAGAGCAGTTGCCCCTGGCTATCGGCCAGTTCGAAGTGACGGCCTTCGCCGCCCATTCTCTGCAGCAGGGCACTGAACTCGCTCATATCGAGGTAATAAATGTAGGCAGAATCATCGCCGCGCGGTACCAGGATGGAGATGGCTGGCTTGCCCTCTATCTGTTGCAAGCCGCTGACCTGGATCTGGTTACGAGCCTGTGGGATCAGCTGGCGTAGCGCCTCGACCCGGGCCGGCTCCTTGATGACACCATTGCTGTCGAAGGCCATGTCCCCAATCACCTTGACGATGTTGAGGAATCCCGTCTCCTCCAGGGTTTTCTTGACGTTGGTCACCCCGAAGTTGAGGTTGGCAGCCAGCACTATCTTCTGATTGATGTCCCCCGCCAGCTTCTCTTTGACCAGAGTGATCTGCTCATCGATGTTGTGGCTTGCCTGGTCACGGATGTAACCACTGATGAAGTGATTGACGCTCACCCAGGAGGTGGCGACCGTGATCAATATGGCCAGAAGCAGAAGTGCATATATCTTGATCTTAAAAGCCATGGTACCTCCAAAAGAAAACGCAGGCCGAACCTGCGTTTTCTAACTGCCAATGTGCTTACTTCTTCTTGGCGTATTTCATCGAATCCAGCGCCACCGCCAATATGATGATGCCGCCCTTGATGATGAACTGCCAATAAGGGCTGACGCCGATATAGGTCAGGCCGTAGTTGATCAGGGTGAAGATGAGCACCCCGGTGATCACCCCGGCGACCGTACCCACACCACCGGCAAACGACACCCCGCCCACCACACAGGCCGCGATGGCATCAAGTTCATACATGAAGCCCAGGTTGTTGGTCGCACTGCCAACTCGACCCGCTTCTAGCATGCCGCCAAAGGCATAGAAGACACCGGCCAAGGCATAGATCATGACCAGGTTGACGGCCACGTTGACGCCAGAGACCTTAGCGGCTTCAGGGTTGCCGCCGATGGCGAAGATGTTCTTGCCAAAGCGGGTCTTGTTCCACAGTACCCAGACGAAGACGCTGGCAATGGCCGCATAGAAGGTTAGGTAAGAGAGCTTGAAGCTGCCTATCCGGATAAATCCCTGTGCAAAGCTGGAGAAGCGGGGGTCAAAGCCTGCCACTGGGGAGGCTCCCACAGAATCAAAGTAGAGCGAGTTGATGCCATAAACGATGATCATGGTGCCCAAGGTGGTGATGAAGGGCGTCACGTTCAGGTAGGCAACGATCAAGCCGTTGACCAGGCCTATCAGAGCACCCACGGCGCACACCAGCAGGATCACCATGGGGATGGGCACCTCCCCCAGGGCGGGGAACACCTTGTTGACGTTGGTCAGCGACTGCAACATGGTGGCGGCGATAAGCGCCGCCAGACCGACCTGACGACCGGCCGACAAATCGGTGCCCTGGGTAATGATGATGCCCGCCACACCCAGCGCTATGATGACCCGCACCGAGGATTGGGTCAGGATGTTGCTGAGGTTGGTGAGGCTCAGGAAGGATGGTTCCTTGATCACGATGATCATGAGCAGCACCAGCAACACCACATAGATGCCGTTCTCTTTGAGCGCCTGCATCAGATTGAAATTTTTAGCCGACTCCATAAATGTCTTCCTATCTCTAGAGGTACAGAGATGCCAGGCGCAATATCTCGCTCTGGTCAGTTTCTTTGGTATTGACGATCCCGGCGACCCGGCCATTGCTCATGACCATGATGCGGTCCGTGATCCCCAGCAGCTCAGGCATCTCTGAGGAGATGATGATGATGCCCTTGTCCTTCTTGGCCAGCTCCAGGATGAGCTGGTAGATCTCGAACTTGGCACCCACGTCAATGCCTCGGGTCGGTTCATCCAGCATCAAGATTTCCGGCTGAGTCAGCAGCCAGCGGCCGATAATGACCTTCTGCTGATTGCCCCCCGACAGGGAGCCGATCTGTGTCTGCTGGGTCGGGGTCTTGACGCGCATGGAGTCGATGACCCACTGGGTATCGCTCTTCATCTTGGTGTTGCTGAGCAGCCCCATGGATCCCTTGTAGCTGTCCATGTTGGCGATCAGGGAGTTGAAGGCGATGTCGAGGCGCGAATAGATACCGGTGGAACGGCGCTCCTCCGTCACCAGGGCAAAACCATTCAAGATGGCCTCGTGGGCGGTGTGATTGGCCACGACCTTGCCATGGATCTTGATGACTCCCCCGCTGTGATCGCGGATACCGAACAGAGTCTCGACGATGTCGGTGCGCTTGGCCCCCACCAGTCCGGCGATGCCGAGGATCTCCCCCTTATGCAGGTTGAAGGTCACGTCCTGAATGGAGGGCTGGTTCTTGGCCGTCAGATGTTCAACCTCGAGGATCACCTCTTTGGGCTGATTGGTTTTTTCAGGGAAGCGCTGGGTCAATTCACGGCCAACCATCATGCCGATGATCTGGTCCATGGTCATGCCTTTGAGCGGCTGGGTCGCCACCCACTGGCCATCCCGCAATATGGTGATCTCGTCACATAGCTGGAAGATCTCCTCCATCTTGTGAGAGATGTAGACGATGCCGCAGCCCTTCTCTTTCAACTTGTTGATGATCTTGAAGAGATGGTTGACCTCTTTCTCGGTCAGGGAGGAGGTCGGCTCATCCATGATGACGATCTTGGCATCGTAGGAGAATGCCTTGGCAATCTCGATCATCTGCATCTGGGAGACGGAAAGCGTGCCCACCTTGACCCGTGGGTCTATATCAATATCCAGCTCGTCGAAGATGTGCTTGGTGTCTTCATACATCTTGCCATGGTCGACAAACCAACCCTTGGTGGGGTAGCGGCCGAGCCACATGTTGTCCATCACAGTGCGTTGCAATACCAGGTTCAGCTCCTGATGCACCATGGAAACGCCATTCTCCAACGCCTCTTTGGAGGAGGTGAAGTTGATCTCTTGTCCCTTGAAGAAGATCTTGCCCTGATCTTTCTCATAGATGCCGAACAGGCATTTGAGCAGCGTAGATTTACCTGCCCCGTTCTCGCCCATCAACGCATGCACAGAATGAGGACGGACCCGTAAATTGACATTATCGAGTGCCTTGACGCCGGGAAAGCTTTTACTGACGTCAATCATCTCCAACAGCCATTCTGATTGTTGCTGTGTTGTCATATCAGCCATCACATCTGGTTGAAAAAAGGGCAAGGGGATCTCCCTTGCCCTGGAGGAGGGATTACTCGAATTGAGACAGGTTGTCTTTATCCACACCCACATAGGCAACACGGACGACCTTGTTGTCGATATTCCACTTGGTGCCTTCACCAGCCGGTTTGCCTTCAGCCAGGTTCTTGGTCAGCTCGAAGGTGGCCTTGGCCTGGTTGGCCGCATCGTTCAGCACTGTACCCGCCATGGCACCGCTCTTGACCATGGCCAGCGCCTCGGGCAACGCATCGACACCGAATACCGGGATGGCTGACTTGCCTTGTGCCTTCAGCGACTCGACGGCACCCATCGCCATGCCATCGTTGTTGGCGATGACCACTTCAATCTTGTTGGCGTTGGGGCCGGAGATCCAGGCATCCATCTTGTCTTTCGCCATGGCGGTATCCCACATGCCGGTATCCATGTGCAGTTGATCCGTCTTGAGACCGCCATCATTCAGGGTCTTGATGACGTAGGTTGTACGGGCTTCCGCATCCGGGTGGCCCGGCTCGCCCTTGAGCAGCACGAACTGGATGACGCCATCTTTGTTCAAGTCCCACTCAGGGTGAGCTTTCCAGTGTTTGGCGATCAGCTGACCCTGGATGATGCCTGACTCCTTGGAGTCGGTGCCCACGTAGTAGGCCTTGTCATAGCTGGCCAGATCGGCAGCACTGGGTTCCTTGTTGTAGAACACCACGGGGATATCTTCGCCACGGGCCTTCTCAATCACGACAGGGGCGGCGGCCGGATCAACCAGGTTGATGGCCAATGCCTTGACACCCTTGGCCAGCAGCACGTCGATCTGGTCGTTCTGCTTGGACTGGTCATTCTGGGAGTCATTCATCAGCAGTTCCACACTCGGGGTCGCCGCCGCTTCCTTCTCGATCGCCTTGCGAACAACTGCCATGAAGTTATCGTCATACTTGTAGACGGTAACCCCGATACGGGTTTCAGCATGGGCGGTTGCGCCTGCCATCAGGCTCATCAGCACGGCGGCAACTGTCGTGATTTTTCTCATTGTTATGCTCCGGTGTGTCTATCTGTTTTGTAGGAAAGCTGTACACCAATCGAGCTGGTGTAAGTCTAATGTAATCAGGTTGTTGTCATTTAATCTGTGATCCTGACGACAAAATGAAAACGTTTACACTCTGTTACATAGTGATTTGTTTGATATAAAACAAATGGTTATATTGCGAATGGCCCTATTTGACCCTGACCACCCTTGGGGTGAATGTCATGTTCTGTCGCCGAAATTAGCTTAGTATAGAGTTCCAATAGTATCTCCCCGGTGTCAGCCAATATTCCGGTCGCACGCTCTGGCTCCAGGAGTCGTCCCCCCCGATCCCCATGTAGAAACCGTCGAGGCAAAGATGAATCCCTCCCTCGGCAGTCAGGTCTGTCTGATGGCGAGCCTCGGCCAATTGGGCCTGGCGATAGGGACTGATGCTGAAGTGAAATTCCCCCTCGACCCTGAGATCCCCCAGTTGCAGTTCACATACCTGGCTGCGCAGGCCGTTGTCGGTGGGGAAAATATAGGGGGTGTGCAGCTCGGCAATGGGCAGCTGCCAGCGGCCTAGATCGGCGCTCAGACAACGATCCGGATAATTTTCATGAGGACCACGACCTAGCCACTCGATACTGTCGACTGTCTCCGCCAACCAGAGGCTGGCACCAATTCGCGGCAAGGAGGGGAAGTCATCGCTCACCAAGGCTTCGATGGCGAGCGTCATGGCGCCGCCGGCATCGAATTCGTGACGCCAGCGGGTCAGGATCCTGAGTTGTTCGTCGACGAAGTAGCCATGCTCCACCTGCAAGCTGGCCTCCCCCACTCGCGTTATCCCCAGGCAACGGTGATTCAGCTCGCCGAGCCCGGCCTGTTGCCAGCGGGCAATCCAGGAGTGGGGATCCTGATGGTCCGCCTCACTGGTGCCGATGTCGTTATCCAGTGGCGCGCGATAGAAGTGATCGGCAAGCTCGCCCAGCAGACGCTCACGCCCGCCCTTGCGCCAGCCCGTGATGCGACCACTCGCCTTGTCCAGCCACCATTGACTCTCGCCAGCCAGTACCTGCCAGGTATCCGCCCGCTCTTCCAAACGAGCCGGTGTCCTGGGTTGAGGCAGGGCGAGGGGGGTCGGCAGAGAGAACTGCTGACGAGCCAGCTCATGATCCGCCGCAGACCAAGGGGTGGCATCCACCTGCTCGATGCAGAGATCCAGCCAGGCAAGCGTGCCCGCAGCAAAAGCAGGCAGTGTTGGCAGCAAGGTCAGCGAATGTGCCGCCTGAGGCGCCAATGTGAGTGGGCATTCACCCTCTCGCAGTACCACCCCTTGCTCGCACAGCCGCCAACGCAACCGCTCGTTGTCCGTCGCACGGAACAACAGCTCGCTCTCGATATGCACCACCAGTGGGTTGTGCGACAACAACTTGAAACGGAACGGCTGCTGGGCCCGCTTGGCCTCGAACAGCGCCGGGTGAGGAGTTCTGTCCGGGAACAACAAGCCATTGATACAGAACTGGCGATCGTTTTGCAGATCGCCAAAATCGCCGCCATAGGCCCAAAAATGGCGGCCATCCCCGGTCAGCTTGTCCAACCCCTGATCGACCCAATCCCAGACAAAGCCACCTTGCAGACGGGGATGGTCACGAAATGCCTGCCAGTAATCGGCAAAGCCGCCCAGGCTGTTACCCATGGCGTGGGCGTATTCGCACAGGATCAGGGGCCGCTGCTCGCCGGGCAGTCCTATCCACTTGGCCAGCGCCCACTTGGGCACCGCCGGGAAGGGCTGATCCTGGTGGGTGCGCGCATACATGGGACAGATGATGTCGGTGGCCGGAGTGTTGGCGCCGCCCCCCTCGTACTGCACGGGGCGGCTCGGATCCGTGCCCTTGACCCAGGCATACATGGCATCGTGCGCCGCGCCATAGCCGGACTCGTTGCCCAGGGACCAGATGATGATGCTGGGATGGTTGAAATCGCGAGCGACCAGCCGGGTGATGCGCTCCAAAAAGGCGGTGGCCCATGCGGAGTCCTGGGCCAGGCGGCCCATGGGGCTCATGCCGTGGGTCTCCAGATTCGCCTCATCCACCACATAGAGACCCAGCCTGTCACAGAGCCGGTAGAATTCGGGATGGTTGGGGTAATGGGCACAGCGCACCGCGTTGAAGTTGTGCTGCTTCATCAGGGTCAGGTCTCGCGCCATGCTGGTCACATCGATGGCATGACCCCGGGTGGGATCATGCTCGTGACGATTGGCGCCACGGATCAGCAAGGGTTGGCCATTGAGACGCAGCAGACCGCCCTGGATCTCCACCGCCCGAAAACCCACATCATGGGCCTCGCTCTCTATGGGCGCGCCCTGCTCATCGAGCAGCGTCAGGGTCAACCGATAGAGATGAGGCGCTTCGGCGCTCCACTTGGCCGGGTTGTCTACCTTCACCATCAGTTCGGCGCGATCTTCAAAGCGTCCTTTCTCATCGATGGGGGCCGTGCCCACCCCTTGCTCCAGACAGGCTACCGGATGGTCACCTTGATAGAGCACGGCTCTCAGGCTCAATCCGGCACCACCCGCCACCTGTACCGCCAGCTTGAGCTGAGCATCCCGATAGCAGGCATCGAGCTGCGGGGTGATGCGCAGATCGGCGATATGACGTTCGGGTTTATGAAGCAGGCTGACCGAGCGGAAGATGCCTGAGAGCCACCACATGTCCTGATCTTCGAGATAGGAGCCATCGGACCACCTCAGTACCAGCAGAGCTATCCGGTTCTCCCCCTCGCGCAGACAAGGAGTCAGGTCGAACTCGGCGGGCAGGCGGCTGTCCTGGGAATAACCGACCCAGTGGCCGTTGCAAAACAGATGGCAGGCGCTGCTGACTCCATCCAGGATGATGCGCGTCTGTCCAGAAGCCAGCCAATTGGCGGGTAAATGCAGATGACGAGAGTAGCACCCGGTCGGATTCTGGCTTGGCACCCGAGGAGGATCGCAGGGGAAAGGGTATTTGATATTGGTGTAGATGGGGCCATCGGTCTGAGGCCGTGTGCCCGGATAGGCACCATCTAGCTGCCAGTTGCCAGGCACCCGGATGAGGCAGGCATCAGCCAGATCCTGCTGAACCCACTGTTCGGGCACCAGCTCGGGAGTCTCGAAGAAGGAGAAGTGCCAGTCGCCGTCGAGCAGCAACCGGGAGTCGGAGGGCAGATCGGCGCGTGCCGCTTCCTCATCGCGCCAACTGGCGAGAGGCGTATGCGCCGCCAGGCGATTGACCGATGTGACGCCCTGGTTCTGCCAGTCTCGGCGCGCCAGAATCTCCCTGAGCATGTTTCCTCTCCCTGATTATTCGGAAAACAGCTGCAGTGTAGTGAAGTTTTTATGGGGAAACGGCGATCTGCCTCACAAAGATGTAAACGATTACACTTCGATGTGTGAGGCCGGGATAATGCAGGGTGAGAGCCACAATAGTCATCATGCGAGCAACACTCATGGTCCAATTGGTCGGGGGAGCTGGCCGCAGATCCCCCAACCCCCGACCCGTTGGCATGACTGACGATGCCAGAAACAGCAGACCCGCCTGATGACGGGCCTGCTGTTTCTGGCAAGGCCAAGATAAGGATTCAGCTGCGCAGGGGGGCGACCGAGTGGCGATTGATCAGGGTTGGCGTATAGATGCGACTCTGCTGCGCCTCGCCTTCGCCTGCGGCCAACTGCAACGCCAACTTGGCCGCCTGAGCCGCCATTAACTCGATGGGGTAGCGCATGGTAGATAGTTTGGGTCTCAGATATCTGGCGTAGATGATGTCGTCAAAGCCGACCACGGACACCTCCTCCGGCACCTTGAGGCCGTTATCGGCCAGCACAGAAATGGCTCCGGCGGCCATGGCATCGTTGTAAGCCACCAGGGCGGTCACCGTCAGCCCCTTGGCGAGCAGATTGAGCATGGCTCGCTCCCCCCCCTCTTCATTTGGGGTACCGCACTCCACCAGCTCGGCATCTGCCACCACTCCCGCATCGCTCAGGGCGTCGCGATAGCCCTGCAGCCGGGAGCTGGCATCTTCGATGGCGTGATCCGAGCCGAGGAAGCCAATACGGCTATGACCCAGCTCCAGCAGGTGGCGCGTGGCGGTGGCGGCGCCCAACCTGTTGTTGAGGGAGATACAGCGCCCCTTCAAGGCTGGAATATCTCTGTTAATCAATACCATGCCCGGTACTCGCATGGCGTAATCAATCAGCACCTCGTCACTGAGCACCTTGCTGTGTACCACCAGGGCCTCACAGCGTTTGCCGATCAGCAGTTCGATGGCACCCCGCTCCTGCTCCGCATTGTGAAAACCATTACCCATCAACAGGTGCAAGCCCCGCTCCACGGCGACCCCGGACACCCCCTTGATCAGGGCACCGAAGAAAGGGTCGGCCACATCGTTGACCACCACGCCCATAGTGTCACAGGTCCGGCTGACGAGGGCCCTGGCGTTGGCGTTGGGGGTGTAACCCAGCTCGGTCATGGCTTGCTGGACCAGGGCGCGCGAGGTGGCACTCGCCTTGGGAGAGTTGTTCATCACCCGTGAAACCGTTGCCACCGAGACATTGGCAAGACGGGCGACATCCTTGATGGTACTCATGCTGTTTTCACTCTTTTCACTGACCGCGACCTGGCCATTATAACCAGCAACGCCTTGGATAACAGGGGAAATAGGGCCACGGATCCAACCGGGAGTGTGCAAACAAGTGTAATCGTTTACATGATTCTGTTAACCAGTTCACAGTTTGCTCGCCAGAGGCTCAGCTAGACTCCTGATCCACACCCCCCTTTGCCGGAGACAAGGAATGAAGGTATTGGTCACAGGCGGTTGCGGCTACATAGGCAGCCACACCTGCCTCGCATTGCAGGCCGCAGGCATCACACCGCTGATCCTGGATAATCTCTGCAACAGCAAGCTGGCCGTGCTGGATCGCATCGCCACCATTTCTGGTCAGAAGCCTGTTTTTTATCAAGGGGATATCAGAGATGCCGCCCTGCTGGATCGCATCTTCACCGAGCATGAGATTGGCGCCGTCATCCACTTTGCCGCGCTCAAGGCCGTGGGAGAATCGACCCGGATCCCGCTGGCCTATTACCAGAACAATGTCGCCGGTACCCTGGATCTGCTGCAGGCCATGGCGCGGGCGCACGTTCACAACCTGGTGTTCAGCTCCTCGGCTACCGTCTATGGCGATCCGACCAGCGTGCCGATCCGCGAGGACTTCCCCCGCTCGGCTACCAATCCCTATGGCCGATCCAAGCTGATCATCGAACAGATCCTCGAGGATCTGCAGGTCGCCGAGCCCAACTGGAGCATGACACTGCTGCGTTACTTCAATCCGGTTGGTGCCCATGAATCCGGCACTATGGGGGAGGATCCCCAGGGCATCCCCAACAATCTCATGCCATTTTTGACTCAGGTTGCCATCGGTCGGCGCCCACAGCTTTCAGTGTTTGGTAACGATTACCCCACCCTGGATGGCACAGGTGTTCGCGACTATATCCATGTAATGGATCTTGCCGAAGGGCACGTCAAGGCGCTGCAACACTGCGTCGATCGCCCCGGAGTCCATGCCTATAACCTGGGAACGGGTCAGCCTCAGAGCGTGTTGCAAATGGTTCGGGCATTCGAGCAGGCATGCGGCCGACCTATCGCCTATTTGTTGGAACCAAGACGCCCGGGAGACATCGCCGAATGCTGGGCCGATCCCACCCGGGCCAGACAGGATCTGGGGTGGTTCGCCAGTCGCGATCTCGGCGCCATGTGCGCCGACAGCTGGCGTTGGCAGTCCCTCAACCCCCAGGGTTATGACCAATGAACCGCTATCTGGCCTCAGCGGCCCGTTCGCCAAGGTCGGCGCTGTAACCCCCTTTTCATGACAAACAGTCACGAGGTGTGATGATGTTCGATCCCCTGGATCACCCCCACCGCCGCTTCAATCCCTTGACCGGCCAGTATGTGCTGGTTTCCCCCCACAGGGCCAAGCGCCCTTGGCAGGGCCAGATTGAGAAGATAAGCGAGGCGCCGAGCCACGCCCATGATCCCGATTGCTTCCTCTGCGCCGGTAATACCCGGGTCAGTGGCGACAAGAACCCCGACTACAGCGACACCTTCGTCTTCACCAACGACTTTGCCGCCCTGATGCAAGACACCCCGGCAGCGCAGATGGATCAGGATCCGCTGCTGCAACTGGAGGCCGCCCGTGGCACCAGTCGTGTCATCTGCTTCTCGCCGGATCACGGCAAGACCCTGCCAGAGCTGCGCCTGCCCGAGATAGAGGCGGTGATCCAGACCTGGCGCGACCAGGTGGCCGAGCTCTCCCAGCAGTGGGAGTGGGTGCAAGTATTCGAAAACAAGGGCGCCGTCATGGGCTGCTCGAATCCTCACCCCCATGGTCAGATCTGGGGCAGCAACTTTCTTCCCAATGAGATAGCCAGAGAGCAGGAGCGCCAGCAGCGCTGGCTGGCCGAGCACGGCCGCCCCCTGCTGCTCGATTATGTGGAACGGGAGCTGGCGGACAGATCGCGCATCGTCGTGGAGACAGAGCACTGGCTGGCGGTGGTGCCCTTCTGGGCCGCTTGGCCGTTTGAGACCCTTCTCCTGCCCAAGAGCCATCTGCCCTCCCTGCTGAGCCTCACCCCCGCCTTGCAGCAGGACTTAGCCCTGGCCCTCAAGGAGCTCACCAGCCGCTACGACAACCTGTTCGAATGCAGTTTTCCCTACTCCATGGGCTGGCACTTCGCGCCGCCGCACTCGACTTGCCCCGAGGCCTGGCAGCTTCATGCCCACTTCTACCCGCCCCTGCTGCGATCTGCCACTGTGCGCAAGTTCATGGTGGGTTTCGAGATGCTGGCCGAAACCCAGCGCGATCTTACCCCGGAGCAGGCCGCCGAACGCCTGCGCGCCCTAAGCCCCGTCCACTACAAGATGCGAGGATCCACCCCATGAATCACCCCAGCCACAGGGCCAGCACCCTCTTCCAGAAGGCATTTGGCCGGGCCGCCGACCTGATGATCCGCGCTCCGGGTCGGGTCAACCTCATCGGCGAGCATACCGACTATAACGACGGCTTCGTGCTGCCTTGCGCCATCGATTACGAAACCTGCGTCGCCATCGGCCTGCGCCAAGATGCCACAGTGCGAGTCATCGCCGCCGACTACGGGGAAGAGCGCGACGAGTTCTCCCTGGATGATCCCATCGAGCACCATCCCGACCAGCGTTGGAGCGACTACATCCGTGGCGTGGTGAAATACCTGCAAGCGCGGGGTCAACCCTTGCGCGGCCTGGATCTGGTGGTCTCCGGCAATGTGCCCCAAGGGGCCGGACTCTCCTCCTCCGCCTCCCTGGAGGTGGCAATAGGCCAGGCCTTCAAGGAGGCGCTGAACCTCGACATCAGCCAGGCCGAGATAGCCCTCAACGGTCAGCAGGCGGAGAACCTGTTTGTCGGCTGCAACTGCGGCATCATGGATCAGATGATTTCGGCCTGCGCCAAGCCGGACCATGCCTTGCTACTCGATTGCCGCAGCCTGGAGAGCCGCCTGATCCCCATGCCGATGGATCTCGCTGTGCTCATCATCAACTCCAACGTGCGCCGCGGCCTGGTCGACAGCGAGTACAACCTGCGCCGCCAACAGTGTGAGACTGCGGCCCGTCACTACGGTGTCAGGGCGCTGCGCGACCTCGATGACGCCACCCTGGAGGCGAACAAGGCCGGGCTGGACGAGGCCTGCTATCGCCGTGCCCGCCACATAGTCGGCGAGAATGGCCGCACCCTGGCCGCCGCAGAGGCATTGGCCAACGGCGACCTCCCCAGGCTCGGCACCCTGATGGCAGAGTCCCACGCCGCCATGCGCGATGATTTTGAAATCACCGTGCCCCCCATCGATGGCTTGGTGGAGATCATCAAGGCAAGGATTGGCAGTGAAGGGGGAGTGCGTATGACTGGAGGTGGCTTCGGGGGGTGCGTGGTCGCCCTGCTGCGGCCGGAGCGATTGAATGAGGTGATCGCCGCCATTGAGCTGGAATATCAGGCCCGCTTCGGCCTGAAAGCCGATAGCTATGTCTGCCGTGCCAGTGCCGGGGCAGGTCGGCTATGAAGGGGCAACTGATGAATCTCACCCTCAAGGCCGGATCTCAGACCCGATTCGGCGCCAAGGCAGACAGTGCTGTCTGCCTTGCCTGCACGGGGGCAGCCAGACTATGACCCCTTTTGAACTGGAGAATGAGTACGGGCTGCGGCTGCGCGGCCTCGATTTTGGGGCCACGCTGAGCTCCCTGAGCCTGCCGGTTGGTGGCGAGAGGCGGGAGCTGCTGCTCGGCTGTACCGACGCCGACTATCCAACCCAGCAGGTGTGGCTGGGTGCGATAGCGGGACGCTTTGCCAATCGTATCGGCGGCGCAACCCTTGAGCGAAACGGCCAATGCTGGTCGCTGGATGCCAATCAGCCACCCAACTGCCTGCATGGAGGCGCGGATGGCGTTCATCGCCGCACGTGGCAGATTGACGCCCAGGAGGCCAGCCGGGTGCGGCTCAGCCTGCTCTCCCCGGACGGGGATCAGGGGTTTCCCGGCAACCTCAAGCTCGAGCTTGAATACCGGCTAGAGCAGCGGGATCTGGTGGTGGAGTGCTGGGCCAGTACGGATGCGCCGACCCCGGTCAGCCTGACCAGTCACGCCTACTTCAACCTCGATGGTGGCGGTGATGTCCGCGATCACCACCTCACCCTGAAGGCGGACCGCTTCCTGACCACAGATGCCAGCGGCTTGCCCCTGGCGCCGCAAGCGGTCGAGGGGCCCTTCGATCTGCGCGGCGGGCGGCGCCTTGGGGATGAGTGGCTGAGCCACCCCCAGCAACGTCAGGCCAAGGGCTACGATCACGCTTTCCTGCTCAAGCCCCCCCCCTCGGAGTGGGCCGCACGAGTGGTCTCGGGAGACAGGCAACTGGCGATGGAGGTCCATACCAACCAGCCTTCGTTGCAGCTCTACACCGGCAACTGGCTGGCCAAGACGCCAGGTCGAGGCGGGCAGCCTTACCAGGATTACGACGGCCTCTGCCTGGAGGCCCAGCAGCTGCCGGACAGCCCGAACAGACCCGAGTTGGGGGATCCCTGGCTACTGCCGGGGCAGCGCTATCATCACCTCACCCGCTACCGCTTCGAGCCCCTCACCCAGACTGGGGCATGACATCATGAGGATGATGCTGAATGGTCAGGGGAGGCTCCCATGCCGTCAATGACTCAGCCCGGCAGCTGAAACCTATGACACTGATGATCAAAAGGAATTTGTATGGATCAGCACTATCAGGCCAACTCGGCTCGCTACCAGCAGCAACCCTATCGCACCGTCGGTCGCCACGGCCTGCGTCTGCCCGCCATCGCCCTTGGACTCTGGCATAACTTCGGAGCAGAGGCCGCTCCCGAGCGGATGAGCGCCATGGTGCATCAGGCATTCGATCTTGGCATCACTCACTTCGATCTGGCCAACAACTACGGACCGCCGCCGGGCAGTGCCGAGACCAGCTTCGGGCGCCTGCTCAGACAGGATCTGGCCGCCCATCGCGACGAACTGATCATCAGCACCAAGGCGGGCTATGTGATGTGGGATGGCCCCTACGGCGATGGCGGCAGTGCCAAGTACCTGTTTGCCAGCCTGCACCAGAGCCTGCGCCGACTCGGCCTCGACTACGTGGATATCTTCTATCACCACAGGCCGGACTCGCGCACGCCCCTTGAAGAGACCTGTCAGGCCTTGGCGCTCATGGTGCGCCAGGGCAAGGCACTCTATGTCGGTCTCTCCAACTACCCGGCCGACCTGGCCCGTCAGGCCGCCATCAGATTGAGGGAGCTGGGAACCCCCTGTCTGGTCAATCAGCTCAAATACTCCCTGTTCCAGCGAGAGATTGAGGAACAGACCCTGCCAGCCTGCCGCGAGCAAGGCATGGGCGTCGTCGCCTTCTCCCCTCTGGCGGGAGGGTTGCTCAGCGACCGCTACCTGGCAGGCATTCCTGCCGATTCCCGTGCCGCCAGCCCTAGCCCCTTCCTCAAGCCAGATCAACTCACGGCGGAAAAGCTTGGCCAAATACGTGCCCTGCACGCTCTGGCAGAGGAGCGCGGACAGAGCCTGTCACAACTGGCGCTGCAATGGGTGCTGCGCGATGCCGTGGTCAGCAGTGCCCTCATCGGCGCCAGCAGGCCGGAGCAGATATCAAGCGCCGTTCAGGCCCTGACCCAACCCGCTCTGGGTGTGGCCTGGCAGCAACGGATCCTGGCTGCCCTCGACTGAGCCAACGGCACCGCTGCGGCAATATTCTCTGGTTGCCTGCGTGGTTTTCCGCCATCATTGGCACGCCCCCGCTTGCGGGGGCGCATCATATCCAGACAACCAAGAGATCCGATCCATGACAGAGTACTACACCCTGTTTGTCGCATTCGTGTTAGGCGTAGTGGAAGGCCTGACCGAGTTTCTGCCCGTTTCCTCCACAGGTCACCTGATCATCGTCGGCCATCTGCTGGGCTTCGAAGGTCCCAAGGCCGCCACCTTCGAGGTGGTGATCCAGCTCGGCTCCATACTGGCCGTGGTCGTGGTGTTCTGGCGCCGCCTGTTCGGCCTTATCGGCATACATTTCGGCCAGAAGCCATCCCAGGATCACGCCACCCTCTCCCTGGTGCACATCATCCTCGGCATGCTGCCCGCCGTAGTGATAGGCCTCGCCATTCACAGCTGGATAAAGGCCAACCTGTTCGGTCCCCAGACGGTGATGTATGCCCTGGTCGCCGGCGGCATCTTGCTGTTGATAGCCGAATGGAAGCGCCCCGCGGTACGCTCCGAAACCCTGGATGACATCAGCTACAAGCAGGCGTTTGGCATAGGTCTGTTCCAGTGTCTGGCACTCTGGCCCGGTTTCTCCCGCTCGGGTGCCACCATCAGTGGCGGCATGCTGATGGGTATCAGTCGTCAGGCGGCGGCCGAGTTCTCCTTCATTCTGGCGGTACCCATGATGATCGCGGCGAGTGGCCTGGATCTCTACAAGAGCCGGGATTTCCTCTCCATGGCCGACTTCCCCATGTTTGCGGTTGGTTTTGTCACCGCCTTCGTGGTGGCCATGTTCGCCATCCGCACCTTCCTGGCGCTGATCCGTCGTCTCGATTTCGTGCCTTTTGCCATCTATCGATTCGTCATCGCCTTCGCCGTCTATATGGTGTTCGTGCATTAATCCGCCGTGACGACGTCGACTGCAATATGAAAAGGGACCCGAGGGTCCCTTTTTTGATCCATTAATTGCGGGGTGCCCTTGCCGAGCCTAACCCCCTCAATAGAGATGCCCAGAGATACCGTTGAGCAGCCGCGACAATCCTTTGGTGAACTGGATAGGGGCATCCTGCACCGTGTAGCAGAGGCAGCCATCGATCGTTTGCGGACTGTGGGCATGGCGGCTATCGCGCCAGATGAAATCACCGGCCCCGTAGTGCTGCTCACCATCCTGCATGCTGCCCGCCAACAGCAAGGTCAACTCATAACCCTGATGGGTATGCTCGGGAATGGCGCCACCCGCATCTATATGTAGCAGGCTGGCACGCACCCCCAGCTCGCCGAGTGGCAGGCTATGTTGGCGCACGGGTCCAAAGTGCCGCCACTTGGGCGACTGGTAACGGGCCAGCACTCTCGGCAGACGATAGTGCTGACCGGCCACCTCGAGCTGGGGGCTGGGTTGAGGCACGGCGACAAGTTCGGGCAAGGGTTGCTGCACTATCATGGCCAGCATGGCATCGAGCCCGGGCTCAGCCTGATCCGGCAGGGGGGCGGCCTCGAGTGCCTCGGCCAGTTGTGCCTCCCACATCGTCACCCGGGCGGCACATTCGGGGCAGAGCTCGCAATGGGCCGATACCCCGACCGCCAAGGGCAGGGGGAGCTCGTTGGCCGCGAAGGCACGCAGCATCTGCTCGGTCGGATGGGATTTAATCATGATACAGCTCCATAAATATGTGCGGTCGAAACGAGGCGGCCTCCTGAGCCCTCCCCAGCAAAGGGATGACCCTTGTCATGACGAGGCTATGCATCATGGCGTTCCACCTGCTCTTTGAGCTTTTGCAGGGCCAGCCGTAGCCGGGACTTGATGGTGCCTAACGGTACGCCAAGCCGCTCGGCCAGCTCCTGCTGGGAGAGCTCTTGCAGGTAGATGCCACGCACCACTTGCTGCTGAGGCTCAGGCAACACACTGACGTAATGAGCCATCTGACGAGTCAGCACGGCATCTTCACCACCGGGCCCCTGGGGCAAATCGGCCCCAAACTCCAGCAGGGGCCAGATCTCTTCGGCGCACAGATCTTCACGACTGGCACGGCGGCGGCGCAACATGTCGAAGCACTGGTTACGCATCACTGTGTAGATCCAGGTGCTGGGTGCCCCCTTCTCCGGGTGGTAGAGCCGTGCCTTCTGCCAGACCAGCAGCATGGTCTCCTGGACCAGCTCCATGGCATTGGCTTCACTGCCAAGATGGCGCATCCCGTAGTTGCGAATGCGCGGCGCGAAGTGACGAAACAGCGCGGCAAAGGCCACCTTGTCGGCAGACTCGGCGACCCTTATCAGCTGGGTTTTAAGGTCGGGAACACCTATGACTGTGTCCATCTGGGGCGAGATCCTGCTGTGAGTCAGTTGTGACTGGCCAGTATATGCCATGGCACCTTACCTTGATTGCTACCGTGCAGGTCAATACGGCCAGGCGCAGCTCCTGGATCAGTGCCGCCGTACTCTTTCTGGGCAAGGGAAACATTCGCCCTCAGCCCGAGAAATAGCGGGAAGTGACGGGTGAACGCCTCGATCAGTGACTGGCGACCAGCAGATTGCTCAGCAGATTGAGGGCGGGGTTGTAGTCTTCACAGGCCATCAGCCACTGCTTCTGTTCGGGGGGAATCGGCAGTACTTCTATCCAGCGCTGGGCGACCCAGCAGGCATCGTCCCAGTCGGGTTCACGATAGAGAGCGGCATATTCGGGGTAGTCACTGAAAACCTCACGCAGGGCCTGGGCCAGATTGCGCTGATCCCGTGGCAGACGGCCACACTGCCAGAGCGGCAGCGGCTCCACCTCACCGACCCGCAAGCCATCCGGCTCCTGCCAGAGATGCTGGATACGCAATCGCTCCACTCCTTGCACTGTGATGCCCAGCAGGCCATCCGGTAGCCTGTCAAAATCGATGATCCGCACCCGAGTGGCGATAGGATACATGTTGCGCAATTCATCCCCCTGGCGAACATCCCACATGCAGAGCCCGAAGCCAGCGTCGCCCGCCTCGGCGATCATCCGCTGGTATCTAGGCTCGAAGATGCGCAGCGGCATGACGCCACCGGGCAGCAAATGAGCGGAGAGGGGAAAGAGTGCCAGTTTCATACTTATATCCCGTTTCGTGTGCCTTCTCCTGATACGACACCGAAAACTCGCCAGATCATTCAGACCGAGTAGGAATAAAAACCCCTATCACCATTAGGGGAAAATAGCCTGGACAAGCCGCTTCGATATGCAGTAGAAATGGATAAGTCGCAGACAACAACGCAATATCCTGTAAAGCTGCGCACCAAGCAGTGAAATATCCGCCGCCTCAGCTGTGGAGGGTCATCCCTATAGTTTTCTCGGCCCGATGCGGGTAAAATTCACGCCCTTATATATCAGTCATATTTCGACGCATAACCTCGGTGGTCAGTCATGAAAGAGCATATTCATCATCTACTTGAACAGACGGTAGCCAACCTCAAATCCGCAGGCCTGCTGCCAGCGGAGCTGGAAGCCCGAGTGCTGGTAGATCGATGCAAGGATAAGGCTCATGGTGACCTGGCCACCAACCTGGCCATGCTGCTCGCCAAACCTGCTGGCAAGAACCCGCGCGAGCTGGCGGCCGCCATCATTGAGCACCTGCCTGCCTCTGATCTGATCGCCAAGGTCGAGATTGCCGGTCCCGGCTTCATCAACTTCTTCTTCAATCAGCAGTGGCTGACCGGTCAGGTCGACGCCATGGTGGCCAGCGCCAACGCCAACGTTAAGTTGCCGACCCCGCAAACCGTGGTGGTGGACTACTCCGCCCCCAACGTGGCCAAAGAGATGGCGGTGCACCACATCCGCAGTACCGTGCTCGGTGATGTGGCGGCTCGTGCCCTGGAGTTCCTGGGCCACAAGGTGATCCGCGCCAACCACATTGGTGACTGGGGTACCCAGTTCGGCATGCTGATCGCCTATCTGGAGAAGATGGCCAACGAGCATGCCAGCGACATGGCGCTCAAGGATCTGGAAGCCTTCTACACCCAGGCCAAGCGTTGCTACGACGAAGACGAAGCCTTCGCCGAGCGTGCTCGCAACTACGTGGTCAAGCTGCAAGGTGGCGATGAGTACTGCCGCACCATGTGGAAGAAGCTGGTCGACATGACCATGGAACAGAACCAGATCAACTACGACCGCCTGAATGTCTCCCTGACCAACAAGGACATCATGGGCGAGTCCATGTACAACGACATGCTGCCCCAAATCGTCACCGACCTGAAAGCCAAAGGGCTGGCGGTCGAGAGTGAAGGCGCCACCGTTGTCTTCCTGGACGAATTCAAGAACAAAGATGGCGAGCCCATGGGCGTCATCATCCAGAAAAGCGATGGCGGTTTCCTCTACACCACCACCGACATCGCCTGCGCCAAATACCGTTATGAAACCCTGGGCGCAGATCGTGTCATGTATTTCATCGACTCCCGTCAGCACCAGCATCTGATGCAGGCCTGGACCATCACCCGCAAAGCGGGCTATGTGCCACAGGCTGTGCCCCTCGAGCACCACGCCTTCGGCATGATGCTGGGCAAGGATGGCCGTCCCTACAAGACCCGCTCCGGTGGTACCGTCAAGCTGGTTGACCTGCTCAATGAAGCGGAAGAGCGCGCCGCCGCCCTGCTGGAGAGCCGCAACAGCGACCTCTCTGCCGAAGAGAAGGCCAATGTGGTCAACGCCATCGCCATGGGCGCGGTCAAGTATGCGGATCTCTCCAAGAACCGCACCACGGACTACATCTTCGACTGGGACATGATGCTGTCGTTTGAAGGCAACACCGCACCCTATCTGCAATATGCCTACACCCGCATCCAGTCCATCTTCCGCAAGGCCGGGGTCGAAGCCGACAGCCTCAGTGGTAAGGTCGCACTCAATGAAGATGCCGAGCTGACCCTGGCCCAGAAGCTGATCCAGTTCTCTGATGCGGTCAACGGCGTGGCCGAACGCGGCATGCCGCACCTGCTCTGTACCTACCTCTATGAGCTGTCCGGCAACTTCATGACCTTCTACGAAGCCTGCCCGATCAACAAGGATGGCGTCGATCCCGACGTTCGCCAGAGCCGACTGCTGCTGTGCGCCGCCACCGCCAAGGTACTCAAACTGGGTCTGGGCGTACTGGGTATTCATACCCTGGAGCGCATGTAATTCATGGCAACAAGGGATTATGTCGGGAGTGGCTCGAGGAGACGAGCCGGTGGTCGTAACGCCAAAAAGGCGCCACCTCGCCGCCGCTTTCCGCTGATCCCCGTCCTGCTGGCGGGGGTGCTGGTTGCCGGTTTTGGAGCCTTCCTCTATCTCATCAATGGCAAGGCCGCCGATGGCCCGACCATAGAGGAGCAGGTGCGCGCCAACAAACCCAAACCCAAGGGCCATGATCTGCCTCAGGAGAAATGGAGCTATATCGAACGGCTTGAGAACAAGCAGGTCGACATAGTGGAGCCGCCACCCCAGCCCGGGGTGCTGCCCCCGCCGCCAGCGGCGACCTTGACCCTGCAGCCCGAGAAGCTGCCCAAGCCGGTGGAAACCAAGATCCCCCAGCCGGGCACCCCCATCGGCCAGGTGCAGCCTTATCAGCCCAAGCCGATCGGCGCCCCCGTGGCCAGTGCCCAGGAGCAGGTGATCGACCAGAAGGCAGAGCGTGAGCGGATGGAGCGGGAGATCCGTGCCGAACTGGAGCGGGAACGCGCCGAAGCCGCCAAGGCCAAGGCGGCGACCCAGACGGCGGCAGCCGACGGCGGTCGCTACATGATGCAGTGCGCCGCCCTGCGCTCGCAGGATTCCGCCGAATCGCTCAAGGCGCGCATCGCCTTCGGTGCCGGCCTCTCCTCCAGCCTGCAGGTGGTCAATGGCGCCAATGGCACAGTCTACAAGGTGATGGTGGGCCCCTTCAACGGCAAAGCGGCGGCCGATGCGGCCAACCGCAAGCTGCAAGGTGCTGGCATCAGTGGCTGCATCCCCAAGAAGGGCTGACGACCCACAATGAAAAATGCGGCACCGTGGCAACAGGGTGCCGCATTTTTTTGCCTGGCGCTCCCTGCCCGGATAGCCCGCCTCAACGATATACAGCCAAACCCCCTGCCAATTCACGGCCCACTCTCGAAGCCAAGTCAGGGTTGAAAAGCCGGAACGGCAACCCCATCTCTGTTTTCATGCACAGTCATGGCCGTGAAGCGGCTCAAGCGAGGTAAGTAAAGTGACGACCATAGTTTCAGTCCGCCGCAACGGCCAAGTCGTGATCGGAGGGGATGGCCAGGTATCCCTGGGCAACACCGTCATGAAGGGCAACGCCCGCAAGGTCCATCGCCTCTATAACGGCAAGGTGCTGGCGGGTTTCGCTGGCGGTACCGCCGATGCCTTCACTCTGCTTGAGCGCTTTGAAGCCAAACTGCAGGCGCATCAGGGCAATCTGGAGCGCGCCGCCGTGGCGCTGGCCAAAGATTGGCGCACCGACCGCGCCCTGCGCCGCCTCGAAGCCCTGCTGGCGGTCGCCGATGAGCACAAATCTTTCATCATTACCGGCAACGGTGATGTGGTGCAGCCAGAACATGACCTCATCGCCATCGGCTCTGGCGGAAACTTCGCCCAGTCTGCCGCCACCGCCCTGCTGGAAAATACCGATCTGGATGCCAAATCCATCGTCGAGAAGTCCCTCAAGATTGCGGGCGACATCTGCGTCTTCACCAACGGCAACCACACCATAGAAGTGCTGGACTACGCGGCCAAGTAAGGCCGCCAAACCAAGCCCCCATTTTGCAAGGGGTGGGCCTGCCCGCCCCTGATACAGGAATGCCATCATGTCCGAGATGACCCCCAGAGAAATCGTCCACGAGCTGGACAGACACATCATCGGCCAGGCCGATGCCAAGCGTGCCGTCGCCGTCGCCCTGCGCAACCGCTGGCGCCGTATGCAGCTCAGCGAAGAGATGCGCCATGAAGTGACCCCGAAAAACATCCTGATGATAGGCCCGACCGGGGTCGGCAAAACCGAAATAGCCCGTCGCCTCGCCAAGCTGGCCAATGCCCCCTTCATCAAGGTGGAAGCGACCAAGTTCACCGAAGTCGGCTATGTCGGCAAGGAAGTGGACAGCATTATCCGCGATCTCACCGATGTGGCCATCAAGCTCATCCGTGAATCCGAGATGGAGAAGAACAAATACCGCGCCGAGGAGGCCGCCGAAGAGCGCATTCTCGATGCCCTGCTGCCCAACCCGCGCAACACCTGGGGCGAAGAGGAGAAGGCGGACAACTCAAACAGCCGCCAGATCTTCCGCAAGAAACTGCGGGAAGGTCAGCTGGACGAGAAAGAGATTGAGCTGGATCTGGCCACGCAGCAGATGGGCGTCGAGATCATGGCCCCGCCCGGCATGGAGGAGATGACCAACCAGCTGCAGGGGCTGTTCCAGAACCTGGGGCAGGGTCAGAAGAAGAAGCGCAAGCTCAAGGTCAAAGAGGCCATGAAGGCGCTGATCGAAGAGGAGGCCGCTCGCCTGGTCAATCCGGAAGAGCTGAAGCAAAAAGCCATCCATGCCGTCGAGAACAACGGTATCGTCTTCCTCGACGAAATAGACAAGATCTGCAAACGTGGCGAAAGCTCGGGCCCGGATGTCTCCCGC
The DNA here is from genome assembly GCF_051376105.1 of Aeromonas molluscorum. NCBI lineage: Bacteria > Pseudomonadati > Pseudomonadota > Gammaproteobacteria > Aeromonadales > Aeromonadaceae > Aeromonas > Aeromonas molluscorum. The sequence goes on along the minus strand of NZ_JBPQCY010000002.1, from coordinate 122,580 downwards.
GAGGGAGTACAGCGGGACCTGCTGCCCCTGGTCGAAGGCTGTACCGTCAATACCAAGCACGGCATGGTGAAAACCGACCATATACTGTTCGTCGCCTCCGGCGCCTTCCAGGTGGCTCGCCCGTCGGACCTCATCCCCGAACTGCAGGGCCGCCTGCCAATTCGGGTCGAGTTGACCGCACTGACCACTGGCGATTTCGAGCGCATCCTGACCGAACCGAACGCCTCCCTGACCGATCAGTACCAGGCACTGATGGCCACCGAAGGGGTCAAGATAGAGTTCACTCAAGATGGTATCCGCCGTCTGGCCGAGGCGGCCTGGCAGGTCAACGAGCGTACCGAAAACATCGGTGCCCGCCGTCTGCATACCGTGATGGAGCGATTGATGGAAGACATCTCCTATGATGCCTCCGAGAAGTCCGGCGAGACCTTCGTCATCAATGCCGACTACGTCAATGCCCACCTCGGGGCCCTGATCGAAGATGAGGATCTGAGCCGCTACATCCTGTAAGCGAGTCTCGGCACTGCACTGACGCCTCCACCATGGAGGCGTCTTTTTTCTGTCCCATGCACCTTCATTCAAACCACTATCAGTGCCTCCTCCTCCCTGCGCCCCACCAGCCATAGCGCCAACCCTATGAGCAGACCGGTCAGGGCAAAGGTAAGCTGAGTACCGAACACCAGATCGGTCGGCATGGCCATGCTCAGATTGTGCGTCCCCACCAGGGTGGCAAACAGGCCACCGAGCCCGGCCGCCCCCGCCAGCTGGCCCAGATTGCGCGACAGGGTCAACAAGCCCGCCACGGCGCCCCGTGCCTGCTCACTCGCCCCACCGACCACGGCGCTGTTGTTGGCGGTCTGGAACAATGCATAACCGGCCGTCAGCAACAGTATGGGCAGCAGATAGCCGAGCGGACCATAATAGCCAGCCGTCAGGCTAGCCAGCCCAAGGGCTGCGATCGTCATGACCATCAACCCCAGCCGAACGATCCGGCGCGAACCAAACCTGTCCACCAGCCAGCCGGCAGGCATCCCCGTCAAGGCGGCAAGCAGGGGCCCCCCCGAGATCATGAGCCCGATGGTCGCCATGTCGAGCTCGAACACGCCATGCAGGTAGAAGGGGCCGATCAGCAGGGTCACCACCATGACGCTGGCCACCAGGGCACTGGCGAGCAAGCCGCCCCTGAGTCGGGGTTCGGCCAGCAGCACCAGTGGTAACAGAGGAGAGGATTCGAGGCGCTCGCGGCGAATGAACAAGGCAGTGACAAGCAGTGCTCCCACCCCCAACTCCAGCGCCAGAGCGCCCCCCGAGGTCAGCGCCAGCCCGTAGCAGAGCAGCGCTACCACCAGCATCGACAGGCTCGCCAGATTGATCCTCTTCCTCTGTGGCAAAGCGCCATCCGGGGGCAGGCCGACCATGCCGGCGCCCAGTGCCAGCAGGCTAACGGGCACCAGCAGCAGGAAGGGGGCCTGCCAGCCAAACCCGCCGATCAGCAGGCCGCCGAACGAGGGGCCAAGGGCAGTGCCACAGGCCGACAGGGTGCCAAGCAATCCCATGCCCCAGCCACGCCGTGCTGGCGGCACCAACTGCCCCACCATGGCCAGCGCCAGGGAGAGCATGCAGGCAGCCCCGGAGCCCTGCAGGACGCGCGCCGCAATCAACCAACCTATGGTGGGTGCCAGGGCGCACAGCAGGGATGCCAGCGCAAACAGTGCCACTCCCCAGAGCAGCAAGCACCGCCGGCCAACTCCATCGCCAAGCCGGCCGGCCACCACCGTCAGACAGGTGATCCCCAGCAGATAGGCCACCAGCACCCACTGCACGCTGGCAAAGGGGACGGCAAACACCTGTCCCAGCGCAGGCAGTGCCATGTTGGCCATGCTCCCCGCCAGCATGGGCAACAGGGTGGCGAGGCCGAGTGCCAGCAGGCCTAGGCGGCGAGCGGCAGGGGTCGGGAGGGGGTTGAGTGGCGACATGATCCGATCTCCGGCAGAGGATGATGCCCACAAGGCTAGCGGGAGGCATGATCAGGCGGAAGACGCACGACTTGCAGCTTATAGCTGCGCAGCACGCCATATGAAGAACCGGATTCTCGCGTATGCTGAACGCATCAGACCACCATCAGTTGGTCACTCCGCATACCCGGCCGATGAGGCACCACCATGAGCACTCCCGATTTCAATCTGCTGCTGACCCTGGATGCGCTGCTCGATGAGGGCAGCGTGGCCGGGGCCGCCAGGCGGCTGCGCCTCAGCCCCTCTGCCATGAGCCGGGCCCTGGCCCGTCTGCGTGACACGACCGGGGATCCACTGCTGGTGCGCGCAGGCCGGGGGCTGGTGCCCACACCGCGTGCGCTGGCCCTGCGCGAGCGGGTCAGCCAGCTGGTGCAGGAGGCCGAGGCCGTGCTGCGCCCCCAGCAGGAGATAGACCCGGCCCACCTGGTGCGCACCTTTCGGCTGAGATCCAGCGACGGTTTCGTGGAGGCGGTCGGTACGGCCCTGCTGACCCGGCTCGCCGCCGAGGCACCCGGGGTACGGCTGCATTTCATGGCCAAGCCCGACAAGGAGAGCCACCTTCTGCGCGGCGGCGAGCTGGATTTTGAAACCGGCGTGATCGGCACCCATACGGCGCCCGAGCTGCATACCCAGGCGCTGTTCCAGGACAGCTTCGTCGCCGTGGTGCGACCGGGCCACCCCCTGTGCGAAGGCCCTCTGACCGCCGCCCGTTATGCTGCCGCCCGCCACATCATGGTGTCGCGGCGTAGCTTGGAGCAGGGCCCCATCGACGAGGCGCTCGCAGCCCTGAAGCTCGAGCGAACCATCGCCACCCTGGTGCCGGGCTTTGCCACTGCGCTGGCGCTGGTGCGGGGCATCGATCTGGTGGCGACCGTGCCCGCCCTGCACTGCGCCGCCCTGCACGCCGATCTGGTGACCCTGCCCCTGCCCTTCCCCTTGCCCGGGATCACCCTGGCCCTGCTCTGGCATCCACGACTGGACGCCGATCCGGCCCACCGCTGGATGCGCGCCCTCATCCGCGAAACCTGCGCCCGCGCGCCCTATCAGGCCAAGCGGTGATCTGCGCCGCCATAATCCGCTGCACCAACCAGATGCCACACAGTGAAAGCACCTCTGCCGAGGTGCTTTATTTCATGATGTCTGGCCAGAGGGGCCAGCCCCTCTTGCACCTCCTGGCCTCATGACAGCCAAAGTCCAGAATGCACCACAGGTATACCCATTTATGCATAGTGTTGAATCTAACCGGATTAACCCTTAGGGGATATATAAATAGACACTTGATTTGCATCAATAGCCTACCACTGCTCACTGGTTAGCCTTGGCTCAGATATGACGTTTTATAACTCCAAACTTGAGGCAACTATGAGCAAAGTCAGACTGGTCGTTGTGGGCAACGGCATGGTGGGGCACCGCTTCATCGAAGAGTTGATCGAGCGGGCCGACCCGGGCCGCTACGAGATCACCGTCTTCGGTGCAGAACCCCGTCCCGCCTACGATCGCGTCCATCTCTCCTCCTACTTTTCCCACCACACCAGCGAAGATCTCTCCCTCGTCAAACCCGGTTTTTACGAGAAGCACGGCATCCGCCTGCTGCTCGGCGAAGCGGTGAAAAAAATCGACAGGGCGGCCCGCGAAGTGCATTCCAACAAGGGCACTGTGGTCGGTTACGACAAGCTGGTGCTGGCCACCGGTTCCTACCCCTGGGTGCCGCCCATCCAGGGCAGTCAGCACCACGAGTGCTTCGTCTACCGCACCATCGAGGATTTGAAAGCCATCCGCAGCGCCGCCAGGAGCGGCAAGAGCGGGGTGGTGATCGGGGGCGGCCTGCTTGGCCTCGAAGCCGCCGGTGCCCTCAAGGCACTGGGTCTCGAGACCCATGTGGTGGAGTTTGCGCCGGTGCTGATGGCCGAGCAGCTCGACGGTCAGGGCGGCCAGCTGCTGCGCCGCAAGATTGAATCCATGGGCGTGCAGGTACACACCAGCAAGAGCACCAACGAGATCCTGATGCATGGCGGTGAGCAGGCGAAGCACCGCCTCGTCTTCGCCGACGGCAGCCAGCTTGAGGTGGATGTGGTGGTCTTCTCCACCGGCATCCGCCCGCAGGATACCCTGGGCCGTTACTGTGAACTGGCCATAGCCCCGCGTGGCGGCGTAGCTGTCGACGATCACTGCCTCACCTCAGACCCCGACATCTACGCCATCGGCGAGTGCGCCGCCTGGCAGGGTCGCTTCTTCGGCCTGGTGGCCCCGGGCTACAAGATGGCCCAGATCACGGTCGACCATCTGCTAGGCGGCGACAGCCGTTTCGAAGGGGCGGACATGAGCGCCAAGCTCAAGCTGCTCGGCGTCTCCGTCGGCTCCATCGGTGATGCCCACGGCCGCACCCCGGGCAGCCACAGCTATGTATTCCAGGACGATCAGGCCGGCGTCTACAAGCGTATCGTGGTGAGCGAAGACAACAGCCGCCTGCTCGGCGCCGTGCTGGTCGGTGACGTGGATGACTACGGCAACCTGCTGCAGCTGATGCTCAACGCCCTGCCGCTGCCGAGCCACCCGGACACCCTGATCCTGCCCGCCTACGCCGGCGCCAAGCCGACCCTGGGGGTGGATGCCCTGCCCGCCAGCGCCCAGATCTGCTCCTGCTTCGACGTCTCCAAGGGCGACATAGCCCAGGCGGTCGCGGAAGGGCACACCACTTTGGCCGCCATCAAGCAGCACACCAAGGCCGGTACCGGCTGCGGCGGCTGCGTACCCCTCATCAGCCAGGTGCTCAACGCCGAGCTGGTGAAGCAGGGTATCGAGGTCAACAACCACCTCTGCGCCCACTTCCCCCACTCCCGCCAGGAGCTGTTCCACCTGGTCAAGGTGGAGGGGATCAAGAGTTTCGACGAGCTGCTGGTCAAGCACGGTCACGGCCATGGCTGCGAGGTGTGCAAACCGACCGTCGGCTCCATCCTCGCCTCCTGCTGGAACGACTATGTGTTGAGCCCGCGGAGCACCCAGCTGCAGGACACCAACGACATCTTCCTCGGCAACATGCAAAAGGACGGCAGCTACTCCGTCATCCCGCGCATGGCCGGTGGCGAAGTGACCCCGGCAGGGCTGCTGGCGGTGGCCGAAGTGGCCCGCGACTACAAGCTCTACACCAAGATCACCGGCGCCCAGCGCATCGGCCTGTTCGGGGCCCAGAAGGATGATCTGCCCGCCATCTGGCGCAAGCTGCTGGCGGCGGGCTTCGAGACCGGTCAGGCCTACGCCAAGGCACTGCGCATGGCCAAGACCTGCGTCGGCAGCACCTGGTGCCGCTTCGGCGTGCAGGACAGCGTCGGCCTCGGGGTCTTCCTCGAGAACCGCTACAAGGGCATTCGCACCCCGCACAAGATGAAGTTCGGCGTCTCCGGCTGTACCCGCGAGTGTGCGGAAGCCCAGGGCAAGGATGTCGGCATCATCGCCACCGATGCGGGCTGGAACCTCTATGTGGGCGGCAACGGCGGCATGAAGCCGCGCCACGCCGACCTGCTGGCCTCCGATCTCGACCGCGAGACCCTCATCAAGCTGATCGACCGTTTCATGATGTTCTACGTCACCAGCGCCGACAAACTGCAGCGCACCTCGGTCTGGCTCGGCAACCTGGAAGGGGGCGTCGACTACCTGCGCGAGGTGATAGTCCACGACAAGCTGGGGCTGGCCGACACCCTGGAGCGCGATATCCAGCGCCTTATCGACAGCTACGAGTGCGAATGGTCGCGCACCCTCAACGAAGAGCAGGCGTTGCAGCGCTTCAGCCACTTCATCAACAGCGACAAGCGTGACCCGGACGTTCAGTTCGTCGCCGAGCGCGACCAGCACAGGCCCGCCACCCCGGCCGAGCGCATCCCCGTCTACCAGATCGAGGTGGAAACCAAATGATGAAACTTGCCTGCCAACGCAATGACATCCTGTCGGGCTGTATGGACGTTTGCGCCCTGCTCGATAGCCAGTTCATCCAACTCGATGTGGAGATTAAGCGATGAAATTAGCCTGCCAACTCAACGACATACTCCCTGGCACCGGCGTCTGTGCCCTGCTGGAAGGGCGCCAGATCGCCCTGTTCCGCCCGAGCGCGGCCGCCGAGGTGTTCGCCATCGACAACCGGGATCCCTTCTTCGCCGCCAACGTGCTGTCGCGTGGCATCGTAGGTGAACACGAGGGTGAGCTCTGGGTCGCCAGCCCGCTCAAGAAGCAGCACTTCCGTCTGCGCGACGGCCACTGCCTCGAGAACGCCACCATGTCGGTGCAAAGCTACCCCGTTGAAGTACGCGACCAGCAAGTCTGGGTCGCCGTCTAAAGCCGATTTCACTCTCTTTCGGGCTGCCCGCGGGCGGCCCTCTTGAAGGAAACAAAGATGTATACCGACACCATAAACAAGTGCGCCGCCAACGCGGCCCGCATCAATCGCTTCGAGCGCAGCGACAAGCTCGGCTTCTGGCTCAGCTCCGCCATGGCGGGGGCCTATGTGGGCCTGGGCATCATCCTCATCTTCACCCTGGGCAACCTGGTGGATCCCAGCGTGCGTCCGCTGGTGATGGGGGCCACCTTCGGCATAGCCCTGACCCTGGTCATCATCGCAGGCTCCGAGCTGTTCACCGGCCACACCATGTTCCTCACCTTCGGGGTGAAGACGGGCAAGATCACCATGGCCGACCTGCTGCGCATCCTGCCCCAGACCTGGGCCGGCAACCTGCTCGGCTCCATAGCAGTGGCGCTGATCTACTCCTACGGCGGCAGCCTGCTGCCGGACGCGGGCAGCCTGGCCCACAAGGTGGCGCTGGCCAAGACCCAGGCACCGGCCCTGACCCTGTTCATGAAGGGCGTGCTGTGCAACTGGCTGGTCTGCCTCGCCATCTGGATGGCGCTGCGCACCGAGGGTGCCGCCAGGTTCATCGCCATCTGGTGGTGCCTGCTGGCCTTTATCGCCTCCGGCTACGAGCACTCGGTCGCCAACATGACCCTGTTCGCCCTCTCCTGGTTCGGCGCCCACTCCGAGGCCTACACCCTGGGCGGCATCGGCCACAACCTGCTGTGGGTGACCCTGGGCAACACAGTCTCCGGCGCCCTCTTTATGGGCCTCGGCTACTGGTATGCCACCCCCAAGGCTGAGCGCCCGGTCGCGGTGAACGAGACCACCACCACTGCCAGCCAGACCCAAACCGCCTGATCAGGAGGCCCCATGGACTACTTGCCCATCTTTTGCCGACTCGACAACAAACCCGTGCTGCTGGTCGGCGGCGGCGAGGTGGCGGAGCGCAAGGCGCGCCTGCTGCTGGACGCCGGCGCCCGGCTGACTGTGGTCTCTCCCGTGCTCGACCCCGAGCTGGCGGAACTGGCTGACAACGGGAGCATCGAGTGGCTGGCCGATGAATTCGCGCCGGCACAACTGACGGGCAAGTGGCTGGTGGTGGCCGCTACCGATCGGCGCGAGGTGAACGCCCTGGTCTACCAGAGCGCCAATCAGGCACGGATCTTTGCCAACGTGGTGGATGACCCGACACGCTCCAGTTTCATCATGCCGTCCATCATCGACAGATCGCCGCTGATGGTGGCCATCTCCTCCGGCGGCAAGGCCCCGGTACTGGCCCGGCTGCTGCGGGAGAAGCTCGAAGCCCTGCTGCCCCAGCACCTGGGGGCCGTGGCGGCCTTTGCCGGCAGCCTGCGGGATCGGGTCAAGGCCCGCTTCGCCACCATGGGGGAGCGACGCCGCTTCTGGGAGCGGCTGCTCGGGGCGGATCGGCTCGGTCAGGCGCTGGCACGGGGTGACAAGGCCTCGGCCAACCAGCTGGCCGACGCTCTGTTTGCCGAGGATGCCGGTGCCCAAGGGGAAGTGATCCTGGTCGGTGCCGGCCCCGGCGATCCGGGCCTGCTCACCCTGCACGCCCTGCGCCACATGCAGCAGGCGGACCTGGTGGTCCATGACCGGCTGGTCTCGGACGAGGTGATGGCGCTGGTGCGCCGCGACGCCAAGCGCATCTTCGTCGGCAAGCAGGCGGGCAACCACTGCGTGCCCCAGGAGGGCATCAACCAGCTCTTGCTGGAGGAGGCGAAGAAGGGGCAGCGGGTGGTGCGGCTGAAGGGAGGTGACCCCTTCATCTTCGGCCGTGGCGGCGAGGAGCTGGAGACGCTCGTTGGTACTGGCATTGGCTTTCAGGTGGTGCCGGGGATCACCGCGGCCAGCGGCTGCGCCGCCTACGCCGGCATTCCCCTCACCCACCGGGATCATGCCCAGAGCGTGCGCTTCGTCACCGCCCACGGCAAGGGGGGCGCCCAGGATCTCGACTGGCCGCTGCTGGCCAAAGACAGGCAGACACTGGTGTTCTATATGGGGCTTTCCTCCTGCACCGTGATCCGCGAGCAACTGCTGGCCCACGGCAAGGGGGGCGACACCCCGGTGGCGCTCATCGAGCGCGGCACTCGGCCGGATCAGCGGGTCATCCGCGGCACCCTCGACCAGTTGCCGGAGCTGGCCGTCGGGGTCGAGAGTCCCGCTCTTATCATGGTGGGCTCCGTGGTAACCCTGGCCGACCAGCTCGCCTGGTTCGGGCAGCACGCCCCCGGAGAGAGGGTTTCGGCCTGAAGGTGGATGACCTCAGTTTGGATCAGGAAAAACGCGGCCAGAGTGGCCGCGTTTTATGCTGAATATCGCCCCATGGATGTCGTGATAAAAGTCGCCATTCACTTGTTGTTCAAGGAATATTCATTGAAATGCCGGGCCCAGTCCCTATACTGGATCCACCTGTTTCCAGCGGTGGACTGACACAATGGAATACAATACTTCAGAACTGTGCGACATCTATCAGGACATGGTCGATGTACTCGAACCCATGCTCTGCTCCTTCGGCGGACGCGCCTCCTTCGGTGGTGTTATCACCACAGTCAAATGCTTCGAATCCAACGGTCTGATCCGTGAGATGGTCAAGGAAAACGGCGTCGGCCGCGTGCTGCTGATCGATGGCGGTGGCTCCATGCGTCGGGCGCTGATCGACAGTGACATAGCAACCACGGCGGCAGAAAACGAGTGGGAAGGCATCGTCTGCTACGGCTGCGTGCGTGAGGTCGACGTGCTGGAAGATCTGGATATCGGCATTCAAGCCCTGGCCGCCATACCGGTCGGTGCCGACAGCAAGGATGTGGGTGAAACGGATCTGCCGGTCAACTTCGGCGGCGTGACCTTCCTGCCGGATGACCACCTCTACGCCGATACCACCGGGGTCATTCTCTCCCCCGAACCGCTGGATATCGAATAAGCGGATTCACGTTCGCAGAATGGGAGCCCATGGCTCCCATTTTTTATGGGTGAAAGCCGCGGTAAAGACCTGGAAAGTGCAGGAAAACTGGCAAAAAAAGAGGGCCAGAAGAACTGGCCCTATAACTGGAAGCAATGTGAGCAATGTCGTGCTTTCACAAGAAGTCACCATGTTGGAACTGATGGGGTCTATCCCGGAACGCAAGTTAACAATAATCATTCTCATTTGAATTGGCAACTCTTATTTCTCGATATTGCCAAAAATGTGCAAAAAAATTGACCACCCTGAGGTGGCCAATGCGGCATATCTGCTGACAAGCCTGGGTATCAGGCATTGCGCGCCTCACCCTGCAGGGCAGCAGGATTGGGATCCCCCACCAGTTTGCGGCTAAGATAGCGCAGCAACACGCCGTAGAGCGGTACGAACAAACCAAGGCTTATCAGTAGCTTGAATACATAGTCCACGGTCGCTATCTCGACCCAGTGCTCCGCCATGAAGGGATCGTCACTGCGCCAGAAGGCGATGCTGAAGAAGGCAAGGGTATCGACCAGATTGCCGATCAGGGTCGATGCCGCCGGTGCGATCCACCAGGCTTTGAGCAGCCGCAGCCGGTTGAACACTATCACGTCCATGAACTGGCCGATCAGATAGGCCATGAAGCTGGCCAAGGCAATCCTGGCCACGAACAGATTGAAGGTCGCCAGATTGGCTATGCCCTGATAACTGCCCTCGAAGAAGAGCACGGACAGCACATAGGAGACCAGCAATGCCGGCATCATCACCCTCTGTATGATCTTGCGCGCCAGACCGGCGCCGAAGATCCGTACAGTGAGATCCGTGGCCAGGAAGATGAACGGGAAGCTGAACGCTCCCCAGGTGGTGTGAAAACCGAAAATGGTGATCGGCAGTTGCACCAGGTAGTTGCTGCTGGCGATGATCAGTATGTGGAACAACGCGAGTCGCGTCAGCGCCGTCTGGTGCTGAGCAGGGGTCAGGTTCATATTGTGACCTTTTTGGTTAATGGGGTTAGGGAACCCATAGCACCACCATGGCGCTAATACGGCAGTTATCGAGGGGCGGCATTATACGCCCCCCGCGCCATAGTTCAATCCTTGTACCGTTGACTCAGCCAGCGCAGCGTTGCACGCCCCTCCTCGTCATCGGCGCTGAGCCAGCAGCCACTGTAATGCTCAAAATGCAGCCAGATACGCGTACCTTCAAAGCCAAGTTGCCAACTGTGACGATCAGCGCCGCTATCTTGCAAGAGCAGCTCCAATTCCCACTCATCCAGCAGACCGGCAGCCAGGGGCGGGAAGTTGTCCCAATCGAGATTGTGGTGGGCCAGCAACAAGGTGCCGCTCGCCTCATCCATTCCAATCAACTGCCAGTTCAATGACATAGACATTCCCAGCCATATACGCCTACCCGATCCAGGGGTCTGTTCTGGCCCGGATTTAGCTGCTGCATGAGAGCGCCTCCCCCTGATACCAGCTGGGGTGCGGCGTGGCGAGATCCTCGAATTCGCTCTGCTCGGCATAGGGATGCTGCAACGCAGCATAAAGTCGCTCGAAGGGCGCCATGTCACCGCGCTCGGCCGCATCTATCACCTGTTGGGCCAGGGCATTGCGCAGCACGTATTTGGGATTGAGCTGGTTCATGCGGGCACGGCGCGACCCACTATCCTCCCCCTCCCGGGCGAGACGTTCACGATAGCTGGTCAACCACCCTTGCCAGGATCCGGCATCGGGCAGAAGGGCCAGCAGGGGAGCGGGCCAAGGACCGCTCGGCTCGAGCAAGGCCAGGCGGCGCAGGAAGAGGTGGTAATCAACCCTGTCCGCCGCCAGCTGCTGGAACATCTGGCGGAACAGGCTGGGATCATCCTCCTCCCACTGCGTCAGCCCCAGCTTGCCGCGCATCAGCTCGGAGTAGTGCAGCATCAGATGATGTTCGTACTGACCCAGTGCCGCGGCCAGGGCCTCGCCGTCCACATGACCCGCCAGGGCCTGAGCCAGCTTCTGCAGGTTCCAGTAACCCACGGCAGGCTGCTGGCTCAAGGCATAACGGCCGCCACTGTCGGTATGATTGCAGACAAAGTCGGGCTCGTAGCCATCGATGAAACCATAGGGGCCATAGTCCAGGGTCAGCCCCAGGATCGACATGTTGTCCGTGTTCATCACGCCATGGGTAAAGCCAACCGCTTGCCACTTGGCGATCAGACGGGCGGTACGACGCACCACCTCCGCAAACAGCTCGGCGCCGCTCTCCAGTTCGGGGAAGTGATGGCGCAGCAGATAGTCGATCAGCAAGGGGATTTTCTCCCCCTGACCGCTCCAGGCGAAGTATTCGAACTGGCCGAAGCGCAGGTGGCTCGGCGCGGTGCGCAACACTGTCGCCCCCGTTTCCACCGTCTCGCGATAGACAGGCTCGTCACTGCCAACCAGCACCAGGGCGCGGGTGGTAGGAATGTCGAGGGCATGCAGCGCCTCGGAGGCCAGGTACTCGCGGATGCTGGATCGCAGCACGGCACGGCCATCACCAAAGCGGGAGAAGGGCGTCTTGCCCGCCCCCTTCAGGTGCAGATCCCAGAGCCCGCCCCCGGGAGTCCGCTGCTGGCCGAGCAACAGGGCACGACCATCGCCCAGACGCGGGCTGTAGCCGCCGAACTGATGGCCCGCATAGACCTGAGCCACGGGCTCCATGCCTGGCAAGGGGTTGGCCTCGCCGCAGCAAGCGAGCCAATCGGCATCCGTCACTCCGGCCAAGCCCAGTTCGGCGAGCAGGGGGCGATTGAGGTGTAGCAGGCGCGCGTTGGCCAGGGGCTGGGGCGCCACCGGTTCACAGGCCCAGGGCAATTCGGCGGCGAAAGTATTGATCAGCTTCATGGTGGTGCGATTCGTCCCTGCGTATGCTCGTGTCACTCTGTTATACCGCCGCCAGCCCAATCCGGCCAACGGGCGATGGCCCAATTTCATATCAAGGAAAAGAAGATGCACAAATGGATATATCTCCTGCCGCTGCTGGCCGCGGCGTGGGGACATCAGGCCAAGGCTGCCGATATCGAGGCGGGCCAGGCGAAGGCGGTGGTATGCGCCGCCTGTCATGGGGTGGCCGGCAAGGCGATGCTCCCCAACTATCCCCATCTGGCTGGCCAGCAGCCCGCCTACTTGCTGAAGCAGCTGAAAGCCTTCAAGGATGGCAGCCGTCAGGAGCCGCTGATGGCCCCCTTCATGGTACCGCTCACCGAGGCCGACATGGAGAACCTGGCAGCCTACTACTCCAGCTTGAGATAACCTGCGACGCCCAGCCCCTATCGCCGGCAATAGTCGATGATGAGGTCCATAAAGGCCTCGCCGAAGCGCTCCAGCTTGCGCTGACCGACGCCATTGACCGCCAGCAGTTCAGCCTCGGTCATCGGCATCAGCTGGGCCATTTCCACCAGCGTGGCATCGTTGAACACCACATAGGGCGGCACCTCCTCCTGCTCGGCGATCTGCTTGCGCAGGCCACGCAACTCCTTGAACAACCGCTTGTCATAGTTGGCGTTGTCGAGCAGACCATTGCGCTTCTCCTTGCGGCTGGAGATTGGCTGCAAGCGGGGCACCGCCAGCGCCAGCTTGACGTCGCCGCGCAGTACGGGGCGAGCAGCCTCGGTCAGCTGCAACACCAGGTTGCAGGTGATGTTCTGAGTCAGCAGCCCCTTGTGGATCAGCTGGCGGATAACGCTCATCCAATATTCGTGGCTCTGATCCCTGCCGATGCCATAAGTCGACAGCTTGTCATGGCCATGGTCCTTGATGCGCTGGTTGAGCGACCCTCTGAGCACCTCGACCACGTAGCCCACACCGAACGCCTGCCCCACCCGCCAGACGCAGGAGAGCGCCTTTTGGGCATCCTCGCTGCCGTCGTAGCTCTGGGGAGGATCCAGGCAGATGTCGCAGTTGCCGCACGGCTTGTCGTTGTACTCGCTGAAATAGTTGAGCAGCACCTGACGACGGCAGGTCTGGGCTTCGGCAAAAGCCGCCATCACATTGAGCTTGTATTGCTCCACCTGCAACTGCTGGGGGTTCTCGATGTTGTCGAGCAGACGACGCACCCGGCCAATGTCGGCGGGGTCATAGAGCAGCAAAGCTTCGGCCGGCGTACCATCGCGCCCGGCCCGGCCCGTCTCCTGGTAGTAGGATTCGATGTTCTTGGGCACATCGTAGTGCACCACGAAGCGCACATTCGGCTTGTCGATGCCCATGCCGAACGCCACCGTCGCCACCACTATCTCGATGTCATCCTTGAGGAAATTTTCCTGGGTGCGCTGGCGCTGTTCCAGAGGCAACCCCGCATGATAAGGCGCCGCCTTGCTGCCATGGCGAACCAGGCGTTCGGCCACCTCCTCCACCCGGTTGCGACTGGAGCAATAGACGATGCCGCAATTGCCCTTCTGACCCTGCACGTAGCGCAGCAGCTGCTCCGCCGCCTTGTATTTCTCCACCAGACTGTAACGGATGTTGGGGCGATCGAAGCTGGCGGTGTGGACGAAGGGGTCCTGCAACTCGAGGCGGTGCAATATGTCGCGCCGGGTCGCCTCATCGGCGGTGGCAGTGAGCGCCACGACGGGAACCTGAGGGAACCACTGCTTGAGACGGCCGAGGGCCGCATACTCAGGGCGAAAATCGTGACCCCACTGGGAGACGCAATGCGCCTCGTCGATGGCGAACAGCCCGAGGGGCTGCTCGGCCAGGCGGTCCATGAATTCGTGCTGCAGCAACCGCTCGGGGGAGACGTAGACTATCTTGATCTCGCCCCGGCGCATGGCGGCAAAATGCTGGATCAGCTCCTCTCGACTCAGGGCCGAGTTGATGTAGGCCGCGGCGACTCCGTTCGCTCGCAGGCTATCGACCTGATCCTTCATCAGGGAGATAAGGGGAGAGACGACCACTCCCAGACCTGGACGCAGCAACGCCGGGATCTGGTAGCAGAGGGATTTGCCACCGCCGGTCGGCTTGAGCACCAGACCGTCCCGTCCCGCGATGATTTGCTCGATGATCTCCAGCTGGCCCGGCCGAAATTGCTGGTAGCCGAATACCGCCTGCAACAGGCTGAGGGGAGTCTCTGGCGGAGAATCGGGCAAGGTATCGGCGATGGCGGTCATGGTCTCTCCTCTGGGGCCGCTATTCTAAAGCAGCGGGCCCCCACAATAAACCTGCCATTGCGGATGTTAATTCCTTGTTGCAGACTGGCTGGAGTTTTTACTCGGCTTGCTCAGGGATGGATCGATGAAAGAGATGATGAAGAAGATGGCGCTCGGTGGCATTGCCAAACTGTTTGCCCAGCAGATGCCATTCAACCAGCTGCTGGGCATCCGGGTGACCCACTACGACTTCGAACGGGTCGAGTTGCGTATCAGCATGGAGGAGAAGCTGGTCGGCAACCCCTTCCACAACATCTTGCATGGCGGCGTCACCGCCAGCCTGCTTGATGTGGCAGGGGGCATGATAGTGGCCGCTTCCTGCCTCGATGAACTGGAGGAGTTCTCCCCCAGCTATCTGAAGGAGCGCTTCTCCCGCCTCGGCACCATAGACCTGCGGGTGGACTATCTGCGCCCTGGCCGGGGCACCGAGTTTATCGCCACCGCCCACATCATCCGATCCGGCAGCAAGGTAGCCGTTGCCCGCATGGAGCTGCACAATGAAGAGGGGACTCATATCGCCTTCGGCACCGGCACTTATCTGGTTGGCTAAACGCCTTGATTGCATAAAAACAGCGCTGCTAATCCATTTTTAATCATTAGATTCCCCTCCCTCTCGTCATCATCGGGTCCATACTGGAAGTCGGGATTGTCATGCAAAAGGGAGAAGGAGATGAGTGCGAGTCTGGCAGTTGCATCACCCAGTGTCTTGTTGCAGCAACTTGAGTCCATGTGCAATGAGGTGCAGACACCCGAGTGTCGCCACTGGCTTGAACAGGAGCTTCTGGGCTATGCCCCGGATGCTCAACTGCCCTGGTACCGCATCGTCCCCTGTCGGCAACGTGGTCACTTTCTGGATCTGAACACAGGACGCTATCTGACTTGCCATATCGGCAGTCAAACGCTATGCCAACGCGATTTGGCCAATGTTCAGTTCATTTATGCCCGCGCCCCTGCCGCCCACTATTTACTGCATCCCAGTTCCGGTATAGAGCCTTGGCCCGACGATCTCAAGGAGCAATACCAAGCCTTGTTGATCCCCGGTCACCTCTGTCTGCAAGCCTGGCACGAGCCCGTTTCTTCGTTGCGGATGCGACTGATGGAAGGCATTGAACACTTCATCAGTGAGTATCCCAAACACGCGGCTCTGCAACCACAACACAGCTTCAAGGCGTTGCAGCACAGCCATTGGCATATCTGAGTGAGCGCCTGACGCGCAAGGAGGGCACCATAGACAAGACCCATAGTGAGCGAGTTAAAATCTGAAAGATCACGGGATCTACCACAGGTCTCACCCAGGGCCACCGAGCGGTGGCCCTACTTTTTCTTCACGCCAGGCAAAGATGAAGGGAGGGTCAGGGTTGCGAGTGCCATACCGAGGGCCAAGTGGAACATTGCCGAATGACAGAATGCGAAAAGGCCGCTCTATTGAGCGGCCTTTTCTAAATATGGTCGGTGTGAGAGGATTCGAACCTCCGACCCCTTCGTCCCGAACGAAGTGCGCTACCAAGCTGCGCTACACACCGATGTCTGCGGGGCAAGAATTTACCTAAAGCCCGCACTAGGCACAAGTCTTTTTTCAGTTAACGTACAAAAAAGCCATGGTTAGCTCAATGATTGCACGATGGGCGTTGTGCGTCATCACCCTGTCCAAACAGGCACATCTCGGTCAGCCGAGTCATCCCAGCAATGCTTATATCACAGGGCGAAACGCTTCCGGCCCCAGTAGACGACGGCGCCAGTCGGCGACAGTGCCATGCTCCAGCCAATGGGCCACATGCTGCCGCCAACCGGGAGACAGTGCCGGAGTCTCGGTGAGCAGCAGCAGATCATCTTCATTGCGCACCTGATTGAACAGTATGTCGGCGCAGCGCTTCACGCTTAAGGCAGGATAGGGGCGATCGACCAGGATCAACTCGGCATCCGGTACTATCACCCCCTCCTCCAACACCCGCAGCAGCCAGCCACAGCGACCACTGAGCTGCATCACCTGGGAGAGCTGGGCATAACCAAACCGCAGGTTGAGCTTGAAGCAGGGAGATCGCGGCTGGCTGATCTGAATGAGAGTCTCACCGAGCCGATAGACATCACCGATGCAGGCATCGGTTTCGGTCAAACCAACCCCGGAGATATTTTCACCGAAGGCAGCCGGTTGCCAGGGAGTATTGGGCTCGGAAAGCGCCATGGCCTGTTGCCAGGTCTGCCACCAGGAATAATGTTCGGCGGGGTAGTAGTGCAGGGCGCGCTCGATGCCGCCGTGATGGCGAGTATCGGTCTGCTCGTCGCCGCTCAGCCCCAGAAAGGAGCAAAAAACGTCGTCCATCACCGCTGACTTGTGGATTGCGCTGACAAGACCGGGAGCCAGCTCGGCACCATGACCACTGAAGAGGGAAATCCGCATTCTCATCCTCCTGATTGACGAGAGAATGCGGATCTTATCAGACTCAGGTCACCGACTGCATCTGCAGCATCTGGGAGATTTCCGCCCGGCGCCGCTTCTCGGCCCGGGCCATCACGAACCAGCTGGTGAAGGTGAAGATGGAGACGGAGAGCAATATCAGGCTCGCCACCGCGTTGATCTCCGGCTTGACCCCCAGGCGCACCGCAGAGAATACCTCCATCGGCAGCGTAGTGGAGCCAGGCCCGGAGACGAAGCTGGCGAGCACCAGGTCATCCAGCGACAGGGCGAACGACATCATGCCACCGGCGGCCAGCGAAGGAGCAATCATGGGGATGGTGATCAGGAAGAACACCTTCCAGGGCTTGGCACCCAGATCCATGGCCGCCTCCTCGATGGAGAGATCCAGCTCCCGCAACCGCGCCGACACCACCACAGCCACGTAAGCAGTACAGAAGGTGGTGTGAGCGATCCAGATGGTCATCATGCCGCGTTCGGCAGGCCAGCCAACCAGCTGGGCCATGGCCACGAACAGCAACAGCAACGACAGACCGGTGATCACTTCAGGCATGACCAGGGGGGCCGTAACCATGCCGCCAAACAGCGTACGCCCCTTGAAGTTGGCAATGCGGGTCAGCACGAAGGCGGCCAGGGTACCCAATGCCACCGCGGCGATGGCGGTGTAGAAGGCGATCTCCAGAGAGCGCATCACGGCCGTCATCAGCTGGGTATTCTCGAGCAGCCCAAAATACCACTTCAGGGACCAGCCTCCCCAGACAGTCACCAACTTGGAGGCGTTGAAGGAGTAGATCACCATGATGAGCATGGGCAGGTAGATAAACAGCAAGCCGAGCACCAGCATCAGGCTAGGAAAATTGATGCGCTTCATGCCTTGCCCTCCAGCTCTTTGGCCTGGTTACGGTTGAACAGAATGATAGGAATGATCAGCACTACCAGCATGACTACGGCCAGGGCCGAGGCTACGGGCCAGTCACGGTTGTTGAAGAACTCCTGCCACATCACCTTGCCGATCATCAGGGTCTCGGGACCGCCGAGCAGTTCGGGGATGACAAACTCGCCCACCACGGGAATGAACACCAGCATGCAGCCGGCAATGATGCCGTTCTTGGAGAGCGGCACAGTGATCTTCCAGAAGCTGTTGACGTCGCTCGAACCCAGGTCGGCAGCGGCTTCCAGCAGACTCATGTCGTGCTTCACCAGGTTGGCGTAGAGCGGCAGGATCATGAAGGGCAGATAGGAGTAAACCACGCCGATATAAACCGCCAGGTTGGTATTGAGGATCTGGATGGGTTCACTGATGAGCCCCATGTTCATCAAGAAACCGTTGAGCAGGCCATTGTTGCTAAGAATGCCCATCCAGGCATAAACCCGGATCAGGATGGCAGTCCAGGTCGGCATCATGATCAACAGCAGCAGTACCGTCTGATTCTCCTTGCTGGCCCGGGCGATGGCATACGCCATGGGGTAGCCAACCAGCAAGCAGATGAGGGTGCTGAAGAACGCCATCTTGAGCGATCCCAGATAGGCCGCCAGATAGAGATCATCATCGCCGAGCAGCACATAGTTGCCCAGATTCAGCAAGATGGTGAGCTGATCATCGGCCCAGCTCACCACGTCTGTGTAAGGAGGTATGGCCACGTCCGCTTCGGCGAAGCTTATCTTCACCACTATGATGAAGGGCAGCAGGAAGAAGAGAAACAGCCAGAAGAAGGGGATGCCGATCACCAGCTGGCGGCCCCCTAACCGCTTGAGTCGTCTCAGTGGGGTCATGATTGCAATACCACGCCGCTGTCATCTTCCCAGTAGAGGAACACCTGGTCATCCCAGGTTGGCCGCTTGCCGTGACGTTCGGCATTGGCGATGAAGGCCTGCACAATTTTGCCCGAGGGCAGCTGGATGTGATAAACGGAATGACCGCCCAGATAGGCGATGTCGTAGACCTCTCCCTTGGTCCAGTTGAAGTCGGGATGCTCGAGCTCGCTTGGCTTCTGACTGCTCATCAGCAGCTTCTCGGGGCGCAGAGCGTAGGAGACTTTCTTGTTCTCGGCGCGCGAGCTGATGCCGTGACCCACATAGATGGGTTGCTCCAGATCCGCACAGGCGATGATGGCATGGTCCTGCTCATCCGCCACCAGCAAGCCATCAAACAGATTGACGTTGCCGATGAACTCACACACCTGCCGACTGACCGGGGTCTCGTAGATGTCTTTCGGGCTGCCAATCTGCTCGATGCAGCCCAGGTGCATGATGGCGATGCGCTCGGCCATGGTCATGGCCTCTTCCTGATCATGGGTCACCATGACGCAGGTCACCCCCACCCGTTCGATGATCTCCACCAGCTCGAGCTGCATTTGAGAGCGTAACTTCTTGTCCAGTGCCCCCATAGGCTCATCGAGCAGCAGCAGCTTGGGGCGTTTTGCCAGAGAGCGGGCCAGGGCGACCCGCTGACGCTGGCCGCCCGAGAGCTGATGGGGTTTGCGCTTGGCATACTGGCTCATCTGCACCAGCTTGAGCATCTCCTCGACCCGGGCGTCAATCTCGGCCTTGGCCAGACCGTCCTGCTTGAGGCCGAAGGCGATGTTCTGGGCCACCGACATGTGCGGGAACAGGGCGTAGGACTGGAACATCATATTGATCGGACGCTCGTAGGGCGGCATGTCGGTGATGTCGACCCCATCGAGGAAGAGCCGCCCCTCAGTTGGGCGCTCGAAGCCTGCCAGCATCCGCAACAGGGTGGATTTCCCCGAGCCGGAACCGCCGAGCAGGGCAAAGATCTCGCCCTTGTTGATGGTCAGCGAGACATTGTCGACCGCCAGGGTCTCATCGAACTGCTTGCTGATCCTGTCTATTTTTACCAGCACCTCTTTGGGTTGCTGGCTGCCCTCGAGGGCTTTCTTATAGGCGCTGGAGGCTATTGCCATTACCACTCACTCCCGACTTGAAATAGTGACCAGAGGGTCAATCCATAAAAACAACTGGCGCCCAAGCGGGCGCCAAGGTTAGGTCCCGGACTTGATTTTGGTCCAACTCCGGGTCATCAGGCGCTGTACTGCGCGGGGATGTGCCTCCTGCACATAGAGCCGCTTCAGCACATCCTGAGGGGGATACACGGACGGGTTGTCACGGACGCTCTCATCCATGAAAGGTCCCGCCTTGGCATTGGGGTTGGCGTAGCCCACATAATCGCTCACCTTGGCTATCGCCTCTGGCGTAAGCAGATAATTGATCAGGGCATGGGCCTCTTTCACATTGCTGGCATCGGTGGGGATCGCCAGCATATCGAACCAGAGGTTGCCGCCCTCCTTGGGAATGCTGTAGGCGATCTTGATGCCCTTGCCCGCCTCTTCGGCCCGAGAGGCCGCCTGCAGCACATCACCCGAGAAACCGGCGGCGACACAGATGTTGCCGTTGGCAAGATCGGAGATGTACTTGGAAGAGTGGAAGTAGGTGACATAGGGACGTACCGCCAGCAACTTCTGCTCCGCCAGTTTGATGTCGGCGGACTCGTGACTGTTGGGATCCTTGCCGAGGTAGTTGAGCACGGCCGGGATCATCTCGTCGGCGGAATCGAGGAAAGCCACACCGCACTGGGTCAGCTTCTTGATGTTTTCCGGCTCGAAGAGCATCGCCCAGGAGTCTATCTTGTCGACCCCCAGTACCTGCTTCACCTTGTCGACGTTATAACCAATGCCATTGGTGCCCCACAGATAAGGGATCGCATACAGGTGACCCGGATCCGCCTTCTCAAGCTGGTGCATCAGAGTCGGTTCCAGATTGACCATGTTGGGGAGCAGGGACTTGTCCAATGTCTGGAAAGCGCCGGCCTTTATCTGTTTGGCGAGGAAATTGTTGGACGGCACCACCAGATCGTAACCGGTGCGCCCTGTCAGCAGCTTGCCTTCCAGGGTTTCGTTGGAATCAAAGACGTCATAGACGGTCTCGATATCTGTCGCCTTCTGGAAGTCACTGAGGGTGGTCTCACCGATATAGTCAGACCAGTTGTAAAAATGCACCACCGGCTGGGCCAGTGCTGCGTTTGCCAACCCCAGTGTCAGGGTCATCGTCATTATCTTGGAAATGTGCACGTCTTAACTCCTTTATGTCCTTGGAAGAGAGGTTCCGCATCCATACGGTCGTCTGCCCACCTGAGTGGGTACCCTCCCGGCCAAACGGCAGACCGGGAGGGGTATTGCGGTTACTTGCCGGACTTTATCTTGGTCCAGCTGCGGGTCATGACACGCTGCACCTTGGCGGGAAGATCCGGGAAGGTGTAGATCTTCGCCAGGGTCTCGTCGCTTGGGTAGATACCCGGATCGTTGCGGATCTCGGCGGAAACCAGGGGCACGGAGGCCTTGTTGCCGCTCGGATAGCTGACCGCATCGGAAACCTTGGCAATCACCTCGGGTTTCATCAGGTAGTTGAGGAACACATGGGCGGACTCGACGTTTTTGGCATCTGCCGGAATGGCCAGCATGTCAAAGAAGCTACCAGCCCCCTCTTTCGGGATGACATAGGTCAGATTGACGCCATTTTTGGCTTCAATCGCCCGGGACTTGGACTGTTGCAAATCACCCGAGTAGCCGACGGCCACACAGATATTGCCGTTGGCCAGATCCGAGATGTACTTGGAGGAGTGGAAATAGGCGGTATAAGGGCGAATGGAGAGGAACAGCTCCTCGGCCTTCTTCAGCTCATTCTTGTCCTGGCTGTCGGGCTTGTAGCCCAGGTATTTCAGCGCGGCTGGCAGCATCTCGGTCGGCGAATCCAAGAAGGAGACGCCGCACTCTTTCAGCTTGGCCATGTTCTCTGGCTTGAACACCAGGTCCCAGGAGTCAACCGGCGCATCCGCACCCAGCGCAGCCTTCACCTTGTCGATGTTGTAGGCGTAGCCGATGGTGCCCCACAGATAAGGGATAGAGTACTGGTTGCCCGGATCGCTCGGCTCCAGAGCCTTGAGCAAAGAGGTGTCCAGATTCTTCCAGTTCGGCAGCTTGGTCTTATCCAGCTTCTGGAATACGCCCGCCTTTATCTGCTTGGCCAGGAAAGGGTTGGACGGCACGACCACATCGTAACCGGAACTCCCTGCCAGCAGCTTGGCTTCCAGCACTTCATTACTGTCGAACACGTCATAAATGACCTTGATGCCCGTCTCTTTCTGGAAGTCTTCCAGGGTGGTAGGCCCTATGTAGTCGCTCCAGTTGTAGACGTGCAGCACCTTGTCATCGGCCATGGCACCGGCACTGAACAGACCCAGCGCCATGGAGGCGGCCAGCATTCCTGTTTTGAAAGACATCATCCTTGTCTCCTAAGCAAATGTATGCGCACGGCAATCGGGCCAGGGCTCGATTAACCTGCCAGCCTCTCTGCCGTCAGATCTAAACTGCGCCTGGCCAAATCGACCAATTCATCAACCTGTTCCTCGGTGATCACCAAGGGGGGCGATATGATCATGGTATCGCCGACAGCCCTCATCACCAAGCCATTGTTAAAGCAGAACTCTCTACAGGTCATACCCGCATTGGCCGAGGCCGGGAAGCGAGCATTTGTCCCCTTGTCCTGCACTATTTCCAGCGCGGCCACCAAGCCCTTGCCCCGGGTTTCCCCGACGATGGGATGATCAGCCAGTTCGCTCCAGCGACGCTGCAAATAGGGGCCGATACTATCATGCACCCGCTTAACTATGCTTTCACTTTGCATAAGCTGGATATTGGCAATGGCCACGGCGCAGGCAACCGGATGACCCGAGTAGGTGAAACCGTGATTGAACTCGCCGCCCTGCTCGATCAATACCTTGGCGACCCTGTCGCCGACCATGACGGCCCCCATGGGCAGGTAGCCCGAAGTGATCCCCTTGGCCAGACACATCAGGTCGGGCTTGATGCCAAATCCCTCACTGGCAAACCAATGGCCGGTCCGGCCAAAGCCGCAAATCACCTCGTCGGCGATGAGCAAGATGCCGTATTTGTCACAGATACGCTGGATCTCGGGCCAGTAGCTGTCCGGTGGAATGATGACGCCCCCGGCGCCCTGAATAGGCTCACCGATGAAGGCCGCCACCTTGTCCACCCCCAGCGCCAGGATCTTCTCTTCCAGTTGGCGAGCCCGTGCCAGCCCAAAGTCATGGGGGCTCATGCCCTGGCCTTCACCGAAGTGATAGGGCTGATCGATATGCACTATGCCCGGGATCGGCAGACCGCCCTGGGCGTGCATGCCAGACATGCCGCCCAGGCTGGCACCGGCCACAGTGGATCCGTGGTAGGCGTTATGGCGGCTGATGATCACCTGCTTGTCCGGTTGCCCCAGGCTCGCCCAATAGTGACGCACCATGCGCAGCACAGTATCGTTGCACTCGGAGCCAGACCCGGTGAAGAAGACGCGATTGAGGTGGGCCGGCGTCACCTCGGCCAGCAGGGTGGCAAGCTGCACCGCAGGCGGGTGGCTGGTCTGGAAGAAGAGGTTGTAATAAGGCAACTGCTGCATCTGCTTGGTGGCCGCGTCCACCAGTTCCTGGCGGCCATAACCCATGTTGACGCACCAGAGACCCGCCATGCCATCGAGGATCTTGTGCCCTTCGGAGTCTTCGAGATAGACCCCTTGCGCCCCGGTGATGATGCGGCTGCCTTTCTGGTTCAGGGCCTGAAAATGGGTAAAGGGGTGCAGATGGTGGCTGGCGTCTTGTTGCTGCCACGCTTTGGTATTCGACATGAATTGCTCCTCGGTTCCTTCGATATGAGCGGGGGAGACCCTGTCGGCCTCCCCTTGATGTGTGGGGTTAGACGTTCAACAGCAGGAATTCACGTTCCCAGCGACTGATCACCCCGAAGTAGGTCTCGTATTCCTTGCGCTTGACCGCAACGAAGGCCTCGACGAAGCGTTCACCCAGCATCTCCTTGATGGGATCGCAATGTTCCAGGTGGCTAAGGGCCTCCTCCAGAGTGCGCGGCAGGCTATAGGGCAAGTCATAGGCGCTGGTCTTCATCTCGGGCAGGGGCATGAGCTTCTCCTGCATGCCGAGAAAACCGCAGGCCAGGGTGGCAGCCAGAGCCAGATAAGGGTTGGCATCGGCACCGGCGAAGCGGTTCTCGACCCGACGCGCATTGGCGTCCGAGTAAGGAACCCGCAGTCCGCAGGTGCGGTTCTCCACCCCCCATTGCACGTTGCGTGGCGCACTCTCACCGAAAGTCAGGCGGCGGTAGGAGTTGACGTTCGGTGCCAGCAGCGCCGTCACGGCCGGCGTGTATTTCTGCAAGCCAGCGATGAAATGCAGGAAGAGTTCGGTGTTGCCGCCATTCTCGGTGCCAAACAGGTTGCGCCCCTCGCTATCAACCAGACTCTGGTGGATATGCATGGCCGAACCCGGCTCGTCGCTCATTGGCTTGGCCATAAAGGTGGCGTAGATGCCGTGGCGGTGCGCGGCCTCACGCATGGTGCGTTTGAACAGGAACACCTGATCGGCCAGCTCGATGGCATCCCCATGGAGGAAGTTGATCTCCATCTGGGCGGCACCGGACTCGTGAACCAGGGTATCCACCTCCAGATTCTGCGCCTCGCAGTAGTCGTACATGTCCTCGAAGATGGGATCGAATTCGTTGACCGCATCGATACTGAATGACTGGCGGGCTGTCTCCGGACGGCCATTGCGGCCAATGGGGGGCACCAGGGGATAGTCAGGATCTTCGTTGCGCTTGACCAGATAGAACTCCAGTTCGGGTGCAACCACGGGTTTCCAGCCCTGCTTGTCGAAGCAGGAGAGCACCCGGCGCAATACCGAACGTGGCGCTATGTCGATCAGGTTGCCGCTGGTGTCGAAACAGTCGTGGATCACCTGCGCGGTGGGCTCCAGCGCCCAGGGCACGAAACGTATGGTGTTGGGGTCGGGGAAGAGGTGCATGTCCCGCTCCAGCGGGTCTATCATGCTGTCGTCATCCGGGTAGTCCCCGGTCACTGTCTGGATGAAAATAACTTCGGGCAGGCGCATGCCACCCTCACGCAGAAACTTGCTGGCCGGAATTATCTTCCCCCGGGCGTTGCCGGTGAAATCCGGTATCAGACATTCCACTTCCGTGATTCGGTTGGCATCCATCCAACCCTTGATACTGTCCATGTTAAACCCCGACTTGACGGTTGCCATTGGCAGGGGTGTCTAATATATGGAACACCCCTGTTGCAGATATGTAATCTCCGACTCCATAAAAGCCCGCCGTTATGGCGTCTGTCAAGCAGCTCTGTTTAAAAAACAATAAATAACGGTCTGGATAATGACCATGTCGATACGAAATACTAAACACTCATACCAGTCAAATCCCAGGCTCTAACCTGCACCGACAAGGATCGTCGCAACGCCTCGTGCTCAGTCAGAACCCGTCTTCTCGCCACCGATTATTTGCAAAGGCGCACACTCCTCGTTCACCGGGCTTTGCTTGCTGCCGTTTTTTTGGTACAAGGCCCGCCCTGATTTACACGCTTTTCATCGACAACAGTGGTAAATCGAGGACACAGGGCTTGGACTGCGCGCAGACCGCCCCCATAACTACGGAAAATTGGGTTAGTAACTGACTGGTAAACCTTATGTGTGATTTCATGACAAAAGACCAACTGGCCTACTACAAGGGACAGATGGAGGCGCAAATTGCAGAACTCGAAGAGCGCCTCAACTCCCAGGCCAGCCAGGCCATCGCCACTGATACCAACGAGATGGCTGATGAAATTGACCGGGCCAGCATCGAAGAGGCCCGCCGCCTGGAGCTCAACCGTATCGAGCACGACAAGCTGCACCTGCGCAAGTTGAGGGCAGCCATCCGTCGCATCAACGAGGGCGACTTCGGCTACTGCGAGTCCTGCGGCGACGAGATCTCTCTCAAGCGCCTGCATGCCCGCCCGGAATCCCGTTACTGCGTCGAATGCCAGAGCACCAAGGAATTCAACGACACTCACGTCTTCCGCCGCGTCGCTTGATATATGCCCGGCCCAGGTCATGCACCGGGGCCGGGTTGTTTGCCCTCTTCCCCTCCCTGCCATCCGGTGCCCGTCGCCAGTCTCCATCCATCGCCCACCAGCCAGTTAGCGCCCCACACGAGGCGATGGCCCTTTATTCTGTTAGACTCCGGACAGTTTCCCAGACTCTTCAGGAGAGCAGACCGTGAAATGGCTCATCACCCTGTGTCTGTGCCTGCCCTTGCTGGCCCAGGCGCAAGATCTCGTGGTCAAGATCCCCAGGCGCCCCATCAACCACCTCGATGGTGACTATCAGCTCAAGCTGCTGGATATGGCCCTGCGCCACTCGGGGCAAGCATTCAAGATTGAGCAGGTCGATGTCGATCTGAACCAGTTCACCCTGCAACAGCAGCTCAAAACCGGCAAGACCATCAATGTGTTCTGGATGGGTACCTCGAGCGCCCTGGAGTCTGCTCTGCTGGCGGTGCCCGTGCCGCTGTTTCGTGGCCTGGAAGGGCTGAGGCTCTCCTTCATCCACGAGAAGGATCAGGAGAAGTTCAGCCAGATAGAGACTCTCGAGCAGCTCAAGAAAATGCGTGCGGCCCAAGGCATCGGCTGGGCCGACAACAAGATCTATCAGGCCGCTGGCATTCCCACTTACATGACCCGTTTCACCAATCTATTTCGCCTGATGAATGACGGGGGCCGGCTCGACTTCTTCCCGCGCAACCTGGTGGAGATTTTCGCCGAACAGCGAGAGCTAACGAGCCAATATCCAAATCTGGTGGTAGAGCAACACCTGTTGATCCGCTACCCCTTCGCCGAGTTCTTCTTTGTCAGCCCCCAATACCCCAAGCTGGCCAAGGCCCTGACCCGGGGGCTGGAATCCGCCTACGCCGATGGCAGCTTCATGCGCTTTTTCCGGGAGAACCCGGCCATTCGCACCGCCCTGGCCAGCGCCAATCTGGCCAATCGCACTACCATCAAGCTGGCCAACCCGGACATGACCCCCTTGCTGCGCAGCATACCTGCCCAGTATTGGGACTATCCCCCGGTCCAGGGCCAATAACGACGTCATCAGCAAACGTCCAGTATCGGGACGGGCAACGGACGACCGGCAAGGAGCCGCGCTCATGAAATCGATGGAAACCTGGTTTGCCGAATACGCCAAGCGCCACACCCAGCCGATCAATGTCGCTATTCACAAGCTGGCAGTGCATCTATCTGTGCTGCCTGGCGCTACTCTGGTCGCTGCCAAGAGGCCCTCGGCCAGCCCCCTCGATTGGGTCATGCTGGTCGCCATCCCGGTGCTGCTCTGCTGCCTGCGCCTCTTGTTGCCACTCTTTCTCGGCATGACACTGCTAACCGCCCTCGGCCTCTGGCTCTGCCAACCGGGCCCTGCACCGCTCTGGCCCTGGGCACTAGGGGGATTTGTGCTGTGCTGGCTGGCCCAATTTGTCGGCCATCGCCTCGAGGACAAGCGCCCCGCCTTTTTCACCGACTTGCAGTACCTGCTGATCGGGCCCGCCTGGCTGCCGGCGAGTCTCTATCGACGGCTGCACATCCGCTATTGATGCCGATCTGGAGAAATACATGCGTTTCCTGAACACTCTGCTGGCTACCGCCCTGCTGCTGCCCGCCCTGGCCCATGGCAAAGCAGATACCGTCGGTGAGGTGAGCACCGCCTTCAAGCTGCTCGGGCCCAATCACAAGATAGTGATCGAGGCCTTCGATGACCCGGATATCGCCGGCGTCACCTGTTACCTGGCTCGTCCCAAGACAGGCGGTGTCAAGGGAGGCCTGGGTCTGGCTGAGGATCCCTCCCACGCCTCGCTCTCTTGCCATCAGACCGGTTCCATTGCCGTGCCGGACAAGCTCAAACAGGGGGAGGAGGTATTCGACGTCAACACGTCTCTGGTGTTCAAGGAGCAGAAAGTGGTGCGTTTCTTTGACAAGAAGCGGGGCAGCCTGGTCTATCTCACCTACAGCACCAAGCTGATCGACGGCTCCTACAAGAGCGCGGTCAGCGCCGTACCCATCATGCCCTGGGGATAAGGTACTGCCTTGCCACAGGGAACTCCCCGATGCCAAACCTGATTGTTAAACAGAATATGGAGTTGCAGATGTACCAGACCATCTTGGTGACAGGCGCCACCAGCGGCATAGGCTATGCCCTGGTGGAAGAACTGACCCGGCAGGGTTACCGGGTCTTTGCCACCGGACGCAACCAGGAGGCCCTCACCCGCCTCAAGCAAGAGACTGGCTGCCTGGGGGAGACCGCGGATCTGGCCGACCCCGCCGCCCTGCTCGCCCTCTACGCCAGCGCCGAACAGGCCCTTGGCCCCATAGACGTGCTGATCAACAACGCCGGCATGAATACCCGCAAGGCCCCCCTGGTCGATACCACTCTGGAGGAGTTCGACCTGCAATACGCCATCAATCTGCGCGCCCCCTACCTGCTGGCACGGGAGGCGCTCAAGTCGATGCAGCCTCGCGGCCAGGGCTACCTGATCAACGTGGTGAGCACGGTTGCCAAGCGCAGCAGCGAAACCATGGGGGTCTATACCGCCATGAAGCAAGGCTTTGCCGGTTTGAGTCAGGTGATGATGAAGGAGGCCCAGCCCTATGGCATCAAGGTCACAACTCTCTACCCGGGTGGCACAGATACCGGCTTTCGTGCCCAGGCCAGGCCGCAATACATGCAGCCCGCCAGCGTGGCGCGCACCCTGGTCCAACTGCTCAACCTGCCGGATGATGTGGTGATGCATGAGATGACTTTCCGCCCACCGGTGGAGGTGGAGTAAGTCCGGCGTGTTGCCGCCCGGTGCAACACCTGCGAGATTGTCTGGTTAGTTTTCATCGCCATGACGACCAGCCGCTCACGAACGAGGCAAGTTGGCGCCGGTTTCAGGTGCTGCGCCCGCATCCTTGTTGTAAATTAACCACATAACCCAAGTTGGAGATTCAACGATGCGCGTCGCCCTGTTCAGTACCAAGAGTTACGACAAGGAACACTTTCACC
This sequence comes from Aeromonas molluscorum, assembly GCF_051376105.1. Taxonomy (NCBI): domain Bacteria; kingdom Pseudomonadati; phylum Pseudomonadota; class Gammaproteobacteria; order Aeromonadales; family Aeromonadaceae; genus Aeromonas; species Aeromonas molluscorum. The sequence continues at coordinate 93,731 of NZ_JBPQCY010000002.1, read as the reverse complement.
AGGCCAACGACCAGTACGGCTTCGAACTGGAATATTTCGATGTGCGACTGGAAGCCAAGACGGCGCGCCTCGCCCATGGCTTCCCCGTGGTCTGCCTGTTCGTCAACGATGACGCCGACCGGGAAGTGCTGACCGAACTGGCCCAATATGGCACCAAGGTGATCGCCCTGCGCTGCGCCGGTTACAACAACGTCGACCTGGTCGCCGCCAAGGAGCTTGGCCTGAAAGTGGTGCGGGTACCCGCCTACTCCCCCGAGGCGGTTGCCGAGCACGCCGTCGGTCTGATGATGACCCTCAACCGCCGCATCCATAAGGCCTACCAGCGTACCCGCGATGCCAACTTCTCCCTGGAAGGGCTGGTTGGCTTCAACATGCACGGCCGTACCGCGGGCATAGTCGGCACCGGCAAGATCGGCATCGCCACCCTGCGCATCCTCAAGGGCTTTGGCATGCGCCTGCTGGTGAGCGACCCTTATCCGAATCAGGCCGCCATCGATCTGGGGGCCGAGTACGTGGACATCGACACCCTGCTGCGCCAGTCAGACGTCATCAGTCTGCACTGTCCGCTGTTCAAGGATAACTACCACCTGCTGAACAAGGAGGCCTTCGCCAAGATGAAGGACGGGGTGATGATCATCAACACCAGCCGGGGCGGCCTGCTCGACGCCAATGCCGCCATCGAGGCCCTCAAGACCTCTCGCATCGGCGCCCTGGGTCTGGATGTCTATGAAGAAGAAGAGGATCTCTTCTTCGAAGACAAATCCAACGAGGTGATCACCGATGATGTGTTCCGCCGCCTCTCCGCCTGCCACAACGTGCTCTTCACCGGCCACCAGGCCTTCCTGACCCGTGAAGCCCTGCATGCCATCGCCGACACCACGCTCGGCAATCTCCAGGCTATCGAGCAGAACGGCAGTTGCCCCAACGAGGTCGATGCCTGAACCCGGCTCGCCTCTGGCAAGCTAGCCCCGCCCTTTCTAATATCCAGCGCCGACTTGTGAGAGTCGGCGCAATTCGTTAGGCTGTCCGGCCCCTTTTTAGACAGGAGCCCGCCGCCCATGATTATCGGATTCGATTACGGCACATCCAACTGCGCCGTCGCCGTGATGGAGCAAGGCAGCCCCAGACTGTTGTCCCTCGGCGCCTCCCACTACCTGCCCTCTACCCTGCACGCTCCACACAGGGATGCCATCGCCGGTCTGCTCGCCGAAGGGCTCTCCCCGACGCAGCAACAGAGCTACCTCAAGCTGCGCGGCCCGGTGGTGCAGCGTGCCCAGTCGGTACGCCGCCAGATGCGGGACGAGGGGCTGATTGACGAACTCAGCTTCGGTGGTGCAGCCCTGGAGCGCTATCTGGAAGCCCCGGACGAGGGTTACTACATCAAGTCGCCCAAGTCCTTCCTCGGTGCCTACGGCCTCAAACCGCCTCAGATAGCTCTGTTTGAAGACATCGTCTGCGCCATGATGCTGCACGTGCGGCAAGAGGCAGAGCAGCAGCTCGGCCAGCCGGTGCGCAGCGCCGTGATAGGTCGCCCGGTCAACTTCCAGGGACTGGCAGGGGAGGAGAGCAACCGCCAGGCCATCGCCATCCTGAGCGAGGCCGCCAGACTGTCTGGCTTCGAGCAGGTGGAATTCCTCTATGAGCCCGTGGCCGCCGGCTTCGAATTCGAGGCACGCCTCAGCAAGGATGCCGTGGTACTGGTGGTGGATATCGGTGGTGGTACCACCGACTGTTCCATGCTGCGCATGGGCCCCGGCTATCGAGACAGGCTGGACCGCAGCAGCGATCTGCTCGGCCACAGTGGCCAACGCATCGGCGGCAACGACTTCGATATCCGCCTCACGGTCGAGGGCATGATGCCGCTGCTCGGCATGCACGAAACCCTCAAGACCGGCAAACCGCTGCCCCATCCCCTGTTCTGGGATGCAGCCGCCATCAATGATGTCAGCGCCCAGAGTCGCTTCTACAGCCTGGAAACGGCAAGATCCCTGCAAGAGTTGCAGCTCGACAGCAAGCCCGGCAGCAAGCTGGCACGCCTTGCCAGGCTGCGGGCCCATAAACTCAGCCACCAGCTGGTCTGGCGCGCCGAGCAGGGCAAGATCAGCCTCTCCGACCAGGAGAGCTGCCAGCAGCCGCTGACCGAGCTGGAGCGGGACTTGCACGCCGATCTGACCCGGGATCAGCTGGCAACGGCCGCAGCTCCTCTGCTGGAGAAGATAGGGGAGCTGATGGACGAAGCCATTGCCGCCGCCGGGATAGTGCCGGATCGCGTCTTCGTCACCGGAGGCAGCGCCCGCTCCCCCCTCATCAAGGCCTATATCAACGCCAAACTGCCCGCTATCCCGGTAGATGGCGGCGATGACTTCGGCTCGGTCGCATCCGGCCTAGCCCGTTACGCCGAGCGCCTGTTTGGTTCCTGACCCAACTGACGCTCAGTCCCGCAGCGGCAAAAAAGCAAGAAGAGGCGGCGACCCCGGGGTCACCGCCTCTTTTTCCAGCCAGTGGCGCCTGACTGGGCTGCTATCGACACCAATCCCGTCATGAGAGGTGCTTGCGGCGTCTCGGGGCGACAGAAGCGGTCGGGGGCGCGCCCTGTGCCCCTGCCCCCACCTGCTCGCTGACGCTATCCTTAGGGCACTCACTACCGGAGCCCTCCCATGTACAGATTTTTGCTGCTGGTGCTCGCCCTGCTACTGCTTGGCGGTTGCAGTTCGGCCCCCCAGTTGAGCCGCCAGGATCTCATGCACCACCACTGGGTGCTGGACAAACTGGATGACCAGCCCATCACAGTACCCGCCCGCAACAGACCGGATCTCGAGATAGGCGAACACTTCACCGTCAACGGCATCGCCGGTTGCAACCGCTATTTCGGCCAGGGCCGCCTCAAGGGTGATCGACTGAAGGTCAACAATCTGGGCAGCACCAGCATGGCCTGCCTGGCGCCCCTCGACACCATAGAGCAGGCGGTGCTCGACACCCTGCAACAGGGGGCCACCCTGGAAGGCGACACCCAGCGGCTGATCCTGCAGGGAAAACGGCACCGACTGGAGTACAAGTTGCGGGACTGGGTCTACTGAACGCGGCCTTCGCCACCACAGCGGCGCCCTGAACGGACACAAGGCCAGGGTATCGCCGTCGCGTAATAATGGACTGCGCATCAGGAACAAGGTCCTAGTATGTGGCACAATATGGGCAGTGCACGCAACGGAGGCGGCCCCCATGTCGATGGATCACCTGTTTGACAAGATTAAGCAACTGCCCACCATACCCCAGCTGCTTCACGAGCTGATGCAGAGCTTCGGCGATGAAAATGCCCAGATCGACAAGATAGCCGCCAAGATCGCCATGGATCAGGTGATCAGCGTCAAGGTACTTCGCCTTGCGAACTCCGCCGCCCTGTGCCGGGGCAAAGAGGTCACCTCCATCGAGCAGGCGGTGATCCGGCTCGGCTTCAACCGCCTGCGCGCCCTGGTGGTCGCATCCAGCATCATTGGCAGCTTCAAGGCCCCCCCCAGCTTCGACAAGCACCGCTTCTGGACCGAGACCTTCCAGGTCGCCACCATAGCCCGCATCCTGGCCCAGCAAGCCAAGGAGATGGATCCCGAGACCGCCTTCACCTGCGCCCTCATCCACAACATTGGTGAGCTGCTGATCCAGAGTGCCCTGCCCGAAGAGGCCGAGCTTATCCATCTGGCGGTGCAGCAGGGCAGCAGCCGGGTCGATGCCCAGCGCGAGATGCTGGGTTACGATTATGCCCAGCTCGGCGCCGAGCTGGCCCGGCGCTGGCAGCTGGCGCCCGCCTTCGTGGTCGCCATCGACCAGCAACTCGACCCCCTTGCCCATCAGCCCGTCAGCCGTGACGCCCTGCTGATCCGGCTGGCGGTGTTCATCTCCTTTGCCTGGCATGCCGGCGTTCCGGCCCAGACCATCATAGCCCGCTTCCCGACCCAGTTGGCCAAGCCCCTGGGGCTGGACGTCAGCCAACTGGCGACGCAGCTCGAAACGCTCCACGAACAGGGCAATGCCCTCGCCGAACTCCTGACCCAATGAGCCTATGACCCAAGATATCCCGTTTCTGTTTCACCCTCAGGCGGCCCCCTGGTTTCAGGAAGGATCCGACTCCCTGCTGCTGACCCTGTTCTGCGAGCAGGCTGCCCCCATTCGCGAAATCTGGCTGCGCCACGAGCCGGACAACGAGGAGTACCTGCTGGCCATGACGCCGGTCGCGACCCGGGACAGGCTGAAGATATGGCAGGTCAGACTGCCCCTGGCCCAGAGCCAGGATCTGCAGCTCTACTGCTTCAAGTGCCTGACCGACGAGGGTCAATGGTGGCTGCACGGTGCCGGCATCAGCCCCGCCGTGCCGCCCCGCGAGCAGCACTTTCGCTTCAACGTCCGCCACCAGCCCCCCAGCTGGGTGCAGGATCAGGTGTTCTACCAGATATTCCCCGACCGTTTCTGTAACGGCGACCCCTCCCTGAGCGTGCGCCATCACGAATACGAGTACGGCGGCAAGGCGGTGATCAGCAAGGCCTGGGGCGAGCCGGTCAGCCAGCAGGGGGAAGGCACCGCCAGCAGCGAGTTCTATGGCGGCGATCTGGCGGGGATAGACGGCAAGCTCCACTATTTGCAGTCCCTCGGGGTGACGGCGCTCTACCTCAACCCCATCTTCGCCTCGCCGAGCAATCACAAGTACGATACCCAGGACTACCACAGGGTCGATCCCCATCTGGGCAGCAACGAACGGCTGGCCGAGTTGACCCGCAACCTGCGTCAGCGCGGCATGCGCATCATCCTGGATGCCGTGGTCAACCACACCTCGACCCAGCACCCCTGGTTCTGTCCGCCTCAGGGGGCCATGGGCAATCCTGACTCGGCGTTTCGCAAGTTCTATACCTTCGATCAGGAGGGGGACTATGTGAGCTGGAAGGGGATCCGCAGCCTGCCCAAGCTGGATTTTGCAAGCGAGCAGGTGCAGGACGCCGTCTACCGCGCCGAGGACGCCATCTTGCGCTACTGGATGCGCCCCCCGTATCAGATAGATGGCTGGCGCTTCGACGTCATTCACATGCTGGGGGAGCGCGGCACCGCCGAGGGCAACCCCGGCCATGTACGCGCCATTCGCCACACCCTCAAGCAGGAGAACCCGGAGGCCTATGTGCTCGGCGAGCACTTCTTCGAGGCGAGCCAGTGGCTGCAGGGGGATCAGGAGGATGGCGCCATGAACTACTATGGCTTCGCCCACCCGATCCGCGCCTTTCTGGCGGGGCAGGACATCGCCTACCACCCCATACGGATCAGCGCCGCCGAGCTGGACACCTGGCTCAAACTGGCCAGGGCCCATGTCCCCTTCAAGAACCAGCTCGCCCAGTTCAACCTGCTGGACAGCCATGACACGGCGCGCTTCCTGCATCTGCTCGGCGAGGACAGATCGCGCATGATGCTGGCCGCCACCCTGCTGCTCACCTACATTGGCACGCCCAGCATTTACTATGGCGACGAGGTGGGACTGTCCGGGGGCAATGACCCCGACTGCCGCCGCTGCTTCCCCTGGGACAGCACGACCTGGGACCATGTGCTGCATGAGCACTACCGCCGCCTGACCCAGATCCGCCGTCAGCGTCCCTCCCTGCGCCGGGGCGACATCCAGACCCTGTATGCGGGTGCCCATAGTTATGTATTCGCCCGTACCCTGCAAAGCGATCAGGTAGTGGTCGCCTGCAACCGTCATCCGAGCGAGCCGCGCACCATCAGCCTGCCCCTGTGGCAGACGGCCAGCCCGGCCAGCCGCTTCACCGATGCCTTCAACGGCGACAAGTTCGAGGTGGTAAAGGGCCAGTTGCAACTGACCATACCGGCCAGCTCGGCCCGGGTACTGCTCTCCAGCTAGTCGCCGTGCTGGCCGAGCGCGCATCAACGGCACGCGACTGACCCGCGCTTGTGACAGCTACCATAAAAAAACCGGAGCTCGGGCTCCGGTTTTCTATGGTGTGCGGCTCAATAGTTGATGCTGACGTAACTCACCTCGGGGACCTGCCACTCCTGCTTGAGGAAGACTGTCAGCACGAAGAAGAAGTTGGCGAGCAAGTTGGCGAAGCGCGGCAAGATGGGATCGTACGAAACACCGCTCTCTTCCAGACGTACCAGCAGGCGCACCACCTTCTTGCTGGCGCAGCGACACAGATGCAGAGCCGGGATCGGCTGGGGGCCTCGGGGCAGCACAAAACCGGTCACCCGGCCGCGGCTGGCCTCGTTGTAGAGATCATACCGCTCCTTGAGCCAGGCCATGTCCTCCTCGAAGATGCCGAGTCTGCCGCGCACCGAACCGTTGAGGTTGTAGATAAGCCGCTGCAGCTTGTCCAGATCCGCGAACACGGCTGCCTCCCCTTCGCTAGGCGCCACGGGCAACATGGCCATGACGCCCCCGACCTGGCAGCAGAGTTCGTCGGTCGCTATCTCGTAGTCGCACTGGAACTGGGTCTCGTAGATGAAGGGGTAACAGAGCTCGCGGATGTCTTTCGGGCGCTTGTGGCTGCGTTGACGCGCAGGTTGCCGCTCTGAAGGGACAGCACTCGGCTCATCGTGGGCCGGGTTGGATTCGGACTGCTGGTCCATGGCATTCTCACTCACGGGAAAAGTCGCAGTGTGCCAGCCCGGCGCCCCCCAGGCAAACCGCGGCACCCTGGCCAGCCACCTTGCTCTCAGTTCACCCCAGAACGGCCAGCTCGGCTCACGCCCGGCAAGTGTTGGACACAAAGGCAGGTAGCCCGCCCCTGTCCATGAGGTTGCGCGCTAGCTCGACTCACGCCGTGCCGAGTAACCGATAGGCATTGAGCAAGCGCTGGTTGGTGTCGATGAAGCTGGCACCCTGGCTGGCATCGTCCCCGCGCGCAGCCAGCACGGTCGGCGTCAGCGCCTGCTGCTGACGCTCCGGCAACAGGGCATCGGCCTGCTGCTGCCAGCCCGCCAGCCGGGGCAGATAGTCGGCCAGGGGAGCCAGACTCTGCTGCAGGGCACTGCTGCCCTGATAACTCTGACTGAATCTGCTCGACTGCTTGAGGCGCAGGGAATAAGCCACCAGCTGGCTGTCATCCAGCCCGGGCAGTTGGGCCGGATCCAGACTCTGACCCAGCTTGCCGTTGAAGAAGCTATCCGCCAGGGAGTCGAGTCCTTTGACCAGATCGCCGATGGCGGCAAGTTCGCCATCCCCCAGATCGCCCTCGAGGGAGAAGCTGAAGTTCTGGCTCAACTTGAGGCTGAACTGGCTGGCATTGCCCTGCTCCTGGGACTTGAGCTGCCAGCTGTCGTTGAAGCGCAGCATCACCTTGTCCCCCTCCTTGGTCTCTATCTCCAGGGTACCCTGCTGGCGATTGGCCATCTCGGCCGCCTTCCGATCCACGTCAGAGACCTGGCCGAAGAACTGCTGCTCGAACTGATCCAGGCCGTCCTGGATCAGCTTGTAGCTCTGATCGATACCTGTCTTGATATCTTCGTTGTCGGTCGCCTTGTCACCCAGCTGCTTGCGGGCATCAGCAAAGCCCATGTTCACCCCCTTGCGAGCCTGAGCCATCATGTCGGCAAGCGCCTCGTCCGATTTGCCATCGGCCCGCGCCGCGCCAAGCCGGCCGGTCACGAATTGCAGCACGTTGTCGGCCACCGCCTGAAAGTCGAACAGGGTCTCGGGGGTGATCTCTTTTACCGGCTCGACCTTGGGTGCCTGGTATCCCTTGCCGTTGACCTGAAGATGGAACTGCAACGCCTGCTGCACCAGTCCCTGTGCCCAGCGCGGCGCCCGGTTCAGGATCACCTCGTCATCACTGAGCCTGCTGCTGGCCTCGCTCGCAGGGGCATCGGCCAAACCGGCCTTGCCATGACGCGCCTCATCGGTGCGCACCTCGCCACTCATCCGTCTGGGCTGACCCGCCCCCATGCCATCAATCTGCATCATGACTTCCTCATACATTCCCCGTTAGCAGCTTATCGGCCAGGGCGACCACTTCTTGACCAAAAAAACGCGCACTCCCCCAACTTGCCGATCCCTCGCCCACCGGACAGGCTCACCGGTCATTTTGCGACCATAGCGTCGCGCTCCCCGCAGCGATCCCCTCCTTCATCCTGTGGAATAAACTGACCGGCTACTTATTGACCATAAAAAACTGGACAATCTGCGGCTGACTTTTAAAATCAGGCCCCTTTGGGTGGTCCTGTGCCCCCCACCGCTTTCTGCCCGGCCCCATCGGCCGCATCTCGAGGTATGTCATGACCCAATCCGAGCGAACCCCGGCTGCTTATCAGGCCCAGTTAGAGGCCAAGGCCCAGCGCCTGCAGACCCTGTTTGCCGGCTTCAACCCTCCGGCCCTCGAGGTCTATGTCTCCCCGGCCGAGCACTACCGGATGCGGGCTGAGTTTCGCCTCTGGCATGAAGAGGATGACCTCTACCATGTGATGTTCGATCAAGAGAGCCGCGAACGCATCCGGGTCGATCAGTTCCCGGCCGCCAGCGCCCTGATCAACAAGGTGATGCAGCCCCTGCTCGAGGGTCTGCGTCCGGTCAAGGCGCTGCGCTTCAAGCTGTTCCAGATAGACTACCTCTCGACCCTCTCCGGTCAGCTCTGCATCAGCCTGCTCTATCACCGTCGTCTCGACGAGCACTGGCAGGTCGCCGCAGAGGGGCTGCGCGCCAGCTTGCAGGAGCAGGGCTTTGACGTGCGCATCATAGGTCGGGCCCACAAGCAGAAGGTCTGCCTGGGTGAAGAGTTCGTGGTCGAGACCCTGAAGGTGCAGGGTCGGGAGTTCATCTACCAGCAGGTAGAAAACAGCTTCACCCAGCCCAACGCCGAGATTAACCAGCTGATGCTGGGTTGGGCCCAGGACGTGACCCGGAGCAGCGAGGGGGACTTGCTGGAGCTCTATTGCGGCAACGGCAACTTCTCCATCGCCCTGGCCCAGAACTTCCGCAAGGTACTGGCCACCGAGATAGCCAAACCTAGCGTGGCTTCTGCCCAGTTCAACATCGCCGCCAACGGCGTGGACAACCTCATCATACTGCGCATGTCCGCCGAGGAGTTCACCATGGCGATGCGTGGCGAGCGTACGTTCAATCGCCTGGAGGGCATAGATCTCGGCGCCTACCAGTGCAACACCATCTTCGTCGATCCCCCCCGCGCCGGGCTGGATGACGCCACGGTCAAGCTGGTGCAGGAGTACGACAACATCCTCTACATCTCTTGCAATCCGGATACTCTGATCGACAACATGCGGGCCCTGGGCGAGACCCATGAAGTAGCCCGCCTCGCCCTGTTCGATCAGTTCCCCTGGACCCATCATATGGAAGCGGGCGTCTACCTGCGCCGCAAGGCCGGGTAAGTCGGGGACGAAAGCCATCCTGACCACAGGGCCTGCGGGCCCTGTTTGCTTGTCCATCCCGCCATAGCGCCCTGACATGACCTCAGGGCCATGTCGCTTCGACGCCGTCCTAGGCCGGATCCGTCACAGATAACAGCAAACCCTTATCCGTGTCCAGGCACTGCCTCGCACCGGCGCAATCAAGCAGGGTCTGTTTACCCCGGCTGATTAGTTATCCCACTGCACTTCCCCATCGAAATGGCTATGCTGGCGGCAGACCCCAGTATCCCTGTCGGGAAGGCCAGTTCGCCATGCCACGCATCCTGTTTGTTGAAGACGATCCCGAAATAGGCCAGCTCATCAGCAACTGGCTGGGCCGCCACGATATCGAGGTTCTGCTGGAAAGCCGGGGCGATCTGGCGCTGGCCAGAGCCCTGGCCGAGCGGCCGGATCTGGTGCTGCTCGACATCATGCTGCCGGGCCAGGACGGTCTCTCCCTGTGCCGGGACCTGCGGCCACGCTTTAGCGGTCCCATCGTCATGCTCACCTCCCTCGACAGCGACATGAACCAGATCCTCAGCCTGGAGCTGGGGGCCAACGACTACATCCTCAAGACTACGCCGCCCCCCGTGTTGCTGGCCCGCTTGCGGGTCCAGTTCCGCCAGCAAGGGCAACTGTCACCCGTGGCCGCGCCCAGCACGCCGCCCCAGCGCCTGCAATTTGGCCGCCTGCGCATCGATGGCCCGGGCCGGGATGTGCGCCTCGATGGCAGCAGCATCCCGCTCTCCACCAGCGACTTCGATCTCCTGTGGGAGCTGGCCTGTCATGCGGGCCAGATCCAGGGACGGGAGGCGCTGTTTCGCAACCTGCGCAGTCGCGACTACGATGGCCAGGACCGCAGCATGGACGTCGCCATCTCGCGCCTGCGCCGCAAGCTCGGCGATGACCCCCATAATCCGACCCGGATAAAGACGGTGCGCCAGAAGGGCTATCTGCTGGTGCCCCACGCCTGGGAATAAGCAGCCAGCGAATGATGTTGCTGCTCTCTGCCCCATTCTCCCCTGACGGGAGCAGGGTTGGCGACGAGAGGGCGAAGACGCAACGCCCGACGCAATCCAGCCAAGAAGAGGGATCCCATGCGCCGCCTGTTCATCCAGTTCTATCTGCTGCTGATCGGCTGTTTCACCCTGGCCATACTGCTGATCGGCCTGGTCTATCAGGTCAGTGCCGAACGGGCGGGTGACCGCTACCTGGAGCGGATGATGCAGGGCAGCCTCGGCCTGCTCACCGGCGAGCTGGCGCGCCTGCCACCGGCGCACTGGCCGGCGCGCATGGCGGAGCAGAGCCGTCAGCTCGCCCTGCCGCTGCAGATAGAAGCCCTCGCCAACCAGCCCCTGGCCCGGGAGGATCAGGCCTTCCTCGCAGCGGGCAACATTGTCATCGTCGAGGAGGATGACACCTTCTTGCAGCGCATCCCGGGCACCGATCAGGTGCTGATCGTCGGCCCCGTGCCCTATCTCTCCTATCTGCACGAGCTGCACTGGGTCGATGTGGGCCTGCTGCTGGCCATAGGTCTCTCCCTCGGGCTGCCCATACTGCTCTGGCTGCGCCCGCACTGGCGCGGCCTGCAACTGCTCGAACAAACGGCGCGTCGGGTCGGGGACGGGGATCTCTCCAGCCGCACCGGATTGCCTCCCGGCAGCAGTCTGGGGCAAGTCGGCCGCACCTTCGATCAGATGACGGAGCAGCTGCAGGCCATGCTGGCCAGCCGCAAACAGCTGACCGATGCCATCGCCCACGAACTGCGCACCCCGCTGGTCAGGCTGCGTTACCGGCTCGCCATGCTGGATCCACAACCGCATGAAGAAGAGCGGCAGGGGCTGGAACGCGACCTGGGGGCGCTGGATGCCCTCATCGAGGAGATGCTCACCTATGCCAGGCTCGATCGTCCCGAACTGCCCCTGCAATGCAGCGATGTCGAGCTGGGTGACTGGGCACAGAGCCGCCTCGCTGACTGGCAGGCACTCAGGCCGGAGAAGCGGCTAGAACGCCTTGTCCCCGGGGCGCGCTTGCCCTGGCGTGGTGATGTCCGGCTGCTGGACAGGGCACTGGAGAACCTCGTCGGCAACGCCCTGCGTCATGCCGGCAGTCGGGTGACTCTGCGCATGGAACTGCAACAGGCTCACTATCTGCTCACGGTGAGCGATGATGGCCCCGGCATAGATCCTGCCCTGGCACCCCAGATCTTCGAGCCTTTCGTGCGACTGGATCAGAGCCGGGATCGCCGTACCGGCGGGGCCGGACTCGGGCTTGCCATAGTGCGCCGCATCGCCCGCCACCACGGCGGCGAGGTGGCGTTGCTGCCCAGTGCCAAGGGCGCCAGCTTCTGCCTCAAACTGCCCGTACATTTGGATACAAACCGTCACCAGTCACTCACTGAAGCAGATCGGCAACAGCCGTAGGATGAAGTCATGGAGAAGAGCTCCATAGCATCAACCCGAACGAGGAACTGGAATATGAAAAAGCTGATCCCCCTGACTCTGGCCGCTGTCTTCGCCCTGACCTCCGGCTTCACCATGGCTGCCACCCCGACCAAAGCCGCCGCCCCTCACGCGACCCAAACCAAGGTGGTGAAAAAGCATCACAAGACAGCCCACACCTCCGTCGCCCCTACCAAGGCCAAGCCCGCGGCAGTGGCCCCCAAGGCCTGATAGCAACGGTTCGGCTTTACCTTAAACAAGAAGGGGCCCCATCACGGGGCCCCTTCTGTTATTTCCAACCTGGAAACCTGGACTCAATCCAGCATGTAGTCAACCGGCAGCGCGATGCGGGCCACACCGGAGGCAACGGCCGCCAGGGCCACGGCGCGGGCCACCTTGGGCAGCAGACGGGCATCCATCGGCTTGGGAATGACGTACTCCTTGCCGAAGGTCAGCGCGCTCACGCCAGCGGCGGTCAGCACCTCGGCCGGTACCGGCTCCTTGGCCAGCGCGCGAATGGCCTCCACCGCGGCAATCTTCATGGCATCGTTGATGCGGCTGGACCGCACGTCCAGCGCGCCCCGGAAGATGAAGGGGAAGCAGAGTACGTTGTTGATCTGGTTAGGATAATCCGAGCGCCCCGTCCCCATGATGATGTCATCACGCACCGAGTGGGCCAAGGACGGCTTGATCTCGGGATCCGGGTTGGAGCAGGCGAAGATCACCGGACGCGGCGCCATCAGGGCGACCGCCTCGGCGGGCAGCACGTCCGGGCCGGAGACACCGACAAACACATCAGCCCCTTCAATCACATCCATCAGGGTGCGCAGCGGGGTGTCGTTGGCGAAGCGCTGCTTGTACTGGTTCAAGTCGGTGCGACCGCTATGGATCACCCCTTGGCGATCCAGCATGAAGATGTTGTGTGGCGCAGCACCGCACTTGATCAGCAACTCCATGCAGGCGGTGGCGGCGGCTCCCGCCCCCATGCAGACAATGCGGCTCTGTTCGATGCATTTGCCCTGCACTTCCAGTGCGTTGAGCAGACCGGCGGCGGTGACGATGGCAGTGCCATGCTGGTCATCGTGGAACACCGGGATGTCGCAGCGCGCGATCAGCGCCTGCTCGATCTCGAAGCACTCGGGCGCCTTGATGTCTTCCAGGTTGATGCCACCAAAGGTATCGGCGATGGCCGCCACCGTGTCGATGAACTGCTGGCAGGTTTCGTGCTTGACCTCGATATCGATGGCATCGATCCCGGCGAAGCGCTTGAACAGCAAGGCCTTGCCCTCCATCACCGGCTTGGAGGCGAGCGGGCCCAGATTGCCCAGCCCCAGGATGGCGGTGCCGTTGGAGATGACGGCGACCAGATTTCCCTTGCCGGTATAGCGATAGGCATCGTCCGGATTCGCGGCTATCTCGCGCACCGGCTCGGCCACGCCCGGGCTGTAGGCCAGCGCCAGATCCCGCGCGGTCTCGGCCGGTTTGGTGAGAGCAATGGCAATTTTGCCAGGCACAGGTTGAGCGTGATAATCGAGCGCTTGCTGACGCAGATCGGACATGGGGACCCCGAGGCAATAGATGGATAAATAGAGAAAGAGTGACTCGCGCTGGGCGAGGGGCTCGGATCATAAAGAAAAGCCCGGGGCTTTCCCAGCAGAAAATATCGCCAACATGCTGTTAAGCCCCGACTCAACAGCAAACCATGCTAACTAAAACTACCCATTTAGTCGTAGATGTGGTTTCAGTCCATCACGGGGATACCGACCACTTCTTCTGCCTGACGTGCCAGCGCCTCCGTCATCCCCTGGAAGATGAACAGGTGGAAGGGCAGCATGGCCAGCCAGTAGGCCAGCCCCCAGGCCCCCTGAGGGTGCCAGTGCGCCGCGACCGTCAGCCGGGTCAAGCCGGAGGGTTCAGGGGTGATACTGAACTCGAGCCGCCCCACCCCGGGCGCCTTCATGTTGAACAGCAACGCCAGCCTGCTCCCCTCTTCCACGCCGATGATCTGCCAGGAGTCGAGCATGTCCCCCTTCACGAAACGGTCGGGGTTGGTGCGCCCACGGGTCAGGGCCGGGCCGCCGATGGCCGCATCCATCCACTCCCGAATGGCCCAGAGATTGTTCATGTAGAAGTAACGCTGCTCTCCTCCCAGTCCTTGCAGCACCTGCCAGAGCGCCTCAGGGGGAGCCAGAGAGAGAGCGGTGCCACTGGCTACCCTGTCATAGAAGCCGTATTCGGGATGGCGCCAGCGCAGTCCCAGAGGCGTCTCCTCCCCTTGCTGCTCGGCACCCAGCTTCTGCTCCAGCGCCAGACTCTCGGTCAGCGCCTCATCGAAGCTGAGCAGCGTCTGGGGCAGCAAGGCCCGCAGGGGGCCATCATCGGCCGGAATATCATGCTTGAGGCCACCCACCAGGGCCTTGGCCACTGGTTGCGGCACCGAGGTGGCGAACTGCAACCACCAGGCGGAGAGCCGGGGGGTCAGCAAGGGGATGGGGATGATGGGACAGCGCTTGCCGATATGAGCGGCAAACTTCTGCAACTGCTGCTGGTAGCTGAGCAGCTCCGGACCCACGGCGTTGAGCACCTCGCCATCGACCCCCTCGGCCTCCACCAGACCGCCGAGGTAGTGGAGCAGGTTGGAGAGGGCGATGGGTGGTGTGCGGGAGCGCACCCATTTGGGCGTCACCATCATCGGCAAATTGAACACCAGATCCCGCATCACTTCGAAGGCGGCGGAGCCGGGCCCTATGATGATGCCGGAACGCAGCTCCACCGTCGGCACCCCGGAGGCACGAAACAGCTCGCCACAGTGGCGGCGGGAGTTGAGGTGGCGACTGTTGCACTCTTCGGGCTGGATGGCGCCCAGATAGATGATGCGGCGCACCCCGGCGGCGCGGGCGGCGGCGGCGAAATTCTTCACCCCCTGCTGCTCCAGGCGATGGAAGTTGGCACCTGCTCCCATGGCATGCACCAGATAGAAGACGGTATCCACCCCGACCAGGGCCTCAGGCAGGCTATCGGGCTTGAGCACATCGGCAAGACGGAACTCGACTCCGGCAGGCAGGCGGCAGGGACGGCGGGCCCCGGCGATCACCCTGTACCCCGCCCCCTGCAGATAGGGCACCAAATGAGATCCGATATAACCGGCCGCTCCCATCACCAGACAACTTCTCATCCCGACACTCCTTAGATCTCAACCCGCCCCATCATGACCCTTGCCATGATCCGCACCCACCATAGGGCAATCCGGTCCAATACAGAACGCCGGGCAATAAAAAAGGCGCCCGATGGGCGCCCTTTTCAGGATTCTTCAGAAGTAAGATTACTTCTTGGCAGTCAGACCACCGAAACGCTTGTTGAACTTGTCTACGCGGCCGCCGCTAGAAACTTCTTTCTGCTTGCCGGTGTAGAACGGGTGGCAAGCGGAACATACGTCCAGGCTCAGATCTTTACCCAGGGTAGAGAAGGTATTGATGATGTTACCGCAAGAACACTTGGCGGTGATGGCGACGTACTCAGGATGGATATTAGCTTTCATGGACAACCTCAATTATCAGGCCGTGTCGCCATCCGATCTTCTGTCGGACACCACACGATTGTTGAACACAGTTTCAAAGGCTGCGAATAATATAGGAAATGCCTGATAGCAGGCAAGTGGCTTCGCAGAAAAAATAGGCAACCTTTGGTGGATTCATCGCAAACGCTTGATCTGGTTCGTGTCGCAGTGCCGGTTCCTCTTCGCCGTCATTTCGATTATCTCTCTCCCCTGCCCCTGCCAGCGCCCGGCTGCCGGGTCGAGATTCCCTTCGGTCCACAGACCCTGGTCGGGCTGGTGGTCGGCCATCCGACCGACAGCCAGGTACCCCGCGCCAAACTCAAGCCCATTAAACGGGTGCTCGACGGCGAGCCGGTGTTGGGGCCGGACATACTGGCGCTGATGGCTTGGAGCGCCAGCTACTACCAACATCCGCTGGGAGAGGTGCTGCCCCATGCTCTGCCGGTGTTGGTGCGCAAGGGGGAACCCGCCGCCTATCGGGAGCTGGAGTTCTGGTTTGCCACGCCAGCTGGGATGGATATGGACCTCAACGAGCTAAAGCGGGCCGCCAAGCAGCAACAGGCCCTCGCGCTGCTGCGCAAGGGGCCGCAGACCCCCTCCGCCCTCAGGCTTGACGAGATCCAGAGCGCGGCCCTCACCGCCCTGGAGAAAAAGGGGCTGCTGGAAAAACGCAGCCTGGAGCCGAGCCACAAGGCGGACTGGGCGACGCATTTTGACGCGGGGGAAGGGCTGCGCCTCAACGGCGAGCAGGCGCTGGCGGTATCTACCGTCACCAGTCAGAGCGACCAGTTCGGTGCCTTCCTGCTCGATGGCATCACCGGCTCAGGCAAGACCGAGGTGTACCTGAGCATTCTCGAGCCCCTGCTCCGTGCGGGCAAGCAGGCATTGGTGATGGTGCCGGAGATTGGCCTGACTCCCCAGACCATCAATCGCTTCCGCCGCCGCTTCAAGGTACCGGTAGTGGCGATGAACTCCGCCATGAACGATCGGGAGCGGCTCGATGCCTGGCTCGCCTGCCGCGACGGCGGCGCCGCCATCCTGATCGGCACCCGCTCCGCCGTCTTCACCCCGTTCAAGAACCTCGGCATCATCATCATTGACGAGGAGCACGACGGCTCCTTCAAGCAGCAGGACGGTTTTCGCTATCACGCCCGGGATCTGGCGGTGATGCGGGCCCATCGCGCGGGCATTCCCATCCTGCTCGGCTCGGCCACCCCGTCGCTTGAGACACTGCACAATGCCAGAACCGGCAAGTATCACCACCTCAGCCTGACACGCCGCGCCGGCAACGCCCAGACCGCCCGCCAGGTGATCCTGGACATCAAGAGCGTGCGGCTGCAGGCCGGGCTCTCTCCCCAGCTGGAGCAACTGATGGCGGAACACCTGGTGGCGGGCAATCAGGTGATGCTGTTTCTCAACCGCCGTGGCTATGCTCCGTCTCTTATCTGCCACCAGTGCGGCTGGAGCGCCGCCTGCGAGCGCTGCGACGCCTGGTACACCTGGCATCAGGCCGGGCGGCGCCTGCACTGCCACCACTGCGACAGCGTGCGCCCGCTACCTCACAGCTGCCCCGAGTGCGGCAGCAACGAGCTGATTGGCTCAGGAGTCGGTACCGAGCAGCTGGAGCAGCTGCTCACCACCGTATTCCCCCAATACCCCGTAGTGCGCATCGACAGAGACAACACCCGCCGCAAAGGCGAGCTGGAGGCCCACCTCGGCGACATCAAGGCGGGCAAGTACAAGATATTGATCGGCACCCAGATGCTGGCCAAGGGCCACCACTTCCCGGATGTCACTCTGGTAGGTCTGCTGGATGTGGATGGCGCCCTGTTTTCCGCCGATTTTCGCGCCGCCGAGAAGCTGGCCCAGCTCTACACCCAAGTCGCGGGCCGGGCCGGGCGCGCCAGCAAACCCGGACTAGTGGTGCTGCAGAGCCATCACCCCGAGCACGCTTTGCTGCAGGATCTGACCCAGAACGGTTACGGCCACTTCGCCGACACCGCGCTGAAAGAGCGTCGCCTGCTGGGGTTGCCACCGTTCAGCTTTCAAGGACTGTTCCGGGCCGAGGCAAATGGCCGGGACGAGGTGCAGCTGTTTCTCGGTCGTCTGGCCGATACCCTGCGCAGCGCCCGCTATCCCCATGTGCAGGTGCTGGGCCCCATCAGCGGCTTCATGGAACGCAAGGCGGGCAAATTCCGCATGCAGCTGCTGGTGCAGGGCCCGAACCGGGCTCCCCTGGCACAACTGCTGGGTTGGGCGGTGAAGGAGCTGGATGGCTGGACCGAAACCAAGAAGGTGCGCTGGAGCCTGGACATCGATCCCACCGAACTCAATTGAGCTAAGTTAAGCGGGCCCAAGGGGTTAAGGGCCGCTGGGACCAGCCCCAATCCCATATTACCAAGCAGCAAGCCCGCCTCGTCATTGGCTATGCTCAAGGACCAAATGCACGTTTTTCGCCGTGAGTCGGGTCTATTGACCCATAACTGACATCTGATGCGTATATAGCTCTCTTTCGATAACCAGAATCCAGACAAGGAGTCAGAGCGTGATCCCAGCCACTCTTAGCGTGACCACCACGGAGCTGCCCGAGCCGACCCGCACCTTGTTGCTGACCGGTCAGGATCCGGAGGTCAAACGCCGTGAAATTCTCACTTATTTTTGTCAGACCTTCGATCTCTATGACAGCCTGTTCGATTGCCTGGCCGACCCCCGAGCCTGGTTCAGCAAGGCCATCTCCCTGCGCCATCCGCTGATCTTCTATTACGGCCACACGGCCGCCTTCTTCATCAACAAGCTGCTGGCCGCCCGCCTCATCGAGGGGCGTATCGACGCCGACATAGAGGCCATGGTCGCCATAGGCGTAGACGAGATGAGCTGGGATGACCTGGACGAAAACCATTATGACTGGCCACGGGCGGAGGAGCTACGCAACTACCGTGGCAAGGTGCGGGCCCGGGTCATCGACTTCATCAATCAGATGCCCATCACTCTGCCCATCGACTGGCACAGTCCGGCCTGGGTGATCCTCATGGGCATAGAGCATGAGCGCATCCACCTCGAAACCTCGAGCGTATTGATCCGCCAGCTGCCACTGAATTGGGTGCGCAGCCAGCCCTATTGGCCCTCTTGCCCACAGGCGCGTCACCGCCTGAGTGAGGTACCAGACAATAGCTTGCTGCCGGTAGCCGGGGGCCAGATAACGCTAGGCAAACGCGATGCGACTTATGGCTGGGACAACGAATATGGCTCTCGCAATCTCGACATCGAAGCCTTCCAGGCCAGCCGCCTGCTGGTCAGCAATGGTGAGTATCTTGCCTTCGTGCAGGATGGCGGTTATCAGACGCAGGCATGGTGGGATCAAGAGGGTTGGGGCTGGCGTCAATACGCCGGGGCCCAGATGCCCAGCTTCTGGCTCGGCGAACCAGCAGACCCCGACAGGCTGCGGCTACGACTGATGACTGAAGAAGTTGCCATGCCGTGGGACTGGCCGGTAGAGGTCAACCAGCTGGAGGCTGCCGCCTTCTGTCGCTGGAAATCAGCCCAGACAGGAGTGCCCATCCAGCTCCCGAGCGAGGCGCAGTGGGCGTGGTTACGCGAGCAGTTGGCTGGCGATCAACCCGACTGGCATCAGGCTCCTGGCAATATCAATCTGGCCGGTTTTGCCTCCCCATGTCCGGTAGATATGTTCCCTCAGGGGGAGTTCTGCGATCTGGTCGGCAACGTCTGGCAGTGGACAGGCACCGCCATCGACGGCTTCGAGGGGTTCCAGGTCCATCCTCTCTACGATGATTTCTCCACCCCCACCTTCGACGGCAAGCACACGCTCATCAAGGGGGGGAGCTGGATCTCCACCGGCAACGAGGCGCTCAAATCGGCCCGTTACGCCTTTCGCCGTCACTTCTTCCAGCATGCGGGTTTCCGCTATCTGGTCTCCCGCTATCAGGAACCCGTCATAGTGAACCCTTACGAAACCGACACCCTAGTAGCTCAATATCTGGACTTCCAGTACGGTCCCAGCCACTTTGGTGTGGCCAACTACGCCAAGACCCTGGCCGATATCGCCAGCGAACTGTGTAGCAACCACCAGAGGGCGCTCGACATAGGGTGCGCCACCGGCCGTGCCAGCTTCGAGCTTGCTCGCCATTTCCAGCATGTGGACGGGGTCGATTACTCGGCCCGCTTCATCGATGTAGCCCTCTCCCTGGCAAAACAGGAGAGCTTTCGCTATGCCATGCCTCTGGAAGGGGATCTGGTGCAATATTGTGAAGCCCGCCTCACCGAGCACGATCTCGGCCCAGCCCAGGCTCGGCGTATCCACTTCAGTCAGGGAGATGCCTGCAACCTCAAGCCAAAGTATGACCATTACGATCTGGTGCTCGCCTCCAACCTCATCGATCGACTGCGCGAACCAGCCCGCTTCCTGCGTGACATCTCCCCCAGATTGCGTTCGGGCGGACTGCTGATGCTCACCAGCCCCTACACCTGGCTGGAGGAATATACCCCCAAGGCAAACTGGCTAGGCGGCATACGCGAGAACGGTGAGGCACTCAGCACTCACCAGGCGCTGCAGCGCCTGATGGCGGCAGAATTTGAAGAACTGTGCGAGCCCCGTGACATTCCCTTTGTGATTCGCGAGACGGCCCGCAAACATCAGCACACCCTTGCCCAGCTCACCATATGGCGCAAGCGCTGATCCCCCTTCGCTCACATCCGGATAACAAAAAGCCCCGCTCGAGCGGGGCTTGCTTTCTAGTCACTCGCGGCCATCGGCCAGTGCGGCATGAGCACCACTACCCTCTCGGTAGCGACGCGCCAGCACAGCGCACACCATCAACTGGATCTGGTGGAAGATCATCAGTGGCAACACCATGACTCCGACACTGGCGGCTGGGAACAGCACATTGGCCATGGGCACACCGTTTGCCAGACTCTTTTTGGAACCACAAAAGACGATGGTGATCTCATCAGCTCGGCAAAAACCAAGCCGACGACTGATCCAGACGTTCCAAGCCAGTATCAGGGCCAGCAAGAGGCAGCTCAACAGCACTATGCTGCCCAAGTCATACCAACCTACCTGATGCCAGATACCCTGCACCACAGCCTCGCTGAAGGCCGTATAGACCACCAGGAGGATGGAACTTTGATCCAGCTTGCCGATCAGTGGTCGGTGGGAGTCGATCCAAGAAGCGATCAGTGGTCGAGAGAGATGACCTACCACGAACGGTAACATCAACTGCGCCATGATGGTCTGGATGGAGTGCCATGTGTCCACCTCCGCGCCTTGCACATCGATCATCAGGCCCACCAAAATTGGGGAGAGGAAGATGCCAAGTATGCTGGACACCGAGGCACTGCACACAGCGGCCGAGACATTGCCTCCCGCCATCGAGGTGAAAGCAATCGCCGATTGCACCGTTGCAGGCAGCGCACAGAGATAAAGAAAACCGAGGTAGATGGCCGGGCTCAGCCACTGGGGAACCAGGGGGGTGAGCAACAACCCCAGTAGCGGAAACAGCAGGAAGGTACTGGCCATCACCACCAGATGCAACCGCCAGTGACCCAGGCCGGCGATGAGGTTCTGGCGTGACAACTTGGCACCATGCATAAAAAACAACAACGCCACCGCCAGCTTGGTGAGGGTGGCAAACCAGAGGGCAAGCTGACCTTCACAGGGGAAGAAAGAAGCCAGACTCACCACCAGGATGAGCAGACAGGTAAAGGGATCCAGACGCACAGACAACCTCCATCAGAGTCACCTCATCCGAAATGAGGTCAGAGAACCGGGGCTCAACGCCTCGGTGACAGGGGGATCAGCTTAACCGGATGGAGGGGGATGAGAAAGAGACGAAACAAGGTGAGGCGATTCACGCGCAGAAAGCAAAAAGGCCTCCCGCATGGGAGGCCTCTTCTAAATAGGTGCCTGACAGTGTCCTACTCTCGCATGGCGAATGCCACACTACCATCGGCGCTACCGCGTTTCACTTCTGAGTTCGGCATGGGATCAGGTGGTTCCACGGCGCTATTGCCGTCAGGCAAAAGCTGTATCACTAACTTAAAACTGGTGCTGATACCCAGAGTCGAACTGGGGACCTCATCCTTACCAAGGATGCGCTCTACCAACTGAGCCATATCAGCACACTAACCGGTAAAGAACACACTGTGTGCGTTATCTCAATCTTTTGTCCGCAACAACCTGACGTTGTTTCGCGACCAATCACATCGCTGTGACTGTAATTAGGAGCCTGGCAGTGTCCTACTCTCGCATGGCGAATGCCACACTACCATCGGCGCTACCGCGTTTCACTTCTGAGTTCGGCATGGGATCAGGTGGGTCCACGGCGCTATGGCCGCCAGGCAAAAACTTCAATCTCGGAAAGCTGACGTGAGTAACGACTTAGTGGCTGTTGCCATCGCTATCACTGAATTAGGTAGTAGTTCTTGGTTCACTTGCTACAAGCACCAGAAACACTTCTTGGGTGTTGTATGGTTAAGCCTCACGGGTAATTAGTATGGGTTAGCTCAACACGTCGCCGCGCTTACACACCCCACCTATCAACGTTGTGGTCTCCAACGGCCCTTTAGGACCCTCAAGGGGTCAGGGATGACTCATCTCAGGGCTCGCTTCCCGCTTAGATGCTTTCAGCGGTTATCGATTCCGAACTTAGCTACCGGGCAGTGCCACTGGCGTGACAACCCGAACACCAGAGGTTCGTTCACTCCGGTCCTCTCGTACTAGGAGCAACTCCCTTCAATCATCCAACGCCCACGGCAGATAGGGACCGAACTGTCTCACGACGTTCTGAACCCAGCTCGCGTACCACTTTAAATGGCGAACAGCCATACCCTTGGGACCGACTTCAGCCCCAGGATGTGATGAGCCGACATCGAGGTGCCAAACACCGCCGTCGATATGAACTCTTGGGCGGTATCAGCCTGTTATCCCCGGAGTACCTTTTATCCGTTGAGCGATGGCCCTTCCATTCAGAACCACCGGATCACTATGACCTACTTTCGTACCTGCTCGACCTGTCCGTCTCGCAGTTAAGCTGGCTTATGCCATTGCACTAACCTCCTGATGTCCGACCAGGATTAGCCAACCTTCGTGCTCCTCCGTTACTCTTTGGGAGGAGACCGCCCCAGTCAAACTACCCACCAGGCACTGTCCGCGAGCCCGATTCAGGGCCCTGCGTTAGAACATCAAACATACAAGGGTGGTATTTCAAGGACGGCTCCACGACAACTGGCGTCATCGCTTCAAAGCCTCCCACCTATCCTACACATGTAGGTTCAATGTTCAGTGCCAAGCTGTAGTAAAGGTTCACGGGGTCTTTCCGTCTAGCCGCGGGTACACCGCATCTTCACGGCGAATTCGATTTCACTGAGTCTCGGGTGGAGACAGCATGGCCATGGTTACACCATTCGTGCAGGTCGGAACTTACCCGACAAGGAATTTCGCTACCTTAGGACCGTTATAGTTACGGCCGCCGTTTACCGGGGCTTCGATCAAGAGCTTCGCTTGCGCTAACCCCATCAATTAACCTTCCGGCACCGGGCAGGTGTCACACCCTATACGTCCACTTTCGTGTTTGCAGAGTGCTGTGTTTTTGATAAACAGTCCCAGCCATCTGGTCACTGCGACTCCCAACTGCTCCATCCGCAAGGGATTTCACTGTCAAGAGCGAACCTTCTCCCGAAGTTACGGTTCTATTTTGCCTAGTTCCTTCACCCGAGTTCTCTCAAGCGCCTTGGTATTCTCTACCCGACCACCTGTGTCGGTTTGGGGTACGATGACTTGTAATCTGAAGCTTAGAGGCTTTTCCTGGAAGCATGGCATCAATGGCTTCACCACCGTAGTGGCTTCGTCTCGTGTCTCAGTGTTGTGTCTCCGGATTTGCCTAGAAACACCACCTACGCACTTTCA
The DNA here is from genome assembly GCF_051376105.1 of Aeromonas molluscorum. Lineage (NCBI taxonomy): Bacteria > Pseudomonadati > Pseudomonadota > Gammaproteobacteria > Aeromonadales > Aeromonadaceae > Aeromonas > Aeromonas molluscorum. Next base: position 70,429 of record NZ_JBPQCY010000002.1, on the reverse strand, counting down.
CCAGGACAACCGTCGCCTGGCCCACCTAGCCTTCTCCGTCCCCCCATCGCAATTACAAGTCGTGCAGGAATATTAACCTGCTTCCCATCGATTACGCCTTTCGGCCTCACCTTAGGGGTCGACTCACCCTGCCCCGATTAACGTTGGACAGGAACCCTTGGTCTTCCGGCGAGGAGGCTTTTCACCCCCTTTATCGTTACTTACGTCAGCATTCGCACTTCTGATATCTCCAGCATACCTCTCGATACACCTTCGCAGACTTACAGAACGCTCCCCTACCACTCACACATAAGTGTGAATCCGCGGCTTCGGTGCCTGGTTTGAGCCCCGTTACATCTTCCGCGCAGGCCGACTCGACTAGTGAGCTATTACGCTTTCTTTAAATGATGGCTGCTTCTAAGCCAACATCCTAGCTGTCTGAGCCTTCCC